>JAADHV010000070.1 GCA_013151635.1 Deltaproteobacteria bacterium | reverse complement strand
CTACAGATAAAGCAAGTTCCAATAATTTTGAAAACCATGTTTCTTGATTAGTTTAAAAAATCCTTGCTGTTTTTGACTAACATTCATGCCCTGGCGGGCACAACAAAAAATGAAACACTTGCATAGTTGAAGGAATGGTCATAACTATCAAAATTTTTATCACCACAATAAAATAATGAGGATAGCTATGACCAAAAAGTTAGATACCACATTTATTCAGATTGTTCACCCTGTTTGTTGCGGTTTGGACGTACATAAGAAGAAAATTTCAGCCTGTCTTATAACAATTGGATGAGCACGGTGAAGAGCAGTATGATATTAAAGAGTTTGGAACATTCACAAATGATCTGTTAGAGATGAAAGAATGGTTAACAGATAATAATTGCCCGGTATTAGCAATGGAGAGTACCGGGGTATACTGGCGCCCTGTTCATAATATTATTGAAGGGTTCATGGAAGTCATTTTCGTAAATGCCCGGCATATCAAAAATGTACCGGGCCGGAAAACAGATATAAGTGATTGCAAATGGCTTGCGGGGCTTCTAAGACATGGGCTATTAAAAGGCAGCTTTATTCCTCCCAAAGAGATCCGTCAATGGAGGGAACTGACGCGGCTCAGAAGAACATATACAGAATCCTTGGCTGATTATAAAAGACGGGTTCACAAACTTTTTGAAACCGCCAATATTAAAATTGACTCTGTGGTATCTGATCTGTTCGGAGTGACCGGGCGTAACCTGATTTTTTTATTATGCAATGAATCTGAACTGAGTCTATCCAAGATCAAGGAGAATGCAAAAAGAGGGCTGAAAGCAAAGGCCAAAGAATTGCACCGTAGTGTTCATGGTTTTTTTGAAGACCACCATCGATTTCAATTAATCGGTATGATGGAGATGATCGCAAGTTTTGAAAAGCGAATCACTGAAATCACCAAGAGGATGGATACGCTTACAGCCGGACATCAAGACTTATTAAATCGCCTGGATGAAATTCCGGGTATTGATAAAAAATCTGCTCAGTCAATTGTCAGTGAAATCGGTGTTACTTTAGATGAATTCACCTGTATGGCTGCGCTTGCTTCCCGGGCCGGGTTATGTCCCGGTAATAATGAAAGCGCCGGCAAAAGAAAAAGTGGCAGAACTTCTGTGAGAAGCCATCCATTTAAAACAATTCTGGTAGAGGTTTCATGGGCAGCAGTTAAGAAAAAAGGATCATATTACCGAGCCAAGTATTATAAATTAAAGGCCAGGCGTGGTGCGAAAAAAGCAATTGTTGCAATAGCACATCGGATTTCAAAAGCAATTTATAATATCATTAAACAAGGTAATACATTTATGGATCTTGGCAAAGATTATTTGACAGTCCAAACCCGGCAAAGAACCATTAACAATATGAAGAAAAGGGCCAGACAGCTTGGTTATAATTTAGTTCCATGTGAGAATTAATAAGAATGAGACCCGTATTGACAAACATTTTTAAAGCAGTAATACAAAGTCGATGACAAACTGAAGCCATAGAACGCGAAACTAACATGACTGATCAGCCTTTAGCACAACGAACTGACAATCGGAACTACGCATATAAAACTGTATTAAATCGGGCTGATTAACTGCTTTAAGAAACGATAATTATCAAAAACAAATATTATGACAAAGGAGTGGATCTCAAAAAAAATCTATACTTGGTTTTGTAAAAAGTGTTGCAGAAAAAGCAACGCCGAGGGTGAAGTGTGTTTTTTTGGGGTGTGGTGTTTCATATAAAAACGCACACGCAAAACCAGAAACAGTGTTTGAAAAGAAATTAAAGTGAAGATCAACGATGAACTGTATGATGTACTCTGGAGACGATGGAAAAACCGAAAACAAGACATCTGGGTATTTTATAATGAGAAGACAGACGATCGATATTATAAAAGGCCTAAACTTATGAAAGGGCTATGCAAAAGAGCAGGAATCGAACCAGCATTTGGATTTCATGCACTCAGACACTTCATGTCATCTTTAATGGTTGGTCGGGACGGCTGGATTTGAACCAGCGACCACTTGTCCCCCAGACAAGTGCGCTACCAGACTGCGCTACGCCCCGAGTATTTTTAATTGGACAAAGCGACTTTTATCACCCTTTAAAAAATGTGTCAAGAAATATTGAAACCTAAATTGACTTGACCTGTTCTTTTTATTCTGACACTTTAGCAAAAAAGCGGTTGACACCTCCAATATTTGTCTGATAGCAATTTAGTCTTTTTCTTTGTTTAAACATGGTATATTTTATTAGTGAAGAAAACATTTTAAAAAATAATTCATAAAACAATTGACATTCAATGAAAGAGCATGAAAATGGCAGCAGCGGAAACCTTAATTTATGAAAAAAGCGTATTGACCTTTGGTTGCGGAAACACCTTGTTTGGCAATGACGGATTTGGCCCTGAAGTTGTAAATCACCTCAACCTCCATCATACAATACCTGATTATGCCCTTGCACTGGACGTGGGAACCGGGATCAGGGATTTTATATTCGACCTGCTGCTAATGGAGAAAAAACCTGAAAAAATTATAATCATAGATGCGGTTACGGTTAAGGGAAAAAAGCCGGGAGAAGTTTTCAAGATCGACCTTGCCTGTGTGCCAAAGGAAAAAATGTCTGATTTTTCACTGCATCAGTCCCCGTGTTCAAATCTCATGTCACAGTTAAAGGATCAGGGTGTTGATGTCAAAGTGCTTGGCATGCATACAAATTTAATACCAAATGAAATAAACCCGGGGCTCTGTCCCAAGGCAAAAAAGGCCGTACCAATTGCATCTGATTGGATAATCAAAGAACTCAAAAAATCAGGACCAAATACCTTTGACCTGAAGGAGGTTGAAACATGCCGGTAAAAATTGCCAGTGAATGGCTGAACTCATGTTCAGGGTGTGAAATTGCCATTCTCAATCTCGGGGAAACCCTGCTTGATCTTTTACCGGAACTTACTTTTGTCCATATACCGGTACTGATGGATCATAAGTATTATGGTCAGCTCGGGGATAAGGATGAAATCAATATTCCCGAGGCAAAGGTCGGACTTTTGTCCGGCGGTATCCGGAATGAAGAGCATCTTGAAGTTGCAAGCGAAATGAGAAAAAAATGCAAAGTCCTGATAGCACTTGGCACATGTGCCACCCACGGGGGAATTCCGGCCATGATAAATTCCTATTCCAATGAAGAGCTTTTTGACCGGTATTATTCAACCGAGGGTACGGATTCCGGGGGACAGGTTCCCTGTAACGGTGTACCAAAACTTCTGGACAGATGTTATGCCGTGGATGAACATATCAAAGTGGATATCTATCTTCCTGGGTGTCCACCCCACCCGGATCACATCGGTGCAGCCCTTTTTGCACTGTTAAAAGACAAAAACCCTGAATTTCCGTTTAGAAGCGTATGTGACACCTGCCCTGCCATCCGTAAGGGGAAAGGCGATGTAAACGAGATCAAACGATTTGTCACAACCCCTGATTTTGATCCTGAAGAACCTCTTGACAAAATGCAATGCCTGCTGGAACAGGGCTATCTTTGTTCCGGCCCTGTCACCCGTGCCGGGTGTGCAGGTAACAATGGAGATGCACCAAGGTGCATCAGTGCAAGGGTTCCATGCCGGGGATGTTACGGTCCTGTAAAACAGAATGGCAACCAGATGCTTGATATGCTCAACGCCCTTGTAAGCAATGGTATTGATATCAGTCAACTGCCTGAACGAGAAAGCCTGTTAAGATTTTCAGGTGCGCACAACAAACTGGTCTGTAAAAAAGGAAGCTTCTAAACAATGGGAAAAATAATTAATATCCAGCCGCTGTCCCGTATTGAGGGCCATGCAAGCATTAAAATACAACTTGATGATAATGGGAACGTGGATAAGGCTGTCACCCATTTCAACAGCATCAGGGGATTTGAAAAATATGTCCAGGGCAAACCTGCCGAAGAAGTTACAAGGATTGTGACAAGAATCTGCGGTATCTGCCCATGGCATCATCACCTTGCATCAACAAAGGCCGTGGATGCCTGTTTTGGGGCGGATATTGCTCCGGCCGGCCACCTCTTGAGAGAATGCATGCAGAACATGGCCCATATCAATGACAAAATCCTGCATTTTTATTTTTTTGCAGCCCCGGATTTTATCATGGGACCGGATGCGGATTATTCTGTCAGAAATGTCATTGGTATTGCAAAGGCAGTCCCTGATCTTGCAAAACAGGTCTTCCGGATGAGGCAGCTGGGCCAGATGATGATGGAAAAATTTGCAGGCAAGGTCATCCACCCTGTTGCAGCCGTTCCCGGCGGCTTTGCAAAGCCCATGTCAGAAAGCCAGAGGCAAAGCCTTTTAAATGATACTGAAAAATTATTGGAATTTGCAGAATTTACCATCAAATACGCCAAAGAAAATATTTTCCCTGAATACCTTGAAGAAATTACAAGCCTTGGCACAATAAACACAGGTTTTATCGGTACAGTGGATGATCAGGGCTCCTTGAACTTTTATAAAGGCAAAATACGCCTTATGAAACCTGACGGATCATATACTGATTTTGATGATTCCAGATATCTTGATTATATTGGCGAACACGTGGCCGATGTTTCCTATGGCAAATACCCGTATGCAAAATCCTGGGATGAAGGCTTTTCCATGGATCTTGACATGCCAAGAGGTATTTACCGCTCCAACTGCCTTGCAAGGATCAACGTGTGCGACAACATTTCAACACCCATTGCCGGAGCAGAGCTTGAAACTTTTCGTAAAAATTTTGGAAGACCTGCTCAACATACCCTGCTCTACCACTTTGCAAGACTCATTGAGCTTGTTTATGCCTGTGAAAAAACAAAAGAACTCCTCTGCGACAAGAATATTGCCGGGAAAAAGACCCGTCTTGATGTTACCCCGAAAGCCGGACGGGGAGTAGGCCATGTTGAAGCACCCCGGGGCACGCTGATCCATGATTATACAACCGATGACAAGGGAATGATTGTCTCTGCCAACATGATCGTTGGTACAACCCATAACCTTGCGCCCATAAGCATGAGCGTTGAACAGTCTGCCAGGCTTTTGATTAAAGACGGTTTTGTGGATGAAGGTATTTTAAACAAAGTGGAAATGGCAGTCCGCGCTTATGATCCCTGAATTTCCTGCGCCACCCACCGCCTGGACGGCGGTCCGGTCATCGGGCTTGATGTTGTGAACAAAAGCGGCAAAACCATTTTCAGTAATATATAAGTGACTTTCTCCTTTTGGCAGATTAAAAACAGGTTATAATTTTATGTAATTTTTTTCTTATAAATAGTGAATTTGAGGTCACAGCATGGAAGAAGTCAGGCCTTCTGTAATGGCAAATTTAGTTAACTCTGCAATGCTGTGGATATTCAGTTTGGTTTTTAAATGTGTTCTGTGGATATCAACCGTTTTAACACTGATGTTCAATTTTTCAGCAATTTTCCTGCTTTTAAGCCCTTCTGCAATTAATTGCAGCACCTCGCGCTCTCTTGTTGACAACAAGGAAAAAACAGAAACAGAACTGCCTGAAACAGGATCAAACTCATTGTTTTGGATAAGATTTTTAACCTCCCGGCAAAAAAATAATTCTCCTGATAAAACAGTTTGGATACATTTTAATAATTCCTTAAAGGAGCAGGATTTTAAAATATAGCCTGAGGCTCCTGCATTCATCATGCCTGTTATATAAATTTTTTCCAGGTGCATGGAAAGTGCTATGACTTTTATTTCAGGATTTCTGTTAAGAATTTGTTTTGTCGCTTCCATCCCGTTAAGGTGCGGCATGCTGACATCCATTATTACAAGGTCCGGTTTTAGCCTGTTTGAGAACTCAATGGCCAAACGGCCCGAATTTGCTTTTGCAACCACTTTAAAATTTTTTTCCATTTCCAGCGAACTGCAAAGCCCATGCTGCATGATACTATGATCATCTGCTAAGATAATTCTAACTTTTTTCATATTCTTTGTCATTACATTGTAAAACAGGAGCTGTCAAATGAATAATTGTTCCTTTCCCGGGTTCTGATTCCAATTGGATTTTCCCGCCAAGATTCTCCATTCTTTCCGCAAGGCTATGTAATCCAAAGCCGAAAGAGTCTGTGGCTTTTACTATATTGATATCAAAACCCGCGCCCTTGTCCTCCACCCTTACTATTATTTTCTCTTTATTTTTTGAGACTTCAACTTCACCATTTCTGGTTCCCGAGTGCTTTAGGATGTTGGTAAGCAATTCATTGACGGCCCTGTATAAAGTGACCTTAAGCGCCTGGTCAAGTAAAACCCTATCCTCGATATTATTTATATAATGAAAATGACTATGGTATTTGGCATTTGTCTCCTCTATTAAAAATCCCAATGCAATATCAATATCAAAGTCATCCAGTATGGGTGGGCTTAGTTGGTAAATCAGGGACCTGATTTCCCTTAAAGACAGGTCAAGATACTCCTGAATCACCAGGAGTTCACTTTCAGTTATAATCTTATCGGATTCCGAAAGGTTTTTAAGTTTAGATATGCTCATGGCAAGAGTCTGTGTAACGCTGTCATGAAGGTCTGATGCAATTGCCTTTCTTTCACCCTCCTCTGTAAAGACAATATGCTCATTCAGCCTTTTTAGCTGGGCTGTTCTCTCTGCAATAATTTTATTCTGCTCATTTTTATTATTTTTTAGTTCTTTGTTACTCTTCTCAAGTTCCATCGTCCTTAATCTGATTCGATTTTCAAGTTCAAGAGTATGTCCTTTTTCAATCTTTATGACACACAATAACAAGACTGCAAAAATTACCATGACCACCAAAGAATAGACGAGAAAGTCTTTCCATATCGTCCCAAGGCTTTTTTCAAGGGCTGCCCTGGTTTTATTTAAAGATACAATCATACCAGCCTGCCCGGCTACCAGGACAAGATGCCAGTCAACCGAGTTAAGGCAGCCGATGGCTAAAAGATATTTTTCATTATTGATTACCAGTTTAATAATCCCATGATGGGAATTCATGATATCAGGGGCAATCATGCGAACAGCTCTAATCGAAGAATCTTTTAAACTTAAGCTTATAATATCGCTTGAATTCTTAACCCGGCTTAAATCCATATTTAATCCGAATAACTCCATGAATTCACTGGGAAAAGCAATAATCTTCCCTTCCTTGTTCTGGAGAAAAGCAAAAAGGATAGTCTCATTTTTATTTCCGGAAATAAAAGCACTCTGTGTCAGTTCATCTATAATATAATCGACCGGGATATCAATGCCGGTGATCCCTTTGAATTCACCGTTTTTACCATAAATCGGTGTTGAGGCCGTCATCATCAAGCCATCAATGGCATCGCTCTTATAGATTCCGGTCCACTTTGTATCATAAAATTTAATTTTTGATTTTGTAAAAACAGTAACCGGTTCACCATCCCTTAAATCAAATTCAGATGAGGGCGGCAGGTTGTAACACGCAGATTCAGCTTTCAGATTCCGGGTATAGTATAATCCGATACCGGAAGCTGTTATTACATATGTTGCAAGGCTTTCATTGACAAGTTCTTTTGATTTTATCAAGATGGATTTAAAATTGGACAGGGCACAAAGCTCTTTTTCCACTGCATTTAAAATTTTATTACCTCCCCAGTACAAAGTAATAACAGTCTCATGCCGGGGAGAAAAAAAAATCTTGTTTTCCCGGTTCGATTCAAGGTTCAAGGCCCCTTTTAACGGCACCCTGGACAAGGCATCAAGATTTAGATAAATACTTTCCGCCTGACGGCCCATTAATGAAGATACCACTTCGATTTTTTTGAAAATCTCATCATATTTTTCTGCATGCTCTTGTGCAATTCGTGACAGATAAAAGCTTGACATGCTTTTTATTTGTTTTTCATTAACAGTGTACGCATATGATCCGAACTTGGAAAATGATGATTTGACAATATAAAAAAGAGGTAATACGATTAGCAACAATACAACAATGCATACTAAAATAAATAATTTTTTAGAAAAAGAAAAACTCATTTCTAAAGGTATCGCACCATACCAGGTTAATCTTTAATTTATTTTAAAGCTTGACCTGTATCACACCCAAGCCAGGCTGCACCAAACACGCCTGCGGAATCGCCCAGGAAATTTTTTAACACAGGGGTTCTCACGTTTTGATGGTATGCATATTTTTTAACCTTTCTAATCCCGGTTGTATAAAGTTCGGGGATATTGGAAAGGCCTCCCCCAATAACAATGGCATCCGGGTCCAATATTGAAATCAGGCCACCCACACTTTTACCGAAATCATCCAGGAACCGGTCAAAAATCTGCATGCATTCTTGATCATTATTTCTTGCCTTGTTCACGATCTGTTCCGCAGGCAAATCTTTACCGGTCTTTTTCTTGTACGATCTTGCCATGCCAGGCCCGCTCAACACTGTATCAATGCACCCGACATTACCGCAAAAACACTTTTCTCCTTTTGGGTCAATGGAAAAATGCCCCCATTCTCCTGCAATACCATGATTCCCGCTGTGAATTGTTCCATCAATGCAAAGCCCGCCGCCGCACCCTGTACCCATGATAATTCCAAATACGATTTTATAACCGGTTGCAGCGCCACCCACAGCTTCGGCAAGAGTAAAACAATTGGCATCATTATCCATTAAAATTTCTTTTTCAAGTTTTTTTTCAAGATCGCTCTTAAAATAATGGCCTGCAAGCCAGGTAGTATTTGCATGCTGGACCATGCCGGTATTTTTATCCATTGTACCGGGGATGCCAACACCTATTGTGTAGTCATCAGTGGGAGGAACAACAGATAAAGCCTGATTTACAAGGGTATGGATGGTTTCAAGTACAGACTTGTAATTATTTTTTGTATTAACCGGGGTGGCCACCCGCTTCCTGAAACACTCCTGTCCCTCTTTTGCCAGAAGAATGACTTCTGCTTTTGTACCGCCAAGATCAATGCCGATCCGGTATTCCGGCTTATTGCCGGGTTTTATTTTAAGCTTGTCCCCGTTCATTTACTAATAAATTCTTTTTTGAGTTTTCGGGTCAAATAAAACAGCCTTTGAAATATCAAAGCCCATTTCCATGGATTCACCGGGCAAGGCTGCCTTATCCGGGTGAATCCTGCAGGTTGTTTTCTGGTTGTTGATTTGTGTAAAAACAAGTGTATCAGGCCCTGTGGGCTCTGTGAGCCTGACCTGGCATTTAAGTTTGAAAACATTATTATTTTTCTTTTCAGATAAATTAAATGCACTGATCTGTTCCGGCCGGATACCGAGGATAACCTTTTGACCCTTTAATTTTTCAGGAGAACTTGATAAACCTTTTACCGGGACAAGGCATTTTTCATCACCCTGGGCAACAAGCAGGATTTTCAGGTTGCCGTCATGCTCTGTTATTTCACACGGGATAAAATTCATGGAAGGAGATCCTATAAAACCTGCAACAAATATGGAAGCAGGACTTTCATAAATGTTTTTTGGTGTTCCGAATTGTTCTATAACACCATCCTTCATAATCGCGATCCTGTCTGCCAGGGTCATGGCCTCGATCTGGTCATGCGTCACATAGACAATTGTTGTCCCGACCTTCTGGTGCAAAAGTTTGATTTCAGTGCGCATCTCAACCCTGAGTTTTGCATCAAGATTGGATAAAGGTTCATCAAAAAGGAAAATTGCAGGATCCCTTGCAAGCGCCCTGCCCATTGCAACCCTTTGTCTCTGGCCCCCTGAAAGCTGGGCAGGCCTCCTGTCTAAAAGGTCCTCAATCTGGAGCATTGATGCAACTTTTGCCACCTGTTTTTCTATTTCAGGTTTTGGTATTTTCCTTGTCTCAAGCCCGAATGATATATTCTTTCTTACATTCATACTCGGGTAAAGGGCATAGGACTGGAAAACCATTGCAATATCGCGATCCTTCGGGGCAATGTGAGTTACATTCTGCTCCCCTATTTTAATAATACCGGATGATATGGTTTCAAGACCTGCAATCAGGTTTAAAAGGGTTGATTTCCCACATCCTGAAGGGCCGACAAGAACAAGGAACTCGCCATGGGCAATATTTATTGATATACTTCTAAGAACTTCAACATTGCCAAATTGTTTTTTTACATTTTCAATGTCTAAAGATGCCATAAATTATTAATTATCCTTTTACAGATCCGGCTGTAAGGCCGCGCAGAAAATATTTCCCCGCGACAATATATACAGCCATGGTCGGCAGTGCTGCAATAATTGCCGCTGCCATATCCACATTATATTTTTTTACACCGGTGGAAGTGTTAACAAGATTGTTCAAAGCCACTGTAATCGGCTGGGTGTCTCCTGATGAAAAAACAACACCAAAAAGAAAATCATTCCATATCTGTGTAGTCTGCCAGATGATGCTTACAACAAAAATCGGAATTGAAACAGGAAGCATTATTTTAAAAAATATCCTGAAAAACCCTGCACCATCAATTCTGGCAGCCTTGACAAGCTCCTGGGGTATTGTAACATAAAAATTTCTGAAAAACAGGGTTGTAAAAGCAAGGCCGTAAACAATATGGACAAGGACAAGCCCGGGCAGGGTCTGGGCAAGACCTGCCATGCCAAGCATCTTTGCCATGGGAAGAAGAATAATCTGGAAAGGGATGAAACAGCCCAGCAAAAGAATGGAAAAAAAGACTTCACTGCCGTAAAATTTCCATTTTGAAAACACATAACCATTGGCCGCACCAATAATGGTCGATATGGAAACCGCAGGGACCGTTATCTTGACTGAATTCCAGAAATAGCCCTTTATCCCGTTGCAGGTAACACCTATGCATGCCGTATCCCAGGCTGATTTCCATGCTTCAAGAGAAAACTGCCTGGGAAAAGATATAAGGTTCCCTGTTCTTATGTCATTCATGGTTTTAACAGAAGTAAAAATCATGATAACAAGGGGTATTAAAAAGTATATCGCAGCAATTATAAGGACTGCGTATACAGCCACCCTGAAAAAAAGCATAAAAGGTGTTTTTTGATAATCGTTTGAAAAATATTCGCTATTCATTGTCCCGGCTCCTTAACTCAGAATAAAGATAGGGTATGAGAATGGCAAGTACAGCCCCGAACATTACCATTGAGCTTGCAGCCCCAAGCCCCAGCCTGCCCCTTGTGAATGCAAAGGAATACATAAAGGTTGCAGGAACATCCGATGAATACCCGGGCCCTCCCCCTGTTAACGCCACAATAAGGTCAAAACTCTTTATGGCAATATGACAAAGGATCATAAGGGCACTGAAAAATACAGGCCTCAGGCTTGGTATGATTATTTTCAGATAGATTCTGGGCAGGCTTGCACCATCAATCTGGGCGGCCTTGATTATGGAATCGTCAATCCCTCTCAGGCCGGCAAGAAACAAGGCCATGACAAAGCCTGATGATTGCCATACCCCGGCAATAACCACGGTATAAATTGCCATGTCAGAATTAACAAGCCAGTCAAAATGAAAACTTAAAAACCCCATATCGTGCATAAGTTTTGCAATACCGATACTGGGGTTTAAAATCCATTTCCATACAGTGCCTGTTACAATAAAAGAAAGGGCCATGGGGTACAGGAAAATGGTCCTTAAGGCTCCTTCAATCCTTATTTTCTGGTCAAGGAAAATGGCAAGAAGCAAGCCTGTAATTATGCAGATTATAATAAAAAGAGAACCAAAAACAAAAAGATTCTTGCTTGCCACCCACCACCTGTCATTTGTAAAAAGTTTTATATATTGGATAAGCCCTTCAAGCTTATACCTTGGAAGCAGACGCGATTTGGTAAAAGAAATCCAGGCCGTCCATAAAATAAAACTATAAACAAAAACAATGGTGCTTACAAATGTCGGTGCCACTACCAGCTTTGGAAGCAGCCGGTCAGACATGTAGGAAATTTTGGTTTTTAAATTTTCAGAAGTTTGAAATGTCATATTAGTTATGATCTTTCAAATAATTATTTTAAGTATACTCACACCAAGCATAAAGTATGCCTGGTGTGAGTCTGAAACCTTATTTTGCAGCAGCTATTGTCGTAACAAATTTAGCAGCAGCTTCTTTGGCTGTCATATCAGAATTATAAAATTCTGTAACCACATCATAAATTGCACCCTGAACAGCCGGGTAGACGGCCATCCCGTGCGCCATACTTGGCATAAGCGTGCCATTGGCTGCTGCGGCTGCAAATTCATCCATGGATCTTAAGGCGATATCATCAAAGCTTGCTTTTGCAATACCGGATCGAACCGGGATGGAACCTTTGTTAACATTAAAGACCTCCTGGAATTTTTTGCCAAGAATAAGTCTTGCCATTGCATTCTGGGCTTGTTGGGCACTTTTGTCCTTTTGCTTGAACATGATAAAACTGTCTATATTGAAAAGATATGTCCCGGCGGATTCCGGTGCCGGTATTGCAACATAATCTGTTCCAGGGTTTTTCCCGGCAGCAGTGAATTCGCCTTTTGCCCAGTCACCCATGAACTGCATTGCGGCCTCACCCTTTATTACCATTGAGGTTGCCATGTTCCAGTCCCTGCCCGGAGCATTTTTATCCGTATATTTTTTTATCATTTTAAAAGTTTTAAGAGCCTTAATCATTTGGGGGCTGTTCAAAGCACCAGGCTCAGTATCCACAAGGGCTTTTTTATAAAAAGCCGCACCGGCCTGGCCAATAACAACTGATTCAAAAACCGTAGCTTCCTGCCAGGCCTGCCCGCCAAATGCCACAGGTATAAAACCTGCTGCCTTGATTTTCTTGGCTGCTGTCTCAAATTCAGCCCATGTTGTTGGAATTTTAGCCTTGGCTTTTATAAATACTGAAGGATTGCACCACATCCAGTTAATTTTATGAACATTAACAGGCACGGCAACATAATGGCCCTGATACTTCATAATATCAGTTACAACGGAAGGGACGAGCTTATCCCAATTCTCTTTTTTTGCCACAGGATCAAGGTTTGCAAGTAGTCCTTCCCGGGCCCACTCCTGGATTGCAGGGCCTTTTACCTGTGCTGCCGTGGGAGGATTTCCAGCCATTGCACGTGTCTTTAATACAGTCATTGCATTTTCCCCTGCCCCGCCTGCAACAGCCATGTCTTTCCATGAATGGCCCTCTTTTTCCAAAAGGCCTTTTAAGATGGCAACAGATTTTGCTTCGCCGCCTGATGTCCACCAGTGGAGTACTTCAACCTGTCCTGCAAATGTACTTGTTGAAAAAACACAAAATAAAATCAGTACAGCCATTGTTTTTGCCAGCAATTTAAAATTCATTTGTCCCCTCCTTTAAAAAAATTTTCTAAAGATTAATGACAATGCCAATGCATTTATCATTGAAAAACTATTTTAGTTATAAATAGGTAAAATAAAAATTACAAGAATTAATTTAATCAGTAAACAAAAATGTTTTATTTTTTCTGTTTTCATGGTAATTATAAACAAAACTGTTTACTTTCTTACAAAAAAAGAGGTTTTTTCATGAAACGGTCCGAAATCAACAAAGAAATTAAAACGGCAAAAAAATTATTTGAACAAATTGGGTTTAAGCTTCCCGGCTTTGCTTTCTGGACCCCTGAAGACTGGGCAAAAAAAAACGAGATCGATGAAATAGTTGAAAACCGACTTGGCTGGGATGTGACGGATTACGGGTTAAATAACTATGATAAGACAGGGCTTCTTTTGTTTACTGTCAGAAATGGGAACGCCCTGAAAAAAGACAAATATCCAAAAACCTATGCTGAAAAACTCATGGTCTGCAAAGAAAACCAGGTCGCTCCCATGCACTTTCACTGGAATAAAAAGGAAGATATTATTAACAGGGGCAAAGGAAATCTTGTGATCATCTTATACCGGTCAACAAAGGATGAAAAATTGTCTGAAAAAAAACTTTTTGCTTCTATTGACGGTGTTAAAAAAAAATTTAGTGGCGGTGAAAAAATTATTCTGGAGCCAGGTGAAAGTATCTTCATAGAACCTTTTATGTATCATTCTTTTTACGGGCTGAGTGGTACAGGGCCGGTGGTTTTAGGCGAAGTATCCGAGGTAAACGATGATGAAAATGACAACCGGTTTTTAGATCCCGTTGGCCGGTTCCCGGCTATTGAAGAGGATGAAAAGCCTTTACACCTTTTATGCAATGAGTATACAAAATGGCTGAATATACAATAATAGGCATAGGAGAAATCCTGTGGGACGAGTTTGCAGGTTATAAGGAACTTGGAGGGGCTCCTTCCAATTTTGCTTTTCATGCGGGCCAGCTTGGCGCCAGGGGAATAATCATCAGTCGCGTCGGGGATGATTTAAAGGGAAATGAAATCAGAACCCTGCTTGATAAAAAAAAGATTTCATATATATTACCTTGCGATCCTGACCACCCCACAGGAAGGGTAAGCGTTAAAACTAATGAAAAAGGAATACCCGAATATATCATCCACGAGGATTCATCCTGGGACTTTTTATCTTTTGATCCATCCCTGGCCCTATCGGCCAGGACTGCCGATGCCGTCTGTTTCGGAACCCTGGCCCAGCGGAACCCGGTGTCAGGCAAAACCATAAAAAAGTTTATCCGGGCAACAAAAAAAACCTGTTTAAAAATTTTTGATATCAATTTAAGGCAGGATTATTATTCCAAAACAATGATTTTTGATCTGCTTTCTTATGCAGATATTTTAAAACTAAACCATGAAGAGTTAATTGTTATTTCCAAAATGTTTTTAACCCGAAAAGAAGAGACAGCCTGCCTTGAAGAATTAATTTCAATGTTCTGCCTTGATATGATCGTTTTGACCAAGGGAAAAAACGGGAGCCGTATTTTTGTGGACAAAAATAATGATTCGGTATATAAACCGGAAGCAATTGAAATTATTGACAGTGTGGGTGCGGGAGATTCTTTTACTGCTGTTGTCGCTTTGGGGCTTTTAAACGATTTCAGCCTTGACAGGATAAATAAAACGGCAAATCTTGTTGCCGCTTATGTCTGCTCGCAGAAAGGTGCAACCCCGGTTATCCCGAAAGAGATAATTCAATCACTAAATTAAAAGGAAAACATGGCTGTTGCAGACAGGGATTTAATAAAAAAAATAAACCAGTTTAATATTCTAAATACAATAAGGGGCAAAAAATCAATTTCGCGTATTGAGCTTGCCCAGATAACAGGGCAAAGCCGCGCCTCTGTGACCAATATTACCGCAAGACTTATTGAAAACGACCTGATCTATGAAAAAGAAATAAAAAACTCCAACCAGCGTGGGCGCAAAAGAGTCCTGCTGGCGCTGAATGCTGACGCAGCCTATGTTGTTGGAATCAAGGTTTCAGCTTTCATGATCTCGTGTGCTGTGACAGATATGCAGGCAGACATAAGAAGTTCTGTTGACCTGCCCGTCCGCACCAGTAATAAACCAGTGGAATTTGTTGCTGACCTTATTGAAGAAGGCGTATCCTATTGTATTTCACAGGCAGGATTGACCCCGTCCATGATATCGGGGATAGGGACAGGCATTCCAGGACTGATCGACAGGAAAAAAGGGATTAACCACTGGACATTATTCTACCAGAAAGACAACGTACCCTTAAGGGAGCTTATACAGGAACGTTTTGACATCCCTGTATGGGTGGAGAATGACGCCAACACAGTAACCCTTGCCCATCAATGGTTTGGCCACGGAAGGGGCATAGATAATTTTCTTGTTGTGACTATTGAGGACGGTGTGGGAATGGGAATTGTTGTGAACGGCCAGCTTTACACCGGGGAAAAAGGCATGGCTGCTGAATTCGGCCATGTTGTTGTCAAACCCATGGGTAATCCATGCCGGTGCGGGAAAAAAGGATGCCTTGAGGCTTATACCAGTAATTTTTCCATTATAAGCCAGGCCGCGGATATACTGGAAAAGGACCGAACCCTTTTAAAGTATGAACAGGTAATTGATGCCGCAAATAAAGGCAATACAAAAATTAAAAAGCTTTTCACACATGCAGGGGAAATAATGGGTCTCGGCATTTCAGGGCTGATACAGATATTCAGTCCTAAAAGGATCATTTTTTCAGGAAGAGGCGTGGAATCCGGCGATCTTTTATTTAATCCAATGAAAAAACAATTAAAATCTCTCACCAATAAAGAGGTTTTTCAAAACTGTGAAATAGTGATTCAGAAATTCTGCGATACAGACTGGGCAAGGGGCGCTGCAAGTCTTGCACTCCAGGAACTGTACAAATCCCCCATAGATAGAATTGTTCCTAAAATCTAAAACATACCTTTTTAACCAAATTAATTGTTTATATTATTGCACAATTCACTGATTTGGGTTAACATTCCGGCATGTTTAATCAAAATCAATTAGATGCCATTGACAATGTAATCCAGGTCAACCTGATAGAAGCCGGGCTTGATCATGTCATCTTTATGGATATGGCCGGCAATACAATTGCAAAGCATGATAATGGAAAAAGCCATCTGGATTCCACGGCCTTTGCAGCTCTTGCTGCCGGTAACTTTGCAGCGGTTGATGCAATGGCCAAACTTGTGGGGGAATCAGAATTTTCATTACTATTTCACAAAGGCGAAAAATCAAGTATTCATTTCAGCAAGGTCAATGATGACACGCTTTTAATTACAATGTTCAACAAAGACATATCGCTGGGACTTGTGAGATTAAAAGTCGCTGAAACCATCAAAAAAGTCAACACCATATTGGCCTGTGAATAACCTGTTTAAGACAGGATATTGTCATCTTACCATGTTTAGTTTTGTTTGGGGGGATTGAACTTGGCTCTTATCAACGTAAAAACCAGGGAAGTTCAAATCAAAATTGTTTATTATGGCCCTGGCCGGGGCGGAAAGACAACAAACCTTGAATACATCAATAAAAAATACCGAAACCAGATAAAAACAGAAATGGTCAGCCTGAAAACCCAGGATGACAGAACCCTTTTTTTTGATTTTTTACCCTTTGATGTCGGGCAGATAAAAGGGTTTGATATCACCATCCAATTATACACTGTCCCGGGGCAGGTAAAATATAATGCAACAAGAAAACTTGTATTACGCGGTGTTGACGGCATTGTTTTTGTTGCAGATGTTCAAAAGGAACAGAGAAAAAAAAATATTGAATCCCTCAATCAATTATATGAAAACCTTGAAACCTATAAGCTTGACCTGTTTAAAATGCCCCTTGTCATGCAATATAATAAAATCGATCTTAAACTGACGAATATCCCTGTTTTGTCTTCCCAAACCATGCAAAAAGATTTAAACAGTCTTTTGCGGGTCCCGGCATTTGAGGCCAGTGCTTTAAAAGGCGGCAATGTTATTTTGACCTTGAAAAAAATAATATCAACAACACTGGCATCCATTCAAGACCAGGTTTTTTAAAGGAGGTTCTTTTTGAATTCTTTAACTGAACTTAAAAAAATTATTCAGTCCATGAATGAAAATATTACGGATGATGGTATTTATGCCTTTCAAAATGAACTTTTGAAACTTTTGCAATACTATGAAAACAACAAGGCTGTAGCTTCTTTTCTAAAAATGATGCAGTCTTTGGGAAAGTATCTTGGATCAAAAAAGAGCAATGCGCACAAGGATTCCATCCCGGTCTTGAATTCAATTTTCAAAAACCTTGAAAAATTTATTGATGACCCGGAACTTGAACAAAGCAAAGTTAACATGGCTTTATCCTGTGAAATTCAAAAATATAAATCCTTAAAAAATAAAATTGCTTCTAAGCCTGTGATCAATAAAACTGATCTTGACAAACTAAAAGCTGTGATACTTGCAATTGACTGGGAAATTTCCAATACCACCCTTCAAAATTTTGAAGAAGTTGTCACGAGACTGCTGTTAAAATTAAAAAATTATAAAATCCATCATGCTTTTTTGAAAATTATCCACAGCACAGGACGATATATCGGCATTCAAAAGGCAAATGCCCACACAGACTCCATATCTTTTCTCCGGTTGGTTTTTGAAAATTATGAGCATATGATTAACTCCCCTGACATGAATTTTAAGGAAAAAAAACAGGTACTGGAAAAAAATATCAACCGTTTTCATGAGTTCAAACTCAAAATCTCTTCTAAAAAAAACAAAATCCATCCACAGGAAATCATACCGGAAGATGAACCTGTCAAACCTGCTCTCAGCCATGTAAAACCTGCTGGTATGCACAGGAAAGTTGACATCGTTCCTTTAACTGCGCTTACGGAAAAAGAAGATTCCTCTTTGGCCGGCAATATACCTGACCCTGATATAATTATGCCGGCTCTGGCAGGCAAAAAAAGATCATCCGCTGGTAAAAAAGATATCATGGATGACCTTTTCTGCGTAAAAGAGTCTCCTGCAGATGAGCTGTTGGATGCAATCCATCTTATGGATATCCAGGACAACAGCCAGGACCAGGACCTTAATATGCTTGACCGGGCAGAAGATTCTCAATCTTCCGGTATTAAAAATTTCACCCCGGAAAGAATGGATAATGACCCCATACCGGAAATAGGAAGCAGGCTGGATGAATTTTTCAGTTTGGATGACTCCCCTGGCAGTGTGGTGGCAACAAGGGAAAAGACAGGCCTGAAAGTTGAGAAACCGGCCCTGAAAGAAGAGAACAAAGAAGATGACGACAGAAAAGAAGGTCTTGTGCCCTTCCAATATGAAGATGAATCCTTTGAAGAACCAAAGGATAAAAAATACAGCAGTGAAACTTTGCCTGAAAGTACAGGCCTTGATATCCTGAACCGCCTGAAATCCTCCTTTGAAACAGCCCAATGGCCCCTTGGCAAATCATTATTGTCATCTATCAGCAAAGATATTTCTTCTCTTGAAAACCTCTGGGAAAACGATCCTGATAAAACCTGTCTTCTTCAAATTATTGAATCAAGTATAAACCTTTTTAAAACCTGCCCTCAAAACACTTACCTGGAAAATCAAGGCATTTCAGATGCCCCCCAAAAGAAACCCGCAGGGATTTGGGATAAAATAAAAGGAATATTCAGCTCATAACCACCCATAAAAATAAAAGGATCTTCTTTTGCGAGGATTGCGGTGAAAAAAATCTTTTGTCCCCTGCCGGGCCAGAAGACAAAAAAGCCGTGTTCAGGTGCAGCGTATGCGGTTATATGAATTCATATGCTATTAATTCGATAAACAAAACACAGGTTAAAAAGGCCCGGACTTGTTTAAAAAGGATTCAAACCTTTCCTGAAATCATAGGAGGTTTTCTTTTCCACAAAAAAAAGGGGATATTAAAAAATAATATGCCCGGGCTTTTAAAAGAAAAGGATCTTGAGTTCCTGGGAAATATTCTCACCCAAAGCTTCTCTGCGGGTCGATCTTGCTACCCGGATGCAAATAAGATGGTATTAATCATCTATAAAAAAAATATAGTTTTAAAAATGATTGGCCCTGATTTAGCTCTCATCATTGTATGCAAAACCTACCCTTTATCAAAGCAAATTACAGACCAGTTATTGTACTTGACTTCAAATCACAAGGCACAAGAATTATAATCAATATGGCAGAAATTGAAGAATTAAAACAAATTTCAAGGGTAAAAGGTGTTGATCAATACATCATAGTCGATCAAAACGGGAAACTTCTTGCCCATGATATTAAAAACCCTCAAAAGGCTTCCGCCATGGTTTCTTCATGCGGTAAAAATTCATTTGCAATTGGTAAAACCAGACTTGAATATGTCGTATTTTCAAGGGAAAACAAAAAAAATATTTTTATTTTTCCTATTGGCAATTATTATCTTGGAGTGGTAAAACAAAAAAGTATTAATAATATCGCCATGGCAGACAATATAATAAAATTTCTAAAAGGTCTTCTTTAAAAAAATAAGGTTCAGTACATAAAAGGAGGTATTTATGACAGCACAAACCATTATTCTGATTTTCACCCTGGTAATATATCTCATTATTATATTTGTTTTCAATAAAGCCAGGATAAAATATGCAGGGGGGAAAGTCGGAAAAGTTATCAACCTGATCCTTGTGACGGTCTGTCTCCTGTTTATTGCAGATTACGTCGTAATTTTTGACAGATTTATTGATACCGATGTTCTTGAAACCATTAAGGCATTATTCAGGACAGCCGCTCTTGCGTTTTTGGCATATGGCGGGGCAAAAGTGGCAGACTCATAGAGAAAGGTCTCCTTATCAGGAAAAAAAAGAAAAAATACCGCCTTTTGAACCACTTTTTTTACCAATTTTAAATTCAGAAAGGATCTTGGCAATGACATTTTGCATATCATTGACGATCTTGCTCTTTTCTTTTGAGCCAGCCTGGTATTTTTTTACATACCCCAATACTTTTTCAATGTCATCAAGGATTTTTTTCAAAGGTTGGGAGCCTAAAATATCACCGACCTTTTTTAATACGTGGGCACAATATTCAGTGAATCCCGTGATTAAAAATTCCTTTGGGTCTTGAATAAGCTCAATTTTATCCAGGGCTGAAGTAATGGTCTGGAGGTTTGAATTTTTATGGTTATCAGGGTGATAATCCTTCATCACTTCTTTAAATTCAATGGAGAGACCGGGTTTAATCTCTTCAAACAGGGAATAACTTCTGTCACCTAATTCATCTGTAATATTTTTTTTAATGGATGTAAGTATGTCATTGAAAACCGTCAGGATGGCGGAATAATCATTTTCCCCATCCTGGTCATCCAGTCGGATTTCTTCTTTCTGCTCAATCAAACCAGAGGAAATCACGGAAAAAAATATCTTATAGACTGCAAATTCATCATACCCGCTTTCATTGATAACCTGCCGGACAGTACGGGTACCGTCAATCAAAGAAAGGATACGCCATTCATTTGCGTTCAGTTTGATTTCTTCCTTGCTTTGCACTTTTCCTGACATTTTAAATACAAATTTGTCACTGGGAATAAATTTTTTAAGTACAGACAATTCATCAATCCGCCTGGAAGCCTCAAGGATCAGCTTCATGGGATTTAGCTGTGTTACAATCATGCCCTTTAGATTCAATCTTGCATCTTTATATTCAAACCGGCCCTTTTTCCAGAAAAGAAGATTATATAAAATAGCTTCAACCTGCTTGGTATTATACTTTTTCAGGGTATCAAGGGAAATATATCCTTTTTCAACAAGGATTTTGCCAAGGTGCAGCTTTTCTTCCCTGGCAAAGGCAAGGCATTTTTGAAGCTGCTGCACCGAAATAATGCCGTCAGTCCGCAAAAGAAAACCCAATCTTGCCTCTTTTAAGGAAGCAGATGCATAGACAATGGTGCCCTGCTCAAAAAAAACCCGGCTTTCCTCGTCATCACAGGTAACACTGAGTACCCCTGTTTTCTGATCATTGCAAAGAAGCTGAAGAATACTTGCCAGAGTTAATCCTTCAAAATCACCCTGAAGATTCATATTGTCCTTTTTATATCACTCATCATCTTTGTTCAGCTACAAAATCTCATTCAAATCTTTTAAAAGGCTGCCACTCTAATACTATGCCATAATATTTGTGCTAATACAATATTATCCTGCCAGGGTGATCGCAAATATATTTCTATTGACTTTGCTTTTATAAAAAATTAATATGCTCCTCATAAAATAAATATATTTTGAGGACTATTCTATAAAATATTGCTATGATGAACATCTCTAAAAAAAAGAAGCATAAAATAATTGAATCCGCCACAGAAGTCTTTTCAAAAAAAGGATTCACCTATGCCACGATTTCTGAAATAGCAAAGAGAGCTGGTCTTACAAGCTCCGGTATTTATTTATATTATAAGAACAAGGAAGACCTTCTTTTTAAAATTATCGGGAACTTTTTAACAAAGAGCTGCGAGGGGTTGGCAGATCATCTTCAAGGGATACAAGGAGCTGAAAACAAACTTAGAAAAGCCATCTGGTTCCACTGCAAATCATATTCAGGCAATAAAAAAGAAATCAAAATAGTTCTGGAGGCAAGATCATACCCTCAATTTTACAAATCAACTGCCTATACTGCCTTAAAACAATATGCCAAGTTCTTTACCAATGTCATTCAGGAAGGAATGCTGGATGGCTCTTTCAGGGGGTTGACCTCCCCCATGATGCTAAGGGACTTAATTTTCGGAACGGTCGATCATATTGCAATAAACTGGACGTTAAAAAATGAAACCAATTCTCTGGACCAGTCGGAGAAGATTTATGACACTATTATGCAAGCTGTTCAGCCGGTTCAAACAAGGGAAGTTCATCGGGATAAAAAGGCTGAAAAGAGAGAAAGAATTATTAATTCAGCCATCAGTATTTTTGCAGAAAAAGGCTTTAATGGCACCAGTATGCTGGAAATTGCCAAAAAATCGAGGGTTGCAGAAGGAACAGTTTATGAATATTTTGGCAACAAGGAAAAATTGCTCATAAGCATTCCTTCTGAAAAACTTAACAATCTCTATGATAATCTAAGTGGACATTCTCCCGAGATGAAGATTAAAAATACAATTTCAAGTATTTTTGAATTTTATTATAAAGAAAAAGGGTATTCTACCATTCTTGTCCTAATGCTTAGGACCAATAAAAAATTTCATGAGTCTGAAAGCAATAAAATAATAGAAAAATTGTTTAAAATCGTTGAAAATGAAATCGTAAAAGGACAAGCAAAAAATATTTTTAAAAAAGATCTGGATATGAATATTTGCCGAAATCTTTTATTTGGAACCTTGGATCACATCATGATTCCAATGATCATTTTTAACAGACAATATAACTTGAGAGAGGTTGGAGAAGAAGTGTCTGATCTTTTTATCAATGCGATTAAAGTATAAATAAAAGATGGAAAAACCAATGCAAATGAATACTCCTCAAAATAAGAAAATGACGAATGATATTGTTCATGCAAACTCAAATGCTGCAAATAAAAAGAACTGTTTTGATATGGAAAAAGAATATCGTTGCCCCGTATGTAAGAGACTTCTGATGAAAGGAAAAATAATTAGAATAGAAACGAGATGCCCCAAGTGTAAAAAGATTTGCATCATTAGAGATCAATAACAACACACGGTGATCATCGAAACAGAGCGTCTGAGAGCGCCCGTTCAGCAAATTTTAGAGCTACACAAGATAGCCGGTTTAAGCAGAAAATATGTTTAACCGGCTATTTATATTTTATGATGGAAGCAACACCAAAAAAGGAATATCAAAAGGACATGAAACATTTATGCTCAGATCTTGAAGAACAGTATCAGGAATTCGATGACCTGGTATCCAGGGTGGATGAAAAATTGTGGCAACTCAAGACACCTTTCTATCGGTGGACGATATTTGACCAGGTCGCCCATATTGTCTTTTTTGATCATGAGGCGCTGATGGCCATTGATGAGCCGGAAAGATTCAAAGGCCGCGCCAGAGACGTAATGAGAATCATCGCGTCTGATAAAAGCATGAAAAATCACACCAATTCTCTGTTGGGTATCAAAAAACCATCAAAATTGCTGACGTATTGGCGTCATCTCCGCATGCATCTGATTGCCCGATTAAACAAGATGTCTCCTGAGAATCGAATTTCCTGGTATGGGCCTGATATGAACGCTCGCTCCTTTGCTACAGCGCGCTTGATGGAAACCTGGAGCCATGCCCAAGATATTTTTGATGCCCTTTGCATACGCCGGAAAAACCATGCCAGGTTAAAACATGTGGCACATATGGGGGTAACCACTTTCAACTGGAGCTTTATCATTCGAAAACAAAAGGTCCCCAATATCACTTTGAGAGTGGAATTAAAAGGACCGTCCGGTGAGCTGTGGGAATGGGGTAGGCCTGGTGCAACGGAAAAGGTCTGGGGCTGTGCAGAAGAATTTTGCCTGGTCGTTACCCAAAGGCGCAACCTTAAAGACACCCGGCTGAAATACCAGGGGAAAAATGTTACAAAATGGCTTGCCATGGCCCAGGCATTTGCCGGCGGTCTTCAGGCCCCCCCCTTACCCGGAGTTCGTGTGGTTGATTACAAATCCAATAAAGTCCAGGACAGAGTATAAGAAAGGGTACCATGAACAATATCACAAAAATATTAATTCCAAACCGAGGAGAGATTGCCTGCCGGATTTTAGGGACATTGAATCGCATGGATATTCCCGGTGTGGTGGTGTACCATGCTGTAGATGAAGACTCTCCGGCAGTCCATCAGGCAGCCGAGAGTATAGAAATCCATGGCCCTACTCCGGTATCCGCCTATCTTGATATGGAGCAGATTATCAAAGTTTGCAGGCAGACCGGGGCTGACGCAGTCCATCCAGGTTTTGGTTTTCTGGCGGAAAATGCTCAATTTGCCAGACAGCTTGCAAAAGAAGGTATCACATTTATAGGTCCCTTGCCGGAAACCATAGAATTAATGGGGAATAAAGTGGCAGCCCGTGCATTCTGTATCGAGAACAATTTGCCACTGGCGCCTTCTGTAATTGAGGAGGACGCCGGTAAAACCTTTATAGAATCCGCGATAGAGATAGGGGTGCCTTTGCTGATCAAAGCGGCAGCCGGCGGCGGCGGAAAAGGCATGCATATTGTCCGGGATCCGGATGAGCTGAAAAAAGCGGTTCAATTGGCAAAAGGTGAGGCAAAACGCTCTTTTGGTAACGACGAGGTATACGCTGAACGTTATGTTGAAAATCCGCGCCACATAGAAGTGCAAGTGCTGGCTGATCAGCATGGCAAAGTACTGCATCTGGGTGAGCGTGATTGCTCCATCCAGCGCCGCTATCAAAAAATTATCGAGGAGAGCCCCGCTCCGGCCCTGTCGCCGGAACTTCGTGGGCGTATCTGCAATACTGCAGTGGAAATAACGCGCAAGACAGGCTATCACAATGCCGGTACTGTTGAGTTCATTTTAGCCCCGGACGGTGAGTTCTTTTTTTTGGAAATGAACACTCGGCTCCAGGTGGAACACCCGGTTACCGAAATGGTTACAGGTTTGGATCTTGTGGAATTGCAGATTCGAATAGCCCGGGGCGAACCTTTATCGATAGACCAGGAGCAGATTCAGATCAAGGGACATGCCATCGAGCTTCGTCTGTATGCTGAAGACCCTGAAAACGACTTTCTGCCTGCCACAGGGCCATTACTGGTTTATCAGATGCCAACGGGTGAAGCCGTTCGGGTTGAAAATGGATTTACCGAAGGTATGACGATTTCTTCAGCCTTTGATCCAATGCTGGCCAAACTGATCGTCCACGGTAAGGATAGAAAACAGGCGATTGAACAAGGAGTAAAGGCTTTGGAGGAAACGCTGGTATTGGGTGTAACCACCAATGCGGATTACCTTAAACAAATTCTCTCCCATCCTGCTTATTCGGCTGCGCAGATACATACCGGTTTTATTCCATTGCATGAACAGGATCTCAAACCAAAGCAGCTTAGCGAAGAAGAACGCAACATGCTTCTGGCCACAGCCGCATTGAGCAGTCGGGAATTTATCAATCCGGCCTTCAATATACCGGAACCCTATGCTTTTTTGGGAAACTGGAGGAACTAGTATGCAACGACGAATTGATTTGTTAGACAAACACTATTCGATAACTATTTTAAGCCGCCTTGATGAGCAGCTCCTTCAAGTGGAGACATCCGAGCCCCAACCTGTAGCACTGACAGTCAAGGGAAAAAATCGTCGCATGATTCAATAAACAGGCAGATATACAAATGGCTGTCAAAGGGGAAACAGCCTATATCCGGGCATTTGGCCGCACATTCACCCTGCACATTGTTAACCCGGTGGAACAGGCTGCACAGGAGACCGGCACAGGAAGCGACACTGCCCGGGCTCCCATGCCCGGTATGGTAGTGGAAATCCTGGTGTCTGAAGGTGAAACGCTTACAAAAGGTCAACCCATGATTACCATTGAGAGTATGAAAATTCTGACCGTGATTATATCACCCAGGGATGGTGAGGTGTCCATGGTCCATCTTAAATCCGGGGATACCTTTGATAAGAACGCATCACTGGTCACGCTTAAAAAAGAAGAGGAAACCTGAAATGCGTTGCATAAAATCAAATGTGGATACTCAATCTGTTGAATTCCGTACTTTTGAAAAGCACAATAAAAAACTAATGGCCACGCTTCACGCGCGTCAGCAAAAAGTCCGTTTCGATAGACCTCAACGAGATATTAAAAGGCTCCGCAGACAAAAAAAATTATTAGTTCGGGAACGCATTGACCTGCTTCTTGATCCGGGAACACCCTTTTTAGAACTCTCTACCCTGGCTGCCAATACTGCCTATGAAGGCACTGTCCCATCAGCCGGCGTGGTATCGGGTATTGGTATTGTCAATGGCCGGGAGGTTCTGGTGATGGCCAGTGACAGTTCCATCAAGGGAGGCGCCTGGTATCCCCTTACCGTAAAAAAAATGGTTCGGACACTTGATATTGCCATTGAAAACCATTTACCCATGATCCATCTGGTGGATGCCGCAGGTGCGTTTTTACCTTTGCAGTCAGGGCTGTTCCCGGACAGGTATATGGCAGGTCGAATGTTTAGAAATCAATGTGTTTTAAGCGCCATGGGGGTCAAGCAGGTTGCGCTCGTACTCGGCCACAGCACTGCCGGTGGTGCATACGTGCCGACTTTATGTGATTACTCTGTAATGGTAAGGGGCACTGGTGGGGTTTTTCTGGGCGGACCTCCCCTGGTCAAGGCCGCCACCGGAGAAGAGGTGAGCGCGGATGAACTGGGTGGTGCGGATGTACACGGCAGCATAAGCGGTACTGCAGATTATGCAGTGAATTCCGAGCAGGAGGGTCTTGCTCTTGTGAGGGAGATTGTGGGTACTTTCCCGCGGGAAATCAAAGCAGCAGTAGAGAGACGGGAATCCGAGGAACCTTACTACGACCCCAGGGAACTTTACGGGATTATTCCCGATGATGTAAAAAAACAATTTGATATGCGAGAGGTCATTGCCCGGATCTTCGACGGCAGCCGTTTTCACGAATTTAAACCCGGATACGGCACCACTGTGATATGCGGCTTTGCCTTTTTGTATGGCTGGAAAGTAGGGATCATTGGCAACAACGGCGTGTTATTTTCTGACAGTGCCCAAAAATGCACCCAGTTTATGCAGCTCTGCAATCGGGACCGCATACCTCTTGTTTTCCTGCAGAACATTACCGGATTTATGATAGGCAAGTCTTATGAACATGGCGGCATCACCAAGGACGGTTCTAAAATGTTGATGGTACAGGCAAATCTCGATATACCGAAACTGACCATCATGACAAACGGCAGTTTTGGTGCCGGAAACTACGCCATGTGCGGCCGTGCTTTTGATGCCCGGTTCCTTTTCACATGGCCCAACTCACAGATTTCCGTCATGGGAATGGAGCAGGCCGCAAAAACCTTGACCCAAATCAGGATCAAGGCCCTGCAACGGCAGGGCAAGAGTTTGCAAGATGAAGAGGCCCAAAAAATCCATGACAGTATTGCCCAGGATTATATGGAAAAGAGCAGTGCGTATTATTCTACTTCAGAGTTGTGGGATGACGGCATCATCGACCTCGCAGATACCCGTAAGGTATTGGGAATTTCTTTGTCAGTGGCACTTAATCGTGAATTTACCGAAACCCCCAATGGGGTATTAAGAATATGAGGAGGGATCAAACCTATGGATTTTGAACTCACCCGCGAACAAAAAATGATTCAAAAAAATGTTAAAGAATTCATGAAAAAAGAAATCGCCCCAATAGCAGAGGAGCTAGACCGGGAATGCCACCTGCCGGAAGGGATATGGCAGACCTTTGGCGACCTTGGACTTTTAGGGCTTGGGATACCAGAGGAATACGATGGTTCCGGTATGGACAAGTTTACATTTACACTGGTGGTGGAACAAATCGCACGGATCTGTCCCGGACTTGCCCTTTCGTATGTTGCCCACTCCAACCTTTGTGCCCACAACATTGAACATAACGCTTCCGAGGCACAAAAACAAAAATATTTGCCTGGACTCTGCAGCGGCGACAGAATCGGATGCCTGGGATTAACAGAACCCGGTGCAGGCTCTGATGCTGTAGGTATTCAGACCACAGCAGAAAGGGATGGGAATCATTTTGTGATTAACGGTAGCAAAATGTTTATTACGAACGCCCCAATAGCAGACATTGCTCTGATTTACACCAAAACCAACATGGAGAAAAAAGCATGGGGTATAACTGCGTTTATTGTTGAAAAAGGGATGCCTGGTTTTTCAGCAGGTCCGAAGATTGACAAGATGGGGCATCGATGTTCCCCGACCAGTGAGCTGATTTTCAATGACTGCCGGGTACCAGTAGAAAATATAGTAGGCGAATTAGATGCTGGTATTAATGTCATGATGACAGGTCTTGATACAGAACGAGTGGCCGTTGCAGGCCTGTCTTTGGGAATAGGAGAGACGGCACTGGAGCTGGGGCTTAAATATGCCAAAGCCAGGCATCAATTCAACCAGCCCATTAGTGATTTCCAAATGGTTAAAGCCAAACTGGCCAATATGTATACGGAGATTGAAGCTGCACGCGGTCTTATATATCGGGCAGCTCTTGTTGCGGATCAGGCTGATCGTGGCGGAAAGGGCACTGAGATCCACAAACTTGCTGCAGCGGCAATTCTGTTTGCCGGTGAAGCTGCAAACCGGGCGGCAAACGAATCGCTTCAACTCCATGGCGGGTATGGTTACACGACAGAATACCCCATCAATCGCTTTTACAGAGATGCAAAGCTGATGGAAATAGGAGCAGGGACATCGGATATTAGACGACTGGTCGTGGCAGATGAACTTATAAAAAGAGGTCCAGGATATTGATTCCAATACTCAGGTGGGATTGCTCCTGTCCTCTGTATACCTATTCTTAATGTGTTGCAGCCTGAAAGGAAAAACAGACCGGTTAAAATTATTAGAACCATCTTTAAATATTTCATATTTTCCCTCAGACTAAAAAATAAAAAAAAACCATTATATTGACAAGCTGGAATCCATCATTTATATAGTTCGTATACGAAGGAGTTTAAGATGACAAAATTACCGGATGATGTTCCTGACTGCATGGTTTTCCTTCTGGCCAAGGCATATCAGAAAGCCCATGCAGATTTCAAAAAACAACTGATCCCATACGGCCTTACAAATTTGCAGCACCTGGTACTGGAAGGCCTATGGTACAAACAGGGGATGACAGCAGCACAACTTGGCAAATTTCTGATTCTTGACAAGGCCACGCTATCCGGTGTCCTGGAAAGAATGGTCAAAGGCGGGTGGATTAAAAAACAAATAAATAAAAAAGATAAAAGGCTTTTGTCCATTTATACCTCCCCAAAGGCAGATAACCTGAAAAACGACCTGACAAAAGAACGGCAAAAGGCCAACCAGGAAATATTACAGGGCTTTTCCATTGAAGAGAAAATTTTATTCAAACGATTTCTCACCGATGTCATCAATGGTGGGTAAATAAGTTTGAGTACTAACCATATTAATAAGGGAAAAATTTATGCATTTATTAAATCCTGAAACAGAAAAATTTAGTCACCTTGATCCTGAATCAAAAAAAATCATGAAAAAAACCATTGAATTTTTTGAAAGCCGAGGGAAAAAAAGGTTGAAAACAGATTACCATGAAAGGATATGGTATGATGATTTTATTGAATTTTTAAAAGAAAACCGGATTTTTTCAACTCTTCTTACCCCCTCAAAGTATGCAGGAGACAACCCTGATGCAAGATGGGACACAAGAAGAATCTGTGATTTCAATGAAATCTTGGGGTTTTACAACCTGTCTTACTGGTATACCTGGCAGGTTTCCATCCTGGGTCTTGGGCCCATCTGGATGAGTCACAATGAAAAAATCAAAAACAAAACCGCCGGCTTATTAAAAGACGGGCATATTTTTGCTTTTGGCTTGTCGGAAAAAACCCATGGTGCAGATCTTTATTCCTCTGATATGTCCTTAACACCGCTCGGTAAAGGCCGATATGTGGCTGATGGCGGGAAATACTATATCGGTAACGCCAATAAAGCCGGCATTGTTTCCACCTTTGGAAAAAATACTGAAACCGGTGAATATGTCTTTTTTGCAGTGGATCCGGAACATGAAAACTATGATCTTGTCCAGAACGTGGTTGACTGGGAAGGATATGTGGCAGAATATGCCTTAAACGGGTATCCGGTGGCTAAAGAGGACATCCTTTCAACAGGACAGGATGCCTGGGATTGTGCATTAAACACCATTAATGTTGGGAAGTTCAATCTTGGCTGGGCATCCATCGGCATCTGCACCCATGCCTTTTATGAGGGCCTGAACCATGCAGCAAACAGGAATCTTTATGGTAAATGGGTCACAGATTTCCCACACATAAAACAGATGTTTGTTGATGCTTACACAAGGCTTGTTGCCATGAAACTCTTTTCACAGCGTGCCGCCGATTATTTTAGAAGTGCGTCAGAAAATGACAGAAGGTATCTTTTATTCAACCCCATGGTCAAAATGAAAGTTCCATCCCAGGGCGAGACTGTGATCAACCTGATATGGGATGTGATTGCTGCAAGGGGATTTGAAAAAGATGTCTATTTTGAAATGGCAGCCACAGATATCCGGGCGCTCCCCAAACTGGAAGGGACCGTTCATGTAAACATGGCATTGATCATTAAATTCATGGCCAATTACTTTTTCAACCCTGGCAAATTTCCTGAAATTCAAAAAAGGGACGATGCCTGCTGCGATGAATTTCTGTTTGACCAGGGAGTTACCAAAGGCCTTGGGAAAATACAATTTCATGATTTCAATATTGCATACAACAGCGTGAATCTGCCAAATGTCAATATTTTCAAAGACCAGATAAAGCTGTTGCAAGAAATGCTCTTAAAAGCAAGTCCTGATAAAAAACAGGCCGGGAACATGGACTTTCTTTTGTATCTTGGTGAAATGTTCACACTCGTGGCCTACGGGCAGTTGATCATTGAAAAATTTAATATGGACCAATTTGAAGAAGACCTTCTGGAACAGATCTTTGACTTTATGATCAGGGATTTTTCAGAATATGCATTAAAACTTTATTCAAAAACTGACACAAAAGATTCCCAGATGGATTATTGCCGGAAAATCATTAAAAAACCGGCAACTGATATGGAAAGATTCTCAAGGATATGGGAACATCATGTTATTTCATTAAAAGATTCCTATGAAATGAAACCTTAATAAAATTTAAGATAAATTTGGAAGAATGACCATTCAAGGGCAAACTATTTGCCTCTGCTCCGGTCATTCTTCCTTTAAAAAAGCCTTTAAAGCCTTAAATTCTTTTTTTAATTCCTCAACAGCATTCATCCCGCCACATGGTTCTTTTTTTTTGCCGATCAATTCCAGATCGTGTGCTTTTTTAGAAAGCGCCATTGCTGTCAGGTTTGCCGCACCGCCTTTTATGGCATGGGATTCTTTTGAAACTGTTTCATAATCGTTTTCTTTCATGGCCTTCTCAATAGCAGGCAATTGATCTTCCACATTTCCCAGGAACTCCTCTATTACTTCTTTTAAAAACTCATCATCATCTTCAAATTCGTCCAAAGCTCTCCTGTAATCCATGGGATAATCTTTTGTCCTCTTGTTATTGTGTTTTTTTATTTGAGCTTTATCCTGATCAATCTGCTTTTTATAAATATTGCCTGTGTGTGTTTTTGAAATCCATTTATGTATAATTGACAAAAAAAGGTCCCGCTTTAAAGGTTTGGTCATATAATCGTCCATATCCGCTTCAAGGCATTGTTCCCTGTAACCTTCCAATGCATGTGCCGTTAAAGCAATAATCGGAATTCTGACCGGTGCGGCACAAAGTTTATTGATCTTTTTTTCATGATTCCTGATGTGAAAGGTTGCCTCGTATCCGTCCATTTCCGGCATCTGGATATCCATGAGAATCAAATCAAATTGTTTTTGTTTAAAATACCTGACGGCAATCTTTCCGTTTTCCGCCAAAGTAGCATTGTAGCCCGCCTTTGTTAAATATTTCATGGCGATCTGCTGGTTGGTAGGATAATCTTCAACAAGCAGGACTTTAGTATTTTTTGCCATTTGCTCGGCAATACTGTGCCGTGTGACCAGTCTTTTTTCATCGTTCAACAAATATTTAAAATTCCCAATAACCGTACCAATGGCAAGTTTAAGTTCCTCCTGCTTCAGGGGTTTTAAAAGATACCCGTTGATTCCGACCTCTTTACAGAGCCTGCCGTCACCAGGCCTGCCCGAGGATGTCAACATGACAATGGGGATGGTCTTTAATTTCTCTTTTCCTCTTACAATACGGGCAAGCCGGAACCCGTCCATATCAGGCAATTGAAAGCTCACAAGAATTACATCCAAAATTTTATTTTCCAGGAAATTCTTCTCAAGAAATGACACGGCCTTTGCTCCGGTGCCTGAAACAAAGACGCGGCAACCAAAAGAATTCAGATATGAGGTTAACACATTGGCGCTTGTTTTATTATCTTCAATAACCAGGATGGTTTTATCTTTAAGTCCTGTATGAATTATTGCCGCCTTATCTGGTTCTCCTGATTTTTCAAACATGATGGTGAACCAGAAAACGCTTCCTTTTCCTTCTTTGCTTTCAAGGCCTATTTTTCCACCCATCAACTCCACCAGTTGTTTGGAAATAGTTGTCCCAAGTCCTGTTCCACCATATTTCCTGGTTGTTGATCCATCTGCCTGGCTGAAACTTTTAAAAATATCCGCCTGTTTTTCCAGGGGAATGCCGATCCCGGTGTCTTTAACGATAAATTTTAATTCAACTGATGTTTTAAAATCCTTGAGAACTTCCCCTTGAATAAGGATTTCACCTTTATTTGTAAATTTCAATGCATTGGATGCAAGGTTCACAAGAATTTGCCTGAAACGGCCCGGATCACCCTTTAAACAATTTGGGATATCAGGAGATAAAAACGATATAAACTCTATATCCTTGTCATTTATTCCCATGGCAAGACTTGAGCAGGCCTGTTCAAATGTATGCCTGATATCAAAAGAAATATTTTCGATTTCAAATTTACCCGCCTCGATTTTTGAAAAATCCAGGACTTCGTTAATGATGGTCAACAATGCATTTGCTTCCGAATCTATGGTCTGGATAATTTTTTTTAACTCTTTGTTTTGTACCTGTTCCAAAGCAAGTTCAGCCATACCCATGATTCCGTTTATGGGGGTACGGATTTCATGGCTCATGTTGGCCAGGAACTCCCCTTTTGCCCGGGATGCAGCCTCAGCATCCAATTTTGCCTTTTTAAGCTTTTTTTCGATTTGAACCCGCTCGGAAATTTCAGTTGTTAATTCACGGGTCCGCCCGGCAACCATATGTTCAAGATTTTCTTTATGTTCCTTGAGTTCATTTTGAATTTTCCGGAAAATAATAATCTGGGAAATAAGACTGGCAAAAACTTCTAAAGGGCCTACTGTTTCATCAGTCGGTCTTTTCCCGGATTTAGAATCATCAACCGAGATAACCCCCATAAGATTGCCGTCTGCATCATTCATCCTGATAAACAGCATGTCATCGGGGTGCCAGGTATGGTGCGGGCAGGGTTTTTCCCGGTTCTTAAAAACCGGAAGTTCATTCCCTATGATTTCACTTTCTTTCCGGGACAAATAGCATGACAGCTTACCAAGTTTTATCCCGGCGTTGAAAATATTCTCATAATATAGTTTTGGTGCATCTTTTGACTTGATAGCCTTGATTTTATTCTCATCAATTCCCTCAAATCCTATGATCTGCCGGTATGGCGGCTCCTCCATAAAATAGGACATAATTAATCGATTATAATCAGAATATTTTACAATGGCACGGCTTATGTCCTTAAACAATTGGTTCTCGTCTTTCTGGGAAATAATGGATGCTGCCACAAGGGAAAATTCCTGAGTCTGACGGGACAGGTTCCTGATCTGTTTTTCCCTTGCCAGGATCATTTCCTGGGCTCTTGTGCGGTCAATTGCAAGGGCCACCTGGTCGGAAATTGCAACAAGAAGGTCCATATCTTTTTGCGTAAAATACTCAGGATCATGATAATGCTGAACCACCATGACACCAATCACATCATCCCTCACAATCAAGGGCACCCCAAGCCAGATCAAAGGCAGTGTCCCTGATATTTTACCCTCTGCCCTTCTTTTTTTCACCATTTCCCGGGATAAAAACAGGGGCTTTTTGGATTTAAGCACATCTTTGGTAATAAGATTGGTTTCATAGATATTATTGATAGTAAATGAAGAAATAGTTTCTTCTGAATCGTACTCATCAAGATAAAAGGAGAAATGAAGTGAATTATTATCACCATTTAAAATGGCAATAAAAAAATTGGGAAGAGCCATCAACCTGTTCAGGGAATCATAAATAGATTCATAAAGGTCATTTAAATTATCTGTGATATTCACTGCATTGGCAATCGAATAAAGTGTCTTAGTTACTTTTTCGTTCTGCCGGATATTATCTTCGGCCTGTTTTCGCTCAATAGCAAGGGCCAAAAATTCAGACACCGAGTTTAAAAGTTCAAGATCACTTTCCTTATACATATCTTCGGATGTATAACTTTGAAGGACAATCGCCCCTAAAACCTCATTTTTAACTTTCAGGGGGACCCCGGCCCAGACTTTGCTGGGAGACCCGATCGTTGCCCCGGTTGTCTGCGCCATAATACTTTCTAATTCTTCTTTCCGGACCAGCAGGGGCCTTTTTTCATTGATCACCCTTGCTGTTAAAGAATTTTTTTTGCTGATTTCCAACACCTCAAGTAAATCCTTATCCATTTCATCAACAAAATAGGGGAACAAAATAGAATTTTTTTCTTTGTTGTGGATCGCAATAAAAAAATTATCAACATTAAGAATTTTTCCAAGTATCTGATGAATGGCTTTATATAATTCATCAATATTAAAAGTATTATTGACAGCGTTTGAAATCTCAAATAAAACCCGGATGGTTTTATCTGCGTCACGAAATTTGGATGGTCGGGATACGGCAGCTTTATTCATTCAGTCACCAGAAAAAGATTTAATATCATATTATCAGCATAAGCACATGGAGTAAAGAGTTGCATAATATTAGTTTTTATGATTTATCAATGCCATGAAAAAAAGATTTTATTCTTCAAAAAAACCCTATAAACAATCAGGAAACCCTCCGGCAAAAAAAAACATGCAGCCTGGTTCTGATAAGTCTTTAAAAAATGTGTTTAAAAAAATCGGAACCCCGGATGGAAAAGATTTCACACCCGACCCTTTTCAAATCCAGGCAATAGAAGCCATAAAAAAATCCGACTGCCTTGTTGCAGCTCCCACAGGTGCAGGAAAGACATGGATTGCAGAACAGGTAGCAAAAAAAATAATGCATGAAAAAGGAAAAACCTGGTATGCCACGCCCTTAAAAGCTTTAACCAATTCCATACATACCAGGTTTTCAGAGCTGTTCGGTAAAGACAATGTGGGAATTCTTACCGGTGATATAAAGAACAACCCTGATGCTGCAATTGTTATCGGCACTACGGAAATTTTACGAAATCAGCTTTATGATGCCATGTATACTGGTGAAAACTTAACCTGTGACTTAATAATTCTGGATGAAGTCCATTTTCTTGGGGATGAACAGCGTGGTGTTGTATGGGAAGAAATCATGATCTATCTTCCTTGCAGAATCCCTTTGCTTTTATTGTCTGCAACCATTGGAAACCCTTTCCAGATTGCAAAATGGCTTGAATCCATCAGGGGGAAAAATTGTCATGTCATAGAAAAGCACGACAGGCCTGTCCCTCTTTTCCCACTTTTTTTGCACCCTTCCGGCACCCTTTTCCCGTTGATGCAGAAAACACAAAAAGGTAAAAAACAAAAACTCCATAAAAAAGTATTTAAATTTAATAATGCGAAAAAAAAGCCCCTGCTTGCCCCGCCTGGAAAACTTCCCCGGTTTTCCGACATCCTCAATATCCTGGACAGGTACCATCTGCTGCCGGCAATTTTTTTTTTAAAATCAAGGGCAGAATGCGACCAGGCCATAAAACTTTGTAATTCAAATTTGCTGTTAAAAAGTCCTGGAAGGAAAAAAGCCCTGTCCTGCAAAATCAATGAACTTGTGTCAGGAAATCCCCACCTTGAAAACCACCACCAGCGGGAATACCTTGAACTAACTGCCACAGCTTCCCATCACAGCGGCCATCTTCCTGCATGGAAGGTGGTTGTTGAGCAACTTATGTCCCAGGGGTTTTTAGATGCTATGTTTGCAACCTCCACAGTGGCGGCAGGGGTAAATTTTCCTGCACGATCCGTTGTCATCCTGAATTCGGACAGGTTTAACGGCGTTGAGTTTATCCCATTAACCCCTGGTGAATTCCAGCAAATGTCCGGCAGGGCCGGAAGAAGGGGAATGGATAATATTGGATTTTCAATTATTTTACCCGGTAAATTCATGGATTTAAAATATATTGCAGGCTTAAACAACACCCCGCCCTCGGACATAGACAGCCAGATAACCATCAACTTTTCCATGGTTTTAAACCTTTTGCTTTCCCACACACCAGACCAGATAAAAATGCTTCTTGAAAAATCATTTGCCTCCCATCAACTCATGTCAGGGAAAAAAAGAGGAAAAAGAGCAAGGAAAAAATTTGGCCCGGCCCTTAAATACCTTTGGCTTGATTTTATTGACCATATGGAATTTCTGGCAAAGGAAAATTTTGTTACCCGTGACGGGAAACTCACTGATGACGGTCTATGGGCTTCCAAACTCAGGCTTGACTCCCCGCTTTTAGTGGCCCAGAGCATCAGGGAAAATCTATTGCCTGAGACTGATCCTGCATTGCTGGCTGCCATTATCGGCTCTTTTGTAAATGAAAAAGAATTTACAGATGACCCATTATACAACAAGGCTCTTCCCAAGCGCTTGAAAGAAGCCTTTCTTAATGCAAGAAAAGGGTTGAAACCGTTTGCCGTTAAACTGATACAACATGGCTTTCATGCACCCAACCTGTTTATTCAGCCAAGCCTGCTCCTCTATTTGTGGGCCCACGACGAACCATTTGAAGATATTGTCACAGGCTCGGGTTTTGCCCAGGGCGATTTTGCCAGGTTAATTTTAAGAACCGGTGAAAACCTAAGGCAGATATCAAAACTTGATGAAGCCTTTCCAATTATCGCAAAAACTGCAAAAGATGCAGTGAACCTTATATTAAAAGAACCGGTTGTAACCTTTTCCACTGACACCACAAACCTTAACAAAAATAAAAGGAGAATATAATGAAACAGATTTTTTCAAAAAAAGCCCCTGCCGCAATTGGGCCCTACTGCCATGCGATTGTCCATGACAACATGGTTTTCTGCTCAGGCCAGATCCCCCTTGATCCGGAAACCATGGAGATTGTTGGGGGCAATATTGAAGACCAGACATCCCGGGTCATGAAAAATATCGAAACCGTATTATCCGAAGTCGGCACAAGTTTGAGTAAAATCGTAAAAACAACCATATTCCTTGATACCATGGATGATTTTACGGGTATGAACAAAGTCTATGAAGAATGTCTTAAAGGCCATAAACCTGCAAGATCGGCATTTGAAGCGGGAAGGCTGCCAAAAGATGCTCTTGTTGAAATCGAATGCATTGCCGTGATTGAATAAGGGATTATAAAACATGACGCAGGACACAAAAAAAATAATCTATTCCATGGTCAATGTCAGTAAATCCCATGGTCCCAAAAAGGTACTCAAAAACATTTCCCTGTCATATTTTTACGGGGCAAAAATTGGGGTCTTGGGATTAAATGGTTCAGGTAAGAGTTCGTTATTAAAAATCCTTGCCGGGACAGATCTTGAATTTTCCGGGGAGACAATACTATCCAGGGGATTAAAAGTGGGCTTACTTGAACAAGAGCCCCTTGTTGACAGTAAAAAAACGGTCAGGCAGGTTGTTGAACAAGGGGTTGAAGAAACCATTGAGCTTTTAAATGAATATGAAAAAATTTCGGAAAAATTTGCCGATCCCATGTCTGACGATGAAATGGAAAAGCTTCTTGAAGACCAGGGCATGATCCAGGAAAAACTTGACCACATAGGTGCCTGGGATCTTGACTCCAAACTGAAAATGGCCATGGATGCGCTAAGGTGCCCTCCCGGCGACACGCCGGTCAATATAATTTCAGGTGGTGAAAAAAGACGGGTTGCCCTTTGCAGGCTGTTATTGCAGAAGCCTGACATCCTTTTGCTGGACGAGCCCACCAACCACCTGGATGCTGAATCCGTGTCATGGCTTGAAGAGCATTTAAGCCGGTATGAGGGAACCGTTATTGCCGTCACCCATGACCGGTATTTCCTTGACAACGTGGCTGAATGGATTCTTGAGCTGGACCGCGGAGAAGGAATCCCGTGGAAAGGCAACTATTCTTCATGGCTTGATCAAAAACAAAAAAGGCTTGCAAAAGAGCAGAAATCCGAATCAAAGCGTCACAAGACCCTTCAAAGGGAGCTTGAATGGATCAATATGTCTCCCAAAGGAAGAAGATCCAGGTCAAAGGCCAGGATAAAAGCCTATGACGACCTTTTGAAAAAAAATGTCAAAGACCAGGAACAAGATATGGAAATATTCATTCCACCTGGACCAAGGCTTGGGGACAAAGTCATTGAAGCCAAAAATATTTCCAAGGCATTTGACGACAAACTTCTGGTGGAAGACATGAGCTTTATCATCCCGCCCGGAGCCATCGTAGGGGTTGTAGGCCCCAACGGGGCCGGCAAAACAACTCTTTTCGACATGATCACGGCAAGAGAAAAACCTGATACCGGAACCATTGAGCTTGGCCAGAGTGTCAGGCTTGCCTATGTTGATCAGAAAAGAGACAGTCTTGACCCTGAAAAAACAATTTTTGAAGTAATCTCCGGCGGGAATGATAGAATGCTGATCAACGGCAGGGAATTGAACTCAAGGGCTTATGTGGCAAAATTCAACTTTTCAGGTTCTGACCAGCAAAAAAAAGTAAAAAATATATCGGGAGGTGAAAGAAACCGGGTCCACCTGGCAACCATGCTGAAACAGGAAGCCAATCTCTTACTATTGGACGAGCCCACCAATGACCTGGATGTCAATACACTCAGAGCATTGGAACAAGCCCTGGAAACCTTTGCAGGGTGTGCCGTGATTATCAGCCATGACAGGTGGTTTTTAGACAGGATAGCCACCCATATCCTGGCTTTTGAGGGAGACAGTAAGGCCATATTTTTTGAAGGTTCCTATTCTGATTATGAAAAAGACAGGAAAAAAAGACTGGGGATAAAGGCTGGTAAGCCAACCCGGATAAAATACCGGCAGCTCATAAGGTAATGGGTTTGATTTGAAAGAATCAATATTAAATAAAGGGGTTGCACAAATCCATATTGCTGTCTTACTTTTCGGATTTGCAGGTCTTTTTGGAAAATTTCTGTCCTGTAGCCCTCTTTATATTGTCCTTGGAAGAACTGTTTTTGCCTCTATTGCGCTGTTTTTGCATGCACATTTTTTTTCAAGAACAAGCTTTTTTATCTTTGAAAAAAAAAAGCTTTTCTTTTTCATTCTCCAGGGAATCCTTCTTGCGGTCCACTGGTTTACTTTTTTTTATTCCATTCAAGTTTCAAGTGTGGCCATAGGACTTATAACCTTTTCCACATTCCCATTATTTGTGACATTCATAGAACCCCCTGTTTTCAAAGAAAAACTCAAAATTATTGATGTTTTTACAGCAGGCATTGTTTTTATCGGCATTCTTCTTGTTATCCCGGATTTTGATTTTTCAAACAATATCACAAAAGGCGGATTTTTCGGGATCATTTCAGGCTTTACCTTTGCAGTCTTAGCCCTTGTTAACAGAAAAAATGCAAGGATTGCAGACCCTGTGACCGTGGCATTTTATCAAAATTTTTTTGCCGCTGTATTTCTTCTTTTGCCAATCGCCTTAATGAGGGTTAAAAGCCCCCAGCTCATTGACCTTCCTTCTCTCATATTTTTAGGCGTTGTCTGCACAGCCCTTGCCCATACCCTTTTTATAAAATCCCTGTCAATTATCAGGGCGCAGACCGCAGCAGTCATTGCAGGACTCGAACCGGTCTACGGAATCATTCTTGCTTTTTTCATGCTAAATGAAATACCAGGGACAAGAACTCTTACAGGCGGTTTGATCATTATCGGGACAACCCTTTTTGCAGGGATAATGACCCAGGCAAAAGAAAGTTGAACTTTCCCAGGTTAGCCGGGCCGGATTGCAATTATAATGCAAACGAGCGATTGAAAAGATCTTCAATCGCCTTTTTACCTTCATCCGAAAGATTCCTGGTGCCGGTTCCGCAAAAAGTTCTATGTAAAATTACAGGTTCATCTTCTACCCAGTCATCTTTTTCCCACGTATACCATTTGTTTGTATCTTGATCAAAAACACTTACAGGTCTGTTAAAAAATTTGGCAAGCTCAACACCCCAGCCGGTTCCGCCCTTAACTGTCTTATCAGACTGTATCCAGCCTATGGCAAAAACCTGATACCCTTTGTTGACCATATGGAAAATTATCTGAAACACTTTTCTGATTTTATCGGCTTGTGCATATCTCCTGCCCATTCGTGCAGAAACTATCTCCATACTGATATTGCCTTTCTTCAGTTCCTCATCATCCAGCAGGGTAATATTTTTTCCCCGTGAGCACTTATGCCCGTTAAATGAAAAATTTATTTCATTTATACCATGTGCTTCCGCACATTCACCAAACGTCTCTTCCGCACCCCTAAGCCCGCCGCTGTACAGACTGTATTCTTTCTTACTCATGGTTATTATGTCTCCCTTTTTTATAGACTGCTATCTTTATATGAAAGTCTTTGCAATCCAAATCAGGACTTTCATGTTTTGTTGCGGGCAAACTCTGGTGAAATACCAGGTCTGCCCGTGGCAGTTAGTAGAAATATTTTATTTTTCATTTGATACAATCTTAAGTTTATTTGAACGAACGAAACTAAATATATGAATTTAAAAAAAATTGCAACATTTTTTTTATTTATTATAGGACAAAGCAATATAATTTCAAAGAAAATTTTATTTTCCCCATGAGCTTTTTAACCTCACGGTCAAAATCAGAAATATATTTTTTGTTTCATATATTTCTTGACAAAAAGCATTTACTAATCCTACTAGGGGACCTTCGATACGGTGTGGATGATTATTTAGCAAAACCCTTTGACCTGGAAGAATTTTTGTTAAGACTTGAAAGGCTGATTAAAAAAAAGACCTGGTATGAAGATAACAGGAAAAAAAGAAAACCGAAGAAACCAATCTATTTCATCAGTCGGCGATCCGTGATATGTGTTTGATCATGATTGAAGAAAAATGGAGTAAAAAAGCGATGATAACCCCAAAAAATGGAATGTTATATTGTATTCTATCAACTATTTTTTTGATTTTTATTTTTGGCTGTGCCAGCCTGGATAAAGCTGATTGCCGGCAGGGGGACTGGTTTGGGATTGGGTATGAGGACGGTGCAAGAGGATATCATGCCACACAAATCAGTAACCATAGAAACGCCTGTAAAAAATATGGAGTGACACCCGATTACCAGGAATATGAAAGCGGACGGCAAAAAGGGTTGGAAAAATATTGTACCCCGCAAAACGGTTACCGCCTGGGGGGAAAAGGATATCGCTACAATGAGGTTTGTCCGGATGATATGAAAGATTCATTTCTGGAAGCCTATCACCAGGGAAAGACCGTTTATCAGATCAAGAAGGATATTAAAACTTCTCAAAGAAAGATAGAAAACCTTAAGACGGATATTCAAAACAATAAAGAAAAAATTTCAGATAAGGAAGATGAACTGGTCAAAGACGGTATTAAAAGCAATGAAAGAAAAAAAATCTTAAGAGAAATCCGTTCCATAGAAGAGGATATTAAAAAAAATCGATCTCAAATAAGGCGCTATACGCACATGGTCAGGGAGAATGAACTTGATCTTGACCGGATTGAGTCACACTTTGGATTTGATTAATATCCTCTTTTAACTGCCGGGCAATATTTTTTTATTCCATGAGACCGTAAGTTGTAAATATCTTATGCATCTTTAACTTCGGCTTATACATATGGGTGAACCGGATCATTTGTTTATGTTTGGAAAATATCGCATGGATTTCATCAAATCTTTTCCAGCCGTCATCCATCAGTTTTTATATATTTTTTCATAATGTTTATTCACATCGTCATTACTGGCCTGGCTCAGATCCGACAAATTATAAGAAATCGTATATTCATCGTCACCGGATTTAATTTTTTCAAACTCAGCGTTGGGGTACGCTGTAACCCCAAAGCCAATTTTTTTTCCAATCCCTTTTTTGTCAACAATGGATCAGCTGCTTTTTTTTCCACGACAGCCTGTTTTTTTTGAACCGGTGTTTTATTGTTCGCTTCATCCGCAGTTTATGATGAACATCCGCTGGATACAAAAAACAGGACAGCTAACCCCACGAAAATTAATTTTTGCATCCTATTGTACCTCCTTTAAGTTAATTATTTTTTATGAACTTGAACTTTTCTTTAGAAACGCTTCAATTTTATCCAGATTTTCCCGGGACGCTTTGGGAATAGTTTTCATTTTTTTATAATATTGCGCTGCCTTCTCCAAAAATGTTCTTTTTTCTGCCCCTTTTTGTTTTTCTGCACAGCGGGAAGTAGATAAGAACATGCCAGCAAAAAACGATTTGTTTTCTTTTTTTCTGAAATATGAAAGTGCCATATTCTCAAATACACTTAAGTTTTCAAACACATTAACCTATGACAGCAAATAACGGTTGGCGTAAATTTTGCTTCTACGCTGCTAATAACAATGACAACTTCTCCGGCAAATCAGGACATTGAATAATTTTTCTCATTTCAGGGCTGATCCTTTCATATGTTTTTTGTTCCAGCTTTAATTTTTTTGTCACCATACAGCCGTCAATTTTTTTAAATCTCTCTTCCAAGGTGTCGTTTCCATCAAGAATTATCTGCATATAATCAGGGTTGTCGAGATTTTTGATTAATGGCGTGTCAGCAAGCATCGATTTGAGCCTTTTGTTCAAGGATATTGTGCCACTTTTTTTCCGATTTCTACGTTTCAAATCCCTGAAAAATCGCTCAAGCATATTATTTGTACGCTGGGGCTGGAGCGTGATTTGACCGCTTGAAGTCTCTACAGTAATTGGATCGGCAAAAAGTTTATCCCAGTACTTATCAATTTGTTTGATCATCTTTTGATATGATTTTATTTGAGACTGTTTTTTATCGGTCATTACTCTGTTACGGAATAACCTTACTTTTTCAGCGATACTCTTAATATTGGGTAAGCCCCCGGCTTTGCCGGGGAGACTCCCAGAGTTTGACGATTCCGGGGATATAAGAAAGTCTCCAAAAATGTGAACCGCTCAAAGATCACAGAAAAGGAGACTTTCGGTGAATAACTATAATAAATTAAACCATACGACATGGGATTGCAAGTACCATCTGATTTAAATTCCGAAATATCGGAAGAAGTTGATATACGGCACTCTAAGACAATATTTAGGTGAGATTTTGAGAGAATTGGCATTGCAAAAGGAATCAAATATAATAGAAGGGCATCTGATGGGAAATCATGTCCATCTGTTAATATCAATTCCTCCAAAATATGCAGTATTTCAGGTTGTAGGTTGTATTAAAGGGAAAAGTGCAATACATATTGCCAGAAAGCATGCAGGACGACGGCACAATTTTACAGGTCAAAATTTTGGGGCCAGAGGTTACTTTGCATCAACAGTTGGTCGACAGGCTGTTACGGAATGCAAAGCTCAACAAATATGACCACAACATATGGTTGCTATCAAGGGGTTGATTGCCATATAGTATGGTTCTAATAAAACCTTTTTTAGTTCTGTAACAACCTGTCGGCTCATTTATTATTCCCTTCCTCATGGTTGTAAAGAGGGAATCAAATGGGGAAATATAAATCAACCATCTAAAGGCAGTATGCAAAATGGAATTTTATAATCATTACATTTTACCAAACCTGACCCACTGGGTTTGTTCCCACAAAGATATCACATATCAGCGTAAAAAAGTGATTCCCCTGGCCCGTGGAAGAGTTCTGGAAATCGGCATCGGATCAGGATTAAATTTACCGTTTTATGATCGAAAAAAGATTGATTTTTTATGGGGGCTGGACCCTTCAAAACAATTGCGGAAAATTGCAGAAAAAAAAGCGGCTGATGTCTTGTTTAAGGTTGACTTCATTGGTTTGTCCGGTGAAGAAATCCCGCTTGAAAAAAACAGTGCGGACACGGTGGTGGTAACCTATACCCTTTGCTCAATCCCGGATGTATTAAAAGCTCTGAATGAAATGAACCGGGTTTTAAAACCAGGAGGAGAATTGCTTTTTTGTGAACATGGAAAGGCCCCTGATACCCATATTCTCCAATGGCAAAACAGGCTTAATCCGATCTGGAAACGCCTGAGCGGCGGGTGCCATCTGAACAGGCCCGTCCCCGGCCTTTTAAAAAAAGCCGGATTCAAAATCCAGAACCTGGACATGATGTATACGAGCAATTTAAAACTGATAAGCTTTAATTACCTGGGTACCGCCGTTGCAAGGTGATCAGGAAACGATCTCTTTCGCAAATTCAACAGCCTTATGTTGAGCCGATTCATCCAGGTTATCAGGGGTTGTGCACAAACCAATATAAAGTTCACCTGCATTAACCGCCATGTGGGGATTCTGCATCCGCTTAAAAGCCGTGAATACGCCTTCTGCATTATTCTCATAGGGGCCCGCACCCGTAACCAGAAGGGCCTGGCGCTGCCCGGCGATAAGGGAGGCATGGCCTGGCTGGTGATAGTTGGTGTACAAGCTGTAAGTTCTGTCAATCACTGTTTTGATCTGGGAGGTAACACCCCAGAAATATAATGGAGAGGCAAAGATAACCAATTTGGAATTTACCATTTTCTCCAGGATTTCAGATATGTCGTCTTTTTGAACACAGCCGATTGTATCGGGTTTTTCCTTGCATTTTGCGCATCCCAGGCATCCGTTCAGGTTATGGGAATTCAAATAGACAAGGTCAACTTCATGGCCCTGGGCTGCCAGTTCTTCTTCAACCCAGCCTGCGACCCTGGCCGTATTCCCTTTTTTCCTGGCACTGCCCTGCAATATCGTGATCTTCATTAACAGCTCCTTTCATCCAATCCTGTTTTTTCTTCTTCCGGCCCTTTGGGTATTTCTCCATAGATAAAACGTTTTTATCATTTTTTGTAAACCTTTTTTTAAAACTCCCTGTTAATTATCAAAGCACAGGCCGCAGCAGTTAAAGAAAATTAAACTTTTTTGGGATAGCCAGCCGCTTTTAATAACAAATCATTAATAAGCCTGACGTATTCTATATTGCTGCATGGTTTTGAAACATGAGCGATTAAGCAGTCATTTTCAATGAGATGATTAATGGATTCGATAAATTCAATATTGCCTGAAATAACTAATACAGGGATTAAAGTATTTTGTTCACGTATATAATGATATACATCCATACCATTATAGCTGCCAGGCAGCATATAATCCAGGCTGACCAGGTCATAACCTTTCTTGTTGATAAAATCCATTGCCGTCTGGCCGTCATATGCAATATCAACATAATGCCTGAAAGGCTCATCCGTGAGTATCCTGGACTGGACCCGGGAAATCGCCTCTTCATCCTCTACCAGAAGGATTTGTTTTCGCTTTAAAACTTCTTTTTTCCCCGTGTTGCCGATCTTATTGGCTGTCAGCCCTTTTCTGATAAGAGGCAAACTAAGGATAAATTTTGTTCCCGGCCCGGATGGACAATTAACCGTAATATTTCCGTTGTGCTTATCCATAAACTTTTTCACAGTGGAAAGTCCATAACCTGTCCCCTTGATATTGGCCTTATAGGACCCATTTATATCCCTCCCCCCTTTAAGAGTGAAAGAAGGTTGAAATATTTTTTTCGTAAATCCTTCCGGAATACCGCATCCGTTATCTTCAACCTCAATAATTATATTTACATCCTTTAAACAGGCTCTTATGGATAAAACAGGCTTCTTGCATTTACTCATGGCATGGATCGAATTGACAACCAGATTTAAAAGCACGTTTTCAATCATATCAGGATCTGCAAACAAATCAGGCATATAAGGTTCAATCTCCAATTTCAAATCTACACCATCCAACTCCTTTCTCATGATGGAAATAACCTGCCCGATTTTTTCTTTAACAGGAAAATATTTGCGGTCAGGTTTTTTATCACTTGCAAAAGTGGCAAGATTCCGGGTCAGGCCCCTGCCGCGCTCCGCCTGCTCTAATATGGAGCCAAGATACTTGGTTATCTCATGTTGGCGGCAATCCATCATGGCAATTTCTGAAAGGCCCATGACCGCACTGAGAATATTATTGAAATCATGGGCCATTTTACCGGCCACCTGTCCTATGAGAATATTTTTTTCCTGTTCTGCAACATTTTTTTTGGCCTGTTCCAGGTTCTTTTCAATTTCCTTTTCCTCTGTTACGTCCCTGGCGCAGCCTATTGTTGCAATCATACGGCCTTTAGAATCAAATACAGGCGCTTTATATACATCAAGCATAAGATATTTACCCCGCACAAGGCCATCTTCCAGAAACCGTTCCGGCTTTTTTGATTTTTTCACCACATTGTCCGAGTTAACACAAATCTGTCCGAAAATATGTTCAAACCCTTTTTCCTTTTCCCTTTGGGCAAAAAAAAGATCTGTCCTGCCCAAAGGCTGGTCCAGAGTTTCGCACATGAGAAGCTTATTGCAGATAGCTTTATTGACAAAAACATAGCGGTCTTTCATATCTTTAACCCAGAAAAGATCAGGCAGTGTGTCAAGAAGCAGGAGGATAAAACCTGCAAGATTGTCCCGGCTTGATTTTTCATCAGCACTGGTGGTTGTAAAAATATTTTTTTCAACTTCCAAGAATCGATTTTTCAATTTTTCCCAGGCCAAATCTTTATTCATTCAAAATCTCTTTGTTTTATAAATTATTCAACAGAATAGATGCATATGATTATAGGATAACACAATTTAGTTATAAGGTTTTTAGACCATTTGGCCGGACTTTGTAAATAATCAAAAAATAAGGTAGAAAATAGGTATGATGCCTACCCAATTATAAGGGATCATCAAATTTGATATAGGTTGCCAGGTTAACCCCTCTGGAACTTATACCCAGTTTTTTCCTGATATTTTTTCGATGAGTGTTCACGGTCTGGACGGAGAGGCATAACATTTCAGCAATATCTTTTGAGTTACATCCCTGGATAATCAAATTACACACTTCAAGCTGCCTTGAAGAAAGGACAGACATTTTTTTGCCTGCCTTAATATTTAAAGGAGAGACTATTTCCTTTAAATTATCAAGCAATACCTTTAAATATTTCTTATCGGAATCTGTTCCGTTAGCCTGGATTCTGCCGATCAAAGGAAGAATAAGATTTTGAACTTTTTTACTGACATCTTCCCTGATTTCCTGTTTTTCCTTTTCTCGCTGATCCAATAATTGCTTCAGGGTAATGTTTTTTTCAGCCAGCAAAATATTTTTTTTTGAAATTTCCTTTTCAATGGATTTTCTTTTTATTCTTTCATGTTCAAGTTTTTCACCATACTCGTCAATAATTTGTTCAAGCTTTCTTTGATGACAGGTTAATACCTGCTGCTTCTCTTTTAATGTCCTGATCGACAAAGCAGTCGTATAAAGATATCTTTCATGCCCGTGTTCAATGGTGTTAACAGAGAAAAGGCATGGAATTTTCTCACCCTGCCTGGTAATGGCAGATGCTTCCCAATTTGTGAGTTTCCCTTGTTTTTTAAATGCTTTCATCATTAATGATCTGGTCTTTTCATCAATAATAGTCATCCTTGTAGCAGATTTCCCAAAAAAATCTTCAGGCTCATATCCTAAAAAATCGTAAACACTTTTATTGACTTCAACCATCTCCCCAGTTTCAAACCTGCTTATGGTTGCCATGGCAGGATTTACCTGGAAGGCCTGGCAATATTTTTCCCTGAAGGTTTTCAAGATATTAATATCCCTGCTTGACCCGAACAATGCCGGCTTATTATTCCACCACCCTTTAACAATGGTTGTCTCGACATCAACAAGTTCTCCTTGATTGGTAATCAAAGGGATATCACAAAAAATAATCTTATTTTGAACAGGGGATCGAATTTTTTGCAGGGCTGATTCACGGTATCTTTCAGGAAAAATTAAAAGAATTGATTTTCCTATTAACTCCTGTTTTGAATATCCAAGCCTTTGTATTAAAGCAGAATTTAAATCTATTATTTTACCGCGCAAATTCAGAATCCAGAATAAATCATGACTAAAATCAAAAAAAGCCCGGTAATCTGAAGAAGCTGCCTGTTTGGTTACAGACTTATCAAATAATGATCCATTTGAATGCTGGTAAGGAAGTTTGTCATGATGTTTCATGTATTTGTATAATCATCTCCTGCAATAATCATATATATCAGCTATAAATAACCATACGCACAGCATAGTCTAACATATAAATTATCTATTAATCGCTTTTAATACATAATATTAATAATTCTACGATTTTTGTAAATATTCAAAAGAAAAGGTAGGTATTGGGTATTTTGTATACCTATTTTAGATTTAAAAAATATCAAATCACCCATTTTTTATAACAATACTGCATCCTTGGTGAGTTCATTAATTGATACAAAAAATATGAAACTATTTTCCTTAAAATATACTCAAACTCAAATATCTTTAAAAAAAACCGGAATTATTCTTTAAAAATAAAAAAAACCTCCATGCTTGACAAACACATACTGTATACAATAAATATCTATAGAGTATAGGAGGTAAATCTTATGAAAACAGAATCTTTAAAAACAAAAGTTTACAAGTCTCTTCGCTTTGACATAGTATCAGGCAAGCTTCCAGGGGGCACAAGGATCACGGAAACTGCCGTGGCCAAATCGCTGAATGTCAGCAGGACACCGGTAAGGGAAGCCTTGCAGAAGCTTGCACAGGAAAAACTTATAACTGCAATTCCTAAAGCCGGTTATATGGTGGAAGATATGTCAGATAATGAAATCCAGGATTTATTTACAACCAGGATGGAAATCGAACAGCTCGCCATACAAAAGGCAATTGAGAACATCACTGTTGAAGAGTTAAAAAGCCTGGACGATAATTTAGAACAGATCAAGGCTGCTATAAAATCAGGGGAGGATTTTAAAATAACCGAGCTTGATATCGCATTTCATACCATAATCTATAAGGCTGCCAGAAGCAGATCTCTTTTTCGTGTGTGCAAGAACCTGAGCGACTTGACAATAAAATACCGGCATGCCTTAAATCTTGCCCCGAATTTATGGAATGAATTATTGCAGCAGCATATAAAAATCTATCAGGCCCTTATTTCCAAAGACAGGGAAAAGGCAACGCAGGCAATTGAAGCGTATGCCCGGCAAAGCAAATCCACTCTTGCCGGTGTCATGAAAAAGTTGCGCTCCGATACCTTTGCCCTGGAAGATTTTTAAAGGCTTTTAATATCTTCCTATAATTCTGAAATTTTCCGATTTCTCAATTAATTTTTCCATGGCAGGTGCAAGTTCAGGAGCTTTAATATCAGCTTCAAGATCTGCATAGAACATGTATTCCCAAGGTTTTCCAAGCATGGGACGTGATTCTAACTTAACAAGGTTTATCTTATGCTCGGAAAATACTTTCATTACTTCAAATAAAGCGCCCGGTTTATTTCCTGTGGAAAAAATAATAGATGTTTTATCCACCTTTTTATGTCCTTTAATTTCTTTTGCTATAATGGCAAACCTTGTATAATTTCTTGGATTGTCTTCTATGGACTCTTGTAAAATATTCATCTTAAAGATCCCTGCCGCCATGGTTGATCCTATGGCCGCAGTATGTTTATCATTTGAATCTTTTACCTGCCTTACCGCACTTGATGTTGCCTTTACAGGGACAAGTTCGATTTCAGGATATTGATCCAGGTAGTTTTTACATTGGGAAAACGCAGGTGGCGGAGCAAGAATTTTTTTAATATCCTTTTTTAAAACATTTTCATGGGCAATCAAAGCATGTTTTACCCTTATGGTTATTTCTCCTATGATTTTCAGGTCATATTCCTGGAGAAGGTCAAAATTCTCATGGATTGACCCGGAAAGGGAATTTTCCAGTGGAATAACCCCATACTGGCAGATTCCGGTTTGAACAGCCTGGAAAATATCCTTAAATGTTTTCATGGGACAAGGAGTTATTTCCTCACCAAAATAACCAAGACTTGCCTTATGGCTGTAGGCACCGTATTCGCCAATAAAAGCTGCTGTTTTTGAATTTTCGTCTTTTATATTGTTAATGATTTCCGATTTTTTCAAATAATCAAAATCAAGCTGCTTGCCAACTACAGGCGCAATAACATAGATATCCCTGACCAACTGGCCGAACTGTTCCGGGTAAAGGCTTTGGGGCCCGTCCGACAATGCCTTGTCAGGGTTATTATGGACCTCGATCATTAGGGCATCCGCCCCTGCAGCCACGGCAGCCCGTGCCATGGGGCTCACTTTTTCCCTGATCCCTGTAGCATGGCTTGGATCAATGATAATTGGCAGGTGGGTCAATTTTTTCAAAACCGGGATAGCTGATAAATCAAGGGTATTTCTTGTATATGGTTCAAAGGTTCTGATTCCTCTCTCACAAAGGATAACATTATTGTTTCCCCCTGCCATAATGTATTCAGCAGACATCAGCCATTCCTGGATTGTAGAGGCAAGCCCCCTTTTCAACACAACCGGTTTTTCCATGCGGCCGACGCATTTTAAAAGCTCGAAATTCTGCATGTTACGAGCTCCTACCTGGACCACATCAACATATTTCATCATAAGATCTGCCTGAGAAGGCGATGTGATTTCCGTGACTACCCCGAGCCCTGTCTTTTCCCTGACATCGGCAAGAATTTTAAGACCTTCTTCTTCCAGACCCTGGAAAGAGTATGGTGAAGACCTGGGTTTGTATGCGCCCCCCCGGAAAAGAACCGCGCCATACTTTTTCACCTCTTTTGCAATGGACATGGCCTGGTCATGGCTTTCTACGGCACAAGGGCCTGCCACAATGACAATCCTGTCTCCACCCACCACAACATTACCGATCTTAACCCTGGTATCTTCTGATTTAAACTCCCGGCTCACAAGTTTATGGGAAGTTTTGATAGGAACAGCATCTGCGACACCATCCATTTGCTTAAGCTCATCCAGGCTTTTCTCAGGTTTGCCTATGATCCCGATTAGATTTCTGCCTGCATCCATGATTTCACGTATAATGCACCCCTCATCAGAAAGCCTGTTTTTAATCTTATCCTTCTGCTTTTGACTAATCTTGCTTTCAAGTACAAGAATCATTGATTTTCTCCCTGGTTAAAAAATTTAAAAATTACCCTGAAATAAAAAAGGCCCGGAAAAATTATTCCCCGGGCCTGAAACCAAAAAAGCCCCGGGTGGCATGATGTCCACCCGGGGCTTTATTTAACTAAAAAATAAAACGTCACACCGGATGAACGCTTCTAAAAAAGAAAAAGAAGCGTCCAAAATTAAATATGCTTATGTGTTTTGTTTTATTCATTATTTTTTACCTGACTTATTTTGAGCAAAATACAGGCCATTTTAATTATTGTCAATAAAAAAATTTCAGTTCACCCCTTTTTCTTTTAAAAAAGAAACATATTGCATGTCTGTTTTCATAATATGGGTTTTCAGCCAGTCTGTAAGAAAGACCATTAAATCCATGGAAAGCGCAGCCCTGCCTTGTTCAAAATCATTTTTAAATCCAATTACCTTTGCAACAAGCTTATCATGAATATCTTTGTGGTCCATTCTTCCAGGATACACATGTTCTTCAAACAATTTTTCCTCATGCCCGAAATGGTACACAGTATAATCTGCCAGCCTTTCCAAAATCTGTCCGGATTCTTTAGCACCTTTTTTCATTTTCATGGCCAGGTGAAGTTCATTGATCATTTTGACCAGTTCTTTGTGCTGCTCATCAATCTGGTTAATTCCGGTGACAAGTTTTTTTGACCACGGCATAAGTTGTGGGGTATCCCCTTGTTTTAAATCAGAACCAGAATCAATATCAGCATCATCAATAGAAACCTTGAATACTCCAATCATATCCCTTAGCTTTGAAGAAAGATCGGATAATTCCCGGGCGCTCTTTTTCATCTGCCCGCTTCTTCCTGTCATATCCACAGCCACTCCATTAACCTTTGAAATATCTTCTGATATCTCTGAAGATACTTGGGAACTCTGGACAACATTCTCATTTACATCGCCTATGCCCGTGGATGCCTGCTCAATATTTTCAGCGACTTCCGTGGCGGAAACAGACTGTTCTTCAATGGCTGCGGCAATTGCAGAAACAATTTCGGTCACTTGCGAAATAACTTGTCTTATCTGTTCAACATCCTTTACCGTATCATCTGTTGAATTTTGAATACCCTTGATTTTATCTTTAATATCCAGGGTAGCTTCTGCTGTCTGGCTTGCCAGACCTTTGATTTCACTTGCCACAACTGCAAATCCTTTTCCTGCTTCTCCTGCCCTTGCAGCCTCAATGGTCGCATTCAGAGCCAACAGGTTGGTTTGTTCCGCAATATCTGTAATCACTTCGGTGACTTTATTAATATCCCGTGCAGAGGCGCCGAGCAACTTCACTCTTTCCGAGGCTTTTTTGACTTTCTTTTCTGCATTATCTGAAACTCCTCTTGCCTTTTCACAATTGGAAGCGACTTCCCCCAGGGTCAGTTTCATTTGCCCTGCTGCATTTGCAACTATCCCAAGATTGGTGGAAGCCTGTTCACTTGCAGCAGCAACTGAGTTCATGCTAGAACTCATTTCTTCTGCTGCCGCTGCAACGGAATTTGATTTTTCTGACAGATCATCCGCATCTTCTGCCATTTGCTCTGAAACAGATAAGAGCTCTCCTGATGAAGCGGTCACGGTCTCGGAATTGCTGCCGATTTCTACGATAATATTATTTAACCTGGCGATAAAAGCATTAAAACATTTTGCAAGCTCCCCGATTTCATCTTTTGTATCAATATCTATCCTCTGGGTTAAATCCCCCTCTCCTTCGGAGATATCTTTTAATGCTCTGACAACTGTCTTGATAGGAGTAATAATAATCCTTATTAAAAGCAATGCGATTAAAATCCCGAAAATCACCGCACAAAGGCTTACAATTGTAATAAAAGCAGTTGATTTGGTAATCTGGGCCAGCATCTGTGTGCGCTGGAAATCTTTTGCTTTTAAACATATCTTCTGAATGCTTGCTGCATTTGATTCCATGGCATCTTTGGCAGTCTGCTGGCCTTTCATCAAACTTGCATAACTTTTAAATGAGCCAAGGTAATTTTTAACCGATTCATGGATTCCATCCAGGGGTTTTGTTTTATTCTCATCATCTATATTCTCTTTGACTTCTTTTATGACCTTTTTTATGGACTAAATGTTTTGGATGATTTTCTTAAATAATTTATCGTCTTCCGTATTGATAAAATCTTTTTCCAGAATTCGTGTGTTTAAGAGAATTTTTGCAATCTGGTCCGCACCTGAAGAAAGCTCCATCATCTGCCCTGAAAAGGTCTGGACATCTTCAACGTAAAACTCGAGTTGTTCCTGCATTTCCTGCTGGAAACTAATAATAGTCCTCCTAAACTCTCTTACAGCTTTTATGACGGCGATGTTATTGTCATCGGTTTTGTCATCAAAAAACAGATTGGCTTTATCCATGCATTCTTTCTGCCTTAAAAGAAGTTCTTGAAGGCTCTTTTTCGAATTTTCTTCAACCAGCAGTGGTTTAATCTGGTCTGAAGCCATTTTTAAATTATTGTGATTCCCTTTCCATTGTTCATATATTGAGATATTACGCTCATTTGACTCTGCCAATACCATCCTGTATCCTTTTGCATTTAAAAACGCATCATGGATTTTACCGGCAAGGCTCACTCTGAGTCTCATCTTTGAAATTTTTGTTTCACTTTCATCCCTTAATTGATTGTATTTCGCTTTTTGTTCATCACGGATTTTAGCCGTTATTTCAAGCGCAAGGCTGGCTTTATGATTCATATCACTCATAAGAGTATCTTTTTTACCGGCAAAAGCCACATAATCATTAAATGCCTTACCATATGTGTCTGATTTTTTAATAATTTCGACTGCCTGTTTCTTTATGTCCTTTGATTTGGCATCATCTAATATCCTCTTGGTCTGATTTTTTAATGATCTGATTTCATCTTTAACCACACTCACGGCATCAGGGTCATTGGTAAGAATGAATTTTTTCTCGTTTTGCCTGGCCTTTAATATATGATCAACCAGAAGCTGGAAATGATTTGCAGAATCCATTTTTTCAACTACCCTGGTTAATCCGAAACGGCCGACAAATGCAAGAGCAATCAACAAGATAAGAATAATGACAAATCCACCGGTAATCTTTTTCGCCAAGCTAAAATTTTTTAACATTTTCTCCCCCTATGGTGAATATTAGAATCGTTCCTGTTTTCTAAAAAATTTCTCTTTGGATTGCAAGGAAAATGTATGATTGACAAACCTTGCAAAAGAAACAAAAAACATTAAAAACTAAGAGGGCAAAATTTTTAACACTATTGCCGTCCTATTCGGCAGGTAAAGACTTAGCATATCCTGTCTGCCAGATCTCTTGGGATCAAAAATGGTAAAATGAACCTGGCCGCTCTTGAGCCTGCCCTTACCTCCGAATCGGGTTTCATCAGAGTTGAAAACCATCTTATACCTGCCTGGCCTTGCACCAAACATATAATCCGGAAAAGAGTTTAAATGGTGAAAATTAAAAATAAAAATAATATCTTTTCTTTCAAAAGCAATTATCTTGTCATGTTCGTGGATGCATAAAAGGTTGAGTTCAGGTGTAGAAAAAAGGTCATGGGTTTTAACAAAGCCTATCATTTTTTTATCAAACTCAAAAAGGCGGGAATAATAAAGGTCCTTATTATATTTTAATGACCATTGACGTCTTGCATAATGAAAAGAAAAATTATTTTTTTCTGAAGGAAAGTCCACCCATTCAGGGTGCCCGAATTCATTGCCCATGAAATTGAGATACCCTGAATCTGCCGTGGCAATTGTAATTAAGCGGATCATCTTGTGCAGAGCCACTGCCCTGAAGGTTTTAACACTCTTATTATCCTTTTGCATGGAAGTATAGATATGACTTCCCATAAGATGCATCGTAAGGGTTTTATCACCCACCAGCGCCTGGTCGTGGGACTCGGCATAACTTATTGTACTTTCTTCTTTTCTTTTTGTTGTAAGCTCATACCAGAGAGTGCCAAGGGGCCAGTTTTCATCTTTAAATTCTTTTAACAGCTTAATCCAGAAATCGGCAATCCCCATTGAATACCTGAAATCAAACCCTGTCCCCCCTTTTGAAATGGGAGCTGCAAGCCCGGGGTACCCGCTGACATCTTCTGCAATGGTTATAAACCCCGGGGCTATATCATGAACAAGATTATTTGCAAGGTATAAATATGACAAGGCATCCACATCCACATCATCTCCATAGTAATCCTTGTAGCTTGTAAATGCCCTCCCAAGCCCGTGGTCTTCAAACAGCATGCTTGTAACACCGTCAAACCTGCACCCGTCAATTTTAAATTCCTGGATCCAGAATTTTAAATTGGATAAAAGAAACTTTAATACCTCGATCTTGCTGTAATCAAAGCATCTTGAATCCCATAGCCTGTGATGGCCCCTGGGGCCGCCGTGAAAAAACTGGTGACAGGTGCCGTCAAATTTTGAAATGCCTTCAACTTCATTATTTGCAGCATGGGAATGAATAATATCCATCAACACCCTTAACCCTCTTTTGTGGGCTGCATCAATAAGGCTTCTCAGCTCATCCGGGGTTCCAAATCTTGATGACGGTGCAAAAAAATTTGCAACATGATAGCCAAATGATCCGTAGTAAGGGTGTTCCTGGACAGCCATCAATTGAACGGCATTATACCCGGACTCGGCTATCCGGGGGAGGATATACTGCTCAAATTCGGCATATGTCCCCACCTGGCCTTTTTCCTGCGCCATCCCGACATGGGCTTCATATATTAAAAGCGGTCCATCCGGAGGTGAAAACTTTTTTATCCCCCATTTATATTGTTCTTCAGGCTGCCAGACCTGTGCATTGAAAATAAGGGTGCGAGGATCCTGGACCACCCTTGCAGCTGCCGTGGGTATTCTGTCCCCTTCATCACCGGGCCAGACTACCTTGAGCTTGAAAAGGTCTTTGTGGGAAAAGGTCATTTTTGAAAACCGTCTTTCAAATATATGATTATTTTTTCTTTCGAGCTGAAAATCTTTATTTTTTTGCCAGGATGTTTTTTCGCAAATAATAAATATTTCGCAGGCATTGGGTGCCCATTCCCTGAAAACCCAGGAACCCTTTTCAAAATGGAGACCGAAAACTTTATGGTAATCCGCAAAAGATGATAAGGTTCCGTTATTTTCCTGTTTGATTTTATCTTTAAGCGCAATGGCATAAGACCGCCTTGACGCTATAATACCTGCATAGGGACTGAGATACGGGTCATTTAAAATTTCCTGATCAGACAAGGAATGGCCGTTTAAGCATTTTTCCATATAAATTTATATACTCTTCCGCACATTTGCTATGATTAAATTCAAGTACACCCTCGATCATGATCCGGTTAATCTGTACTTCTTTTACCCCCGGATCAAGAAAATAAAAATCCATGGCCCTGTCAATGGCCCATTTAAGTCCGCTGGCATCATGCGTGTTAAATAAAAACCCGTTTCCAAAGCTCTTTTCATGGTCCAGCTGCCTGATGGTATCATGCAACCCCCCTGTATCGTGGACAATGGGCAAAGTCCCGTAAATACAGCCCATCATCTGGGGAAGGCCGCAGGGCTCAAATGAAGACGGCATAAACAAAAAATCACTGGAAGCAAATGCCTGGTGGGACAGGCCCTCGTTAAACCCGCAAATGGCAATCCTTTGTCCAAGCCCGTGGAACCTGACAATATCATGAAAATGTTTCTGGAATTCTCCACTTGCAACAGAGACGATCTGCAGGTTGGCATCCCAGTATTGAGAAACAATATCGTACATGATCCTGGCCAGAAGCTGGCATCCTTTCTGCACAGGGTCAAGCCGTGACGGCCAGAAAAACATGACAGCATTTTCATCTTGGTCCAGATCAAGTATTTTCTGAAGGTATAATTTGTTTTTAACCTTTAATTTTCTATGATTTTTAGGCCCGTAATTATACCTTATCATCTCATCAACAGCAGGGTTGAATTCCGGTTCAGGTGCATTTAAAATTCCTGTGGCACATCCGGCATGATATTTATTTTTCAACTCATTTTTTAAACAATATTCAACAAAAGGGTGCCGATTTTCAACTATTTCTTTTAAAAAGGTCGGGCTTACTACATTCACATAATGGGCTGCAAACACACCCGAGCTTAAAAAATCAACCCGGTTCCAGTCCCGACTTTCTTCATAGTTGCAGGGTGGTTTTTTAAAAAAAAGCCATTGCCAGAAGGATGCCGCATCTATCCCCCTGTCCTCTATTTCCGCCATAGTGGATGTCATGGTATGAATATTATGGATCGTAAAAAGGCAGGGGATTTCAATTTGCCTTGCCATGGCGGGGATCAAGCCTGTCATCCAGTCATTGCAATGAATGATATCAGGTTTAACCCTGGGGATGATATTGTTGATAACTTCCCTTTGAAATGCAAGGGATACTTTAAGGTCTTTATCAGAATACCCTGAATAGACATTATTAAGATAATAAAAGGCCCGGTCGGCTGCCAGGTGAATCCTCTCCTCGTTCAGGCGTTTCCGGATTTTTGCAAGTTCCCTGTTGTGTGTCTTTGTTGTGAATCCGTTAAAAATAGAACGATAATCAGGCAAAGCCACATGGACGTCACAGCCAAGGTCGAACAATGCGCTGATCAATGCCGCAGATACATCGGCAAGGCCGCCTGCCTTGGCAGAATAGTGTGACAGCTCCCCCATATCCTCGGGAAGATAGGTCACCTCCGGGGTCACAATCAGGATTCTGGGTTTTTGTGCCATATTTTTTTCCTTAGGTTCGGCTTGAATTTATGTTTTTTTCAACTCATCTCCATGGGCCCAGGTTATAAGGCCGGGGGTATTGCTTAATACCTCATCCCCTTTTGGAACCACCCTTGCCGTATATCCGAAACGCCCGGAATCAGAGCAGGTGACAGTACAGGCATAGATATGCCTTCCTTCTGCGATGGTCTCCTGCAGCCACATGGTTTCCGCCCTGCTGCCTTCCATATGTTCCGGGGATCTTAGTTTGCCATGATAAATCTGGACCTCAACCTCTTCCGGGGTCAGTTCACCAAGAAAAATATTAATAGTGATCCTGAACGTATCCCCCACAGTAAAATCTTCCCTGGTTGCAAGCTCGGGCCTTGATAACCTTATGCCGCTCCAGAGGGATATGAGCCTTGACTGTGTCAGTGCAAGCTCCTTGGCTTTCCAGGCTGAATCATGTGTTAATAATTTAAAATTTCTTGATGCAGGTATATAAAATCTTGACGAATACTCCCTTACCATTCGATCGCTGGAAAAATCAATAATGGCCATTTTCATGGCTTCCTTCATCATTTTTATCCATTTTACGGGCGGGTTGCCTCTTTTCCTGTCATAAAATCTTGAAATCACATCATTTTCAAGAATATTAAACAGGGCCTGGCTTTCAACCTCATCCTGGTATTCATGGTTGTCATAAACATCCCCGTTCCCGATGCTCCACCCCCTTGTCTCCCTGAACCCTTCGCACCACCACCCGTCAGGGATGGAAAGGTTTAACCCGCCGTTTGCAGAAGCCTTCATTCCTGAAGTACCGCATGCTTCATTGGGCCTTCTGGGCGTATTGAGCCATACATCACATCCCTGGACCATATATCTTGCAATATCAATATCATAATTTTCAAGAAAAACCACCCGGTGCCTGACATCACGGAACCTTGCAAATTCAACAATCCGTTTGATAATTTCCTTGCCTTCATTATCATTTGGATGGGCTTTGCCTGCAAACACAAGCTGGACAGGCCTGTCCTCATCTATGATCAGCCTTGTCAGGCGCTGGATATCTTTTAATAACAGACCTGCCCTCTTATAAGTTGCAAAACGCCTTGCAAAACAAATAGTCAACACCTGGGGGTCCAATACACTCACGACTTCATCCAGCACGTTCCTTGGAGCATTGCGCCTTTCATACTGTACCAGTAGCCGCTGCCTGCATTTTCTTATCAAATTGGACCGGTCCATTTCATGGACGTGCCAGAGGTCTGCATCCTCAATATTGTCTATCCTTGAAATAAGATTCGGGTTGGCAAGCCTGTTGGACCAGTCAGAGGACAAATAACGTTCAAACAATGAATTTTTATGCCTGGAAAGATAAGAACAGATATGCACCCCGTTGGTGATATGTGAAATAGGGATCTCTTCTACATGCCGCCTTGGCCATAAAGACTGCCACATCCTGCGTGCCACCTGGCCGTGAAGATGGCTGACACCGTTGATAAAACCTGAAAAAAAGGCGCCAAAAATAAACATGGAAAATTTTGACGTGTCCCCCCTGGCAGGGGGTTCTCCCCAGGAGAGCAGTTCATCATCCGAAATAGCGAATTTTTCAGCATAAGGTTGAATGTAAGGGAGGATCAATTCTTTTTCAAATTCATCATGCCCGGCAGCCACAGGGGTATGAGTTGTAAAAACACAGCTTCTCTTACAGATTTGGAATGCGCTTTGAAAATCCAGGTTATGCTTGTCCATAACAATTGAAATTCGCTCCAGGCCTGCAAAGGAGCAATGGCCTTCGTTCATGTGACAGACATTGGGGAACATGTCAAGAGCACTCAAAGCTTTGATTCCGCCTATCCCCAATAATATCTCCTGGGCAACCCTTGTCTCACTATGGCTGGCATATAGCCGTGATGTAATGCTCCTTATATTTTTCTGGTTTTCCGGCATATTCGTATCCAGCAGGAATAATTTAATTTTTCCTACCTTTAATTGCCAGACACAGGCTTGTATCGTGCCCCTGGGCCCAGGTATTTCTATCATTACTTCAAATCCCGAACCGTCCCTTACTTTCTGGACAGGAAGGTCAAACACATCATTTGCGGGGTAAGTTTCCTGCTGCCAGCCATTATGGTCAAGAAACTGCTTGAAATATCCTTCACGGAACAAAAGCCCGATACCGGTTAAAGGGATGCCCAAGGTAGAAGAAGCCTTTAAATGATCCCCGGCAAGGACACCCAGACCACCGGCAAAAAGCGGGAGTGATTCATGAAGGCCGAATTCCATGGATAAATAGGCTATGGTTTCTTTTGAGCCCAAATCAAATTCTTTGATTTTCGACACCAGGGAAAACATGCTTTCAAATTTTGCCCTGACCCGCCCAAGATGCCCTAAAAAACTCTCATCTTTTGAAAGGTCGTCAAACCGCCTTTGGGATATATAAGAAAGAAATGCCACGGGATTTCTCCCGACTTTCTCCCATTGTACAGGGTTGATTCTCTGGAACAGCTCAATGGCTTCATGATTCCAGCACCACCACAGGTTACGGGCTAAATAATCCAGGAATGACAATGGCTCCGGGATAGCAGGATACACCTTGTAAATCTGCATTTCTTCCATATATTAAACCCTTCCCTATAAAAAAATTATTGTGACAACTTATGTATAACCCTTGCAAACTCGCTTGTTCCCCATGCCTGGGCATCGCATCCCCTTGGCGTATGGGGAAAATCACCGTCAAGAATTTCAGGGATATACCCTGCCGCACCTTTTCTCATTAAAAGGACCACACTGCCAAGCCAGGCAAGGCAGGTCGGAAAACTTTTTTTGCCAAATACCTTTGCCCATGCTTCACAAAACACAGGAAACTGCCAGGTCCATGCGGTCCCGTTATGATAGGCAGGTTTTCTTTTTGTATCTTCATCCCCTTTATATTCTCCTGAGTAAGGGAAATGGGGATCATTTATCAACTTGCCATTATAAATAATATTGATCGGGTGTTCAAGTTTTTGATCGGCAAGACTCCTGATCCCCCCCGGCACAAGAAGCTGCATGCATGTTTCAAGACATTTCCGTGCTATCTTTTTATCTCTTATCACATCAAGTGCAAACAAAAACAGCTGGTTGGGCCTTAAGGCATCATCTGCAACGGCATTTTGGGCCCCTGCAGGGCCATCCGAATGAAGACAATCTGAAAAAAAACCTGATTCTTTGTTATAGAATAAATTTAAAATCGCTTTTTGAACAATCCGGGCTTTTTTCCTCCATTCTTTTTTATTACCTGTATCAATGGATTCAAGAAAAACCAGTGCATTATACCATAAAGCCTGGATTTCAACAGGATATCCCATACGCGGAGATCCTGCAGGAAAATTTGTATCCATCCATGTAAAATGAGAAGGGCTGTAAAGAAGCATTGTCTCGGGATCAGCCTTTACTCCTGTTCTTGCCCCTTTAATATTGGAACGGGCAATGGACAAGAGAATATCTTTTACCGTCCTTTTATCAAGAACCTCGTTTAAAAATCCCCGGCTTTTTTCTTTTTCAACCAGGTCTTTGCAACATGCAAAAAACCATAATGGAGCATCAGATGTTTCAATATTCCCGGAATTCTCACCGCAGATCATATTTGGCAGGGTTCCGTTTTTTTCAAACCTGCCAAACAATCTTAATATGGCCCTGGCTTCTGTACACCTGCCAAGTTCAATCAGACCCCTGCAAAAAATAAGGCTGTCTCTTCCCCAGTCCAGGAACCACGGATAGCCTGCTATGACACTCTTATCTCTGCCCCGGTTCACAATAAATGCATCAAGGCTTTTGTAAACAGCTTCAGACAGCAGCATGCCCTTTTCAAAGGTTTTCGATTCCAAAATATTAATATTGTTCTCCAGGCTGCTCTTCCGGGATCTGTTCTCAATTATCCCGGCATTGACCTGTACTTTTTCACCACCCCGGCATGAAACAATAAAATATCCAGGGCTGAAAAGGTCGGATTCCGCATCAAGCCCTCTTTGAGCTTCCAACGGGCGATTGATCATGTAATGCCATTCAGGTTCATGTACAAATTTACCTTTTGATATGGTAATATTAAAAATTTTTCCCTTTGAAAGCAAAAAATCAAATCCATTGTCAAATGAAGTGATTGCCTTTGGCCATTCTTTTTCCGGGCCTTTAAAGGCCTTAACGGTCTCATGGAAATTCCTGTCTTCAATATCCGGCCTTATAATGATGGTCACACCTTTATTATCATTTAAGAACAATGCATTATTTTCAGGGGAGTTTACCCTTAATACAGACATCATGACACGATTATCTTCAGGATCAATGGCGAGATAAAGCTCCAGAGCATAATAATTACCTTCAGAGGTGGGAACATGGAAAAGCCATTTTCCCCCGTGATCATAGGAAAACGTGAATCTCTCAAGACAATCCAATGCAAGTTCCCTGGAATATCCCTGAAAAACCGCCCACATTCTGTATCTTGAAAGCACCATCCACCTGTCTTCGGGCATGATATTGTTCATATTTGCCGCAAGCAGTGCATCATAACGGCTGTCAATCCGGCCCCAAAATGCCGCCGCCCTCATCATACCCCCTTTTCCGGTCGTACCCAATAGTTTTAAAAAAGGTGTCCTGACAATCTCTTTCCTTGTAAAAGACGAACTCATATGCAGGGTGTCAAAAGGGGCAAGATATAATAACATGGCTTTTTTAATCCTGGTGCCGCAGGATCCAAAGACCCTCATATTCAAGGTATATGTTTTATGTTGTTTTTTTACAGGCTTTGGGAAAAAAAGTGCAAAAAAGCTTCCCCCCCCAAGTACTGGAATCCCTTCCTCATACCCCAGTGATATTTTACAAGCTCTTGTTTCATCAATAATTTCCGCTCTGAAACCGGTTTTGCATTTCACTAGAAGAAAAAACCCCGGCGGAACCATTAATTGCCGATTCAAATCCCTTTTAAAGTCAAATACAATCACCCGGCTCTCCTCTGAGCCGGTATTAAAAGACCGGATAAATTCGACAGGGTTATCTGCCAACTGCAATGCCTGGTGTTTGATATCGACGTCTTTTACATTGCACAGGCCTTTGAACGTGACATGGATTGACAATACTTTTGCCATAAGTTTCTGTAAATAAACCTGGTCGGGTACCCGGCTTTCAGTCTGTCTCTTTGACTCAAGGAATTTAATATCATCGTGGTCAGATGTCAGGGCCAGGACTTCTCCCGGGACCAGCCGTATCATACAATTATCATCAACAACCTGCGGTTTTATCTGTGAACCTGAGATCAAATCAAACAAGACCATTTCTTTTATACCGGCATCCTCCTGCTGCCAGGATGCCTCATTTATATTTTCGCAATCAAGATTGACGAAAATTAAAAGTCTTTTATCCTGTTGCTTATTATGCCGTAAAAGGACAAGGCACTGGGATTGGTTTTTCTGGATCAATTCAAGCCTTGTCCGGTAAAAAAAACAAGGGTGGTTTTTCAATATAAGGTTCAATCTTGAAATATGATCCACCTGGTTTTCTGCATTGCCCCAGTTAAGGCTGCCTGATTCATGGACATCAATCTTTTGAGTGGCAAACCATTCCACCCCGTTGGCAAATCCATATCCGCCGCATATTGAAAAAAGTGCGCAAAGAGATGTCCGCATTTTTGAATAAAGAGTTGAATAAGACGCAAGGCGGTTATTATCATGGGTTTCTGCAAAATGGATTGCATGCCCGCACTCGTTTGATATCTTATCTGCTATTGGCAGGTAATGTGATATTTCCTTTCTTGTATAATTTTGAAACAGCTCGGAATATGCCCAGTTAAAATTCGCCTTGCTCAATATATCGCATGTTGTCGCAATTGGCCCGCCAAGCCCTTCTAAAAAGAAAAGAACCTCAGGATATTCAAGTCTCACCTTGGCTACAATATACTCCCAGGCTTCCACCGGAACCATATAACCTGCATCACACCTGAACCCGTCAACACCCCTGTGGCACCACAAAAGGAAAACATTCGCCATGTATTTCCAAAGATCAATATTTGAATAATCCAGTTTTGTCAGATCGGCCCACACGACACCCCAGGCGCCGGGCGCCTCAATCTTGCCATCTTCACCCCTTACCAGCCATTCAGGGTTTGTTTCGTGAATGGAAGCCGCCCACCCGGTATGGTTAATGGCAATGTCTAAAAACAGGTAACCATTATGGAAATGGACCGTATCCACAAGTTCCATAAATTGTTCAAGTGGGGTGGCGGCAGGATCAAACTCAGCCAGGGCAGGATCAACCTGTGTAAAATTTAAAGCCGCATAAGGACTGCCAAACCGCCCCATCCTGGCATAGGTGGTGGGGGTGGGATGTATTGGAAGCAAATGCAGGACGCGGCACCCAAGGCGTGCAAAAATAAACTCAACTTCATTTTTAAGGTCCCGGAACTTTCCGGATTCCGGGATAACGGCATACCCCTTTGAATCAAGGCTTTTAATGATTGACGACAGCTCACTTCGGTCGGTCAATCCTGACTTGGATCTGCCAAACTGCCTTGTAAAGGCATTGTAAATAATATTAGCACAGCATGTGCCGGCAGGCTCCACATTAAAAATACAATTCTTGCCCTGCGGCCAGACAGGAACCTGGCTTTTTTCCGGTGCAAAAAAACACTTTGCCTGGAAAAATCCTGTCTCGTGCAATGGGAGAACAATTGTAAAAACAAGATCGCTTTCAGGCTCCATTTCAATATCATACCAGGCCTCATCAAGTTTTATTTCGTTTTTTTCCACACGGTTGATGATCTCTTTTCGTCCGACCACAGCAGAGCCAAGATTGGTCCTGACAAAGGCCCTACCTTTTGTCGCGGTCGAAAGCGTTATTGTAAACCTTGCACAATCCCCGCAATACATGACCCGTGATTCTCCTGGAACAGGAGATTGGGTAACACTTGGCAGTGTTTCCATGGACAACATCCTGGATTAAATTTATTTTATTTTTCCCATCCTCCAATCAGATGAAGATGGATGTGGAAAATCACCTGTCCGCCGCCTTTTTCAACATTGAATAAAAGCTTATACCCGGACTTATCGACACCCTGCTGTCTTGCCATTTCTCTGGCAAGGACAAAAAGACCTGAAATAATTGCACTATCTTCATTTTTAAAATCATTCATGCTCCTGATGTGCTTTTTGGGAACCAGCAGCAGATGGACAGGGGCTGCAGGGTTAATGTCCCTGAACACTACAAAATCATCATCTTCATATAAAAACTCACTTGGAACTTCCCGGTTGATAATTTTACAAAAAAGACAGTCACCCGACATTAAAAACTCCTTTTATCAATTATAATTTATCGATTTCTTCCATTAATTTTTCCATTGCAATGCTTGCTTTTTCCTTACAAAAAATATCTGTGACTGAACCTGTATATTCAGACACACATGGATTTATCTCAATAATTTTTGCCCCGTTTGATTTTGCTATGGACGGAATCATATTTGCCGGCGCCACAGTCCCTGTGGTACCGATCAAAATAAAGCAGTCTGCTTTTTCTGCCTCGTTAAATGAATTTGTTTTTGCAGGTTCCGGAATGGATTCGCCAAAAAAGATCACATTTGGTTTTAAAATCCCGTTACATTTTTCACATACAGGGGGCAGAACATTAAGATCGACTTTGGATATTTTATATTTTGCCCTGCATTTAAGGCAGACAAGGCTCTTTAAGGACCCGTGAAATTCATGGACAATTTTACTTCCTGCATCATAGTGCAGGTTGTCAACATTCTGGGTGATGACAGCACTTATAAGATTTCTTGCCTCAAGTTCGGCTAAAGCAAAATGGGCGGTATTGGGCACAACTTTTCCAAACAGGTCATAAAAAATTTTTCTGATAACTTCCCAGGACTGCCTGGTATAATCATAAAAATATTGAATCTCAAAGGTCTCGGGGTCATATTTGTTCCAGAGACCATTTTCACCCCTGAACGGCGGGATACCGCTTTCAACGGAAATACCTGCGCCTGTGAAAGCTATGCACCGTTTGGATGTTTTTATGATTTGTGCCGCCCTGGCATACATAAAAGATATATCCTAAAATAAATTCACACCAAATCCACGATCTCAAAGGTATTGGTCCATAATTCAGCTATCAGAAGCTTATTATGGAGTGTATCCCCGCGGCCTAACAACAATTTCAGGCATTCAGATGATTGAAGAGCTGCGACAAGAAATGCACAATAAGCCATGTTACCGGTTCTTGTTTCAACCCCTTTTGATTGTTTCCGGCTTTTTTTACCATATATCAACTCATACCCTGAATCCCCCGGGATAATGGTTGTCACCTGGCCTGTAACGCCCGCAATGGCACCTGAAACAATGGGAACCAATGCTTTTTTTGCCGCATCCTGTAATTTAAATCTAGTATCTATGGAATCAAGGCAGTCCATGACCACATCAGTATCTTTTATCCGTTCATACAGGTTGGATTCATCCACGTATTCAACCAGATGATTGACAATGACCCTGGAGTTAATCGCATTTACCCTTTTTTTTGCCGCCTTGGCCTTTGGGAACCCCATCAGGTGTTCTTCGCTTAAAAGCTGGCGGTTTAAATTGCTTGGCTCAAATACGTCCCCGTCAATCAGAGTTAAATGACCGATCCCTACCCTTGCCATCATCTCGCATACAGTTCCTCCAAGGCCGCCAAGGCCTATGACAACAACTTTTGATGCACCAAGATTTTTTTGTTCTTCCGGAGAAAGCGTATTAAAATTTCTGTCATACCGTTCTTCAAATTTTAAATTTCCCATTGTTTATCCACCTCCAACCGGTGGAAAAAGTCCGACCCTGTCATTATTTTTTAATTGATATTTACTATCCTTCTTCTTCCCGTTAATAAAAATCAATTTTACAAGCTCACCTGGTATGCCAAGATCTGAAATAAGCTTATCCACAGTGGTTTTTTCCTGGATTTCAAAATAGTCACTTCTTTCCGGAAGATATTTGGACAATGTTACAAACAGCTTTAAATCTATCTTAATCATTATTTTAAGTTTACACTTTTTGTTATGGCTGTTATTAAGATGATATATTATATGACATAAATGAATTGTTTTGTACACGAATTTAATAAAAAACGGGAAAGCAATGGGACAAGAGAAACAAGAGACCCTTACCGTACAGAAACTGGCCCGGGATCTGGCAACCTTTGCCATTGACAGAACAGATTTAAAAAAACTTTTAGCAACCATACCGGAAAACAGCAACTTAAACCTTACGACCATTGAATATGAACTTCAAATTTTAAAAATCCTGAGTGTTGGCTGGGCCATATCCTTTTTCATGTCTGCCACTGATAAAAACAAAGGACCAGTATCTCAAATATTCTGGGAATCAATAAAAGAAATTTCCCTGAACATATCAACTCTTACTAACACCACTACCGGCCAAAGTATTGATTATTTTCAAATCGTAAAGCAACGGCTCGACACTTATCTTGCAAGTATGCAGGAAAATCCGGGCAAAAACAGGAATCCTGCCGATATCATGGGCCCGGCATTTGCTGATGCATGCAATTGCCAAAACAATGCCATTGCCATTTTAACCGGCACCAAAATGTTTACCCTGACCCTTGGTGCGGTTAAAGAATATTTAAATACTGTTAAAATTGATGATATCAAACTCAACTGAATTAAAGGAGAGACTTCCCATGAAAAAGCAATCACTGATATTTTTAGGATTTATTCTTGTATTTTTTTCAGGGTGCGCCACACCCGGCCAGAAATTTATTGATATCACCTATCTCGCAGACCATGCAGGGACACAGACCGGGCGGATCGGCATAGCGCCTTTTAAAGACAAGAGAACCGGCATGGGTGAAGGTTACATAGGCTACAGGACATTGCTTGACAACAGTCAGGAGACCTATTTCGTCAAGGGCCTGGATCTTGCAGCCACCCTGACAAAAACAATCAGGACCTATTTTGAAAAAAACGGATTTGAAACAACCGCTATTGACCCATGGGAACTCACACCGGATGGTGTTATTAAAGCATCCGGGGGATTCAAACAGATTGTGACAGGAACAATTAACAAGTTTGAATGCCGTGCAGAGAAAAAAGGCGCTACAACCGACATGGTTCTCGATATTGACTTGACCATATACCTTGGCATGGCAGATAAAAATGCTTTAAAAACCATACCGGTCTCTCTCACCCTTGAAAGGACAGAATTTACCTTCACAAGGGAAAAACTTGAACGGTTTGTCAACCAGGCCCTGAAGGAAGTCATTCAAAAGGCATTGGTATTTTAAATATTTATCATAGCTGAAAAGCTAATCCTGGCTAAAGGCCGATGTTATTGAGCCGGGATCAGGATTTGACTGCAATGGCGACCCCTGTTGCAATCATGACCCCGCCCGCAGTCCTGTTAAGCCGCTTGACAGAGCGCTTGCTCAAAAAAAGTGATCTGGCACGGTTGGCAAGAAAAGCATAAAAAGAAAGAACACTTGATAAAACAATTAAAACTGTTGTCACAACAACCAGGATATCAATCAGGCTGAGGGAAGCAAGATCCATGAAACTTGGTAAAAAACCGCAATAAAAAAGAATGACTTTGGGGTTTGACAAAGTAATAAGAAAACCTGTAAAATAATTACCATACTTCATACTCTTTTTCACATTTGGCTCTTGAGCCGGGACGGGCCCGGATCTCCAGATCTTGACACCGAGAAAAATCAGGTATCCCCCGCCAATAATCTTGACCACTATAAAAAAATGCCCCATGGCCTGGGCAACAAATGACATGCCAAGGATGGCAAATAAAAGAAAAATCACATCTCCTGTAACAATTCCTGTAATAACAGCAAGAGAAGGGACAAAACCCGATGCAAGGGATCTTGAAACTGTAGCAAATACGCCCGGGCCAGGAGTTGCAGCAAGTACAAATAATGCTGCGGCCAAACTTAAAATTGAAATCAAGTCCATCTTAGCACCTCATTATAGTTCAATATAAAAAGTTGATTTTACATCATTACTGTTTATTTTCAAGTCTGGAAATTTTAAAGCCTGAAATTGACTTTAACAAGGATATACTTTATAACGCCCGTTTATTATGACACCAAATAAAACACACGATACGCTCCTGACTCCTGCATTTGCACTAAAGGCAATGATTTATACCAATATTATAATGTTTATTATCAGCCTTATTTACAGCGGCAAAAACATGACCCTGACTTTTAACCCTTTTCGTGCATTTACCCCGTCCATGGATGTATTAAATTTCCTTGGTGCGTCAGGCAGACTTCCCATTGCTAAATTTGAGGCATGGTGGTCCCTGATTACAGCCAACTGGCTTCACGGAGGGCTGCTTCACATCCTTTTCAACATGCTGGCATTAAGAACCGTGGCCCCGCTTGTAATGCATGAATTCGGGCTGTCCAGGATGTTCTCCATTTATACTCTTACAGGTATTGCAGGATTTTTATTGTCCTATATCGGCAATGTTTATCTTACCATCGGCGCTTCATCAGGGATTTGCGGCCTCATTGGAGCGTCTTTATATTTTGGCAAATCACGTGGCGGTCAATGGGGGCAGCTTGTTTACAAGCAGACGTCAGGCTGGGTTGTAAGCCTTGTCCTGATCGGTTTTCTAATGCCCAACATCAATAACTGGAGCCATGCCGGCGGATTGTTTTCCGGTATATTTTTTGCCTGGGTGTTTGGATATAATGAAAAAAGAAAGGAAAATCTTTTTGATAAATCATTGGCCATTTTTTTTGTTGTCATAACCCTGTGGCTTCTCACAAAATCAGTTGTCCAGGGCTTTTTTCTCATTTACTCCTAAATTCTTTAAGCCTTAAAAATTCATGGCATAATTTATTAAAAATTTTCTTTCCCACATCAAGTTCGCCATTTTCCCAAATAGCTTCAAGCTCAGAAGCAGCATTTGACAAAGGTATGGCAACAAGATTTGCAGCCCCGCCCTTAATGGAGTGGGATTCTTTCTTTATTGTTTCAATATCACTGGAATCAAGGGCCTTTTTGATAATGGCAATTTGATTCTCAACATTGACTAAAAATTCTTCATAAACTTCATAAAAGAAATCCTCATCATTTTCAAACTCGGCCAATGCCCTTTCAATATCAAGGACCACGTCTTTTGGTCCCGGCCCTTCTTCCTGCAGATGGCGCATATATAATTTTTTTGAACTAGTTTGCCCTGGTTTGTTTTGAATCCACTTTGTGACAGTGGATATAAGGATTTCCTTTTTCAGTGGCTTTGTAACGTAATCATCCATGCCCGCTTCAAGGCATTTTTCCCTGTATCCCTGGATAGCATGGGCTGTCATGGCAATAACAGGAGTCCTTTTTTTTCCCCTTTCCATTTTCCTGATAAGACCGGTTGCTTCATAGCCATCCATTCCAGGCATCTGTATGTCCATTAACACGACATTAAATGACTGGCACGAAAAATAATCCACAGCTTCTTTGCCATTTTTTGCAAGTGTGACATTAAAGCCTGCATTTTCCAATTGTTTTGTGACAAGTTTCTGGTTTGTCTCGTAATCTTCAACCAGGAGCACCTTTATGTTCTTCCTTTTCACTTCAGAAAGGGTGTGTCTTGTCACAAGGCTTTGACCGGCACCCCGAGGGTTCATACTCTGCCCCAGGACACAGGAGATAAACATTTTAAGATCGCTTTTGCGGACAGGTTTAATAAGATACCCGTTCACCCCTATCTGCCGGCACTCCTTAGCATCCCCGGCCATGCCCATGGATGTCAGGATAATCAAAGGCGTATCCTTATAACAGGGCATTTTACGTATTTTATTTGTAAAAACAAAGCCATTCATCCCGGGCATCTGATAATCTGTTATAACAACATCAACTTTTCTTTCTTCCTTTTGAAATTCTTCAAGAAGCCTCAAAGCCTGAATACCGGACGTTGATGTCACGGGAATACATCCCCAGGACTTAAGATACTTTGATAAAACATCCAGATTTGTTTTTACATCATCCACCAAAACCATGGTTAATCCTTTAAAGTCCGTGTCTGGGACAGATTTTTGTTTTGGAAGGTCCTTTTGCTTTAAAAATTCCAGTTCAAACCAGAATTCACTGCCTTTGCCGGGTTTGCTTCTAAGTCCTATCCTGCCGCCCATCTGTTCAACAAGCATCTTTGATATGGTGGTTCCAAGTCCTGTCCCACCAAATCTTCTGGTGGTTGACCCGTCAGCCTGAGAAAAGCTTTTAAAAATTTTTTCCTGTTTATCTTCCGGAATACCAACACCCGTGTCTTTGACCGTGAAAAGGAAAACAGCCTTTTGATAAGAATCCTTTAACATCTCACACTTAACGAAAACTTCACCCACATGGGTAAATTTTATTGCATTCCCGATAAGGTTGACAAGTATCTGTCTCAATCGCCCTGGGTCCCCGATCAAGTCAGTACAGGCGTTTGGTTCAAAATAATGGATCAACTCAATCTCTTTTCTGCCGACATGGATAGCAAGGGAGGCACAAAGATTTTCAAGGGTATTTCTTAAATCAAACGGGATAGCTTCAAGTTCCAGTTTTCCAGCCTCAATTTTGGAAAAATCCAGGATATCGTTAATGATATTCATTAAGGATTCCGATTCCATGTTAATGGTCTTGACAAGGTTCTGCTGTTCAAGACTAAGATCTGTATCCAGCACAAGTTCTGCCATTCCCATGACACCATTTAAGGGGGTTCTGATTTCATGGCTCATGTTTGCCAGGAATTCACTCTTTATTTTATTGGCATCCCTTGCCTTTTCAAGCGCGTTCCTAATCTGGGAATTGCCCATCTCCAGGCTGACAATCAGACCGTTATAGGCTGAGATCACCTCTCCTATTTCATCATCCGCCGTCCATTCCACAGGTTGGAACTCTTGTTTGTTAAACCTGCGAATGGATTTTATAAGTTTTTCCAAAGGGACGACAATGGTTTTATGATTGGCAGACAAAGCGCTTACAATAACAGTAATGACAAGTATCAAAAACAAAAAAGAATCCCTTAGAAACCTTTTTAAAAGCACATTTAAAATCTGTTTTTTTTTTGAATAAAGAGATAAACTTCCCAGGACTTGAGGTTTATTAACGGCAACAAAGACAATATCAGTTGTTGTGACAATATAGTTTGAAAAATTTTTATCATCAGGGACTTCGCCTGCTTCGAATACCCGGCCGCTTAACTTTTCAACTACTTTTACTCCTGAGATATCAGGATTGTTCAATATAGAGTTAATCTGTGAATATATAACAGCATGGTTCAGATCCCATAAAGACAGACCAAGGGGTTTGACATAGCTTTTTGCATTCTTTTCAGCATAATGAAGAATCTCATTTTCCATATCATAGTAGGAAAGTACCCCGGCAATTATTGATATTAATAAAAAACTGATAACAACCGGCGGTAAAACAATAGCAAAAAACTTTGATTTTACGGATTTGGGTTGAAAATACTGGAAAACTTTAAAAAACTTTGGCATGTGCATGCATTTTTTCCTAAGTTGCCGGATTAAGGCTGTAGCGTGGCAATTTGAATGTATACCTTTAAAGTTATGTGTTTGTCTAACACAGCAGATTATAAAAAACAAATAGAATTTACACAAGTTTTACAAAGCTTTCTTGAAATTGCCCGGCTTCTAAATTATATGACCCTTTATGAAAAACCATGCACTAAGAAAGATGGATAAGACAGCAGTTGTCGCAATGGCAGGCGTGTTCCCTAAAGCCCTTGATACCAGGCAATTTCTTGATAATATCATCCATAAAAAAGATTGTGTCATAAGTGTTCCTGATAATCGATGGATAGGGCCTGTCAACGATTTTATCTCGCATAATACTCTGCCTGACAAAGCTGTTACCAGCAAAGCCGGACTTATCGAGAATTTTCATTTTGATCCCCAGGGTTTTCTTGTGGATAAGGATCTCTTATCAGGACTCGACCCTTTGCACCAACTTGTTCTGGAGGCAGGAAGAAAAGCATTTTTACGTTGTTCCCATAAAAAAGAGGATAAAAAACGAACCGGGGTTATCCTGGCTGCCATCGCCCTTCCCACTGACTCATCTTCCCTTGTTTCCCGGCAGATACTGTGCAATAAAAATTTTAAAGGTCTTGTTCCAAAAGATTTCTTACGGGCCGGAGTTGTTTCGCTTCCGGCTGCAATTTTAGCCAGGGCCATGGGTTTTGAAGGTACAAGCTTTACACTTGATGCAGCATGTGCTTCATCTTTATATTCCATCAAGCTTGCCTGTGAACATCTTCACTTAAAAAAAGCAGACATAATGGTGGCCGGCGGTGTTTCAAGACCGGATTCCCTTTACACCCAGATCGGGTTCACACAGCTCCAGGCCCTTTCCCCCTCGGGAAAATGCTCGCCCTTTGACAAGGCCGCCGACGGGCTTGTCGTGGGAGAAGGAACCGGCATTGTGGTTTTAAAAAGACTTAAAGATGCCATAAAAGCAGGTGATAAGATCCATGCTGTCATAACGGGTGCGGGTGTATCCAATGACATTGAAGGGACCCTTGTTGGCCCTGCAACAGAAGGGCAGTTAAGGGCCATGATCCAAGCCTATGGGCAGGCTTCATGGTCCCCCGGAGACATCCAGTACATGGAGTGCCATGGCTCTGGCACACCTGTTGGAGATAAGGTGGAGCTTGCCAGCATCAAGGCGCTGCTTGAGTCATTTGGCTGCCCTGACAAACACCTTTCCATTGGTTCTGTTAAATCAATGACAGGCCACCTTCTGACCGCGGCAGGTGCGGCCGGATTTATTAAAACCATTCTTGCAATGAACGAGAAAATTCTGCCGCCTTCCTTGAACTACTCTGCGCCGCCTTCCGGAAGCCTTCTTAAAACCAGCCATATCAAAGTTCAAACCCGGGTTGAAGACTGGAAGCCTGAAAATTTATCCTCCACAAGAAAGGCTGGTATCAGTGCTTTTGGTTTTGGAGGCATAAATGCCCATCTTCTGATAGAAGAATTTAAAAACAGTCCGGCCAGACATTTTGTAAAAAACATTGCAAAAAAAGAGACCTTTAAAAAAGTCCCATGTGCTATTATAGGCATGGAAACCATTGCAAAGGACTGTAACGGTCTGTCCCGGTTTAAAGATCTTATATTTGACAAAGCCTTTTTAAACCCGGAACTTCCAGGATCAAGGTGGCAAAGAAAAGGGATCCGGAATTTTAAAGAATGCCCTGGATTTTATTTAAACAGTGTTCCGGTCCGGCTTGGCGAATTTCACATCCCTCCCAATCAAATGGATGATATCCTGCCCCAGCATCTTATTCTCCTGAAGTCTGTAAAAGGGGCAATGGAAGACGCTGAAATCAACACAAGACCGCAGGAAGAAGAACCCTTGAGACATAATATCGGTTGCGCTGTCGGGGTTGAATTTGATTATGGCGCCACTGATTTTAATCTCCGGTGGAATATCAACCTTCTTGATGATAAGCTAAAAGACACCATATCGCCACCCCTGACCTTTAACCGGACCCTGGGCGCCCTTGGCGGGATTGTGGCCTCCCGTGTGGCAAGGGAATTCAAACTTGGGGGTCCGTGTTTTACCCTGTCTGCCGAGGCCGGGTCCGGCATCAAGGCTATTGAAACTGCTGTCCATTCCCTGAGCTCAGGGGAAACAGATATCTTTATCTGCGGCTGTGTTGACCTTGCAGGGGACATCCGGCAGGCTGCACTGAATGACATTGCAAAACCTCATACAGGCAATGTGCTGCCGTCTGAGGGGGCCTGCGCCATTATCTTGAAAAGGCTTGACCAGGCTGTTGAAGACAAGAACAGGATTTACGGCGTTATCCAAGGTGTTGCAGGGACAAGCTGCGGCACCATCCCGGGTGAAGATAACCAGGATTCCGGAATATCTGAAACCCTCTATACAAGATCCCTTGAGAATGCCCTGAAAAATTCAAAAACATCATTAAAGGAAATCGACCTTTATGAAGCATGCTCTACAGGGATAAAACAAGACGACATAACCGAAATAAATGTGTTAAACAGGCTTTGTTCAAAGACGCATAAAAAATCCTGCTGCCATGTCACATCAACTTCCGATACCATCGGGAATACGCAGGGTGCATCCTCATTGTTCTCGGTTATCAAGACAGCTCTTTGCCTTTATTACAAATTAATGCCCTCAAACAAGGCAAACGCTTTCTTTGCCAAACAGCTGGATAAAAACCTGTTTAGCATTAATGACAAGCCTGTACGTTGGAAAAAACCTTACAATCTAAAAACAAGAAAGGCCTTTGTTGCATCCATCACCATGGATGGCACCTGTTCCCATGCAGTTCTTGAAGAAAAAGACCATGACCACGGGATAAACCCGGATATCTTTTCTTTTGATAAGAAAAGACCCCAGCCGTTGAGCCGAGCCGGGTCAGAAAAAGACCTTGTTATTAAAACAAATACACGAACAATTTTTGATGAAACACTTTTAAAAATCCAGGAACACCTGTCGTTAAATGAAAAACATCTGCCAGATCAAAAATCCTTTCTTGATCCCGGCCTTATTGCAAGGGGCAGCCTTGCAACATCCAGAGCCCACGAGAAATTTCTTGAGCTTTCAAAAGACAATATGCGCCTTATGGAACAGCAGTTTAAAACCATGACACAGCTTGCAGACAAGGTCATGCAGGATTTTGACAGCCAGACGCTTCCTTATATGGAAAGCCTTGACAATTCTGATGAGGCAAAACATAAGGTATCTCCCCCCCTCTTTGACAGGGGAAAATGCCTTGAGTATGCCGCTGGCAAGGCAGGTAATGTGCTTGGAAAGGAATTTGAAATCATTGACACCTATCCTGTAAGGGTAAGATTCCCTGATGAACCCTTGATGCTGGTGGACAGGATCATGGAAATCCAGGGAAAGATGTTGTCTTTAACCTCTGGTAAAATTATTACCCAGCACGATGTCAAGGAGAATGCCTGGTACCTGGACGGCGGTAAAGCCCCTGTTTCCATTTCCATTGAAGCAGGCCAGGCTGATCTTTTTTTATGCTCATGGTTAGGGATCGACCATGTGGTAAAAGGCACCAGGAAATACAGGCTTTTAGATGCCAGGGTCACCTTCCACAGGACCTTGCCAGAACCTTTTGAAACCATTGAATACCACATTGAGATTGAAAGGTTTTTAAAACAGGGCGATGTATACCTGTTCTTTTTTCATTATAAAGGTTATATTAACGACCGGTTGCTGATTTCAATGAGGGACGGTTGTGCAGGTTTTTTTACAGATAAAGAGGTTGAAAATTCAGGCGGTATTATCCTTAAAACCAAAGAATTGGAAAAGGTAAATCCTAGGTTCAGGTTTTCCCCGCTGATCCCGGTTAAAAAAGAAAAATTTTCCGATGAAAAAATACAGGCCATGAGGCGGGGCAGCCTTGACCTTGCTTTTGGAAAGGACTTCAGACATATAAAGCTTGGAAAACATTTAAAACTTCCCGGTAAAAGAATGCACCTCATAGACAGGGTTCTTGAGTTTGACCCGGAAGGCGGCAGGTTTGGATCAGGTTCCATTATTGCCCAGGCAGATATCCACCCGGATGACTGGTTTTTAAAATGCCATTTTATTGATGACATGGTCATGCCGGGTACACTCATGTATGAATGCTGCGCCCATGCCTTAAGGATTTTCACCCAGAGGATGGGCTGGGTAAGCGACCGGGATGATGTCTTTTACGATGTTATCCCTGGCAATGAAAGTGATTTAAAATGCCGGGGCCCTGTTACTCCCGACACAAAAAAAGCCAGGTATGAAATAGAAATTAAAAAAATGGGGTATGCCCCTGAACCATATGTAATAGCAGATGCCCATATGTTTTCAGATGATTTGAGAATTGTCCTTTACAAGAATATGGGAATAAAACTTGTGGGCCTTACAAAGAGCGAACTGGAATCTTTTTGGAGAAAAAAATGAAATATTCAAAAGTTTATATAGAATCCTTTGGATATGAGCTTGCACCCAATATAGTAACCACAAATGAACTGGAAGAAAGGCTTTCACCTTTCTTCCGGGCAATGGGATTCGGACCGGGGCAGATTGAAGCCCTAACCGGTATAAAAGAAAGGCGGTACTGGGATGAAGATCACACCCTTTTTGAACATGCTGCGGTTGCAGGACAAAGAGCCCTGGATGAAGCAGATATCAACCCTGACCAGATAGGAGCCCTTGCATTCTGCGGGGTCGGCCAGGATGGATTTGAACCTGCAACATCATGCGCTGTTGCCCATAAGCTGAATATTGGAGGCAATGCCCATATTTATGATGTCAAAAGCGCCTGCCTAGGTGTTGTGACAGGTATTGTCCATATGGCAAATGAAATAGAACTTGGCAATATTAAGGCAGGTCTCGTGGTCTCCTGTGAAACAGCAAGACAAATTGTTGACTCGACAATTGAAGAACTCAATGCCCATAAAAGCTTTGAGTTTTATAAAGATGCCGTGGCCACGATGACCGGCGGCTCAGGGGCTGTTGCCGTGCTTTTAACCGACGGAACCATTGGCAACCCGGATAACAGGAAACATGCCCTGAAAGGTGGGGTGGTAAGAAATGCCATTGAGCATCACGGGCTCTGCAGCTGGGGATTTGAGAAAAAAGGAATGCCGACAAATTCAAAAATCATCATGAGAACCAGGGCCCAGGAGGTTCTTGAACATGGCATTGTTCTTGCGAAAAAAACATTTAAAGCCTTTAAAAAAGAATTTAACCTTCCCGTTGACCAGCCGGATAAATTTATCGGCCACCAGGTCGGGGCCCTGCATCACCAGAAATTCTACCAGGCCTTGAATGTTGATATAAAAAAAGATTTTGCCACATTTCCCTTTCTTGGTAATATAGGAACGGTTTCACTCCCCATCACTGCTGCCATAGCAGATGAAAGAGGCTTTTTACAGCCCGGTGACTTTGTTGCCTTTATTGGCGTAGGATCAGGACTTAATTGTTATATTCTTGGTGTTGAATGGTAGAAAGATTAATTAATAAAAAACTTACATCCACAAAAGGTTTTGAAAATCTATATCCGTTTAATTCAAGTTATTTGAATATTAACGGGCACGATCTTCACTATATTGATGAAGGGAAAGGCAAACCTGTCATCATGGTTCACGGCAATCCCACATGGTCGTTTTATTACAGGCATCTTATTTCAAGTCTTTCAAAAAATTTCCGTGCCATAGCTTTGGATCATATCGGGTGCGGTTTCTCGGATAAACCAGGCCCAAAAATTTATAATTACACCCTTGAATCCAGGATAAATGACCTTGATTCCCTGATTGAAAGCTTAAACCTTGATAAAAAAATAAGCCTGGTTCTCCATGACTGGGGCGGCATGATCGGCCTTGCCTGGGCTATAGACCACCCGGACCGGATCGACAAGATAATCATTACCAATACTTCAGGATTTTTCCTGCCAGAAAAAAAACAATTTCCTTTCCTTTTACGGCTGATAAAATACATCAGAATCTTTGCTGTGCCGGCTGTACTCGGACTAAACGTATTTGCAAAAGGCGCCCTTTATCTTGGGTGTGAGACTAAATTGCCAGGAAAGGTAAAAAAAGGCCTTATCGAACCTTATAATTCATGGAAAAACAGGATAGCAACCTTAAAATTTGTCCAGGACATACCGATAAGTGAAAAAGATCAAAGCTTTAATATCGTCGATCACGTGGATAAAAATCTCAAAAAACTTGATGAATCCTCATTAATGTTTTTATGGGGGGCAAGAGATTTTGTGTTTGACCTGGAATTTTTAAATGAGTTCCGGCGGCGGTTCCCAAGGGCTGCCACACATGTTTTTCATGATGCAGGCCATTACCTGTTTGAAGACAAACCAGAAGAAACAAGCCATTTGATCGATGCCTTTTTAAATAAATAAAGCAGACAGAGAAAGTGAATCTTTATTTTGACATTTAGCCGGGGCTTGAGGTAAAAAACAAACCATGCTTGGATTTGGTAAAAAAAAGAAAAAACAAGACAAAAAGGAAGCCAAAGCATCCAAAAAAGACCTTGCTAAAAAAAAGAAAGAGAGCAAGGGCAAGTCTGATATTCAGGATGCATCTGAAAAAAAGAAGCCAAAGAAGAAAAAGATTTCAAAAAAACTTATTTTCATCTTTCTGCTTGTTCTCGTTGCCGTGGGGGCATCTTCATACATTGTGCACACCCTTTATTTTGCCCCGAAAACTTTTGGGGATAAAAAAGCTGTCTATAAAAAAATCCAATTAAAACATACCAATCTCCCCGAAGAAATGATCAGGTTCAGTTTTGACTATTTTCCCGATCTCTATGTTGCAATGATCTCGTTTAACAGAGAAATGGATTTATTTGACAGGGAGATTAAAAGAATAGACAGCATTGCAAAAAAATACCCGGATCAAAAAAAGATCGCCAATAAAGAAAAAAAAACCTGGGAAAAAGCAAAAAACACCCTGCAGAAAGCCTTTCTGAAGATTGAAAAACCCATTAAAGAAACCTATGTTCTGTTTCGCGTGAATAAAGCAAAGGGGCTTGCTCAAATCAAATCAAAACAAAAAGAACTCACAGAACTCGCCCTCACGGCTTTAGTACCTGCAAAGGAACAGACCCAAAAAATAAAATCAAATAAAGTTGTTCCCAAAGGATTTATTAAAGGAACTATTTACAGATTAAAAAAGAAATTTTTATGACTATTTATACAAATATCTCACTTGGTCTAAAAAAAACACAAGAAAAGCACCCACATAAAAGAGCAGTTGTCTATCCTTTTTCCAGAGACAAAAAAGGCCGGGTTCTTTATAGCCAGATGACATTTACCCAGCTTGAGAGGGAATCTGACAAACTTGCCTTTGGCCTTGAAAGAATCGGCATTATCAGGGGAACAAGGACGATTTTAATGGTGCCGCCGGGCATGGAATTTTTTATCACCATATTTGCCATGTTCAAAGTCGGTGCCGTGCCTGTTGTTGTTGATCCCGGCATGGGGATAGGAAGAATGCTTCAATGCTTAAAGCAGGGAAAACCCAGAGCCTTTATCGGTATTGAAAAAGCCCATGTTTTAAGAAAAATGAAACCAGGATTTTTTAAATCGGTTAAGCACTGGGTAACTATCGGCAGAAGATGGTTCTGGGGAGGATATACACTTGACCAGCTCATGGCAGATACCAATGGCCCTTATCCAAAGGCCCATACCACCCGTGATGAAACAGCAGCCATCGTATTTACCACAGGATCAACCGGTCCTGCCAAGGGTGTAGTATATACCCATGGTAACTTTGATGCCCAGATCAAACAGATCCGGGACCATTTTCAGATTGAACCCGATGAGATTGATTTGCCAACCTTTCCTTTGTTTGCCCTTTTTGATCCGGTCCTTGGAATGACAGCAGTGATCCCTGATATGGATCCCACCAAGCCGGCCCTGGTTGATCCTAAAAAAATAATTGAAGCCGTTGAAAACCAAGGTGTCACAAATATGTTTGCATCCCCGGCTCTCTTAAACCGGGTGGGAAAATTCGGCAGGGACAACAATATAAAATTGCCCTCCCTGCGACGTGTGGTATCAGCAGGAGCACCTGTTACACCTGCCAATATTGAGCAGTTTTCCACAATGCTGTCCGGCCATGCCCAGATTCATACCCCGTACGGTGCAACAGAGTCTGTTCCTGTGATTTCCATTGCATCCAATGAAATCCTGGCAGAGACTAAAAAACTTTCAGAGCAGGGCTATGGAATGTGTATTGGCAGACCCATCTGCAACACTAAGGTTGAAATTATCAAAATCAATGATGATCCTATAACCCAGCTCCATGACAAGCTGAAGCTGCCTGAAAAACAGGTGGGGGAAATTACTGTAAAAGCTGACCTTGTGACAGAACACTATTTTAACAACCGGGAAGCAGACCTGTTTGCCAAAATCCCTGATCCGGACGGCAAAGTATGGCACAGGATGGGGGACCTTGGATGGAAGGACTCCAAGGGAAGAATCTGGTTTTGCGGAAGGAAAAACCACAGGGTTGTCACAAAGCAGGAAACCCTTTTCACAATCCCTGTTGAAGCCATCTTCAATAATCATGAAAAAGTCTTTAGAAGCGCCCTTGCAGGAGCAGGACCGAAAAACATGCAGATACCGGTCGTATTCATCGAACCATGTGTTAAAATAAAAGACAGAAAAGCCTTTCTAAAAGAACTTTCAGACCTTGCCAAATCAAACCCGCTGACATCCGGCATAGACCATATTTTTATTGAAAAAGCCTTTCCGGTAGACATCAGGCACAATTCAAAAATATTCAGGGAAAAACTTGCTGTCAAAGCAAAAAGAAAACTTAAATTTTAACAAACCATGTCAATCCGGCAGCAAATCATAAAAATACATCATTGCATCAGACCGGGTGATGATCCCTATAATTTTATCATCTTTCATGACCGGAATACGGCCGATATCATGTTTTATCATTAATTTGGCAGCCTCTATGGCACTTTTATCATGGGATATGGTCACAACTTTCCTGCTCATGAACGCCTTTATGGGAGACTGCATGTGATTTGCTTTTCTTACTTTTTTAAAATCCCGCCTTGAGACAACTCCTACGATATGTTCGTCTTTATCTACAACAGGCACCCCGGTGCAACCCATGTCTCTTAAAATCATGGCAACTTCTTCAACCATTGTGTTCTCATCAACACTAACAACAGGGTAGGACATGATATCCGACAGCATGACAGAAGAATGCTGGTTTCCTGCAATAAGTTCAATGAGCATTTCTTCTATTGTATCAGGGTTGGCAGCCTTTAAAAGAGCAGAGCCTGCACCCGGATGACCGCCGCCGCCTATACTTCTCATTAATAAGCCTATATTGATTTCATCTATTTTACTTCTTCCTATGACCATGCACCTGTTTCGTTCAACATCTTTGAAAATACCAAATGCAGCATCCACATTGACAATTTCACGGTACATCTGGAGAACCATGGCAAGATTCTGGATCCGGCCGTCTATATTAACCTTGGAAACACTGATGGAGAACCCTGAAACTTCTTTTCTTTCAGCTTTTTGTATCATGTGGAAGAGAATATCTTTCTGTTTTTTCCCATATGCCTGCCGTAAAAAAGTGGAAAGGATATGAAGATCTGCTTTCCTGTCAAGAAGGAATCCTGCTGCATATGCATCCTCCGCCAAAGTTGACGGGAACGTAAGGTTGCCGGTATCTTCATAAAGCCCCATCAAAAAAAGCGTAGCCTGTATAGGGGTGATAAGCTTTCTTTGTTTTTCAATCTCTTTTACAAGCATGGTAACCGTGGCCCCTGTTTCACGGATGTTTTGAAGATCAGCTTTAATATCGCCTTCAGAATGATGGTCCCACACAATAATTTCAAGGTCTTGCCTGCCCCTCAATTTTTCCACACCTTCCAGGCGGTTCCATGAATGCGTATCCACAACAACAAGGGTTTTTACATGTTCAAGAGTAATATCTCTGGGAGAGTAAAAATCAAACAGATCTTTATGAATAGATAAAAATGCCTTTAAATTTGCATTGATTGAAGTTGGCAAAACAGCTTTGGCACCGGGATAAAGCACGCTTGCTGCGATAAGTGATGCCAAAGCATCAAAATCCGATCCTTTATGAGTAGTAATAATAACCATATGCCCCCTCTTTTTAATTGATACTATCCTCAGTATAAGCATAAAGGATATTTATTCAATATTACAGGTACTTCAAAATTTTAACTATATTTTTTAAACTCCGGCACATACTTTGCGAATCAAACACTCAAAGTAAACTTGAAAAGTAGCCGGGAATGATTCTGATTTTAATTGACGTTGTATACCTATCATGCGCTTGCGGGTGGTGTGGATGGCAAATTTGCCAAGATCTGAGCATATCCATTTGCGATTTAGTTTTTCAGCAGTGTCCCTTTGGTAAGCCTGCGTGCTTTTAATTTCGGGGGATGATATTTTCGGTTCCAATCTTAATCATACAGGAGGAACCGATGAGCAAA
>JAADHV010000134.1 GCA_013151635.1 Deltaproteobacteria bacterium | reverse complement strand
GACTCTACGATGATAAGGGGCTTTGTCAATGGTGTTCCTCCGAAATAGAATAATAATTACCCTGGTGGCGCTTTATAATACCCTCCAGTTCCAGATCAAGCAATTGGGATGTGACCTTTGAAGGGTTCATCCCGGTTTTTTCAATTATTACGTCAATATGGACAGGGTAGGGCTCTATAAATTTTATAATATCGCATTTATTTTGTTTACAAGTTGTATAGTGGGTTGATTTTTGTTTTTGTAAAGGTGTTGTTTTTAATTTTTCTTTTTTTCTATGGATAAAATGATAAAGTTCATCAATAATATCCATCTCGTTTTCAACCAGTTTCGCACCTTGTTTTAATAAAGAATGTGTACCTGCACTTTTTTTTGATTTAATACTGCCGGGAACTGCAAATACTTCCCGGTTATATTCTGTGGCAAGTCTTGCTGTAATAAGGGAACCGCTTCTTTTGGCGGCTTCAACAACAATGCTTCCACACGATAGTCCTGCAATGATCCTGTTTCGAATGGGAAAATTTGATGGCAGCGGCTGGGCATTTACTCTGAACTCTGAAAAAACCGTGCCTTTTTCCGCAATAGTGTCAAAAAGATATTTATTTTCCCTTGGATATACTTTATTTAAGCCTGAGCCTAAGACCGCTATTGTTTTCCCTTTTGCTTTCAAGGCTCCGATATGGGCCATTGAATCAATCCCCCTTGCAAGCCCGCTGACAATCTGAAACCCTTTAGCCGCCAGTTTGCAGGAAAGACTTTCAGAGGTACTCAAACCGTATGAAGTTGCTGTTCGCGAACCTATAATTGAGATACAGGGTGAATCATTATTAAGTTTACCCAGATATGTCAAAAAAGGCGGGGGATCTGTAATCTGTTTTAACAAGACCGGGTAAAAATTATCAGTCAATGTGATGATTTTAATATTTTTTTTTAAAATCAGGTCTAATTCTTTCCTGGCTTTATCTTGAAAAACTTCATGATTTGTTATTGCTTTTATAACTTTTGAAGAAATTTTGTCAATTTTTCCAAGCTGGCCTTTAGAGGCATTTAAGACTGTTTCAGGCGATTTGAATTGATCAATTAATTTTTTATAAAGCGCATTACCAAGGAAAGGAATTTCCCGCAGGGTCAGCCATGACAAATATTTTTCTAAAGAATTTTGCATTCGAAAATTTGGATTTTATTCAAAACCCTTCAACTTTTCAAGGGATTTTTCAGCAGCCGGTGAAAAAGGGTATTTTGTTATCACCTTTTTTAAAAAATGATGGGCTCTATTGGAATCGTCCAAAGATAAATATGAATAGCCAATCTTTAAAATTGCATCAGGCACCTTTTCTGATTTAGGATATCTTGTGACAAGGTTTTTGAATACCAGGATAGCTTCTTTATAATTTCCAAGAGAATAATGACACTCGCCAAGCCAGTAGGAAGCATTATCCGCCAGACTGTTTTGAGGGTATTTTTTGATAAATTTTTTGAAAAGGGCCGCAGCTTTTATAAAATTGTTTTCAACAAAAAAATTTCTTGCCTTTCTGTAAAGAACCAGAGGAGTTGAATTTTCATTCTTGTTTATACCCTTTGCAGATGCTTTTTTCTTCTTTTCAAGAAAGGAGACCTTTTTTTCCAAGTCCAGGATCTTTTCCTGGAGCATCAGCATGGTTTTGTCCATGTCTTTTATCTGAAGTTTTAAATTTGCCTGGTCTTCCCCGGCATCCTTTACCTCGGATTCCAAAGCCGATATCTTGGTCTTGTCAGAATTTTTACTTTCTTTATTTTCCTGCGGTTTTTTAAAATAATTAATAGAGCCGCAGGAAACAAAGAAAAATGACAGGAAACAAAGAAAAACGCCTTTAAATAAATGGTTTTTCAAAAAAATCATAAAAATTACTTTTTATTAACGGCAAGAACAATAGGGCTTGCCACAAATATGGAAGAATATGTACCCACAACAACACCAACAATCATGGCAAATGCAAAATTATGAATAATCTCACCCCCGAGAAAATATAAGGCAATGATAACAATAAGTGTTGTTGCTGATGTTAAAATCGTTCGGGAAAGAGTCTCGTTGATACTTCTATTAAAGATAACCGGTAAACTGTCAGTTGTTTTAGAGCCTTTTATATTTTCCCTGATGCGGTCAAAGACAATAATGGTATCATTTAATGAATACCCGATGATAGTCAGCAAAGCTGCAATAACTTCAAGGGAAAAATCAAGATTCAAAATTGAAAAAATACCAACTGTTATCAATACATCATGGATAAGGGCAACAATTGCCCCCATGGCATATTTAAGCTGCAATACCCAGAAAAGTATAAGTGATACGACCAAAGCACCTGCAGTTAGTATTGCCATGCTCACATTTAATACGGAAAGGAAATAGACAACAACCATTAATGAGCCTGCAGTAACTCCCGACAACATCCATTTTAGCTCGAACCTGCCGGAAATATAAATGGTTATAAATAAAAGAGAGTAAAAAATAGCTAAAAGTGCCTTGCCTCTTAAATCTTTGCCCACCTTGGGCCCGACCATTTCAACCCTTCTGATTTCAGGGGTAATTCCAGCAGTTGCAGTAATGGCATCTGATATGGATTTTGACAATCCTTTAGTGGTCATTTTAGAATTATTTGTACGGATTAAAAATTCATGGGCCTGCTCTTCTCCGAAATTCTGTACGGCTGCATCTTTAAGGCCTATATTTGACAGCCCCGACCGTATTTTACTGACCGGAACTTTCTGGGAAAATTTAATCTGAACCAAGGTCCCGCCGGCAAAATCAATCCCGTAATTCGGTCCTTTATGAATAATAAGCGAAACAATGCTTATAATAATCAGGGTAAGTGATAAACCATATCCGATTTTGCGTTTACCAATAAAGTCTATGTTAATATCAGACTTGATAATCTGCATTATTTTTTTCCTTTATATACTCAGTTTTGATGATGATTTGTTTTTAAGAACAAAATCAAAAATACTTTTTGACAGGACAAGTGCTGTAAAAAGACTTGCAACAATACCAAGGCCGAGAGTGACGGCAAAGCCTTTTATAGGCCCTGTACCGAACTGGTAAAGAACCAGGGCCGCAATAAGGGTCGTAACATTGGCATCAAGAATTGTCAGGGCCGCCCTGTCAAACCCGGCATGAACGGAAGCAAGTGCTGTCCTGCCTGCCCTGAGTTCCTCTCTTATCCTTTCATAGATAATGACATTGGCATCAACAGCCATGCCGATAGTAAGGATGATGCCTGCAATGCCCGGCAATGTCAGGGTTGCCTGAAATGCAGCAAGCCCGCCCCCGATAAGAATAATATTAATAACGAGAGCAAGATCGGCGATCAAGCCCGCACCTTTATAGTAGATAATCATAAACAGGACCACAAGAAGGCCGCCGACGATCATTGAAACCAAGCCCATCTTAACTGAATCCGCACCAAGTGTCGGGCCCACGGTTCGTTCTTCAATGATCTTGACAGGTGCAGGCAGGGAACCTGCTCTAAGTGCAATGGCAAGATCCTTTGCCTCATTCATTGTGAAATTGCCTGTAATCACGGCTTTTCCACCGGCTATCCTGTCCTGGATAACGGGCGCTGAATATACTGTTTTATCAAGTACGATAGCAAGCCTTTTATGTATGTTTGCCCCTGTGGTACGGTCAAAAATCCTGGCACCTTTTCGATTAAACTCAATACCGACCTGGGGTTGCTGGAATCGATCAAACTCAACTCTTGCGTCCGTTAAAAGACTTCCGTCCAAAAGGACTCTTTTTTTGATTAAAAAAGGAATTTTAGTCGAAGTACTTGAGTTCTGGTTATATTTATTTTGATAAAGGATTTCATCACCCACAGGAGGTGTCCCGTTTATGGCAGCATTGACATCTGCCTCCTCATCAACTAATTGAAAAGTTAATTGAGCGGTTTTACCTATAAGGTCTTTTGCCCTTTCCGGCTCTTTTATGCCGGGCAGCTGTAATAAGATCCTGTCTTCTCCCTGGATACGGATATCAGGTTCATTCACGCCGAATTCATCAATCCTGTTGCGGATAGTTTCAAGTGCCTGTTCAGTAGCCATTTTTTTAATATTATCAGCTTCTTTTTCAGGCAGGGTCAATTTGTATGTGATGACATTTTTAACGGTTTCAGGGCTCTGAATGATAAGGTTCTTGAAATTTTTTGAAAGAACGGTTTCAAACCCGAGCTTGTTTTTTGTTCCCTGAAATTTTGCAAGAATAGAGTTGTCATTATTTCGAGAAATACCAAGATGCTTTATCCCTTTTTTCCTGAGCTCTTTTTTAATCTCCTGAACTGTTCTTTCCACCTCTGCTTCAACAGCTTTAATATTCTGGACTTCAAGAACCAGATGCATTCCTCCCTGGAGATCCAGGCCCAGATTGATTTTTTTATAAGGCCAGCAATTAAAAAAAGTAGGCAATGACCAGACAATGGCGGCCAGAATAATGCATAGAGTCAATACAGTTTTAAAGGTAAACGGTTTCAATCTAATTACTCCTAATGGATTTATTTTTTCTTTTTATCTTCTTTTTTAGCAGCTTGAGCATCAGAAATGACGGCTGCAACATTTCCCCGGGAAATTTTAATTTTTACCTTTTCAGCGATTTCAAGACCTATGGTGGTATCATCTATACTCTGGATGGTTCCATAGATGCCACCGGATGTAACGATCCTAATTCCTCTTTTTAAATCAGCAATCATGGCCTTATGTTCCTTAGCTTTTTTCTGCTGGGGCCTGATCAAAAGAAAATAAAAAATTGCAAATAAAATAATGATGGGTAAAAAACCTGCTATTCCACCGGCCTGGCCCGCCTGTCCGCCTGCCTGGCCCATTGCATATGCAGTACTAATCAAAACAAATCCTCCTTAAAATAAATATAACTCAAAAATTATGATTTCTTAGCCGGAATCCAGATGGTTTTGCCATCAAAATGGATTCTGTCTATATTATCATAGTTAACTTCCTTTAGAAGTGAAAAAACCTCGTCCATATTGTAAACCACTATCTTACTTAAGGGTTCAATAAGATTAATATTTGTGTCCACTTTTTTTTCAATAAGATTGTATATAATTACCATGGTTTCAGAAAATTTTAAAATTTTTCCGACACCTGAACTCATTCCCTGTCCATACGGCTCATCTGCTTTTGATGGAACTTTTACCCCTTTGAATTCATAATATTCTTTTAAAATATTAAAATGGATATTCCATATGTTATCACCCGGTTGAACTACATAAATTCCATATGCTTTTATTTTCTGGGGCAGAACAGCTCCGGAGTCCTCAATCTTTTCTTCAAAGACATCTCCTTCTTTAATAAATGCCTTTTCCAAAATATCCCGCATGGAGACCGTGATATCACCTATCTTAAAGCTTTCATCAGAATGGACAATCATGTCAAGGCTCTTTTTAATTCCAAGGCTCTTTTTGCGTGATATCATAAGTTTTTTTAAATCTTTATCTTTTTTAAGATATTTATAATCAATGGTGGGCATAACAATAATGTCGCCCTTGACTGTCCCGTCTCCAGAGCCGGCAGGTTTTTTTTGACTGCCTTTTGTTTTTACCGCTTTAGCAAATTTATCTTTTGCTGCCGGCAATTGTTTTGTTTGATGGTTGTTGAAATACAGGGTGGAAAAAAAAAGCACCCCGGCCAAAGCCACAACAATCATTAATGCAAATTTTTTTTTCCCATCCTTCTTCAGGAGCATATTGTCTCCTTTCTTATTAAGATTGAAATTGTTTCAGATACACAATAGAACGATTTATGTCAAGAAAGGTCTTTAATTTGTATTGGTAACAATAATAATTTTATTTTCCCCGGAAACCATATTGGGGTCACCTTCAATCGTAATTAACACCTTTCTTTTTGATTCAATCCAGGTTAGTTCCTCTCTTTTTTTATTTAATAAATAGCCTGCGACCTCATCTGGCACAAGCCCTGTTACTTCCCTGATTTCCGGTTTTAATGTTTTTAAGTTCAATTGCCGTAAAAATGCAAGGCCCTGGGTTTCTACAGAAGGAATCTGGCCCCTGCCGTTACAATGCCTGCAGGTTTCATAACTTCCAAAAGTGATTGAATGCCGTATACGCTGGCGTGACATTTCCAATAGCCCGAATTTTGTAATTCCGCCAACCTTAGTTTTGGCCTTATCTGATTTCAAGTATTTTTTTAAAGTTTTGGTGATTTCAGCCTTGTGGCGGCGTTCTTTCATGTCTATAAAATCCACCACAATCAATCCGCCCATATCACGAAGTCTCAATTGGCGCGCAACTTCCTCACACGCCTCAAAATTTGTATGGAAAGCGGTTTCTTCAATATTTTTCTTTTTAGTTGATTTGCCTGAATTTACGTCAATGGAGACCAGGGCTTCTGTTTGTTCTATAACAAGGAACCCGCCTGACTTAAGCCCGACCGTTTTTTTATAAATAGAAGCAATCTGGTCCTCAAGTTGGTATTTAGTAAATATGGGTTTCTCACCCTTGAAACGCTTGACTATTTTTTTTTGTTTCGGGGCAATAACACTGATGAAATCCTTGACCTCTTTGTAAACTTCCGGGCTGTCTATGAGAATTTCATTGACGTCTGATGTAAAATAATCCCTTAATGATCTGACAGCAAGGGTTTGTTCCTTGTAGAGCATGGACGGGGCATTGTTTTGTACAGCCTTTTTATCAATATTCTTCCATACCCGCATAAGATACCTTAAATCAGCAGTCAGCATGGTTTTTGTAGCATTTTTACCGGCAGTTCTGACAATCATGCCGAATCCTTCGGCAATCTTCATTTTTTTAATAATATTGACAAGCCTTTTTCTTTCATCTTCATCACTGATTTTCCGGGATACGCCTTTTGTGGAATTTCCAGGCATGAGAACAGATAATCTTCCTGGCAAAGAGATAAATGTAGTAAGCATGGCCCCTTTTTGACTGATAGGATCCTTTGTCACCTGTACAATAAGTTCCTGGCCTTTTTTGATAAGATGAAACAATGCCTTTGCCTTTCCACCGGATTCGACATCATGGAAATAGTCTTTGTGTATTTCGTTTTTCTGTAGAAACCCGTTCTTTGGTTCGCCATAGTCTACAAATACGGCCTGGAGGCTTGGTTCAACCCTTGTGACAATCCCTTTATAAATATTGCCTTGTGTTACTTGTTTTGCCGTAGTTTCAATGTGAAATTGTTCAAGCTTGTTATCCTGTAGTGCTGCAATTCTGTTTTCATCCGGATCCAATGCATTAATCAGAATTTTTTTTGTCATTGATTTTTCTCTTTTATAACTGTTTATGTTTTGTATTTCTTTTTAATTTTAATTATAATAGTTGAGTTTTAAGTAGTAAATTGAATGAGTCAAGTCAAATTTTTTATTCAATAGTGCTGAACTCTTAATAAATTTCTTTTTGTTTAAGTATATCAAAATAAGTAAGGATACGTTCGACATATTGAACAGGCTCCCAGCCCCTTGCATACCCATACCTGGTTTTTTTATAATACTTTGATTTTGACAATAATGGCAGTGTTGTTTTTAAATTTTGCCATTTAGTTTCATCAAGCCCCATTTTTTTGCCAATCTGAATGGCATCTGTTACATGCCCGTAGCCTATATTATAACTTGCCAGTGCAAATAAAATTCTTTCATAGTCATCTTTGATATAGTCAAATTTTTTAACCATTTTATCAAGGTATTTTATACCGGCTTTAATACTCTGTGAAGGCAAAAGCCGGTTTTTTACACCCATTTCTTCTGCCGTAACAGATGTTACCTGCATCAATCCCCTGACATTTGTAAAACTTTTTGCATTGGGATTAAAATGGGATTCCTGATAAACAACCGCTGCAAGAAGTTTCCAGTCAAAACCGTATTTGATGGATTCCTCAATAATTAATTTTTTATACCGGGGCAGTCTGGTTTTGAGCCGTTGATGAAATCTTTTCAGGTCAAACGGATCTGAATCTTCAATATTTGCATAATATTTATCAGATATCTGTTTTAATATACCCGTCTGATTTGCATATAAGAAAAATTTATTAATCTGTTCCAACATTTTGACGTCATTTTTATTAACGGCCCAGGCAAGGGACTCTTTTTTCTGGATAGGAATCCCGATCCTGATATCCGGGTAATATCTTTGATTCAGGTAGGCAATATTATTGTCGGCAACCGTAAACCTGATTTCCCTGTCATTGACCATTCGGATCAATTCTCCTGTCGGAATATTGTCATGAAGGATATAATTCAAATTAACGCCTGATTTTTTAATCTCTTCAAGCCTTGATTGATACGATGTCCCCCGACGGACATGTATGGTTCTAAATGCCAGGTCTTCAATGTTTTTAGGCCCGAAAACCAGCTTATGATGGACAATATGCTGCTGAATGGTCATATAGGGAATTGAAAAATTAACTTTTTCGAGCCGGTCTTTTGTTATGGCAAGCCCTGCTGCTATAAAATCACCTTTTCCCTGTTCAAGGTAAGAAAACATGTTGTTCCAGCCCGGGGTGATAACATCAAGGTCAACATTGAGAAAATTTGCAAATTCACGGGCAAGATCATACTCAAATCCTGTGGGTTTCCCGTTATAGTAATAATATGTGTTTATAGAATTATTGGTAATCAGCCTTAAAACCCCTGTCTTTTTGATCCTTTCCACCCGGCTCAGGTCAGAGCCAAATTCCTTGTTATGAATCAATACAGACAAAAAAACAAAAAAACCCAACAGGCAAGTGAGGTTTATCAAAATAAAATTTTTCATATAAAATTTTTTCATATTCAATCAACGTGGGATTCAACCGGCACAATTTTTACCTGGTCCACATTCTGGTATCCACGGGGAAGCTTTTTCCCCCTGTGGCCCCTCGTCCCGGTGTAATCTTTTTGGTTGCCAGGGCTTAGTTTGAGGAAATGCCTGCCTGCGTGTATAACAAGGTTAGAATTGAATGGCAATATTTTAAGAAACTTAAGTCTTTCAGGATCGGTGGAATTTAATTCTTTTTTAGGTATGGAAATAATTTTATTTCCAACTCCTTTTTTTAAATTGGGCAGTTGTTTTAATGAAAAAATTAATAGTCTTCCTTTTGAAGTTACAGCAGCAATATTATCTTTTTCAAGATCGACAACAATTTGCGGGTCCAATAATTGATGATTTTCCTTTAGACTTATGACAGCCTTCCCATTTTTAAAATTGGTTAAAAAATCGGAAAATTTAATAATAAATCCATACCCTATGTCAGAGCCTACCAGGTAATGAAAATCATTTTCCCCTGACAGCATAAATTTTATAGCGGCATTGGGCTTTATAGAAAGATGGCCTGTTAAAGGCTCTCCATTTCCCCTGGCAGAAGGAAGTGTATGGGAATAAAGCATATAGCTTCTGCCGGTATTGTCCAGAAAAATAATGGGTTTGTCGCTTTTTGTTCTTAAATATCCCAGCAGTGAATCCCCGGACTTGAACTTGACCGTCTCAGGATTAATCTCATGGCCTTTGGCAGATCTTATCCACCCGTTTTTTGATAAAATAACGGTTACAGGTTCGATATCCATAACATCTGCAGCGGAAAATTTTTCTGCTTCTTTGCGTTTCTTTATGGGTGATCGTCTTTTATCACCATATTTTTTGGCATCGGTTTTGATCTCATCTTTTATGTATTCTTTAAACGTTTTTTCACATCCGAGGATTTTTTCAAGATTTTTCCTTTGGAATTCAAGGTCTTTTGATTCGGATTTAATTTTGATTTCTTCCAACCTTGCAAGCTGGCGCAGCCTGATCTCCAGGATGGCAGCAGCCTGGAGATCAGTTAATGAAAAAGCTTTGATCAAATCTTTTTTAGGATGGTCAGACTTTCTTATAATTTTAATGACTTCATCAATATTTAGAAAGGCAGTAAGAAGTCCTTCTAAAATATGAAGGCGGTTTAAAATTTTTTCCAGCCGGAATTTTATTTTTTTTCTTACGGTATCTGCCCTGAATTCAAGCCATTCGGTTAAAATATCAAGCAGGTTTTTAACCTGTGGTCTGCCATTGATACCAATCATATTCATGTTAAATGAGTATGATTTTTCAAGGTCGGTTGTTGCAAACAAATGATCTGTTAAAGCATTCAGGTCAACCCTGTTTGACCGTGGAATTACAACAAGTCTTGTTGGCTCTTCATGGTCTGATTCATCTCTTATGTCCATAACCATTGGGAGTTTTTTGGCTTCCATTTGCGAGGCGATCTGCTCATAAATTTTTTCTGTTGAAGCATGATAGGGCAGTGCTGTAAAAATTATTTCATAATCTTCAATATGGAATTCAGCACGCATTTTTATCCTGCCTGCCCCTGTCCTGTAACTGTCTAAAATTTCCGAAGCAGGTGTGATGATCTCGGCTTTTGTCGGAAAGTCGGGGCCTTTGATGAATTTGCAAATTTTTTCAAGGCTTGCATCCTCATTATCAATTAAATGGATCAAGGCCTTTGCTACCTCACGCAGGTTATGGGGAAGAATACTTGTTGCCATGCCGACAGCAATACCGGTGGAGCCATTCAATAAAATATTAGGCAGCCTTGCCGGAAGAAGTGTGGGTTCATTTAGTGTACCGTCAAAGTTTGGCACAAAGTCAACGGTTCCCAGGTCAATCTCCTGAAGGAAAATCTGCGCATATTTTGACAGCCTGGATTCCGTATACCGCATTGCGGCAAAGGACTTAGGGTCATTGGGGTCGCCCCAGTTACCCTGGCCGTCAACCAGGGGGTACCTTAAAGAAAAAGGTTGTGCCAATAGAACCATGGCTTCGTAGCAGGCAGTATCCCCGTGGGGGTGAAACTTGCCAAGGACATCTCCAACCGTTCTTGCTGATTTCTTAAATTTGGATGTGGATGACAGCCCCAACTGGCTCATGGAATAAACAATTCTTCTTTGTACCGGCTTTAACCCGTCACTGATATGGGGCAGGGCGCGATCTAAAATCACATACATTGAATAGTTCAAATATGCTTTCCTGGCAAATTCCTGAAAAGGTATTTTCTCACAGTCTTCAATTGAAGATGGAAGTGTTTCTTTCATAACTCAATCTCTTTTATGTTGCCGTTTTTTTCAATCCAGGTTTTCCTGTCTTTTGCCCTTTTTTTACCAAGAAGCATATCCATGGTTTCATAAACTTCTTTTATCGACTCTTCTGTATCATTATCTATCAATAACTGGACAAGCCGCCTGGAATCCGGTGAAATTGTTGTTTCTTTAAGCTGTGAAGGATTCATCTCACCTAATCCTTTAAATCTTTGAATATTAATTTTGCCATGTTTTTTACGCCGATTTATTCGCTTGATGATATTTTTTTGTTCCGAGTCATCCAGGGCGTAGAAAACTTCTTTGCCCACATCAATCCTGTATAAAGGCGGCATGGCAATATAAACATGCCCGTTTTCAACAATCCTGGGGAAATGTTTTAAAAAAAGCGCGCATAGCAATGTTGCAATGTGCAGTCCGTCAGAGTCTGCATCGGCAAGAATACATATTTTATTATACCTGAGTCTGGAAATATCATCAGAGCCCGGCATTACGCCTAAAACCCTGGAAATACCCCTGATTTCCCTGGATTCGACAATAGCGGAAGATTCAAGGTCCCATGTGTTTAAAATTTTACCCCGCAACGGCATGATCGCCTGGAACCGCCGGTCCCTTGCCTGCTTTGCAGAACCGCCGGCAGAATCACCTTCAACAAAAAACAACTCCCGTCTTTCCTGATCAACACTTGTGCAGTCTGACAATTTGGCAGGAAGCCTGATACCGTTGGATGTTCTTTTTTTTGTGACCTTTTTGGCTTTTTTTATACGGTTTTTTGCATTTTCAATGGCAATCCCTGCAAGCTTTTCACCCTGTTCAATATTCTGGTTCAGCCATAAGCTTGCAGCATCCCTGACCTTTATATTAACAAGATTGGCACAATGACGTGAAGAAAGCCTTTCTTTTGTCTGTCCTGAGAACTGGGCGTCGGAAAGCTTGACAGACAGAATATAACTTACTTTGTCCCATATATCTTCAGGAGCCAGGTACAAGCCTTTAGGCAGAAGGTTCCTGAATTTGCAAAATTCCCTGACCGATTCTAACAGACCCGATCTAAACCCGTTTACATGGGTTCCTCCAAGCTTTGTAGGAATAAGGTTGACATAGCTTTCTTCAGGGTTAGGGCCTTGTTCCGCAGTCCAGTTAACAGCCCATGTGATCCGGATGTCCTCGTCTTGAAGCTCACCTGCAAATGAAGATGGAAATATGCATTGTTTTTCTTTTAGATTTTCATTTAGATATTCATCTATTCCATGGTCGTATTGCCATGTGTTTTTTTCATCAGATGCTTCGTCATAAAAGCTTGTAATAAGTCCCTTGCAGAGAATGGCTTTTGATTTCAAGGCATCTTTCAAGGCTGTTTTAGAAAATACCGGTCTGTCAAAATAAGAAACATCAGGATAAAAACAAAGAGATGTTCCTGTTGTTTTTCCGGCAATATTTCTAATAATTGCAAGGTCTTTAGTTTTAATTCCGTTCTTAAAACCGATATGGTATTCTTTCCCATCCCTTTTAATCAAAATTGTTAAATCGGAAGACAATGCATTAACAACAGAAACCCCGACACCATGCAGTCCCCCGGAATAGCTATAGTCTTTATTGGAAAATTTAGCACCTGCATGAAGTTTTGACATGATCAATTCAACACCGGATATTTTTTCTTCAGGATGGATATCAACAGGCATTCCACGGCCATTATCCGTAACAATAATGGATTGATCCTTTTTTAACACTACATCAATCCTTGTGGCATATCCTGCAATAGCTTCATCCACGCTGTTGTCTATGACCTCAAATGCCAGATGATCCGGGCTTGAGGTGTCCGTGTACATCCCCGGCCTTCTTTTAACAGGGTCAAGGCCCTTTAGAACTTCGATTGATTCGGCATTGTAAGTATTGCTTAAGTTTTTATTTTTATTGTCCGGCTCAAATAATTTCATAAATTATTATGTTGTGATATAAATGTTAATTAACTATAAAGATTTTAAACATACCCCTATATCATTTTTATTTATAAATGTAAAAACGGGAAAATTATGTCCTCTTTAATTGCTGAATTTGACTTTAATACCTTTGAAGCCCAATGGGAAAAATTATCTGAAGAACAAAAAGTTCATGCAGTGAAGAAATCCGGTGATTTGGATCCAGGCCTTGCCATCCTCCCGGTTCTTGCCGGTATTACCTCTTATCATTTTTCCGTAAGAAATAATGCAAGAAAAAGCCTTGAGGTAATTTTGTCTAAAATACATGATCTTTTAGACAACCCTGCTGATAAAGAACAATATTTAAAAGGCATGAAAGACTCCAGTGCCGTCAGTACCAGGATATACACCCATATCACGCCTGATTTGCCCTTTAACGAGCAAAGTTATTTTTTTAAAACCTTGCTTGAATTTGGTACCCATGGGGCTCATTTTGCCTTCAAGGCAGTTTATAATGGACGTGTCCCGGCAGGTACCATGGAAAAAATTATTTCAACGGTTTCCGAAGAGGGGCGCCTTGCCTTTGTGGACCAATATCTTCGATGCAGCCCCAGCGTCAGGTTGAAATTCGGATTTTCATTTAACCGGATTCTAAAATCCATTAAAAAAAGGAAACCGGTTGTTGAATTCTATGCCGGCCTTTTTGACCGCCAAAGGGACGCAGACCCTTTTTTATACAATATCAATCCCGAGCTTAGAGATCCTGACCAGATAATTTTTAACGAAATCCGGTCATTGTCACCTGAAGTAAAAATTATGGGACTCAAAGCCCTTGCAATGATAATCACGAAAATTCCTTCCAGGTTACTTTTAGACATGCTTTTTGAACAAGAGGTTAAAAAAGTCAGGATTGCAGTTTATAATATTATTGAAAACTCATCCATGGGGGTTTATCCTGATCTTTTTTATCCTGTTCTGGAATTTTTTTATAAAAGTGATAAGCAAGAAGCCTTTCATGCTTTCAAAGCCCTTGTTGTCTCAGGAAAACTGCCACTCTATGCGCTGATAGAAATGGTAGAAAAAAATTATCCCGATCTAATGCCTGTAATCAATATAGAGATCTCAAGCTTATCTAAAATTTCTTTTTTCATTATCCAGGATATTGCTCTGAATAAAGAAAAGTATTTAAATTCAACCTTTGAGGTGAACCTTGCCTGTGTCTTGGGGATGATTAAAAAAAGACCTGAACGGGTCGTTAAGATTTTAAAAAAATATGACAATGATTCAAAAGATTCAGTTAGAATGGATGTGACCCGGTTTATCGAAAAAACAAAAGAGCTCCTTGCAGAAGAAAAACTCAGCATTGAAACCGAGTTTGATTCAATTGTCCAATTGGTCAAAGAAAAGTCCCGGAAACCCAAAGGCTTGATCAAAACGCTTTTTATAAATTCAAGTGAGAAAAAAATTGAAGAGCTTAAAAACGGCAAACATAAAAAGCCTGCCGATTTTGAAGGTGAAATAATTAAGGATGCTGATCTTTCTTCCTGCGTATTCCTTGCACGTTCCCTCTTTTTTAATAAATGCATCATTAATAATTGTGATTTTTCCAAGGCATCATTTTGTAATGCTTTTTTTAAAAACAGTGTTTTTTACAATATTGATATGCAAAAGGCACAATTTGATTGTGTTAATTTTGATAATGCCATTTTTATTAATGTAGATGCAAAAGGTGCGGTTTTTAAAAATTGCAGTTTCCAAAATGTTTCCATTTTTAACTGCAATTACAATTATGCCAGGATATTGGACGCATCTTTTTTAAATTCTAAAATTTCAAAAACTTCTTTTAACCAGGCAAATCTTTCATGTTCGTCCTTTGCTTACTCAAAAATTTCTGCAGTGTCCTTTGTAAGTTCAAACATTGGCCAAACTGATTTTTCAGGCGTGATGGCAAGATTTTGCAGGTTTCCTTCCAGAGAAAAAACCATTTTCGAATCCGATGATATAGATTATAATGCAAGGCAATTCCAGCTTTCCTTTAATGATATGCCACGAATGAATAAAACGATTGTATCAGAGATCAACCTCCTGATTTTCAGTGAATTTATTCATTACGGCGAAAAAAAATTTTTAAAACAAAATCAACTTTCCCTTTTGACCGCCTTTGATATCTTTAAGAGCAAACAGGCTGATCTGTTTCAAATCATTCCCTTTTTGCTTCATGAAAATATTGTATTTCCGGGAATTGAAAGTATCCATGAAAAAACACCATTTGGCATTTGCGATTATATTCCGAGCCTTGAAACTCAAGAAGTTTTAAAAAATTATATTGATAAAGAAAACATTATTGCAAGGCCTGCAGGGAATTACGCAATTGAGGGACTTTTTACCATAGGGAGTACAGGTTCTCTTGCCCAGACATCTGAATCAGATATCGACTATTGGGTCTGTATAAATGAAGAGCGTTTTAGTTTTAAAGACAAAAAACTTTTAAAAAAGAAACTTGAACTTCTTGAAAATATGGCACGGAACCGGTTCAATATACAGGTGACATTTTTTATGGTTGATATAAACAAAGCCAGGAACAATGATTTTGGCGATTCAACCATTGAAAGCTCGGGTTCTGCACAAGCCAGGCTTTTAAAAGAAGAATTTTACAGGACAATGATTTATGTTGCAGGGAAAATACCCCTTTGGGCAGTATTGCCCACGGCCATCAGTATCAATTATTATAACAGCATTTTAAATAATGTTGCAGGTTTTCCAAATATTGCAAGATACATTGATCTTGGCGATATCCATGCCATATCAACAAGTGAATATTTTGGTGCGTCTATCTGGCAGATGTTCAAATGGTTGAAAAGTCCCTTTAAGTCGGTAATCAAAATGGCTTTGCTTGAAAAATATATTTATGAATATGGAAAAGAGTCCTTTTTATGCAATAAATACAAAGATGAGTGGATGAATTCGGGAGCACATTTAAAACTGGCCCAGAATGATTCATACTATATTTTATTAAAAAATCTTCTTCAATACTATGAAATTTCTAAAGATGAACAGTCAGCAGCACTTTTGCTCACATGCTTTTTCCTGAAACTTGGCATTTCAAAAGATTCCGAAATAGAGAATACCGTATTTGGCTTAAGAAAAATACTTCTTGAAAAATGCATGGAAAAATGGGGGTGGAAAAAGGATGAGGTTTTTAAAATCGGCAGCTTTAAAGCCTGGCAATACAGTGAAATTGCAAGCCTTTCAAACAGCATTGAAAAATACATGATTAAGAAATACAAAATAGTAAATAAAGCCTTTGATAAACTGTCTCATGACAAGTCAAGGATCAGCCCCGAAGACCGGACAGTGCTTGGGCGTAAAATTTTTATCGAGTTTTCAAAGCAGCCGGACAAAGTTGGAAAAGTTCTTATCGTGCTGAGAAGTGACGGTCATTTTCAGAGTCTGCATCTTAAATATATGAAAAAGAATAATAAATTCGGTACATGGGAACTGTTTAATAAAAATCCGAAAGCACTTCATTGTAAGGAAGAATCTTTAATTAAAGCAAAAACTATTGAAGAAATCGGGGCCTGGTTCATGAATAACAATCTCTACAATGAAAATACTATCATTAATTTAGTTCCCAATCCAACCTATGTTACTTTTGATGATATCCGCAAACTTTATAAAGCAATGTACGAGTTTTTTCGCCCTGTCCTTAAAAAAGCAGTAAACTTCGATCAGTTATTGATGAAAAACAAAGTGGTCTGCCTTTTTATATCCATTAATTTTTACGCACCAAAGCAGCAACGAAAAGTGACTGAATATACGGCCATTTACCTGAATTCATGGGGGGAAATGTTTTGCAAATCTTTTTATTCCGATCAAGGTTTTTTCTCAATGGAAGAATTAAAAAAAGACATCCTGAAAAGGATTGAAATAAAAAAACTGCCTTTAAACACAGCCTTTTATTTTTCAAAAGGTGTTGCAAGATAACTTTTTTAAAAATCACTCGTTTTTATTAAAATCCTCTACTACCCTGACAATATCTTCAGGATCATCCAGAAGATGAAAAAGATTTAAGTTTTCTTTTGAAATCATTTTTTCTTTTAATAATCTATCCTTTACCCATTGAATCAGGCCTTGCCAATAATCAGTACCCGCGAGGACTATGGGTACTTTTCTTATTCTCTGGGTCTGGATCAATGTTATGGTTTCAAACAATTCATCAAGAGTGCCAAACCCCCCGGGCATGATAATATAGGCCTGGGCATATTTTAAAAACATGACCTTTCTTACAAAAAAATATTTAAATTCGATTTGAGTTGTGGCATATGGATTGGGCTTTTGCTCAAAGGGCAGGGTGATGTTTAACCCGACAGAATCAGCACCGCCCGCTATCGCGCCCTTATTGGCAGCCTCCATGATTCCGCCGCCCCCGCCTGTAATAACAGAGTATCCGTTTTTTGCAAATAAGTGAGCCAGGTTTTCACATTTTTTATAATAGGGATGTTCCGGGCTGGTTCTTGCAGACCCGAAAATAGAGACTGCAGGGCCAAGATTATGTAACCCGTCAATTCCTTCCACAAATTCACCCATAATTTTAAACAACCGCCATGACTCACCTGATTTAAAATCGTTAATGGGGTATTTCCCGTTGCTCGGATGTTTTTCCATGTTGATAATTCCAAATTGTTGCTTTATTATTATAATTTCTACCGTGATAGAATCTGGTAAAATAAACAAATATATGTTATAAATTAACCAATAAACCCAAGGCCTATCACACAAAAAACTATCAGTCAATTATAAGCCTTCCCTTACATTGACATTTTTACAGGAAAGATATAAAGAAAAGAAAAAATTTTCATAGAAAGAACAGCATTGAAAAACAGTGGAATAATTGTTCGCAGAACATCGGTTAGAAATGAGCTTGGAATGCATGCAAGACCAGCATCCAAAATTGCACAGATAGCTGAAACAGCCCAATTTGACGTATGGCTCTGCGCAAACTCAATAAAAGTTGACGCAACAAGTATCATTGATATACTAACACTGGGTGCTGTGAAAGGAACAAGGATTGTGATCGAAATTGAAAGCCCAGAAGACATTGAAGTTCTTGACCGGATTGTCGATTTCTTTAAAACGGGTTTTGGAGAAATCTGAAAATGAATATTTCCAAATCAGGCCAGATAACTATAAAAGGGATCGGCGGTTCACCCGGTATCTGTATCGGCAAAGCCTATATTGTTGACAAAGAAGGGGTCAACATCATTAAAAGGTACCCGGTCAGTGAGCCTCTTGTGCCAAAAGAAATAGACAGGTTTAAACAGGCTGTTTCAAAAGCAAAAAATGACCATGCCAGGGTGATTGAATCTCTTGATGAAGACCTGGGTGAAAACCTGAATATCCTTGAGACTCATATGGTTCTTTTCAAGGATAAAATGCTGTATGGCAAAACCATTGACACCATTTCCAGGGAAAGAATCAATGCTGAATGGGCATTAAAAAAAGTATCAAGAGAAGTCAGAGCCATGTTTCAGCAGATAGACGACAAATATCTGCAGGCAAGAGTAATTGATATTGTCCAGGTTTCAGATAAGATCATGTCCTATCTTGTCGGTGCCCAGGATATTAAAATTTCAGATATAAATAAACGTGTTATTATCGTTGCCCATGATTTATCACCTGCTGATGCAAGCCAGATACAGCTTGAACATATTAAAGGATTTGTCACGGACCGGGGGGGGAAGGACTCGCATACAAGTATCATTGCAAAATCCCTGAAAATTCCTTCCGTATTAGGGCTTGGAAGTGCAACCGTCAGTGTTAAAAATGATGATATTTTAATTGTTGACGGTTCTTCCGGGACCTTGATCATTAATCCGGAAGAAGATACGCTTTTTAAATATGAAGAGCGTCTGGCAAGATTTGAAGAATACAGGGCGGGTTTGGAAAGACAAAGTCATCTTCCTGCTGTCACAAAAGACGGGATTTCTTTAAATCTCATGGCCAATATTGAACTTGTCGAAGAAGTTGTTGCAGCCAAAGACCACGGGGCAACCGATGTCGGGCTTTTCAGGACTGAATTTCTATACCTTGACCTGAAACGTTTTCCCACCGAGGATGAACTTTTATACAAATACAAAGAACTTGTAGAGCTTATGAACCCCCAGAGTGTCACCATAAGGACACTCGATATTAACGGGGATAAGGTGAATCCGTATTTGACAACAATAGAGGAGGCCAACCCTTCTCTCGGACTCAGGGCAGTAAGGTTCTGTCTTGAAAATGAAGATATTTTTATTACACAATTGAAAGCTATTTTAAGGGCTGCGGCCTTTGGAAATATCAAACTGCTGATCCCCATGATTTCCTGCGTTGAAGAAATTATTCAGGTTAAAAAAGTTATCAACAAAGCAATCCTTGAGCTTGAAGAAGAAGATAAAATTTTTAATAAGGACATACCTCTTGGAGTTATGATTGAAGTCCCATCTGCTGTGATGATTGCTGAAAGCCTTGCAGAGCATGTTGACTTTTTCAGTATTGGAACAAATGACCTGATTCAATATTCCATGGCAATTGACAGGCGTAACAGGCAGGTTGCACATCTTTACCAGGCATTAAACCCGGCTGTGTTGAAAATGATCAAAATGACCTATGATGCTGCAATGAAAAAAGGGATTGACCTTGTCATGTGTGGGGAAATGGCAGGAGATCCAATGAACATGCCGGTTCTTGTGGGGATAGGATTAACCGAGTTTTCCATGAATTCGGCTTCCATTCCGGTGGTTAAAAAAATGATACGTGATCTTGATACAAAAAAAGCCAAAAAGACTCTTAAAAAAATCATGACGCTCAATACAGTACATGAAATTTTAAGTTTTATCTTTGAAGAATACAAAGATATACTTCCTTTCAGGGAGACGGACGAAAGCCTATGACATCAGAATATATTAAAACTATTGCAACCAATAAAAAAGCCCGGCATAATTATCATATTGAATCTGAATATGAAGCAGGCATTGTCCTTGCGGGAACCGAAGTCAAGTCGATCAGGGAAGGGAGAGTAAGCTTTCAAGATGCGTATGCAGACATAAAAAATGGTGAAATATTTTTAAGGCAGTTGCATATTTCGCCATATAAATATGCCTATAACAGCAATCATGAATCCTTGAGAACAAGAAAATTGTTGCTTCATCAATATGAAATCAAAAAACTTCTGGGGAAAATTAAGGAAAGAGGTTATACTCTTGTGCCGCTGAAAATTTATTTTAAAAACGATAAAATCAAGGTGCAAATCGGCCTTGGCAAAGGTAAAAAATTATTTGATAAAAGGGAAAGTATTAAGAAAAAAGACATGAAGCGCGACCTTGACAGGGAACAGAAAAAACAATCCTTTTAGCCAGCTAATATTGACTTTTTACCTTTTTAATTCTATTATTAAAGAATATTTGATCTTTTACAATTTGGGGGCGAAATGGCTTCGACGGAGATTTTGAGGCCTGTGGTAGCATACCGAGTCTTTTGTCAGCTCGTAAACTTGGCAAAGCTTTAAACATAATCGCAGATGATTATAATTACGCTGTAGCTGCGTAGAGCAGCTTCCGTCCTCCTGAAATCCTTCTTGCAGATCTCAGGCCAGGGCGTCGACTTTGCAAGACCGCCTTTTAAGGGCGCCTGAACCTTAAAGGTTAAATTTTTCAGGCTATACTGTTTTGTATCCATCTCAGAGGAGACATTCCAATTCCAGCTAATTTTAAATTTTGAGATAAGTATGTAGAAGCCAGGGTTGATCGTTTTCGGACGCGGGTTCAACTCCCGCCGCCTCCACCAAATTTATATAATGATTACAATTAGTTATCATTATTCAACGCCTTTTTTAGGTGGATCACATGTGGATCACTTTTGCTTTGCATTTCCGCCACCTTTCTGGTGGCAAAAACTGCCCGTTTTTTGTCAGGTAAATAATATCTTTTAAATGCATCTGAGGCATGACCTGTGACATCACTCTGAATTTGTTCAGGTGATAACAGCATACCAAGCGGCGTAACTGTTGAATGTTTCACCCCGGGGTAAACTGAAACGCCTTCAATGCCCAAATTCTTACAAGCCTTAAGCCACCATTTATTAAAATACTTTGGTCCGAACTGTACGCCAGCCTGAATACCTGATCTGGATTGCAGATGCCTGAAAAATGGCATGCTCGGTAACGCATGTGGGGCCATGTCTCTAATCTGATGTATAAGTTCAATATGTTCCTGCAGCAGGATAATATATTTGGGATCACGTTCTTTTGGCTGCGGAAAAACTATCCAG
>JAADHV010000099.1:1062-27918 GCA_013151635.1 Deltaproteobacteria bacterium | reverse complement strand
AGTAAATAGCCGATAACTATTTAAAAAAAGGCATGCTCTGGTACCAGGGATTTTTTTCCAGCCAATTTCAGGGCAATCAACCCGCCACTCATCTAATTCCGCCAATTTAATTCGGTTAAAAAGAAATTTTCAATTATCTGATTCAGCCTTTACCCCAATGTTAGGGTTTATAATTCCCCTTCGTACTCCACGACACTTATTTAAAAGAAGGGGTATAATGGACCCGATTCCTTGTTCCTGCTGCTTCAGTTTTTTCGTCCCCAGGAATAAACTGCAAAGGTTTTGTTCTAAACCCGAGTGCCAAAAAGCCAGAAAAGCCCTTTGGCAAAAAACAGAAATTGGCAACTGATCCCGAGCACAGGAAAAGGCAGCGTCTGGCCAATCAAAAATGGCTTGCCCAAAATCCTGATTACTGGAAAAACTATCGCCAAAGAAATCCCGAAAAAACCGATAGAAACCGGGTTTTACAGAGAATCAGGAACCACAAAAAGCAACCGGCCAAGGCCATTTGTATTGCAAAGATGGACTCGGGGACACGGGAAAAATTCTGTGCTGCAGGTTTTTGAGAATCAATAAACCGGGAGGGCATTATGATCAGGAAAAAAATACTTGTTCCGGAACGGATCCGAAGTACCGGCAACAGCTTTTGTTTCATCTCCCACCGTTTTTTGACAGACGGTTTTTTACAATCATTAACCCGTCATGAACTGGCATTGTATCTGTTTCTCGTATTGGCCTCTGACAAGAATGGCCTTTCATTTTACGCAGGTAAAAGCATTTGCTCCATGCTTGGCTTTAAGGAAGAGGATTATCTTTTTGCCCGCAGAGGTAATTTGCATCACCCAATTAGATTTAATTTTAAGGCTTATGAAAAATTATTATAGTTATTTATGTCTATGCGCTTAGAGAGAAAGTTAAACGTATCAGCGCGGAGCATAGCCCTTGCGACCAAGTTCTTCCCGGATCTTATCCCCAGTATTTCTCATCAGATATGCCTCATCGTCTGAGACGGCCAGATACCGATTCGAACATAATGCGTTCTAAAAACTGTGCGTACGCCTCTGCTTCTTTCTCGGTTAATTCGATTGTTATTTTTGTGTTTTTAGACATATTCGAAGTCTCCTGTGATATATTTGGCGTGTAAAAGCTCCTCATAATGAACAAGCATCAACTCCTCTACTTCCGATCGAAAAATCAGATCCTCGGATTCCGGTTACAAGTATTAATAAATTGCCATGTTTTTACTGGTATGGTTTTAATTGTTGACATTCAACGCCCCCTTTGATTGATAAAAAGAGTTTTTCTTTTTAAAAAACAGGAGAAAAAAAACGTGAGTGACTTTCCAGTTTTAAAATAGTTTCCAAGCTTGACTTCATGAATAATTTCCGGCTCACTATTTTTTATACGTTCAGTCTTTGAACTTGACATTTTGACCTCACATTAAATTTCGGTAACAGTTATTATTCATCCGGCTGCTTCCTTTTTTTAGTGGAGAAATAGCCGTTTGAATTTCACAAATGGTGCCTTCCAGCCACAAGAGTGGATGGGTACCGGTGGCTGCGGCAAATTTTTTAGCCGTTGGCCAGGATGTGATACGAATATTGCCGTTACATATATCACTGACATAGGATGCACCGAAGCCGGTTCTCTCTCTGATCTGTTTTTGGATGCCCCTTTTCAGTTTCATGATTTTGGTGTTATCAAATATTATATTTTAGTGTCAACAAATATTTTAATAGTATAGAAAAAAAAACTTTTAACTATTTTTTCTGTATGGCCGAAAACAATTCAATGAAGACAAAAGATCCAATATATAAAAAGTTTTTAGCTACTTTAAAATATGAAGCAAAAAAAAACTGGTACCGCCAAAATAATATTCTAGCAATGGAAGCTGGCATATCTTCTGGGTCATTAACAGAAATTTTAAAAGAAAACTCTAAAGCCACTTTTGAAACCAGAGAAGCCCTGGCACGGGCATGCGGTTATGAATATGAAGATTTCCTGGAATTTGGAAAAGAACTCTTAGCAGGTAAAGACAAGAACAGTCTTGTCTCAATCAATCCTTTTGTTGAGATTATTCGGGAATATATCAAGGAAAACAATCTGGACCTTACTCCAGAAAATGCAAAAAAAGCCGTATGGGTACTAAAAAAATATGCAAAAAACAGAGGAAAAGGCCCCGAGAACGTCACCCCGATAATCAAAGAGCACCAAGAACTGATTAAAGGCTTTTATAACAAAAAGAAAGGCCTGAAAGCCAACAAGCTTATGATCAAACTTGAGAAATTAAACAAAAGAGAATTTTATAAATATATCGCTGACCTGGAGGGCCTTGTGGAAGAACTTGAAGAGAAGAACAAAAATCAAAAGGAGGATAGCGACAAAGCTGTGTTGGAAGAATAGTCCCCTTTTATAATCTTTTTTTACAAACCAGTTCCGGGTATGTCATTCAGGACCACATCATCGGCAATCGGTAATTAATAAACACATATCAGATATTCTGATCTACCCGGATGATATAAACAAAATTTTGCTCTCCATCAGCAAAGTGATTGAATCAGGCGGGCGTCGGTTTATTGATTATTTTGTTGATAAACTTTATTTTATCGAGTTGATACTTCCAGTATCAGAATCGCCGGATACTGCTGGAATTCATGAAGTGCACTTGACCCGGAAAAATACAATCAAAAGAAATTACTTCACAGGTTCAAGAAATATTTTCAGATGGCAGCCAGCCGCTTTTGCATACCGGCGCAATGCCGCAATAGAAGGAGAATGTCTTTTGCTGCCCCCCTGATTCAATTCCTGCCACTGCCGGGGCTTTTGTATTTATTCGCCTTGCTACATCTTCCTGTATCATATTGGCTTTCCTTCTTGGCTTGAGCAATTCTTCAAGAAGAGCGAATTCATCTTCAAGTTCCTCATATTCTGCCATAAATACAGGATTTTTTCCCATTTCATAATAAATTATGTCAAGTTAACCCCTTGGATAAAATTGCTACCCTTTTGACAAATGTCCGGTTACCTCAATAAAACTTGACAAATTCCTATTTTCCTAACATTTATAGAAGATTCGGCTTTTATTTTTTATAAATACTGAATACAGAGGGCTATGAGCTTAAAACCTATTTAGTTGAACAAAGGAGCGATTATTGTTATGCAATTTCTTGAAAAATTTGTCAGTCTAATCGACCGTGTAAGCGACAGAATCGGATATGTTGTCGGCTGGATTACTACATTGATGGTCCTTATAGTATTTTATGATACAGTAATGAGGTATATATTCAATGAGGGGAATGTCGCTTTACAGGAACTGGAATGGCATCTTTTTGCTGTTGTTTTCCTTCTCGGGGCCGCATATACCCTTAAAGAAGACGGGCATGTAAGGGTTGATATAATATTTGTCAACCTGTCTGAAAAAACAAAAGCATGGATCGACCTTCTTGGCATTTTTATTTTTCTTATCCCTTTTTCCGTTATTGTCATTATGTCATCAAAAGGTTTTGTCATGAATTCATGGGCTGTCCGTGAAGTCTCACCCGATCCAGGCGGACTTCCGGCAAGATATCTTTTAAAAGCAATGATTCCTTTTGGGTTTTTCCTTCTCATTGTACAGGGATTCTCCCAGGCAGCTAAAAACTTTATGACCATCGTCGGATACAAGAAAAAGGGGAATAATAAATAATGGAACTTATCAATGAGTTTATGCCCCTTATTATGTTCACTGCTGTTTTTGTTTTATTACTTCTTGGATTTCCGGTTGCTTTCACGATCGGAGGGGTGGCCATGTTTTTCGGCCTTTACGGATTCGGGACCAGTTTTTTTGCCCTGCTGCCGTTAAGGATCTGGGGAACCATGACAAATTTCACCCTTTTGGCAGTACCCTTATTTATTTACATGGGGGTCATGCTGGAAAAATCAGGTATTGCTGAAGAACTGCTTGAGGCCATGGCACTCGTTTTCGCCAAAATCAGGGGAGGGCTTGCCATTTCCGTTATTTTTGTAGGGGCACTCATGGGAGCTTCCACCGGTATTGTTGGTGCCACCGTTGTCACAATGGGGCTTCTTTCGGTCCCGACGATGCTTCGAAACGGATACAGCAAAAGCCTCACAACAGGAACGGTTGCAGCATCCGGGACATTGGGGCAGATCATTCCCCCCAGTATTGTCCTGGTTCTTTTGGGCAGTATCATGAATGTTCCTGTGGGAGATCTTTTTATCGGTGCTGTTATACCAGGATTTATCCTTGTATTTTTATATATGCTCTATATTTTTATTATTGCCAATATCAAACCGGAATGGGCTCCACCCATTGACAAAAAAATCCTTAACCAGATTACACGCCGTGAACTTTTAGCAAGAGTTTTCAAAGCCCTTTTGCCGCCTTTAACCCTTATGATAGCAGTATTAGGTTCCATCTTTGCAGGAATTGCATCCCCGACTGAGGCAGCTTCGGTCGGTGCTGTCGGCGCGACCTTGTTAACTATTATCCATAAACGGTTCAACTATCAGATCATGAAAGATGTCATGGAAATGACAACAAAACTTACCTGTATGGTATTCATTATCCTTGTGGGGGCTACCACCCTGGGTCTTGTTTTCAGAGGCTTGAACGGAGATGTGCTGGTCAGGGGGCTTATTACAAGTCTTCCCTTTGGAAAATGGGGAATTCTTTTCATTGTCATGTCGATTATTTTTATTGCAGGTTTTTTCCTGGATTTTATTGAGATTACCTTTATCCATGTACCGGTTTTAGCACCTATAATGGTAAGCCTTGGTGTGGACCCTTTATGGCTTGCTGTCCTTATTGCAGTAAATCTTCAGACATCTTTTCTGACACCGCCATTTGGTTTTTCGCTCTTTTATTTAAAAGGAGTCACCCCTCCTGAAATCACGACAATGGATATTTATAAAGGCATTATTCCTTTTGTTATTATACAGATTATCGGGCTTGCAATTATCTGTCTGATCCCAGAGTCTGTTACCTGGCTGCCAAAAATTCTTTTAAATTAATCACAAAAAAAGGGGCAGGAAAAAATTTTCCCGCCCCTTTTTTAGTTAAAAGATTCTTTTAAAGATATTTCATTTGCTGATAAGGTTCTTCAGTCAACTTATTCCATGCATAAATATTTTTCTGGAATTCCAGAAATGAATTATAGACTTTTCTGCTTATCGGGTCAGAGGATGCCACTTCTTCCAGGACTTCTTTTGACAATTTTTTAAGCTCTTTTAATACCGGCCCGGGAAATTCTCTGAGCTTAACTTTATGTTCATTCACAAGAATTTTCAATGCATCGTTATTCTTTGCTTCAAATTCTGACAGCATCCATATATTGCTTCTGTACGTTGCCGCTGTAACAATAGCTTTAAGATCATCCGGCAGCGAATTCCATGCATTCAGGTTCACCATGACTTCAAGCCCGGTTCCGGGTTCATGCCACCCGGGATAATAATAATATTTTGCAGCTTTGTAAAAACCCATTTTAAGATCATGGAAAGGGCCTACCCACTCTGTGGCATCAATAACTCCCCTGTCAAGGTTTGTGTAGATCTCGCCGCCTGCCACAAGGACGGCATTACCGCCGGCTTTTGCAAGAACTTTACCGCCCAACCCCGGAATTCTCATTTTAAGGCCCTTAAGATCTTCAATGGAGTTTATTTCTTTATTAAACCAGCCTCCCATCTGAACACCGGTGTTTCCCGCGATAAATGGTTTCAGGTTAAATTTTGCATAAAGGTCTTCCCATAATTTCATTCCACCGCCTGAATACAGCCATGCATTCAAAGACTGGGCATTGAACCCGAAAGGAACAGCGGCAAAAAACTGTGTGGCAGGAGATTTCCCTGCCCAATAATAGGCCGCGCTATGGCCCATATGGCCCATTTCAACGGTTCCCTGGCTTACAGCATCAAAAACACCCAGGGGCGGAACCAGTTCACCACCGCCATAAACACTGATCTTCAATCTTCCACCGCTCATTTCATCTATCCACTTGGAAAGGTTATCTGCACCTTCACCCAGCATCGGGAAATGGGGCGGCCAGGTAGTGACCATTTTCCACCTGTAGGTCTTTTCCTTTTTTGCCATGGCAGGAACAGCACTGGACGCTATTCCAGCACCAATAGCGGCAGCACCAATCCCAACTTTTTTGATAAATTTTCGCCTGTCGTTGTTTTCCATGCAAAATCTCCTTTTCATGTTTTAACTTAAAAATTTTAACCGCTTAATATTAACTGGTATTCTGGAAGATGGAAAATAGTTAATATCAAACTCCTTTGCAAAAAAAATGAAGCCCATTAATTTACTAAATTCCGTTTTATGCTCAAATCAGCAGTTAAGTCAAGGGATAATCCATGTTTTACCTTTGATTCCAAATAAACTATCTGAGCGATGACATGATCAATCCAGCAAGGATAAAAAGCCCGCCAAAAAAATGATAGGAACAAAGATTCTCTTTTAAAAACAGATAGGCGAGAATTGATGTGAATATCGGCAATAAATACATAAACACCGATGCGATGGATGCTCCTGCTGTCTTAACCCCGTAATTCCAGAAAATATATGCAAGAATTGAAGGGAAAATTCCCAGATATATAAAGATTGATAAATTGACGGAGTTGATCTCAAATCCTTTAAAAGTTATAAATTCCCAGATATAAAAAGGAAAAATACATAAGGTTCCAAAAAATATTAAAACTGCCAGAAAAGAAATGGGTGAGATATCAATCTGTCTTTTTTTCAACAGGACAGAATATAAGGACCAGGATGCAATGGAAAGAACTATCAACAAATCCCCTGGGTTAAAAGACAGGCTTAATAAAACCTGCCATGATCCTTTGGCGATGATCATCAACATTCCCAGAAGAGAAATCGCAACCCCGAGTGCCTGTAGAAAATAAGGTTTTTCCCTGTTGATTATCCATGAAAAGAGTATGGTCATAACAGGCATTGTAGCCACCACCAGAGCAATATTTGTGGCTGTGGTGTACCGGGCGCCAAGATATAAAATAGAATTATAAACTGCCACGCTTGGGACAGATAAAACAAATAAAAATCCCAAGTGTTTTTTTATCGCCCCGGCATCTTTCCTGAAATGGGGAACAGCAAAGGGTAAAATAATAATAAACGCCACAATCCAGCGAAAAAAAGAAAGGGCCATGGGCTTTATCTCAAAGATTATACTTCTTGCAATTACAGTATTTATTGCCCAGAAAAAAACAGCCAGGGAAAGGCCTGAATAGGCCAGAGCCATCCGGGTTGATTTAGATTGTTTTTCCCCCATTTTTTCCTTTCAGATCATCAGGGATTAAAAAACTTTATTTTTGGCCTTTCTTTCAAAATTTCCTGGTCAAAAAGAGAATCAAAAAATAATCCCATTGCTTTGATTTTCTTGTCATCAAGGTCACAATAAAGCAGATCAAAATATTCCTTAACAAGGGATTCTTCTAAATTTAATTTATCTTTCCCCTTTCTGATAACCTTGCTGAGATTTTGATATCCCATTTTTTTTGAGGCCAATAATAATTCATGTATTTCTTTCACAAGAGCAGGTTCTTTTTCGGCAAAAGAACGCCGGACTACCCAGACCGCAAACACAAAGGGAAGTTTTGTCATTTCAAACCAAAGCTGCCCTAAATCAATATAATGTTCAAAAATCCTGCCCCAGGGATGTGTAAGTGCTGTATCTCCAATCACAAGGACTGCATCAACAGATTTTGAAATTTCCTGAAAATTGCTTACATCTCCAACCAGGTAACGAGGAGCCACATTTCTCTGGTTGAATATCATTTTTAAAAAAGAAGCTGCAGATGCAGAATCCCGGGAGAACATAACATTTTTACCTTCAAGCTCGTCAATTTTATAATTGCTTGCCAGGATAACACTTAATACCCTGCCGTTACAGGATATGGATAAGTCCGGGAGCAGTAAGAGGTCCTTAAAATTCATGGCATAAAAAGCTGCGGATACAGGGCTTATTTTTACCTGGCCGGTTTTTATTTTCCTGTTCAGGGAAGAGGGAACATCAGCAACCATTTTAAGCCAGGGGGGTAAAAGGCCGTGATCAAGACCGTAAAATACCGGGGAGGCATTGATATAACTTATTTTTCCCATGGTGACTTTGTTATCGTTCATTGGAAATTATTCCTTGAAAAAGCCTGTTTTGATTTTTTGCTCTAACCGGCAGGTATAAAAATTTTGCTCTTTTCCCCTTTGAAAGTGTACCGGTATATTGTTCTATCCCTAAAGCTGCAGCACCGTTTATCGTACCCATTGCAAAGATGGTTGCAGGGTCAAGCCCTTGATATTGATTACTTATAAAAGCCATTTCATCAAAGATATTTAATGATTTACAGCTTGCCAGACTGTCTGTCCCAAGAGCAGGTTTTATGCCTTTTTGTATCATTTTTTCAATATCAGGCAATTTCCCGTGAAGGTTCAGGTTGCTCCTGGGGCAGACACAAACCTTTGCTTTTGACCTGGCAAGTATCTCCAGGTCCCTGTCATTTGCATTCAGCAAATGCACAGCTATGGTTAAAGAGTCAAGAAGTCCCATATCATTTATATAACTTACCGGTGTTTTTGATCCTATTTGCCAGGATGACCAGTCAATCCCCCTTGACGTCAAAAAATCAGCCCAGTCTCCTCTTTTATCATGAATAAACAGGGACTCATCATCAGACTCTGCCACATGTATGGAAAAAGGCAAACCGGCAAATCCGGAACGTTTTTTCAGCATCCTGAGCAATTGGGCAGATGTGCTATGGGGGGCATGTCCTGCAATGGAAAAGGAAACAGAATCATTTTTCCCGGTAAAAAAAGGTTGGATATCTGAGATATCTGATCCAAGGTACTCATGAAAACAAATTCCGTTCAGCCCTGATTCTTCAATAATTGACCCTGTGATCCCAAGGGTTGATATATCGCCCACATAAAGATTGCCGGATTCCATCAAGTCCAGGGCAGCCTTTCCTGCCTCTTTAACAAGTTTTTCAAGGCCCAACGCCTCTCTTTTTTCCAAAAGCTTTTTCACCCAGGCCCGAAACCCCTTGCCAAAGGGCAAACTGTTTTTTAGGGCGGACAACTCAAGGTGCAGGTGAGCGTTTACAAGAGGCGGCATTATTACACCAGGGCCGTGATCAATGTGCTTTTCTGCCGGTGTTCCCCTGTGGACACCTTTGATGAAGCCATTGCTGGTTTCAATATACCCATTCTCAATAATAGTGAAAGGGTCTATTATTATCCAGCCAGCCCGGTGAAGCTCTCTTCCATGGCTGTTTTCAACACAGACAGGGTTTTTATCAGTCGCTGTCATAACAGGTGATAATAACAATCCCGTTGTTTTGGTTCAAACCCGGCTTTTGCAATAAGTCTTGTCAGTTCTTCCCTGGAGAGCATGAAATCAACACCTGCCGATGCAACAACATTTTCTTCTATCATGGTACTTCCCATATCATTTGCACCAAAATAAAGAGCTGTCTGGGCAATTTTATCCCCCTGGGTCACCCAGGATGCCTGGATATTGTCAATATTATCAAGAAACAAGCGGCTCATGGCAAGAACCCTTAAATATTCCACACTGGTCTTTTTTTTAACCGAAATATTTGTATTGTCCGGCTGAAAGGTCCATGGAATAAAGGCTGTAAATCCATGTGTTTCATCTTGAAGATTCCTGATTTTATCCATATGCGCAAATATATGAAAATCTTTTTCAAGATGGCCGAACATCATGGTGGCACTTGATCTCATTCCCCGGGCATGAGCCCTGCGCATAACTTCCAGCCATTCTCCGGACAGGCATTTATTGGGGGAAACCTTTTTACGGATATCATCGCACAAAATTTCAGCTCCGCCGCCCGGGATAGAAGAAAGGCCTGCCTCTTTTAAAATCGATATGGTTTTATCTATGGATAAAGAAGATTTATTGGCAATAAAATCTATTTCAGGAGGTGAAAACCCATGTATATGAATATCAAAATTTTCTTTAATAAACCTTAAAAGATCGACATAATAATCAATTTCAAGGTCGGGGTGCATGCCGCCCTGCAACAGGATCTGCGTACCGCCAAGGTCAATTGTTTCCTTTATCTTATCAGATAGCTCCTGCTTTGAAATAATATACCCGCTCTCCTGGCCCGGGGATGCAAAAAATGCGCAGAACCTGCAACCTGATACACAGATATTTGTATAATTAATATTTCTATCCACAACATAGGTGACAATTTTATCCGGATGAAGGAAAAAACGTCTGTGGTTTGCAAGACTTGCCAGAGTCAGAAAATCAGCCTGCCTGAAAAGGGACAGGCCTTCATTTACATCTATTCTCCGGTTATCTTTTACCTTCTCAATAATATGATTTAACTTATTCATTATATTCTGGCCATCACTTGATCGGACGATAAAATGAATCCCGCTGAACAGGTTCAAATCCGGCTTTTGTGATCATGTCCTCCATTTGCTCTTTTGTAAGGCCTATAGCTGATTTTGCTCCGGCCGTATGGGTAATCCTTTCTTCCATGATCGTCCCGTCCAGGTCATCGGCTCCAAAACTCAAGGCCACCTGGGCAAGTCTTTCCCCGATCATGACCCAGTATGCTTTTATATGGTCAAAATTATCCAGCATAAGACGGGCTGCTGCCACATTTTTTAAATCATCCACGGCAGTTGTGGGCGGAATATGTGATAGTTTTGTATTTTTTGAATGGAATGCCAGGGGGATAAAGGCTGAAAAACCTGCTGTCTCATCCTGCAATTTTCTTAATGCAATGAGATGGTCCACCCGTTCCTCAATGGTTTCAATATGGCCGTACAGCATTGTGGCATTGGTTTTAATGCCTGCCTTATGAACTGCCTTGACAATCTCAAGCCAGCGTTCATGCCCGATTTTTTTGGGAAACAATTCTTCGTGGATTCTAGAATTTAACACCTCTGCACCGCCGCCGGGCATCATTTCAAGTCCTGCATCCTTAAGCCTTTGAATGGTGTCTTCCAAAGAAAGCCCGGCAAGATTGGCAAGATAATCAATCTCCACACAGGTAAATGCTTTGATGGTGGCATTCGGCCGTATTCTTTTAACTGTTTCTAAAAGGTCAATAAAATATTGAAAACTCAAGTCTTCGTTAAGGCCTCCGACAATATGCAGTTCCGTGACAGGGTCATCTATACGTTCTAAAAGCCGTTTCTCAATCTGATCAATGGACCAGACATAGGCTCCCTTTTCCCCATCGTCCCGGGCATAGGCACAAAACCGGCACCTGTTTCTGCATACATTGGTATAATTTAAATGCTGGTTATAAATATAAAAAGCCTTATTCCCATGCAAAGCTCTCCTGGCATGACTTGCAATCTGCCCTAAAGCTATCAAATCATGGGTTTCATAAATGCAAATCCCGTCTTCCTTGGAAAGACGGGAACCTTTTAAGACTTTATTAAAAATACTTTCAAGCCTTTTATCAATAAAGGATATATCCATTAACGTCTCTTTCTTCTTCTAACTAATTTTTTCTTTTTTTTCGGCGCGGACATGGTTGCTGCTTTTGCAGCCATGTTCTGTTTTGGGTCAAGCAGGTTGTCCTGGGTATATGAACAGGATGCCCGTGGACATTTAAGGCCTTTTTCACCATTAGGCGCCAGGGTTTCCGTTAAAAATGAATTTTTACATAAAGGGCACTCAAAATGATAGGGTTTATCCCAGGAGACAAACCTGCAATCAGGCTTTGTACACGAGAAAAAATCTTTTCCTTTCAGGGTTGTTTTTGAAACGATTTCGCCTTCTTTGCAAAGAGGGCAAGGCATTGTCAGATTACTTTCAAAAGCTGCAATCTGAGATTCTATATCCTCATCTGATTGTGAAACTTTATTTAATTGCTCTTCTTCAAGCAGCTTTTGCCTTGCTTCCTTCTCTTGTTGCAGTTTCTGTTCTTCTTTTCTTTTCAGTTTTTCTTCCAGAGCCTTTAACTTTGCCTCTTTCTCTGCCATCATGGCTTCGCGGGCCTCTATATCAGATACTTTTTGTTTTGCTTTAAGAGCTTCTTGCTGGGCTTTCAGGAGCTGCTCTTCCCTTAGCTCGATTTCCCTTAGCTGCCTTGCGGCTTCCTTTGCAGCTTCTTCCGCCTCCCGTATTTTCTCTTCCTTTTCAGCAAGCTCCCTGGCAAGTTCAGCTGCCTTTTTTGCAGCCTGTTCTGCCTTTATAATTTCTGCTTTTTGAACCTCCAACTCTTCTTTTGTGGGGCCTTTGTCAAAAACATCCTTTATTTTTAACCGGCTGGAAGAGTCAAGAGAGCGTTTCTTTCTTTTTTTGATTAACTTTGAAAGGCGGTTCAGGTTATTTTTTTTAAGTTTCCTGGAAATTTCCTTGGACTGGCTTGAGGTCGCAACATCCCCGGACACAATTTCAGATGCTTTTTTTTCAGCACGGTCTTTGGAAACAGACACCCCGCGGCTTTTCAGGGTGGATTTAAAGCTCTGCCTTGCCAGCTCAAAACTTTTTCTTCCGGAATTCACTTCTTCATTCATTTGAAGGACAAAGGCCACAAGGTTCATGCCCTGCATCCCCGGGAACATGCTGTCAAGAAAACCAAGCATCATAAAGGCCGGCATTTCAGCTTTTAGTTCCCCTTTCGAATTGATGCTTATGTATCCCCTAGTTAGTACCTGATTAATTGTATTTTCAAGGGTATCATCTTGTTCCAGCCCTATATCTATAAGCTCATTGGCAAATGATTCTTTTGTATATCTTTCAGGAGGAGAATCAGCATATTGTTTAATCTCTCTTTCTCTTTCAATAATAAGCGTAATGCAGGAAATGCTGGCAAGGTTAAAAGACAACATGGCTAAATTTGAATCCACATCCAGCAATGCTGTAATTTCCCGGGCAAGTACCTCATCCAGTTGATCCCTTACATTGGCCGGGTCCATTTTTCTGCCGGGCTTATCATCAGTGTCCATTATTCATCTCCCTGATTTATCTCTAAAATCTTATCAGCAATATTTGAAGCCATGCGGGCCACCTTATCATCTTGTCCAGGGCTTATCGGAGGAGCTGAATTATCTTCCTGCAATAAGTCATTTTCATCCTCTTCTTCAAAATCATCCCGTATGGTTGAAATTTCCAGGCATTCGCCTTCCCTGTTGAAAATCACGGATAGCGGTACCTTGATCTCAAAATTAAACTTATAGGCGATGTTATTGTTATAAACTACAAGGTCGCCATCTTTATAGTCTATCTCTTCTTGAAGAGTGAAGCTGTGTTTCTCAAGGAGCATTTTTTCAATAGCTTCCCAGTCCAGTTCTGCATTTATTGTGTCAATAAACTCTTTTTCGCTCTCCTGAATGGTATCCGGATTTGTAAGTTTCATAAAACACCTCTCTATTTTAAGAAAAAATGCATTTCCTCTGCAAAACTTAAGTATGCTTCGGCAGCAGGGCTTTTGATATCGTGTAATGCCGCGGGAATTTTTAAATCAATTGCTTCTTTAATATTGTCATCTTCAGGAATAAACGTATCATAAACCATTTGTTTTACATCTGATAAATTCTGATTCTCAAGAAAGGACAGGATATCCTCTTTTGTATTACACCTGTTAAAAAGAAGACCTGCTATCTTTAAAGGGATCTTGTGGTTTACCCGAATATATTTCATTATCCGCAGTAAACAATGGAAATCTTGGATTGAATTGAGATGAACAGACATGCAGACAAGCAGCAAATGGGCTGCCGTCATGGCTGTAAGGCTTAAAAAATTGTATGAAGAAGGCGGATCAATGATAATATACTCATACTCGCCTTCAACATCCTTTAAAAAAAGGCGTAAAATCTTTTCATTTCCAGGGTGTTTTGCCAATTTCATAGCAACTTGAAACAAATTAAATCCTGCGGGCATGATATCCAGATAATTAACCCGGGTTTTAACAATCGCATCAACAACCTTTGCCCGCCCGGATAAAACCGAGGCTATATCACAATTAAAATCAAGGCTTTTTATGCCGCACCATTGAGTGGAACACCCATGCGGATCACAGTCTATCAGCAGCACGTTTTTTTCAAACAAAGCAAGTGAGGTGGCAAGGTTTACTGCTGTAACGCTTTTCCCTGTCCCACCCTTCTGGCCTGCTATGGTAATTATTTTACTCATAACCATATATCTTTAGCACAATCAGCAAAAAATTCAATCATATAGTTTAAATAAAAGGCATTGCCCAATTACCTGATCAAAAAACCAGGATGAAATATTCAAGCCGAGTTGAAATAATATTGTGAATATATCATAATGCAAATCAATATCAAACTGCAAACAGGAGATTAAAGCCTTTGGCAAACATAGCCATCTCTATTAAAGGCATAGACCAGGCAATTGCCAGCCTCAACTACCGGCCGACTTCAGTGAAGCAAAGAGCGCTCCTGGCGATAAGGGATTTTTATACTTCAGAAGAATCCATAAAGCGGTTAGATCTGATTGATACGGATATACTGATAAAATCCATCTGGGATACCGGTGATAACCCTTCAAGAATCAGAGCAAAACGAAGAAATTTTTCAAGTATCAAATCCTCGATCAATGTGGATTTGGAAAAGCTTTCGAAAAAAGGGAAGAATCTTGAAAACATCATCATTGCTGAATCGAATATCTTTGATATGACGCAGGAGGCTAAAAACAATCTTTTAAGTTCCTTTACAGATGCAGTTAAAACAGGCGATATCAACCTTGATCAGGCAACTAATCTTCTAAAGGCTGTTACAGATTTCCTTGATAATTTCCAGATTGAGGACGATGATACAGAATCCCAGGACATTGTAAAGCAAATCAAAAAAATCCTAAATAAAATTACTGAGGACGTTCTTTCCGGGGAAGAACCGGAATCTGCCCCGGGGCTTAAAAAATTAAAACAAGGCGAAGTTGGCTTTGATGAAATAGAAGATCTGGAAGAAGTCGAAGACCTGGACGAAGATGTTGAAGAAATCGAGCTTGACGAAGACGAAGAATTAGAAGAAATCGAAGCGGATGAGGACTTGGAGGAGATCGAGATCGATGAGGATGAGAACCTGGAAGAAATTGAGCTTGATGAGGATGAAATCGATGAAATCGAGGACTTGGACGGTGATATAGAAGAAGCTGATGGACTTGGCCCGGACGAAGATCTGGAAGAAGTCGAAGACCTGGACGAAGATGTTGAAGAAATCGAGCTTGACGAAGACGAAGAATTAGAAGAAATCGAAGTGGATGAGGACTTGGAGGAGATCGAGATCGATGAGGATGAGAACCTGGAAGAAATTGATGAACTTGATGAAGATGAACTCAAAGCTTTAGAAGAGTTCAGGGAAAAAAGAGAGCTTGCCGAACATTTTGATGACACATTAGGCGAAAGAGAAAAAAAATATAATAAATATGTGACCGTTCCAGAGGGTGAATATACCATCGGTACGAAAAAAAGCATTAAATCCTGCATGGAATTACAGCAATTTGAAATGCCTAAAGTTTATATTGGCATTTACCCTGTAATCAATTCATTGTTTGAAATATTTATTGAGCAGACCGGATATGTTACTACTGCTGAAAAGTCAGGTTTTGGCAGGGTATATTATTCAAGGTATAAAAAGGACACCAATGGATCAACCTGGAAAAAAAATGCAGGCTCCCGGGATATAAAAGGCGCCTGCTGGTATGAACCGTTCGGTCCCGGTTCAACGCTCCACCGGAAAAGGAATCATCCGGTGGTCCAGGTCAGTGTGGATGATGCCTTTGCCTTTGCCTCCTGGATAGGAAGACGAATCCCGACAGAGGCGGAATGGGAAGCAGCAGCCAGAACTGATTTGGGATATAAATACCCTTGGGGTAATGAGTTTAACCCCAAAGCATTCAATATTGAACAAAGTGGCCTGTCCGACACAAATCCCGTGGATGAATATGATGCTTTTGCAAATGAATTTAAAATTGTAGACATGCTGGGCAATATTATGGAGTGGACGTCTGACATGGAAACTCCTGAAATAAAGTTAAAAAACAACACTAAATACTGCATTGCAAAAGGTGGGGCCTGGAATGCCAAGATCGATGTGACCATAAGCTCCAGAGCTTTGTTCAGGCCTGGGTTTACCTCAAATACCATAGGCTTCAGGTGCATTTCCGAAATATCATTATAAAATTATGGATGAATTAACCCAACAATATCTTGACTATCTTATCATTGAGAAAGGCTTGTCCGATAACAGCCTTGCATCCTATTCAGCAGATCTGGTCCAATATATCAACTTTCTTGAAAACAACAGAATTCATGATCTCAATAACGTGGATACTGCTGTTATTCTCGCCTGGCTGGTAGATTTAGCCCAAAAAGGACTGTCAGCTAAATCAAGAGCCAGGCACCTGATCGCAGTGCGTGGTTTATATAAATTTTTAATCAGTGAAAAAAAACTCATAAAAAATCCTATAAAAAATGTAGACATTCCCAAAACCGGCTTTGCACTCCCAAAAATCATGAGTGTCAGGGAAGTTTCGGCTCTCCTTGACGCCCCGGATATCAGGAAACCAAGGGACCTGAGGAATTCGGCAATGATGGAAATCATGTATGGTGCAGGCCTTAGGGTATCTGAGCTTATCTTGTTACGCCTTCAGGACATTAACCTTGATGCAAACTTTGTAAGGGTTATGGGAAAAGGTTCCAAAGAACGAATAGTCCCGATAGGTTCCCCTGCAAGAATTGTTACGCAACAATGGATCAAGAAAGGAAGGCCCTTTGTCTTAAAAAAGATTTCAACACCATATCTCTTTATTGCAAGGGCAGGCCGGCCCATGACCCGTCAATCCTTCTGGAAAATCATAAAGAAATATGCTCTGATTGCCAAAATATCAAAAAATATTACCCCGCATACATTAAGGCATTCGTTTGCAACGCACCTGCTTGAAGGGGGCGCTGATTTAAGGTCTGTTCAAACTATGCTTGGACATTCAGACATATCGACGACACAAATATACACCCATATTTCAAGGGACTACCTGGTAAAGATGCACCAAAAATATCACCCGAGAAATTAATTGATGACTCCAGCAAACAAAGAGTTGCACTTGATTTCAAGTACGGAGCCCATATTAATTTTTGCGGCAATTTGATTCAGTAACAGCCTGTCGAGTTTAAAATGGAAAAAAATTTCCATATTGATTCTTAAATTCCTTTTATGGTACTTAAGATGGCTGATATTTTTTTAAACCAGCAAGTTAAATACTTTTATCCGAAATTTTATACGGAAAGCCAAAATGCCTATGGAAAACTTACTATCCTTAAAAAGACTTCTCATACAGGTGAGTAAACCTGTTTTTGCAATTCAAAACACCGATGGCCTTCAATTCATAACAAAAGATAACGAATACTTTGCCAAAACGTTTAAGGAAAACCGCCTGCATCACATAAAGGCGTTTGTTCCGGGTGTAAGCCCTGAAAACCTTGGTGATGACCGATTTAAAAAACGTCATTCTTTAAAATACCCCTATATTGCCGGGGCCATGGCCAATGGAATTACGTCTGCCGCCATGGTAAAAACAATGGCAGAAAATGGGATGATGGGCTTTTTTGGTGCGGGTGGCCTTTCCATTGATAAAATTAAAAAAAATATCATCGAGATTACAAACGCCCTGAAAGATAAACCCTTTGGATTTAACCTGATCCACTCCCTGGGGGATCCGGCCCATGAAATGGCTACGGTTGAACTATATTTAAAATATAATATCAGGCTTGTCAGTGCAGCAGCCTTTATGCGAATGACCCCGGCCCTTGTGTATTACCGGATTAAAGGCATTTATGAAGATAATAAGGGGTGCGTGGTTACGCCCAATAATATCATAGCAAAAGTCTCAAGAATTGAAATTGCCAGGCAGTTTTTTTCACCGCCGCCTGAAAAACTTGTGAATATCCTCCTTGAAAAGAACCTGATCACAAAAAACGAGGCAAAGCTGTCCCGGCATATCCCCATGGCACAGGACCTGACCGCAGAAGCAGACTCTGGCGGGCATACGGACAATCGTCCGGCCCTGGCTTTATTGCCCACCATGATTTCATTAAAAAATGAATACATGAAAATATATAATTATAAAGAACCTTTGTGTGTCGGGCTTGCAGGGGGAATTGCCACCCCCAGGTCAGCCGCTGCTGCTTTTTCAATGGGAGCTGACTATATCCTTACTGGTTCCATCAATCAATCCTGTGTTGAAGCCGGGGTATGTGAAGATGTTAAAACAATGCTATGCCGGGCCGAGCAGGCAGATGTGGCCATGGCACCTGCTGCCGACATGTTTGAAATCGGTGCAAAGGTCCAGGTTTTAAAAAGGGGAACCATGTTTCCTGTGAGGGCTGATAAACTTTATAAGCTTTATCAATCCCACAATAGCTTTTATGAAATTGATGAAAAGTCAAAACAGGAAATCCAGGAAAAAATTTTACAGACAAGTTTTGAAGAAGCCTGGGACGTCACAAAAGAATTCTTCCATAAAACCGGGAATATAAAAGAGATAGAAAAAGCCCGGAACAACCCGAAACACAAAATGGCTCTGGTGTTCAGATCCTATCTTGGCCTTTCGTCAAAATGGGCCATTCAGGGCATCCCCCAGAGAAAAATGGATTACCAGATCTGGTGCGGGCCTGCCATTGGGGCTTTTAACCAGTGGGTCAAGGGAAGCTTTTTGGAAAACCATGAAAACCGCAGGGCAGCTGAAATTGCTTTAAATCTCATGATGGGTGCCTGTATATGTATCAGGGCATCCATTCTAAAAGCCCAGGGGATTGAACTGCCTTTTGAGGCTACTTCCTTCAAACCCCTGAAAAGAAAGGAAATTTTAGCCTGTATTTAACCTTTCCTTTCTATGTAAAACTTTTGTCAAATCCTGGTTATCCGGATGATTCCTTTAGGCCAAGATAGTATATTGCTTGTGATTTTAATTATTTAAATTCAAAATTTGGAAATTATGAGTAAGACAGATAATACACATGAAAAAAGCTGCATTGCCATCATAGGCATGGGATGTATCTTCCCAAAATCCAGCGATTTGAAAGAATATTGGCATCTTTTGTTTAACGGCATTGATGCGATTGATGATATCCCCGGTGACACCCATTGGAAATTAAAAGACTATTTTGATAAGGATCCTGCTACACCAGATCATACTTATTGCACTCGAGGCGGTTTTCTTCCGTCTGTCTCCTTTGATCCTTTAAGCTACGGCATTCCACCCAACAATATTGAAGCCACGGATACGTCCCAGCTTCTGGGTCTTGAGGTAGCAAAAATGGCACTTCAAGATGCAGGATACCCTTTGAATCATCCCATTCTTGAACAAAAAAAAGTCAATGTGATTTTAGGCGTTACCGGCACCCAGGAACTTGTCATTCCCTTAGGGGCACGTCTTGGACACCCCATCTGGAAAAAGGCTCTGCAAGATTCAGGTATTGACGATGCAAAAAGAGATGAAATTATTCAAAGAATACAAGGCGATTATGTCCAATGGCAGGAGAACTCTTTTCCGGGCCTTCTGGGCAATGTTGTTGCCGGCAGGATTGCAAACCGTTTAAATCTTTCCGGTACAAACACGGTAACGGATGCTGCCTGTGCAAGTTCTTTGTCTGCCATCCATACGGCAGTGATGGAACTTGTCACCGGGAAATGCGACATGTCTATCACAGGCGGTGTGGATGCATTGAATGATATTTTCATGCATATGTGCTTTTCAAAAACCGGGGTTTTGTCACACACAAGCGATGCAAAACCTTTTTCAAAAGATGCAGACGGCACTGTCCTGGGCGAAGGCATAGGCATGCTGGTTTTAAAACGCCTTGAAGATGCCAGAAATGATAATGACAGGATTTATGCCGTCATTAAGGGCATAGGCACCTCAAGCGACGGCAGGACATCTGCTGTTTATGCCCCGGATTCCAAAGGACAACTTAAAGCATTAAATGAAGCCTACCATGAGGCTGGTATCGACCCTTCCACGGTTGAGCTTGTTGAAGCCCATGGAACAGGCACGAGAGTGGGCGATAAAGTGGAATTTAACGCATTAAAAGAATGCTTTGAGAACCCGGCAGGTAGAAAGGGGCAGACAGCCATTGGCTCTGTTAAATCCATGATCGGCCACACCAAGGCGGCCGCAGGGGCAGCAGGGATGATAAAAGCTGCTTTATCCCTTCACAACAAGGTTCTTCCCCCTACGCTAAAAGCCCTGGAGCCTGATCCTGAACTCGATATCAACAATTCCTCGTTTTATTTAAATTCCCAATCCAAACCCTGGGTATCCAAACCATTTTCCCATCCCAGAAGATCAGGCGTCAGTGCGTTTGGTTTTGGAGGAAGTAATTTTCATGTGGTTTTAGAAGAATACATTCCTTCAAAATCACATGTTTCATGGGACGGGGCCGTACAGATCATTGCATTTTCATCTGATACAAAAAATGACCTTATAGATAAAATCAGTGCATTTAAAAAAGAGCTTGGTAAAAAACAAAATCTCCATGAAACCCGGCAGGCAATCGCATGGCAGTCCTTTGAATCAAGGCGGAATTTTTCAGTCACAAATTTCTTCAGACTTCTTTTTGTTCATAAAAAAAATGCTGACATTCACAAAAATCTTGATAAGGCAATAGAGAGCATTAACAAAGGAGAACCACAACCGGATATTTATTATGCAACCGGTGAAAAACAAGGCAGGCTTGGCTTTTTATTTCCAGGCCAGGGCAGCCAGTATGCCGGCATGGGAAAAGACCTTGTTTCATTGTTCCCTGAAGCTTTAAAAGCATTGGAGCAGGCAACAGATACTTTTTTAAAAGAAAATCAGAAATCAAAATATAAACCGTTAAACGAATATATATTCCCTCCACCGCTCCATGTGCAGCAAATTTCAAAATCAGAAGAAAAGCTTCGCAGGACCGATATTGCCCAGCCCGCCATCGGCGCCATATCCCTTGCCATGGTCAATATATTAAAAAGATTTGGCATAACACCAGAAATGACCTGTGGCCACAGTTTTGGGGAATTGTCAGCCCTTTTATCAGCAGGATGGATTAATGAAGAATCTTTCCTGCTGCTTGCTGCTGCAAGGGGCAAACATATGGCAGGGTCAGGAGCCATGGACGGGGATCCAGGCAGCATGCTTGCCGTTCAAGCCCCTTTGGAAGACATTGAGAAACTTATAAAAGAAGAAAATCTTGATTTGATCCTGGCAAATAAAAACACCAATATCCAGGGAGTAATCTCAGGACCTACAAGTGAGATTCTTCGTGCTAAAAAAATCTGCCGGCAAAAAAATATAAGAGCTGTTAAACTTCCTGTTGCTGCTGCATTTCACAGCAAACTTGTTCAAAATGCCGCAACCCCTTTTAAAAAGGATTTATCCTCAATAAAATTTTCACCCACACCGGTCGATGTATTTTCAAACACGACAGGGAATCCTTATGTAAAAAAAGAACCTGAAATTAAAAAAATTCTTGGGAACCAACTTGCAAACTCTGTCAACTTTATTAAAAATATAAAAGGAATGTTTGAAAACAATGTATCTGTTTTTATCGAAGTTGGCCCAAAGGATGTATTAACAGGGCTTGTAAAATCTATTTTAAAAGGAAAAAATATTACGGCAATTTGCCTTGATGAACCTTCAAAAAAGAAATCAGGGATTGAAAACCTTGCACACGCATTGTGTATAATAGCTTCAAAGGGCTTTAATGTTGATCTTACCCAATGGGAAGATGCAGCAAAAAAACCCGTGCCACAAAAGATGAATATACAGCTTTCAGGAGCTAACCCCAAACCTAAAAACAGGTCGGAAATAAAAGGATCTGATATAATGCCTCGAAACAAACAAGTACTTGAGAACAAAAATATAAGTTCGCCTTCCTATGAAGCCATGAAAATGGTTCAAAAAGGGCTTGAAGCCATGCAGCAGCTTCAAACGCAAACAGCCAGGGCCCATGAAAAATTTCTTGAAACCCAGGCTCAGGCGAGCAAGACCCTGGCAGGTATGATGGAACAGACCCGGAATCTTAGTTTTAACTCTTTTGCTGCACCACCGGCCCGGTTATCTGTGATAAATGAAACCAAACCACGGCCTGAACCTGCTGTCAACCTGGAACATCATGATGCACATGTTTTAAAACCTTCGCCTGATAGCAGTGAAAATCAAGCTGTTGAAACCAAAACTCAAATCGAATCGATAATGCAGCCGAATGAAACAACCAGGACTGTAAAAGTTGAAAATGATAAACCAGACACTCAAACAGAGCAAATCCTTTTTGAAATCGTAAGCCACTTGACAGGTTTTCCTGTTGAAATGCTTGAACCAGGTATGGATATTGAATCTGACCTTGGGATTGACTCAATAAAAAAAGTGGAGATTATTTCAGAACTTGAAAAACAGCTCCCTTCCTGTGACGGCTTAACAACTGAGAATATTGGGTCTGTAAGAACCTTAAAAGATATATCCGCCGCCATACAGGGGACGTCCCCTGTCATTGAAACAAAAGCAAAAGATATCCCGGGTAATGAAACTATTGTACAAGGAGTTGTTGAGCAAGACACATATGAGGTTGTTTCAAAAATACTTTTAAATACCATAAGCAAATTAACAGGTTTTCCTGTTGAAATGCTTGAGCCTTCCATGAACCTTGAATCAGACCTTGGAATCGATTCAATTAAACGGGTTGAAATACTTTCAAAATTAGAGCAGGAACTGGACCAGTTTGAAACCATTTCTTCAGATGATATTGCAAGCTTAAAAACCATTGAAGAAATCACTCTATATCTTACAAAGAGTGATCCAAATACTTTTGTTGACTCAAAAAAAAAACCACAAGAATCCATTAATACAAGCCATGATACAAAACTTACCCGGCAGGTTGTCTCTTTAAAAGAATACCCCACCAACCAGATAAGGTTTTATAATGGTGCAAAAATCAAGCTGCCTTTTAAAAAAAAAGTTTATATTACAAAAGACAGCTCAAATATTGCAGACCTTTTTAAAACTGAATTTGAAAAATCAGGAATCAAGGCAGAACTGATTGATATCAGCAAAGGAGAAATCCCTGAGTTACAGGATGCAGCAGGTCTTGTCCTGCTGCCTGATTCTTTCAAGGAAAAAAGCCTGGATGCTTCCATAAAATTTTTAAAATCAGCTTTTCTTCTGGTAAAAAAGAATGCCTGCCACCTTATGAATTCCGGCAATGAAAAAGGGGCCTTTCTGACCACTGTCACATTTTTAGGCGGAGGATTCGGTTTTTCAAAAAAGGCATTTAATACAAATCCAGTCTATGGTGGACTTGCAGGGCTTGTAAAAACAGCGAATCTTGAGTGGAAAAATGTTTTATGCAGGGCATTGGACATGCCTGATTCCAAAAAAACATGCAAAAAAAATGCTGAAGCTGCCGTATCTTTAATGATGACCCATGGTTCTGTTGAAATGGGACTTGACGGGGAATATTGTAATATCCCGACCCTGACTGAAAAAGACTTTATACATGGTAATGTTAACCTTTCACAGGATGATGCAGTAATCATTACAGGCGGTGCCAAAGGTGTTACTGCGGCATGCGCAATTGAGCTTTCTAAAAAATATTCCCCGGCCATTGCTCTTATAGGAAGATCAGCCCCCCCATCTCCAGAACCTGCATGGGCCAACGATATTCATGATCCTGCAACTCTTAAAAAGGCCATACTGGCCCATGAACTTAAAGATCAGACACCAAGACCTGCTGATATAGAAAAAATATATAAACGAATTATCTCCAACCGCGAAATAAAAAAGAATATCCGGTTAATGGAGAAAAATGGCTCAAAAGTCAGGTACTTCTCAGCAGATATCAGGAAAAAAAAAGAAATTGATATAATTTTTAAAACCATACGAAAAGAGTTCAACCATATTACAGCAATAATCCATGGTGCAGGTGTCCTTAAAGACAAGCTGATCATTGATAAACACATTGATCAATTCACCCATGTGCTGGAAACAAAGGTAAAAGGTCTTAATTCATTATTGTCTGCATCACAACACGATAAGCTTAAATATTTTGTTTTGTTTTCTTCCATTGCTGCCAGAACCGGAAATCCGGGCCAATGCGACTATTCAATTGCAAATGAAATTTTAAATAAGACCGCTCAAAAACTGGTTCGAAAAAACTCCGGCTGTAAATTTTTGTCTATAAACTGGGGGCCGTGGGAGGGCGGAATGGTTGATGCCTCTTTAAAAAAAGAATTTTTAAAGAGGGGCATTGATCTTATTCCCTTAAAAGCGGGTGCAGGGCAATTAATAAAGGAAATGGGAAACACTGAACAAAACGGACCTGAAATAATCATAGGAGCCCGCCTCTCAGGGCAGAAAAAGCCGAAAGAACCTAAGCTTTCAAAGGCAATGGCCTTGAGTTTCGGTCTTAAATCAGTACCTGTTTTAGACTCCCATAAGATAGCAGGGGAACCTGTGGTCCCATTTGCTTTATTAATGGAATGCCATGCCCATGCAGCAAAAAATAACAACCCGGGCCTTGTTTTTGCCGGGATTGACAATATGCGCCTGCTAAAAGGCATTAAACCCGGAAAAAAGGAATTAAGTGTTAATGTAAACTTAGGAAAGTGTAAGCCAGGGGAAAATTGCTTTGAAACACCCAGCAATATAACCTCGGAAGATGATAATAAACATTTATTTATCCATTCAAGCTGCACTGTGATCTTAAAAGACAGGCTGCCTGAACCACCAGTGTTGTCTAAAGCTGCTTTTATGGAGTTAAAGCCCTATTCATTATCTGCAAACAAGGCATACTCTTCTGTCCTTTTCCATGGGAAAGCCCTGCAAGGCATAAAATCAATCATAGGATATTCAAAAAAAGGAATTGAAGTTATAACAAGTCTGGCACCTGAGCCGGACCAATGGTTTAAAACCTCTTTCAATTTAAAATGGACTATTGAACCTATGATGCTGGATGCTGCTTTCCAGGCTGCCATACTCTGGTCACATGAGAAAACAGGACAGGTTTGCCTGCCAAGTTTTATCGCTAATTTAAGGTTGTATTCATCTTTTAATAAATTAAAAGGTGATATTCGTATTCTCTTTACCGTGAATGAAGAAACCAGAAACAAAATAAAAGGCTATTTCACTTTTTTGAATAATGAAAATATTGTTGTCGCAAGTATCACCGGATTTGAGGCAATTACTGATCCGTCCTTAAACGAAAAATTTAAAAACAAACCTCTTTTTTCAAAAAAATCCATTCTTGCCTTTGCCCGGGGAAATCCTTCCGAAGCGTTTGGAGAAAAGTATCAAATATTTGATAAAGACCGGGAGATCGCACGCCTGCCCAGACCCCCCTACTTTTTTATGGACAGGGTACTCAAAGCTGACCACCCCCAATGGGAAATAAAACCAGGCGGCTGGATTGAAACCCAATATGATATTCCGGAAAATGAATGGTATTTTATCGCCAATAGAACCAATACCCTTCCTTTTTGTATCCTGCTTGAAATTGCCCTCCAGCCTTGTGGCTGGCTTGCTGCATATGCCGGCTCCGCCCTGGAAAGTGATGAAAGACTCCATTTTCGAAACCTCGGGGGCAAAGCTGTATTGATGAAATCTTTGTCTAAGTATTGCGGCACTATCACGGTCCAAACCAGGATGACCGAGGTATCCAAAGCCGGTAATATGATTATCCAGAACTTTGATATGAAAGTTTTAAAGGACGGCAGCTCGGTTTATAAAGGAACAACCAATTTTGGTTTTTTCACAAAACAAGCCCTTTCAAATCAGGTCGGTATCAAAGACAGTCAACTTAGTGGATATTCTTTGCCCGACCATGCTCTCAATGCGGCCCAAAGCTATCAGTTTAAAAATGATGCCCCGCTGATCCCGGGGGATAAAAACTTTGATAGAAATAATGGGATGCCTTCAAAAGCCCTGAGGATGATTGATGAAATAGAACTTTTGCACTTTGATGCGGGTCTTTATGAAAAAGGATATATTAAGGCAAGTAAAATCGTTGATCCTTCAGAATGGTTTTTTAACGCACACTTTTACCAGGATCCGGTCTGCCCGGGTTCACTTGGGGTAGAATCCTTCCTTCAAATGACCAGGTTTTTTCTTCTTAAAAAATTTGATATTGAACCTGAAAACTATGAATCTCAACTTTTAGAGGGACAAAGCCACGAATGGATTTACCGCGGACAAATCACACCTTCCAATAAAAAGATTAAGATCCACGCCCATATAAAAGATATAATCAATAAAAATGATAACTATTCTGTTGTGGCAGACGGTGCACTGGTAGTGGATGGCATCTGTATTTATGAAATGAGAAATTTTGGTTTTGCTTTTAATAAAGTACACAAATCAAAGCAAATTGCAAAAAAGGAACAAATTTCTGAAAACAAATAAAGTTTTATACCAGCTGCGATAAAAAGGTCAGGGCCGGAACAATTACAGGCCTCTTTTCTTCAAAGCAATCCGCATCAACATAATCCATGTCGAAAACCACCTGAAATGCATGGGGAATATTCAATTTTTTCTTAAAATATTTCAAGGATTTTGAAAGACTTCTTTTATTAGATGATTTTACCTCCACCAAGGTCCAGGGGGAATTGTCTTTTGTTATTAAAAAATCAACTTCTCTTTTCATTTTATCCCTTAGGAAAAAAAGGCCAAAGTCACCAAAACCGGTATCAGTCCAAAAATGAATCGCCTTTAGCAAATGCGAAGCAACAAAATTTTCTTTTTTAGGACCTAAAAGTTTAATATCGCTCCAGTCCCACAAATAAATTTTAGGTTGTTTTCTTAAAGATTTTGGAACATTATCAAACCAGGGCCTTATGGAAAAGCAATAATACATCGATTCCAGCGTAGAAATCCA
>JAADHV010000099.1:0-1042 GCA_013151635.1 Deltaproteobacteria bacterium | reverse complement strand
TCCATCTAATGATTGTATCAACCGCAACATTTACATGATTTGCAAGATTCGAATAATTGATTAACTGACCAGAAGTTTCTTTTAAAATTTGAGCCAGCACCTCAATCTGAGCAATTTCCTGAATTTTTGTAATATCCCTGAGATCGTCATAAAAGAACTGCTCGGTTCTTAGTTTCTTCCATTTATTATAAAATCTTTTATCAGATTTTAAAAAGGGCTCTGGAAATCCACCATATTTCATGAGATTATCAAAACTTGCCTTATCCAAAATTTCGGGTTGCCGGATGATGCTTGATGAAGGAGCAGAATTGATTAATTCCCTGATAGAAAGAGGATGCATTCTATAAAGAAAACATCTCCCCATAAGACTATCTCCTCCCCTTTTAAATACATTCATCCTGGCACTTCCAGTAACAACGATAACTGAATTTTTTTCATAAGTATCAAAAAAACCTTTTAAAAAGGACTTCCATTTTGAATATTTATGCAATTCATCAAAAATAATTTTTACTTTTTTATTCTGAAGTTGATCCAAATTTAAGCCCAAGGCAATATTATCAGGTCCCTTTAAAATATTTTTCCTGTTTTTTTGGTTATCCCAGTTCAAATAAACATGGTCCTTGAAAAGGCTGCAAGATGTGGTTGTTTTACCAACTTGTCTTGGGCCAGTGACAAAAGCCATCTGCCTGTTTTCCCTGCAATGCTCAATCAACAGGTGGCTATAAATTCTTTTCATTGATTATACCCTTGCTTTAAAAATCCATATTTAATATTAATACACAAAAGAAAGAATTGGGTCAAGGACCGTTTTAAGCTGTGTCGTAAATTAGTACGGACTGTTTTCCGATATAGCAAAAAATGGTTCAAATCTTTTAAACTTAGACCTGCTAAACACAAAAAGCCCTGACCGTTTGCAATAACGGTCAGGGCTTTTAAAAGAATAATCTGGCGGCGTTCTACTCTCCCACACAGTCTCCCATGCAGTACCATCGACGCTAAAGAGCTTAACTTCCGTGTTCGAGATGGGTACGGGTGTGACCTC
>JAADHV010000068.1 GCA_013151635.1 Deltaproteobacteria bacterium | reverse complement strand
CGGAGTCTTTCTTCCGAGGCTTTTGTTCTTGAAAGTTCATTTTTCAATTCTTTTATATGAAATTCAAGCTCTTCATAGGTGGGTTTTGGGCTCATAATACGCTTCCATCTTACTTAAAACCATAAAGTATATTCTTTGAAACATTACCTGCATTTGAAACACCGGTTAATACCATTGCCTGCTTAAGTTCTGTCCTGATTTTATCAATATAGAGTTCAACACCTTTTTGAAGACCGCCAATTGCCGCAACCGAAAAGGGACGTCCTATCATAACAGCATCAGCACCAAGTGCAAGCAGTTTCAGCACATCGCCCCCGGTTCTGACACCTCCGTCTGCAAGAATTGTAATCTTTCCTTTAACAGCATTACATATATCAGGCAGCACAGTTGCAGCACCCGGTGTAAAATCCAGGACTCTTCCGCCATGGTTTGACACCACAATGGCATTAGCACCGGCAGACACGGCAGACACGGCATCTTCAACCGTCATAACACCTTTGAGGATAAATTTTGCAGCCGCACTTTTTATAATCAGCCTCAATTTTTCAACAGTTTTCGCAGATACCGGCCTGCCCATTTTCTTTAAGGTAATAAGCCCTGCTGCATCAATATCCATCCCAATGATCCCGGCACCGCTCTGTTTAACTTTATCAAATTTTTCAAAAAGCTCCTTATCTTCCCAGGGTTTTATAAAAGGGATGCCGTGGCCATCGGCCTGTTTTATGGCATTCAAACCGGCCTTATGGATAAAATCAGGGACACCGTCACCTGTACATCCGACAATTCCCTTTTGACGGCATCCTGAAATAATGGCCCGGATATAGTCTTCTTCTGAAACATTCCCACCCATATTAAAGGAAACACCCCCGATGGGTGCGGCAATAACAGGAATTGAAAGGGTTTTCCCAAGGATGGACACACTGGTGTCAGGTTCTGTAACATCATGAACCAGGCGCATATTAAACTCAATTGCCTTTAAAGCATTAACATTAGCCTTGAATGAAGAGGCAGTTCCAAGTCCCCCCATTCCGGGAACTTCTCCTGCACAGGCGTTGCCATTGCATTCTGTGCAAACCCTGCAATAGCCTTTCATTAACTTTTTTGCGTTTTCATATATTTCCTGCATACTATTTTTCCCTTATCATCTGTGATATCATATTGATCTTGCGATTTCCTCGGCCTCACTTATGCAGTACATCAAATGTCTTGGAGATTTTGCATCGCCGATCAGATGAAATTTAGCCCGGGTTTTTCTTTCAAGTTTCTTAGCATCCCTGATGGAGGTTTGCTTTTCTGAAATCACAACCGCATTAAACCCGTTCATTGCGATATCTTCTCCATTGGATTTAAATATAACCCCGTCATGTGTAAACTTTTTAACCGATACATTTTTGTAAAGGGACACATTCCCCTTTTTCAACCGTTCCCGCAGGTAATACCTGTCATTACTGGACATTTCTTCTGCAAAGCTTTTTTTCCGGTTTAAAACAACAACTTTTTTACCCTGTTCCGCAAGAAAGTCTGCCGTAATCAAGCCTGTCATGCCGCCGCCCAGGACAATGACCTTCTCTTTTACCTCTTCTTTGCCGCTTATCACATCAACATTTGTCACAAGGTCCATTTCTGTCTGGAAAAGCCCTTTGATTACCGGCATATCCGGCATGGACCCTGTGGCAATAATCACTTTATCAGGGTTGATTTCATTAATAAGATCCAAAGAAAGCCTGGTATTATACCGGATTTCAACATTCAAACGCACCATTTCCAGCTTGAAAAAATCCAGGATATCATTGAGCTCTCCCCGCCCCGGAGCTTTTGAAGCAAGGGACAACAAGCCTCCTGTGATTTGTCCTTTTTCCAGGACAAGGGTTTTATGCCCTTGTAGAGCAAATTGTCTTGCCGCTGCCATGCCGGCGGGCCCGCTGCCTGCGACAAGTATTTTCAGTGACTGGGACGGCTTTTTTTCATCTTTGAGTTTATATTCCCTTCCAACATCGGGGTTGACCACACAGGAGCCGGGCTCCTTGGCAAGCACGGCATGAATACACCCGAGACAGCAGCCGATACAGGGGCGGATCTGTGAGATTTCACCTTTCATGGCTTTTTCAGGGTACCTGGGATCTGCCAGAAAAGACCTGCCCATAGCCACTATATCAGCTTGTTTTTCTTTAATAATCTGATCGGCGTGGTCAGGATATTTAATCCGGCCCACGGTGACAACAGGTATACCCACGTGCTTTTTAACTTCCCGGGCAAGGTGGACAAAACATCCATGGGGGGTGTACATGGAAGGGATCGTCAATTCCGTTGACCCGTAAACCCCGCCTGAAACATGAAGGTATGCAGCTTTTGCTTTTTCAAGCATAGGTGCAATTTTTACTGTATCTTTAAGTTCCCACCCGTTTTCAATATAATCGTTGCCATTGATCCTTATTCCTATGGGAAAATCTTTTGTGGTTTTTGCCTGGATATCTTCTATGATTTCAAACAAAAACCGTATCCTGTTTTCAAATGATCCTCCGTATTCATCTGTCCTGATATTGGAATTAGGTGCTAAGAACTGGTTAATCAGGTATCCGTGAGCGCCATGAAGCTCTACAAAATCAAATCCCGCTTCCATGCACCGCCTGGCAGAATCACCAAAGCAGGAGGCAAGTTCTTTTATTTCATCAATTGTAAGCGCCCTGACTTCTCCTTTCACAACAGCTGGTGCCGGTATGGGAGAGGGTGCGACCTTGTTGGGAAGATATGACTGCCGGCCGCCGTGCATGAGCTGGACCCCGAAAAGCGTATCATATTGTTTTACCTTTTTAACCATGGCTTTGAGGGCCGGGATACAATCGTCATTATACATCTGGGGAAGGTCTGGCAGTTCCTGACCGCCAGGGTGGACACTTCCGCCACCCACAAGCATCATGCCGACACCGCCTTTTGCCCTTTCTACAAAATATTCAACCAGTTGATCTGTCACACAGCAGTTGTCATCAACACCAAAGTTAATACTCATGGCAGACATTAAAAGCCTGTTTTTTGAAGTCATATTACCGATCCGGATCGGGCTGAAAAGATTTGATAACATACGATGAAATTCTCCTTGAATTATCTGTCATTATTTTTAGGTCCGGAAAGTAATATATGCGAATTTTCCATCAGGGCACAAGTTTTTTTAAAAAAACAGACAGGAATTTAAATTACAATCTGCTTGAAACAATAAAATCATTAATGTATGGTTTGATCATACAACCTTTTGCAATTGATTTAAGGTATAAAATGGATGAAAAACAGGTTCTTGCCGCGTTTATTTCAAAACTGCCGGAAGCAATCATAATTTGTGATTCCAATGGTTCCATCCTGATACACGACAGCCAGTCCAAAGCATATCTCCGGCCGATGGGAAAAAAAGACAATACCCCTGTTTCCATGGCAGGCCTGCCCATTACTTCAATAATTGACAAAGACCTTATCGAATATGCCCTTGACGAAATCAATGAACAATTAAACCAGTCCGCCGCCAATACGGTTTCAAGGTTTATTCTGCATAAAAACACCCTTGCACTGCAAACCCAGGTTGTACCAATTTTAAGTCGTACCGGTCTTTTTTCAGGGTTTGTAGTAATCCTTGAAGACATTACGTTGCAGAACCGGGCCGAAAAAAGGGTGGAAACCCTTTTAAAGACATTATCTAAAAACGCCCGGTCTCCCATGGCCAGTATCAGGGCCGCCATTGAAGCCATGAAAGAATTTCCTCATATGGATGAAGACCGTCAGCACCAGTTTAAAGATATTATCTACAATGAATCCATTGTCCTTGGTGATATTCTCAACAATGTTTCAGATGAGTACACCAATCTTATTAGTGCAAAAACATCCTTAAAAACTTTATTTATCACGGATTTAATGCAAACTGTATCCAGAAAGTCCCGGGACAGGCTTGGCATCATCCTTCAAATTAAAAACCACCCTGATACCGGAAGTATAAAAATTAAAGTTAATACTTATACATTTTTAAACGCATTTCTTTTTATACTGGACCGCCTGAAAACCAAAACAGGCCTGTCTGAATTTTATTACATTTTTTCCAAAGAAAATAACATTGCCTTGATTGATATCTCCTGGAAAGGAGAACCTGTAAGCCCGAAATCAATCAAGCAATGGGAATCCATGGATATCGGCACACAAAACCATACAGCAGATATATGCCTGAAGGATGTTCTTGGGCAGCACCAGATAGCATTGTGGACATATTCCGGATATAAGAAAATAAAAGATATATCCTATTTAAGATTTTTCATACCGGCTGATGAAAATTCAGTTCAAAAGCCTTTTGAACCTGTTTCCGCCCTGCCGGAAACCCGGGTTCAAATCAGGGATATTGAACTTTTTGATCATTCTGACCAGGCAATGGAACTGGATAACCGGCTATTGACTGAACTTTCCTACACCTCTCTAATTCGAGAAATAAACCAGGCCTCAAGAGTTGAAGAAATCATTGGCAAGCACAGCCAGCTCCCAAGGCTGATCTTAAGCATGCTCAGCAGCGGGACCAGGATCAGGACTGTAACATGGCTTGTAACTGCGTTTTCAGATGCAATTTTAAACAGACTGCTGATATTTGCAATAGCCGGACTTGGGCCGCCTCCGGTAAATTTTGCTTTTGTCACACTTGGCAGCGAAGGAAGAAAAGAGCAGACCCTGAAAACAGATCAGGATAATGCCATTATTTTCAATGATCCGGGTGACGGGCAGACAATTGAAACTATTCAGGCCTATTTTCTGAAACTCGGTGAAAAAGTCTGTACCTGGCTGGACCAGTCGGGATTTGATTTTTGCCAGGGCGGCATCATGGCCAAAAACCCCAAATGGTGCCAGCCCCTTGCAATATGGAAAAAATATTTTTCAAGCTGGATATATGCAGCATCACCGGAAGACATGCTTCATACAAGTATTTTCTTTGATTTCAGGTTTGCCTATGGAGACAAGAAGATCACAGATGAGCTTACTGCACACTTAATCAAGAGTTTGTCCAACTGGACAGGATTTTTCAGGAACATGGCTGAAAACGCCGTATATTTCAAACCGCCTATCGGGCTGTTCGGGAATTTCCTGGTAAGGTCAAAAGGGCCGCACAAGCGTTGTATAGATATTAAAATGGCCAATACCCCTATTGTTGATTTTGCAAGAATTTATGCTTTAAAGCATCACATCAACGAGACCTCTACCCAGGGCAGACTTTATCAACTTTATATAAAACGGGTCCTGTCCAGGCTTGAATATAATGAATTGGATCAAGCCTATAGCTTTATGATGCAGATACGGTTCATGGAACAGACCCATGCAATTCTCGGTCTGAATATAAAAGCACACAATTATATTAACCCCAAACAACTCTCATCCATTGAAAAAAGGATGCTTAAAGAAATATTAAAGAAAATAAAGTCCATACAGGCAAAGTTGAGCTTTGACTTCATCGGTGCCACAGACCAGCAGTTTTCCTGAAAAAGGGCTGGAAAAACATGTTAAGTTTCTGCCAGTAATTCTTTAATTTTACTCACAACATAGTCAGTGGCAAAGGGTTTGGTGATGTAATCATCAGCGGCAAGCCCCATGCCTTTTGCAATATCAATGGAACGTGCCATTGCTGAAAGAAAAACGATCCTGGTATTGTTGAATTCTTTTTCCTGCCTGATTTTCTGGCACACCTCATATCCATCCATCCCGGGCAGCATAATATCCAATAAAATAAGATCGGGCTTCCAGGCTGCTATCAGATCCAGTGCTTTTTCACCTGTTTCCGCAGTTTTAACATCATAATTATTCTTCTTCATCAAAAATTCCAAAGGCACGACAATATTGGGTTCGTCATCAACAATCAATATTTTTTTCTTCATTTGGCCCCCTTTATCTTGCTACCGGGATAAATTGAGATGAGCGTATCAAATGGTTTTTCTTCTTATTCTACCAGAGGCAGTGTGAAAAAGAAAGTTGCTCCTTTATCCAATTCACTTTCTACCCATATTCTGCCCTCGTGGAAATCAATGATATGCTTGGTAATCGTCAACCCAATTCCTGTACCGGCAGGTCTTCCCTTTGCTCCGGAGATAACCTGGTGAAATTCATTAAAAACGATTTCCTGGTCATCTTTGCCAATGCCGATACCATTATCTTTAACCCAGATCTTTAAATAACTGTTTTTATTATCTTTTATTTCTACCTGCATCCCGACCGTGATTTTGCCGTTATCCGGGTCACAGAACTTGACGGCATTGGATATCAGGTTCACCATCACCTGAATCAAACGGTCCCTGTCCCCGGATACAAATCCCGGCTTTTTGGGAATATCAAATGTTAAGGCAATATTTTTTTCTTTAATCAACTGGCCGGTTGAAAAAATGGAGTCTTCAATCACGCCCTTAAAATCAAGCCGTGCCTTCTGCCATTGAACCTGGCCGGATTCGATTTTTTGAAAATCAAGGACATCATTAATTAACCTGGACAGCCTTTCACTCTCCTTGATGATGATACCCATGAACTGACGATGCTTTTCAGGTTCAAGATCAGGGGTGTTATTAACAATTTCAGCCAGGGCCCTGACCGAGGTTAAAGGGGTTCTAAGTTCGTGCGTTACGGTTGAGATAAATTCGTTTTTCAGCCGGTCAAGCTCTTTTAGCCTCTCATTGGCCGCCTCAAGATCTTTTGTGGCTTTTTCAAGCTCCCTGCTGTAAATAATCATCTGCTGGGTTTCATCAAGGATATGCATGATCTCATCCATACCAGGCGGTTCTTCATCCACAACAGACCGGACCATTACAAGGGCGGATGCAGAACCTATAGCACCTGCAAGCAGCTTTTCGGCATAACTGACAAGGCCTGCATCTGCAATAAGTTCCTTTTCCCAGTTAATATGATGTTCCCTGGCATAAAGCCCGAGAGCATCATTAGTCCTGTTTTTTCCTAAAAATCTTTCAAGAAGCATTCTTAAATCCACCACCGATGCCGTGGCCTTCCAGAAAGACGATTTCACCGATTCCTCTGAATACTTGAACACATCCACAAAAAGAGTACCCTGTTTGCGCTCCATAGCATTTTGCCTTGAAAAAAGAGATATCCCGATAAATAATGCAATATTTACGGATATGCTCCAGAACACGGCATGGGTGTACTGGTTAAACCCCAGATTCTGGACATCTAGATCAAAAAGATGGACCGGGTTTAAAAGTTCAATACCAAAAGGCCCATGGGTCAACAAATCCCGGGAAAGGAAACCTGCCTGGGCCAGTGAAGGAAGCACCAGGGTATACACCCAGATGACAAACCCGGCTAAAAGTCCTCCGAGCGCGCCCTTACGGGTCGCGCCTTTCCAGAATATCCCCCCGATCACGGCCGGGCTGAACTGGGCAACTGCGGCAAAAGAAATCATCCCGATGGAAACAAGAGAATAATATTCAACCACGTAATGAAAATAAAGATATCCTAAAAGCACAATGAGCAGGATGCTTATTCTCCTGATAATCAACAACAACCGGCTCAAGTCGCTTTTCAGCTCCAGTTTTAAAAATGGGAGACGAAGAAGCACCGGCATGACCAGTTCATTGCATACCATGGTTGATAAAGCAATGGTTTCAACAATTACCATTCCCGTGGCTGCGGACATTCCACCAAGGAATGCGAATAGTGCAAGGCCCTGCTGTTTTTTTGCCATCAAAAGCGTCAGGGCAAAATAATCAGCATCAACTATTCCGTCTTTAAACTTCAGGATACCATCAAAGGTTTGGGGTAATGCCTGCCGGCAGACAGGGTCTGAAAAGCATTGTTTGAAAAAATGCAGCATGCCGCCAAAGGCAATGGGAATGACAAAAAAATTAATGGCCAGAAGATACATGGGGAAAAGCCAAACAGCTTTTTTTAAATAATTTTCATCCACATTCTCAACCACAATCACCTGAAACTGCCGGGGAAGCAGAAATATGGCCATCATGGCAAGGAACAATGCGTTGTACCATCCTGTAAAGGTCGATGCATTTACATCCATGACAAAAAGCTGTTTTATCCGGGGGACAAGGCTTGCCTGCGAAAAAAGGTCCCCAAATCCGGAATAAAGCCTGTAGGTGATAAATAACCCCACTGATATGATGGCAAAAAGTTTTATAATGGATTCAAAGGCAATCGCCGCCACCAGACCTTCATGACGTTCAGTGGCTTCCAAATGCCGGGTTCCGAAAACCACGGCAAATAATGCAAGTAAAATAGCCACAAAAAACGCAGTGTTTTTTATGGCGGACAGGTTGGTTACGGTTTCAGACATATGGACAGCAGGGTATTGGCTTATCAATTGAAACGAAGTTGATATGGCCTTGATCTGAACAGACATGTACGGTATAATGCCAAGGACAGCAATAATTGTAACCGCACCTGCAATGGTGGCACTTTTACCATACCGGGAGGCTATAAAATCCGCAATGGAAGTAATCCGGTTAATTTTACTGATACAAATAATTTTCCTTAGTACAGGCCACCCCAGGATCATCATGAGAGTAGGACCAAGATAAATACTTAAGAATCCTGTGGCACCTGACCTGCTTGCCGCTCCCACGCTCCCGTAAAAGGTCCAGGCAGTGCAGTAAACCGCCAGGGACAAGGCATAAATATAGGGATTGCTGATAATGCTTTTACCTTTTTCAGCACGTTTATCACCAAAAAAAGCAATTGCGAATAACAGCCCCATATAGCCGAAAGAAACAAAAATGATAATTTTTTGTTCTAACATACTTGTTCTTGTTGTAAATTGAATCAGGCAACCAAACTTAAACTCAGCCTGATTGTTTTAAATTATTCCCGGAACTATCTGGCTCTGACGGGTGAAACGTATCCGGGATTTTCGTGCAAAAAACTATGAAAATAATCAATACCGACCAGGCTGCGAATAAATAGAAAAAAAACAAAGGGATGCCAAACACACGGACCGGCAGGTTAAATATGGTCAAAACAGGATAGCAGAACAAAAAACAACCCAACAGGAAAAGCCCTGCATACCGTCCGGTTATTGATCTGTTGTCAGGCATCAAATCATCCCTTATTTATATTATTATACTTCTTATCTTGATCAATGAAGGGAAACGCATAATTCTCTATTGAATACAATAAAAAAAGGACACAAATCAAGGGGTTTGTTCGAATCCTGTAAGGCCGGATCAATCCTAAAGGTTGCGTGGTTTTTGTTTTTTTGCCAATTCATTTATTTTTATTGTTTTATATTTTCTCCATGCCCTGATTAGGATGCACTCCTTTTTTTAAAAATTCAAACAGCCTGGAATATTAAGACTGTCTATTGCTATATTTATCAACCAGTTTTTTAAGGGTTTCATAGGACTGAGCTCCCACAAGCGTATCAAGGCCAAGCCTGACAGTCGGTACAGCAGTAATTCCTGCTTTTTTTGAAAGTTCCCAGTCTGAATCAACTGCATTGGAAAATTCTCTTTTATCTATAATATATTCCCCTTCTTCAGGATCAAGGCAGGAAGATTCTATCAGGCTCAGCAATACACTTTTTTGGGCAATATTTTCACCTTTCACAAAATAAGCTTTAAATGCTTCCATGTGAAATTTGTGTCCCCTGCCCTTGGTTTCCGCCCACAAGCCGACTTCCTGGGCAAGGCGGCTGTTATAAGTCATTTTTCTATCGCCCATGGCAAGTCCTAGTTTCGCTGCCGCAGTTTTCAACTGGTTCATCATTTTATCAATATCAACAGGTATCCCTTTTTTTTTAAACAGGTCTTCCAGGGAACGGCCCTGTTCAGGTGTATCAGTATGAAGGGGAAATGCACGCCATCTGGCGTGAATGCCATATTCTTTTTCAAGTTTTTCAATACTCCCGGTAATGAAATAACACCAGGGTCAAACATAGTCTGAAAATATTTCAAGCTCCAAAGCCTTGGACACCATAGCTCTCCTTTGATTAAGGTTCTCTAACTTATATCGGCATTATAAAGCCGCAGGCTGTTTGTTACAACCGATATGCTGCTTACTGCCATTGCAAGCGCTGCAAGTATGGGGTGAAGCTGCCGCAGGAATTCCGGAAACATATCAAAAGGAGCCAGGACTCCGGCTGCAACAGGAATCAGGACGATATTATAAACAAATGCGAGAAACAGGTTCTGTCTTATGGTTGCAATGGTTCTCCTGCTTATTTTAATGGCCTTTGGAATACCGGTCAGTTTCCCGCTTGAAAGGATCACATCCCCTGTTTCAATAGCAACATCAGTTCCCGTACCAATGGCAAAACCGATATCGGCCTGGGCAAGTGCCGGGGCGTCATTTATCCCGTCTCCAACCATCCCGACCAGGACATTATTTTTCTGGAAGGCTTTCACTTTTCCTGATTTTTCTTCAGGCCTTACTTCTGCTTCAACATCATCCACATTTACTTCGGTTGCAATGGCATTGGCTGTCTGCAAATTATCCCCGGTGAGCATGACGACCTTAAGTTTTTCCACATGGAGTTCTTTGATGGCCTGTTTTGATTCCGGCTTCAGAACATCGGAAACAGCCAGGACACCCTGCACATCTTCATCCTTTGCCAGCACCATAACCGTTCTGCCCTTGTTCTGCAATTTCAAGATCAAATCTTTAACATCGTCCGGCATACTTGAATCCTGCTCAAACCAGCGGGGTTTACCAAACCTATAGACCTGTCCATCCACCTCAGCCTCTACCCCTGCACCACTTATAGCCTTGAAATTTTGGGGATCACTGACTTTAATTCCTTTTTCCCCGGCAAAGGCTACAATGGCTTTGCCAATGGGATGCTCAGACCCTTTTTCCAGTGAAGCTGCAAGAGTCAATAATTCATCAGGGGACAAGCTGGAAGTACCGGCAGGAATCCAATCCACCACAGTGGGCTTGCCCATGGTAATTGTGCCGGTTTTATCCATTACAACGGTTCTAAGCTTGGCAGCATTTTCAAGGGCCGCGCTTCTCTTAAACAAAATCCCGTTTTCCGCCCCTTTTCCCGTACCCGCCATAATGGCTGTCGGGGTTGCAAGCCCCAGAGCACACGGACATGCAATAACAAGAACGGCGACCATTCTGATCATGGACGGGACAAACTCTCCTGTTATTCCCCACCAGATGCCAAAAGTGATCAATGCAATACTTATGACAGCAGGAACAAATACGGCCGCCACTTTATCCGCAAGGGCCTGGATCGGGGCCTTACTGCCCTGGGCTTCCTGGACAAGCCGTATAATCTGGGACAAAGCCGTATCCTTGCCCACACGGGTGGCCTTGAATTTTAAAAGGCCCTCACCATTGACAGTGCCGCCCGTGACAATATCATCTTTTATCTTATCAACAGGAATTGGTTCTCCGCTTAACATGGATTCGTCAACTGCTGATGCGCCTTCAACAATCACACCATCAACAGGAATACGCTCTCCGGGCCTGATAACAATGATATCATCTACTTGAACCATGGCTATGGAAATTTCTTTTTCCGTACCATTTTCAATGATGGCGGCTGTTTTTGGCTGAAGCCCGATAAGTTTTTTTATGGCCCCGCCTGTTTTACCTTTTGTCCTGGCCTCAAGAAGTTTACCGAACTTAATAAGCGTAATAATAACGGCAGATGTCTCAAAATAGACATGTACGCCAAGCCCGGGAAGCACAAGAATGCAAACCGAATAAAAATAAGCCACAGAAGACCCTAATGCAATCAGCACATCCATATTGGCACTTTTATTTCTTAAATTCTTATAAGCCCCGACATAATAATCCATACCCGTATAAAACTGGACCGGTGTCGCAAGAAACAGGAAAAACCAGTTCATCCATGGCGCATGGCTCCAGGGACCGATCAGGCCGAAATCCCTTGACATGCTGATAAGAAATAATGGCAGGGCAAAAATAACCCCGACAATAAATTTCTGAGTCTGGTTCCTGATCTCAGCCTGTCTTGCAATCTCCTCCACATCTTCTTCTGCCTGGCCTTCATCTGCAATAATCAAATCATACCCGATTTTTTTGATCTGTGAAACAATTGTACCAAGGTCAACAATGGACGGGATATAATCAATGAGCAATCTTTCCGATGCAAAGTTCACAAATGCCGATACCACCCCTTCAACCTTATTATTCAAGGTTCTTTCAATGTTGGCAGCACAATTGGCGCAACTCATCCCGGTCACCGGCAGTTCTTTCCGGCTCATGGGAACTTTAAAGCCGATATCCTGGATCCTGCTTATGATCTGGCTTGAACGTATTTTGTCAGAATCATATGACACCAGAGCCTGTTCGGCTGCAAAATTTACATTGGCTTGTTTTACGCCTGGAAGTTTGCTGACGGTCCTTGTGATATTTGCGGCACAATTCGCACAACTCATCCCGGTAATGGGCAAGGTCAAATTTAGTTCACTCATCAAAAATCTCCTGAAAGAAATTCAGCGCAACCATAAGGCTGCTGTCTGCATGAATGCTCTAATATAACCATTAATTATTAATTTGCAAAATTAATAAAATTTCCATATTTTAAAACAATGACTGTCCTGAATGCCATATTTCCTATATTTACGCTGCTTTTGCTCGGCAGCCTTCTTAAATATTTCAATATCACTAATGAAATTTTTTTAAAAACCTCTGACAAGCTGGTATATTTTATTTTTTTCCCTGCAATGCTGTTCTGGAAAATCGGGAGTTCAGAACCGGACAAAACTATCAGCCTTAATTTATGCATCGCTTCCATAATGGCGGTGATCATTGTTTATCTCTTAAGTCTTGCCGCAATCCGATTGTTTCGTATCTCAAATTTTCAAGCCGGCTCCTTTTCCCAGGCATGTTACCGGTTTAATACTTATATTGGCATGGCAATTGTCATGAACACCCTTGGAGAATCAGGCATCAGGTACTTTGGTATCCTGATCGGGTTTGCCATCCCCATTATTAACGTGCTGGCAGTTTCTACACTGATCTGGCATTCAGGGAAAAAGGGAAGTACGGGGCAAAACTTAAAATCTCTTTTAAAAGCATTGATTTCAAATCCTTTAATCCTTGGGTGCGCTGCCGGGATTCTTTTCTCCAGGGCCAGGTTTTCTTTCCCGGTTTTCGCTGATAACACGCTACGGCTCATGACCGCTGTCACCATGCCGCTGGCCCTGATTTCCATCGGCGGTTCATTGAGCCTTGCAGGCCTGAAACATAACACGAAAATTGCTTTTATTGCATCAATACTGAAAATACTGCTATTACCAATTATTGGATTTTTTCTTTTTAAATCATTTTCCATCACCGGCATCCCGTTCAAGACCGGAATGATTTTTTTCTCGCTTCCGACCTCCACGGCCACATATGTTCTTTCAGGCCAGTTAAACAGTGATACCAAACTTGCTTCCGCTGCTATAATGCTATCAACCCTGCTCTGTCTTGTTTCCCTTTCTGCTGCTCTTTTAATTTAAATCAATCGTTCTTTTCCGGAAAAAAAATTGACCTGATCCACCCTGTAAGCGTATTTCCATGAAGAAATTCTTTTTCAGCAGATTCAAAAAGCTGCGTCATTTTATCAGTGTCTGCAAACCTGTCTTTCCGTGTTACAAAGGGCTTTTCAGGATCAAGGCGCTTTATGATTTTAGCAGGATTCCCGGCAGCAATCACGCCTGGCGGTATGTCTGAAGTAACTACAGCCCCCGCGCCAATGATGCTGTTTCTGCCAATGGTCACCCCCTTGCAGACAATCGCACTGTCACCAACCCACACGTTTTCTTCAAGGACCACAAAACTTTCCTCCTCTGGCGGCATTGACCTGTCGTAAATACCATGCCAGTCCGAATCGGTAATATAGACACGGCTTGCCAGCATGCAGGAATCTGCAATGGTGATACTGTTGGCGGCACTGATCCTGGCCCCGGGGGAAATCAGGACATGATCGCCGATTATAATTCCATTGATATCTTTTTTATCAGACCAGACCGTAAGCCTGGTTTTTTTATCCCGGCATCCCAGAAGGGTAATATTGTCACCAATGCTGACAGGCCCGCCAAATATTTCAATATGCCATGGTTTTACAATAAAGGGGTGTTTCCCCAAATGTTTCAACTGGGGGGATAACTTGTGACGGATATAAAGATGCTGAAGCCGGTACCAGGCCTTTTTAATATAATAGGGTCTATAATCTTTTATCAATTTACAAGGCCCGTATAAATAAAGCCATCCCATGATCTATGGCTGAAAAGAGTTGAGGCAGGCGTTAAATTGTATAATGCATCTTGTGCCATCAGGCTCACGGCATTGGTCCAGGAGATTTTTTCTTCAGGCCAGATCACCATGTCAGGGTAGGTGTAGCCGCACCAATATGTCTTGTCTTCATACATCCTGTCCTGAATCCAGGAGAATACAATCCCGGCTTTTTCAATCTGCCCCAACCCATATAAGGCCAGAACAAGTTCGGATGTCTCGGCAATGGTCACCCAGGGCTGATCTGACACACATCTTACACCCTGCCCTTCTATGACATATTTCCTCCAATATTTTTCAATTCTGTATTCTGCTTTTTCCCCTGTAATCGCACCAGCCAATACAGGGTAAAACCAGTACATTGAAAACCTGGATTTACTGACATTATAATTATGGATATTGCCCCTTATGGATTTACCCAGCTTATCAAAGGATGTTTCCCATGATATTCTTTTTTCCCCAAGGATGTTTGCAACAGCCAAGGCACATTTTAAACTCATGAAAACAGAACTTGCGCCTGTCAGAAGGGACATCGGATCAATTTTTCCTTCAGGACTTCTTGCCCAGTAAATCTCACCGCCTTTTGTCTGCAGGCTGATGGCATAATTTATCCCTTTTTCCATTACAGGCCAGAAATGCTCAAGCAGTTTACTGTCTTTATTCATTAACCAGGTATGGAAAAGGCCAACGGAAATATAGGCTGCCATATGGGTTTCGCAGGTCAGGTCAGCAGGTTTCCCGTTAATATAAGACGAATACCAGGAACCATCTTTGTTCTGTATGTTTTTAAGCCACTCAAATGCACGGTATGAAGCATCAAAATTTTTTCCGATATTCAGGCCCATAATGGTTTCAACAAGATCCCAGGGATCTGTTTTCCCATCAGCATGCCAGGGTATATCACCGGATTCTTTTTGAAGGGACAAAATAAAGCTTGTAACTGAGTCAATGTTCATGGAATATGAAGATTTAATATTAGGGCCTTTTAGCGCCATCAAATGTCTCCGATCAATCAATATCCTTAAAAATTAAAGCTCCACACTACCAGAACCGCTTTTTTTTTACAAGGAACATGGCAATTAAATTCATGAATGAGTATTCATAATAATTTCTTTTTATGGGATTAAGGCGGGAAACGGCTCAACCATAAAATATCAATATATATAACAGTTTGAAATTGAATGAAAATTATTCTTATGCACCTGTCCATTATTCTAAATTATTTTTCTTGACAATCCTGGTTGTTATCTGTTATCAAAAATGAATACTCATTCATAATTATTGGTATTAACCCTTGAATTAGGAGGAAATCATGATAAGAAAAGTCAAAAAGGCTGCAGTTATCGGGTCCGGAATCATGGGAGGCGGTATTGCCGCCCTGCTTGCCGGTGCCGGTGTAAAAGTGCAGTTATTGGATATTGTTCCATTTGATTTAAAAGATGAAGAAAAATCTGACCCGGCTGCCCGCAACCGGATGGTAAAAGCAGGCCTTGATGCAGCACTGGCTTCAAGTCCATCCTTGTTTTTCAACAAAAAAGATGCAGGATTGATTTCAATCGGAAACCTTGAAGACGACATTGAGACCCTGTCCGAATGCGACTGGATCATTGAAGTAGTTGTTGAAAACCTTGGTATTAAAAGAGAGCTTTTCACAAAAATTGAAAAGAAAAGAAAGTCCGGTTCCATTGTTTCCTCAAATACATCCGGCATTCCCCTCAAAGACATTTGCGAGGGTTTTTCCAAAGAATTCAAAGAACATTTCATGGGAACCCACTTTTTCAACCCGGTTCGTTACATGCATCTTTTAGAGCTTATCCCGGGAGCTGAAACCCTTCCTGAAATCCTTGAATTTATCGCGGCATTTGGCGAGAAAAACTTAGGGAAAGGGATTGTCTGGGCAAAAGACACGCCCAATTTTGTAGGCAACAGGATAGGCATCCAGGGTATTGGGGCCATCATGAAAGCCATGGTTGAGGAAGATATGACCATACCTGAAGTGGATGCCATTTTCGGCCCTGCTCTTGGACGGCCTAAAACAGCTATTTTTAAAACTGTAGACCTGGTTGGCCTGGACACGGTCATCCATGTCTGTAAAAACTCCTATGAACTCTGCCTGGATGACGAGCAGAGAGATGCTCTGATCCTGCCTGAGTTTGTTGAAAAAATGGCCAAAAAAAATCTTCTCGGCAACAAGACCCAGGCAGGTTTTTATAAAACCGACTTGACACCTGAGTGGAAAAAATTAAGAAAGGTCCTCAATCCTTCCACCATGGAATATGAAGACCTTGTAAGACCAAGTTTCCCCTGTATTGACGAAGCAAAGAAAAAATCCACTTTAAAAGAAAAAGTGGAATGCGTTCTCAAAGGGGATGACAAAGGCGCAAAATTTGCCTGGAAAATGGCAGCCAACAGTTTTCTGTATGCAGCCAACAGGGTCCCTGAAATTGCCGATACCATAATTGAAATCGACAACTCCATGAAATGGGGATACAATTTTGAGATGGGTCCCTTTGAACTCTGGGATGCCTATGGGGTGCAAGCGGCTGTTGAACGTATAAAAAAAGAGGGGCTTGATGTTCCTGCAAATGTAAACAAGATGCTTGAAAATGGCGACACCTGCTTTTATAAACTCGAAAACGGTATCAAATACTACTATGATTTTGCATCCGGTTCTTACAAGGAAGTACCTGTCAGCAGAAACATGGTTTCCATTGCAGCAGCAAAAGGTAATAATAAAACTGTAATTGAAAATCCCTCAGCAAGCCTTGTGGACATCGGGGATGATGTCTTCTGCATTGAATTTCATACAAAAATGAATGCCATTAACGCACAAATTGTTGATACGATTGATGAAGCCCTTGAATATGTGGATAAAAACGGGGCCGGCCTTGTCATAGGAAATGAAGCCGGCGGCATGCCCGGTGCATTTTCAGCAGGGGCTGATCTTGGCTTTGTTTCAAAATTGTGCCATGATAAAAAATATACTGAAATAGAAGCATTCCTGGAAAAGGCCCAGAATGGAATCCAGAAAGCCAAATATTCAGCTTTCCCTGTGGTTGCCGCACCTTATGGCATGGTGCTTGGAGGTGGTTGTGAAACCTGCCTTGGAGCGGACAGGATAGTTGCCCACGCAGAACTTTATATGGGGCTCGTGGAAATAGGGGTTGGCCTTCTTCCTGCTGGCGGCGGTACCATGAACCTGTGGAAAAAATATATCAATGCCCTGCCTGCAAAAACGGCAAAGGATAACGACCTTGCAAAATTCTTTGTACCTGCATTTATGAAAATCGCAATGGCTGCTGTTTCCATGTCTGCGGCCCAGGCAAAAGGAAATGGTTTCATAGGCCAGGCAGACAGGATTGTATTCAACCGTGACAACCTTGTTGGCGAGGCCAAAAAAGAAGTTCTTAAAATGGTTGATGACGGATATATTCCCCCGGCCAGGCTGCCCCTTATTGTCATGGGGAATGCCGGCCAGGGTATGGTGAATGCAGAAATTCACAACATGCTCAACGGCAAATTCATGAGTGATTACGATGCATTCCTTGCCAAGCGAATTGCATATGTCATGAGCGGCGGTGATGTGAAAACCGGTAGCGCTGTTGATGAAGACACCATCCTGAAACTTGAACGGGAAGCGTTTGTTGACTTCTGCAAAGAGGAAAAAACCATTGCACGAATCGACCACATGCTTAAAACCGGCAAACCGCTCAGAAACTAAAGGAGGACTTAAGTCATGAGAGACGCATATATAGTACAATCAGTCAGAACACCTGGCTGCAAGCAGAAAAGAGGCCAGTTCAACCAGACAAGACCTGAAGAACTTATCTCCTTTATCCTGAAGTCTGCTGTTGAAAGGACCAAAAACCTTAAACCCGAACATCTTGATGATGTTATGCTGGGATGCGCATTCCCTGAAGCAGAGCAGGGCCTCAACCTTGGCAGGATCGCGCCTAAAATGGCAGGGTTCCCCGATAAAGTATCCGGTGCCACTGTTAACCGCTTCTGTGCATCCGGTCTTGAGGCCATTGCCATGGCATCTGTAAGGGTACAAATGGGGTGGTCGGACATCACCATAGGAGCCGGTGTTGAATCAATGACCTTTGTTCCCATGGGAGGAAACCATCCCCGCCCCCATCCGGAGTATTCCGGGACTAATCCTGAAATGTATGTTTCCATGGGGGTTACGGCAGAGAATGTCGCATCCCGTTACAATGTGTCAAGGGAAGACCAGGATAAGTTTGCGGCAAATTCCCAGGCAAAGGCGGCAGCAGCAAGGGACAAAGGCCTTTTTACGGAAATCGTACCAACACCGGCCTATAAATACGTAAAACAGGCAAACGGAACATACAAGAAAGAACAATTCATTGTAGAACACGATGATGGCATAAGGCTATCCACCCCTGAAGGGCTTGGAAAACTTCGGACGGTTTTTTCTGCTGCCGGCAGTGTCACGGCAGGCAATTCTTCCCAGACAACTGATGGTGCCGCAGCAACCATAATTGCATCAAAAGAAAAATGTGATGAACTGGGACTTGAGCCTATTGCAAGACTTGTTTCCTATTCAACCATAGGCTGCAAATCAGATGAAATGGGCGTAGGCCCCCGTTATGCCATTCCAAAAGTCCTTGGGCAGGCAGGGCTTTCAATTGAGGATATTGACATCTATGAAATCAATGAAGCCTTTGCTTCCCAGGCCCTTTACTGCATCAGGGAACTTGGGCTTGAAAAATACATGGACAGGATCAATATCCACGGCGGCGCAATCGCACTGGGCCATCCTCTTGGATGTACAGGTGCAAAACTTACTGCCACCTGCCTTGCCAACCTTAAAGAAGTTAATGGAAAATACGGTATTGTTTCCATGTGCATAGGTGGCGGCATGGGAGCTGCAGCCATATACGAAAGGCTTTAGACTTCTTTTTTATTCCTTTAAAAAAAAGGGGCTGTTTAATTTTTTAAAAAACAGCCCCTTTTTAATGCGCAATATTTCCCCGGTTCATCCGAAATCATTTTACGGCCCTTTCACCCCAGGGCCCGTGATCCTGCTTTTACCCCCTGACATGGGCGTGATGTTTATTTGCGTGGCTATCCTTTCCTTTAAGGATGGAACATGAGAAATAACACCAATTAATTTTCCTTTCCGGTGTAAGCCTGCAAGTGCTTCCAGAGAAGTTTCCAGAGCATCCTCGTCCAGAGTGCCGAACCCCTCGTCCAGGAAAAGCGAATCCACCCGGACATTACGGCTGGCCATGCCGGACAGTCCCAAAGCAAGGGACAGGCTGACAATAAAACTTTCCCCGCCTGAAAGATTTTTTGTTGATCGGATTTCGCCTGCCTGGTAATTATCTATAATGTTCAGTTCCAGGGGTTGTTTTTCATCCCGGACAAGCAAATACCTGTCCGACATTTTTTCAAGCTGCCTGTTTGCATGGGATACCATTAATTCAAATGTGATCCCCTGGGCAAAATTCCTGTATTTTTTCCCGTCGGCAGAACCGATTAAAGAATGCAGACAACTCCACCTTGACCATTCTTTTTCCCTGGCCTCTATCAATAATTTTTTGTTTTCAAGCCTGATCTTTGCATTGGTGTTATCCAGAAGTTTTTGTTTCAAGGCACCTATTTCCTGGCTGATGCTTTTCAAGGCTTCCCGGATTTTCATTTGATCTTTTTCCGGATTATCAACAGGCATGCCGGTTATTTTTTTTGCTGTTTCCTTACTAAGCCTTGTTTCCCTGTCCTTTTTCCTTGCTTTAATATCTGTCCTTTTTTTATTTAAATTAAGGGCTTTCATATTTAATTCATCTCTTTTATCCAGGGGGAGCCGAAATGAAATAAAGGAAAGTTCGTCTTTAAAACCGTTTTTTTTGCACATGGCCCTGAACCTTGATTCAAGAATATCCAGTTCCGGCTTTCTTCTTACCGTGGTTTTCTTCAGGGCGGCAATACGGGTTTTTAAATCATTTAATTGCTGTTTTACCTCATCCCGGCTGTCTCTTGCCGCCTCTTCAGATTTTTCCGCTCTAAAAACAAGTGTCTCGTACCGCGCCTCTTCAGTATCGGGATTTTTATCACCATAAAGCCTGTGACGCTTAAAATTCAATTTTTCAAGATCTTTTTGCCGGGCACCAAGAAAATCATGTTTTTCCTTTAAGGATTCATCAAGCGTTTTTAAAATTGCATCAATACTGCTTATTTTTGATGTCAATTCACTTATATTCTTTTCAATTTTTATTTTTTCTTCTTGATGGTCCTGCCATGCTTTCTGACGGTCTGAAAGAGCATTGGAAATCTGCTCAAGGCCTGTGCCTGGAATCTTTCCCATACCAAATGGTTCAAGTTTCAGGGCAAGGGCTTTTTTCAAATCACCAGATATTTTTATCGCTTTTTCAAGGTCTTTTTCTGTCCGCCGGACATTTTCCAGTAATTCATCTTTTCTTTGCAAAGCAAGAGCACGTTTCTTCTTAGCTTCAACAAGAGTTAAAGCGGCTGCCTTTTCGTTGGATTCATACTTCTTCAGGTCATTTTCAAGGTTTTCCACTTTCTTGATCAGGCGGGAAAGGTCATTGATTTTTTCTTCTATTTCATCAATTTCCGGGACATTACCTTCGGCAAAAGGATGGTGCAAAGATCCGCATAAAGGACATGCTTTGCCGTCTTTAAGTTTTACCCGTTCCTGCTCAAGGCCTGCAATCTTTCTTAAATAAGCCATTTCACGCAAAAGACCGTCATATTGAACCCTTAACTCCAGCATAAGGCGGCCTTCTAAAAGTTTTTCAATTGCCCTGCCTGTCCCGGACATGAGTTTTTCCTGGGCCTCATGCTTTTTTTTAAGTTTACTGCATAGAGTTTCCCGTTTTTTATGCAAAACTATATCTGCTGCAAGCTGTTTTTTAAATTCTTGAACCCTGTCCTTGATCTCAAGAATGCTTTTTATTGATATCCCTAAATTTTTGACCTGCTCTTTTATCCCGGTCATTTCCGTAACAAGTGCGGAATCAAAAGCATTTGCAGACAAATAGGTTTCAGCCTTAAAAAACTTTTTTCCTGCCAGCTTAAGGGCTGACTTCGCTTTTTTTTCCTGTTCTTTTTCTTCTAAA
>JAADHV010000120.1 GCA_013151635.1 Deltaproteobacteria bacterium | reverse complement strand
TCAAAACACGGTCAGAATCCGGAACAGGGTATACATTTTCAAAAAGCAGTTTTTCAACATCTGTCCAGTTACCCAGAAAACCATGATCAATGTTCCAGCTTGTCCAGTCTTTTGCCCATGCCCGGACAACGTACCAGAACCCTGTTTTCTGTACATCTATTCCGGCAGTAAGGGCAACAACGCTTTCAGGTATAGTCTGAGGGGCAATGTCACTTCTGCATTTTAAAATTTCCTCTTCATTTTTATTGGCTATAACTTCATATTCTTTCCAGGGCTCTGCTGCATAGTTGTTTAAAAAATCCTTTAGTTTTGTTCTGCTGTTCCGGCTACGCAAAGAGGCAGCAGCAGATTCTGACAGACTTACAAAATAAGAAATCCATGCCGGTAGATGAAATCCGACTTTTTTGGGATTATAGGTTTCAAGATATTTTTTAACTGTGAGCTGATGATCTCCTCTTGATCGCCAGTGGCCACTTCTTACGCTTCTGTTTCTTTTCTCGTCATCCCATTTACCGGAACAGAACTCACACTTATACCAGGCAAGGTATTCAGCCTCTATCTTTTCAGGATCTGCATCACTGCCGCCTGCCCATTTAATTCTTTTAAAAATCATTTTCTGGAACTGACCGCATTCAGGGCACTGGACATAATAATCAAACACCACCTGGGCTTCTTCCCGCAGGGAAACAGATATTGGACCGTTAAATGTTGTCGGGGTTGAAAGCTTCCATATTTTGGCTTTTCTTCTGCGCCTGAATGTTGTGGTTCTTTTTTCACCAAGGCTGATGGGATCAGATTCTGTTTTTGCAGCTGCTGCAGGGTATTTGTCTGTCTCGTCAAACACAACATAGCACATGGGATCGCTGGCAAGAGATGTAGCAGAGTGCGCCCAGGCAATACTGATGGTTAAGTGTTTGAGCTTGATTTCCATGTTTGTTTCATCATTGACTGCCCCTGTCAGGTAGCGCTTCAAGTGGGGGCTTGCCTTGAACATGGTAAGGATTCTTTTTTTAAGCTGCTTTTTGCCTGCATCCATGGTGGGATAGACATACATGACAGGTCCGGGTTTTCTGTCCACACTATATCCGATAAAATTATGTGCAGCCTCTGACCCGCCTGACTGGACACATTTACACAGGATAAGGGTCAATACAGACGGATAATCTGCTGCATCCATGATATCTATCAAGTATGGGGTGACAATATTCTGCCAGGGACCCGGGATGGCAGATTCTGTGACAACCCGGTATTTTTCTGCATGCATACTTGGCAGTATGGGTTTTCTTTTTCTTAATATCTGCCTGGCTGATCTTGGGAACCTGAATTCTAAGCCTTTAATGCAATCAATATTTTTTCCATTGATTACATCCACATAACCGCCTGGCATCCATTCTGGTTTTTCAATACAGATTTTATACATTCAATTCCTCAATTTTAATTGAAAAGCTATCGGTTCTGGCAAGTTTATTCATCATTTCATATAGCAGATCATCTACATAATCTTTTGCACTGTTCAGTTTTTTTACATCCCCTCCAAGAATGTGGCAGATATCAGACATATTCATATCCATGATTTGCCTGAAAGAGACATCCAGAATAATCAGGGTGGAAATAATTTTCTGGTCGACTTCTGCCTTTGGCACATATCTGCCCTGGTCTTTTTCCCGTTCAAATCTTAGTTTTGCAATCTGTTCATCCAGGCGTTCAATCTCTTTACTGGTTTTCCTGTTGTGGATATCATTGAGATCATCGATCTTGCCGATTTTGCGTTCTAACGTACCGGCATAAGCCCGGATCTCAACTTCAGGGATGCTGCCATCTGCATTAACTTTGATGAAATTTTTATCCTTGTCACGGTAGATTTTTGATTTGGAAATTTTATATCCAGCTTTATCAAGATGCTCCATGGCAGCCAGAAGGCTTGGGAAACACGGGACGTTTTCCTGGCTTGAAAAATATTTTTGTTCTATTTCCTGTTTTTTTTGGTTCAAGCCATCCCGGGCTGAATCTAAGTTTTTTTTATTTGCCCTTGTTGGTGATTCCTGAAAAATCTTTAAATTCTTAATGACAGCATTCTGAAAAATTTTTAATTCTACAGATTCAGTTTCATTGGCAGCTTTTAATAATTTATCAATTTCTGAATTCACTCAATCTCCTTTATCATTCAAATAATTGAGCCTGACTGCCTGTATATTCCTCCCACCGCCGGATAATGACATCACAATAATCAGGTGAAAATTCCAGGCCGAAACAGACCCTATTCAACCCCTCTGCTGCTATCAGTGTTGTTCCTGACCCCAGAAAAGGATCAAAAATAATGTCTCCCAAGGCAGATGAATTTCTGATTCCCCGTTTGACCAGGTCAACCGGTTTCATGGTGGGATGTTCTTTTGATTTTTCAGGTTTTGCAAAATGCCAGACCGATTCTGCCCCGTCATCCTGATACACAAGATCGTATTCAGGTACTGCTATAATAATTGTTGTCTCATTTGTATTAATATAAATGGTTTTTAAATCATCTCCTTCTTCCACCACAATGGATGGGGTCTGCTGAAAAAGGACAGAATCGTTGTGCCTTCCTCCATTCCAGAAGCGTTTACCTTTTTTGTGGCCATATAGAATCGGCTCATGCCTGTAATGGTAATGCGCCCGGGACAAGACAAATTGATTTTTAACCCACATCAGGCACTGTTTAAAAAGAAGATTATGTACAGCCAGAGGTTCCCTGAAAGCTTTCCACATGGAATCAGCATGGCAGATATAAAAGGCACCTCCCGGAACCAGAGCAGCAGATATATTTTTATAAATTTTTGACATGAATTCATAAAATTGTTCTTCAGGTAAATTATCATTTTCTATTTTTTTTCTTTTTGCTTTTCGGGAACCCTGGTAATTGACATTATAGGGTGGATCCGTAAAACACATATTACACTGCACACCGTCAAGTAATCTTGAGACATCTGCTGCAGACGTTGAGTCCCCGCAAAGCAATCGATGATCTCCCAGAGCAAAAAGATCGCCTTTTTTTATCCCGTGATCTTCTTTTTTGTCTGGAACACGGTCGGGATCCCCGTGGCCATCATTGTCCTGGAGACCATTTAAAAGTTTGTCAATATCGCTTTCAGAAAATCCGGGAATATCCAGAACACTGTACCCGTTTTCTTTTAGACCCTGCAGGTCTTCAATTAACAAAACTTCATCCCATTTACTCTCAGCAACTTTATTGTCAGCCAATCGGAATTTTTTGACCTGTTCATCAGACAGGCTATCAAGGATCGCTACCGGTACCCTGGATAAATTTAATTTTCTCGCTGCAAGATACCGGCCCACACCGCAAATAATCAGATTGGACTTGTCAATGAGAATGGGAACATTAAATCCAAAATCTGAAATAGATCTGGCAATCTGCTCCACCTGGTTTGCCGGATGTTTTTTTGCATTCTTTTCATATGGGAAAACAGTATCTATGTCTCTCATCTGAACTATCAGTTCTGTCAATTTTTTCTCCTTGTTTTTATACTAAAAAATGGTATATAGTTCAACCATGACATGGACAGTCAATATAAATAAAAAAGTTTTGAAAACACTTCCAAAGATGCCAAAGAGTGTTCGTCAGACGCTTTTTTTGCTTGCAGGTGAAATAGAACATGCAGGTCCAGTCCGTGGTAATTGGGCAAATTACAGCAAACTTGGAAATAACAGACATCACTGTCATCTGAAAAAAGGCAGCCCCACGTATGTTGCTGTCTGGGAAGTGATAAACAAAACAATACAACTTGTGGAGGTAATATATGCTGGAACACATGAAAAAGCTCCATACTAATGCAACGCTTGTATTTCATGGTCCTGCTGAAAAACAGGAAGAAGCTGTGAAACTCCTTGAAAGTCTTGGTTTTACCAGGGCAGATAGTGATTCTATTCCATGGAACCAGGCATTTGAAGAGTTTGCAGACAACAAAGCGGGTACCTGCCTTGCAGGAGCAAGACATAAAGAAGGCTTGACCCAGGTTAAACTTTCTGGTTTGACCGGGATTCCCCAGAGACATATTTCTGAAATGGAACGGGGTAAACGCCCCATTGGAAAGAAAAATGCAAAGCTTTTTTCCAAAGTGTTGAATATTGATTATAGAATGTTTTTGTAAAAACTTCATTTCATCTACCACTTGCCATACATTGATTAAATTTTTTGCACCGCACAATTATCACCATCAATTATTCTGTCAGGATGATACATCCGCAGATACCAGTGCAACTCATCATCACCAAAAAAAATATCATTTACCCGTTGCATGATTGCCTGGTTCATGAATCCCGGACTAAATATTATTTTTGCCTTTTGTTTTTCTGCCTGGATTTTAACCGGATATTTTTTCAGGAGCATCTGCAGCTCTTCCATGGGATAAATGCCTTCTGGCGGAGAATACCCGGACAGGCTGTTTTGTGGCATTGTCACTGCTGGTGGCAGGCCTGCCTTGACCCACTCTTTAATATTTATCCCTTTTTCAAAAGCTTCTCCTGAATCCTTACCGTCAGGCACTGGCCAAAGCTTTGCATTTTTGAAATTTTGTGACCACCACTTCCATGCCTGTTGGCCTGCTTTGTCATAATCCAGTGCTACCAGGATGCGTAGGGGTTTTTTAAAATTGTAAAATACGTTAGAACCAGGCTTGTTCATTGCAGATCCCAGAGAAACAGCACCAGCTAAAGAACCAGCATGCCGGGTAATGAGCATGGCATCAAGTTCTGCTTCTACAATCACAATACATTTTTTGTCTGTATTAAAATCCATGACTTCCATACCAGACCCGGGCAGAACATAATATTTGACATCCAGATCTGTTTTTATATCTGCCTTTGGCCGCCGTATCCGGATGCGGTAAATTTTATTATTTTTAAAACATGGAATTACAATTCCTCTGGGCAGCCATAACATTTTGTCACGTCCTGTTTTTTTATTCCGGATTCTGGGAAGCCCCCAGGATGTTCTGGGCCGGAACATGCAGGTTTTGCCCTTTTCTCCGCTGAACCATCCAAGCTGAAACCCTTTGACGGCCTTATTGTCTAATCCCCGGGATTCGAGATATTCCAGCGCTTTGTCATATTTGAGTAAAGTTTCATGTGCTTTATCAACAAACTCCTGCGCTTTTATTTGCCAGGTCTCAACAGGTGCCTCGTAAACCCTTGGTTCAAAACTATCAGGACCAGAAAAAAAATCACCTGATACAGGGTTATTCCTGGTGCTCGCTGCCCGATACCGGACACCCCTGTAATCATCAGGCCGGCTGCGCCCAGCAGCTGCAAAAGCATCAGGATAGGAATAGTTGCAATAATCCTTTAAAAACTGCACCAGATCACCGCCGTTATTGCAGCCCCGGCACCAGTATGAACCTTCGCCCCCCTTTGCAGCAGGCCAACAACGAAAACGGTCTGTTCCTCCACATCCAGGACACGGACCTGCGTACTCGCCGCCCCTGGTTGAAGCCACTTTTTTTAAAGACACACCAGCCATGGAAACCGCATCAAGAATATTCATAAAAATTCTCTACATATAAAAAATGCCTGTTTGGAGGGACTGGAGGATTGTGGAGGGAGAAAAAACAATCCTCCAAGCTTATAACTATTTATTTTTATTATTTTATTTATTCCTCTTGGAGGATTGGAGGGAAAATACATAAAAAAAAAAAGAAAAAAATAAAATATAAATAAATGTTTTAAATATAGACCGAAAATCGTCCAATTGTCCAATCGTCCAAATCCGTTTACTTTTTTTAATTAAAATAAGCACTTGTATTTTTCCCTGAAATTTTATTTTTTGGAGGGTGTTTTTAATCCTCCAGATTTTATTCTAAAAACACCTAGTTCACATCCTCATCATCCTCAACCAGGCCAACACCATGATACCAGATGGTTCCCTGTTTAACCCGCTCAAACCGCTTGCCAAACCGTTGACCAAACCGCTTTTTAAGAGGGACACGCTTGGACACATTCTCTTGCCACCACTCTTCAAAGACAGAATACACATCAGCAGCCTTAACTTTAAAATCAGTACCCACAACACAGCATTGTTCAATAAAATCACCAACAGAATCTTCATCACGCTGATATTCATTGACTGCCTCTTTGATGACAGCTGGCCGTTTGAGCCTTCCATCCTGCTGCCACTCAATGCAGCCTCTTACCATCCAGGCAAGAATCGCAGGAAGAATAGCCTCCAGCTTTTTACCCAGCTGCGGATCCGATCGGAACTCATTCTCTGATTTTGGTTCCCGATCCACAAAAGATAATTCAAAAGGAAAAAGAACCATGCGTTCCCAGAATGCAAAATCATCTGCAGGAGCATGAGGTTTGTGATTTGTCAAAAGAAACAAAGTGTGGCTGGGCTTGAAATGGACCTCATATTTATCATGCGGGTTCCTGCCGGTGATGGTGTCATTGCCAGTCAACCACTTCACCCTGGACGGCGATATTCTGCAGCCATCATCAGTTTCTGATGCAAAGGCCATGCGCAAGCCTCTCAAAGCCATGATGTCAGGAGTAGGGCCAGCTGAACTTGAAACCCGGAATTGATCCAGGAGCATTTCTGATCTGATAGCTCCAGATAACTGCCCCATAACTTTTGAAATTGTTTCAACAATCATGGACTTGCCGTTCCTGCCCCTGCCGATCATGACCACCAGGATGGATTCACTGACTTCACCCACCAGGGCATACCCGCATATCCGCCTTAAAAAATCCACCAGGTGCTGATTGCCGGAAAAAATTTCAAGCAGGGTATCTTCCCACAATTCCACACCTTCATCATTGCCGTCACTCTTCCCCCAGGCAGCGTCAAGACCCTCTTTGGGAAATCCAATCGGGCTTGCTTTTAATAAATAATCTTCTTGTCGACCCGGCTCAAGCTCTCCGGTCTTCAGATTGATCACCCCATTTGCACAAGGCAGAAGCCAGGGGTTCTGGTCAACCTCACTTCCATCAATAGCTAAAGGATTTGCACTGGTATGAGCAAAAAGCAGACAATTTTTCCTGCGCCGATTGGATCTCAAAGCAGAAACCCTTTGATTTAACAATTTTCTTTTTGTTTGCAGGTCACCAACCGGTTTGTCATCAGCCATAAGGTTGTTAATTTTACCGGAAATCCTTTTTGCTTCGTCCTGATATGCACTTGCAACACCCTCAACAGATGCATGGGCAAAATCCATTTTATCTATTTTCCAATGATGCCCTGTCCAGGACATCCAGGAATCCATGGATTTGTTAAAAACAAAATCATTCCGATACAGCTTTTTAAATAACTCGCCATCACCCAGTTCATTTTTATTCAGGCAGGCCATAATGAAATCAGAATCAATCCCGCTGCCGGATCCATCATTTTTTGTTCTGTCATCTTTTTTTGATGCAGCTACCGTACTATTTTTAACCCTCTGTTCAACCTGCGCTTTTAAACTGATAATATTATCCATATTATTATCCTGATCTTTCAAAATTCAGAAATCCTGATCCGAACATGGTCCGACAAAGCAAAATTTAATTTTAACAAACCAAAACCGTTTCCCATTTCCCTCCCATTTTGAAAATTGTATAGGAGAAAATATCGAGCCTTGCCCACCCGTGTAAAAAAGGTACTCAGAAGGACCCATAATGATTTTGATAGCAGTAGAGAGAGGATTGGATTTTGATTTGTTTTTTTATTAGAAAGGGGAGAGGGGACGACGGGGAGTATCCAAGTGGCCGACTGCCTACCTGTAGAAAACCAGATCAAAAAAAACAATTTGAAAAATAATAGATAGATTAAACGATAAAAGCCAGCAAGATTATACCACCGTAAAAACAGTAGATGATTTTGCTGTCTTTCTTTGCTGGATCTGTTTTTTTTGTAAAGGTTCTGTAAAGGAAAATAAACCCAGTTATTATTGTAACTACCTGAAATAACAGTAATAATTGGCGGAAGTGCATGGGAATCGAACCCACCCGGGACGGTTCTAGCGCCCCACATCGGATTTGAAGTCCGAGGGCCCCACCAGTGAGCCGCGCACTTCCGTTAATTAATTATAGAATAATTAAAAAAAATTTAGTATATATTATTCCTTTAATTTGTCAAGCTGCTTTGATGGCAAATGAGTTTTGATTAGATAAAGGAATGATATTATGATAAATTTACAAAGGCTTGCCCAAAGGTTTCAAACCCTTGTTGAGATTGATTCTCTTTCCCGCAGGGAATGGGACGTTGCAGTGGAGATTGAAAAAATATTAACCGGGATGGGTGCAGAAGTCTGTTATGATACTGCCGCAGAACACGTCGGAGGCAACTGCTCCAATCTTGTGGCCCGGTTTAAAGGAACTGTTGATGCAGACCCTATATTCTTGTCCGGTCACATGGACACAGTTGGGCCTGGTGAAGGCATAAAAGTCCTGTTTGAGGACGGTGTTTTTAAAAGTGACGGTACAACTATTCTGGGCGCGGATGATAAATCAGCCATAGCCATTATTCTTGAAGTAATGGACGTTATTTTTGAGAATAATATTGATTACCCGCCTGTTGAAATTATTTTTACAGTGTGTGAAGAAATCGGACTTTTAGGGGCAAAATATTTTGATTATTCCTTAATAGATTCAAAATTCGGGTATATACTTGATACCTCTGATACCAGAGGAATTGTCACAAGAGCTCCGGCTGCAAACAAGATTGCCATAAAAATTTACGGGAAGGCCGCCCATGCGGGTGTGGCCCCGGAAAACGGGCTTAATGCCATTTCTGTTGCATCCAAAGCCATTTCAGGCCTTGAGCTTGGCCGCATTGATGACGAGACCACCTGTAATCTTGGAACCATTAAAGGCGGGGTTGCCACAAATATCATCCCTGATTCGGTTGAAATCCGCGGGGAAGCAAGAAGCCATGATGTTGAAAAACTAAAAAGAGTTACGGATAATATTGTAAATGCCTTTCAGGTTGCGGCTGAGGAGTTTAAGAACAGTTCCGGCCTTCCCAAAGTAGAAGCCATTATTGAGAATGACTTTTTCAATACCAACATTCCGGAAGATCATAGGGTTATCAGACTTGCAAGAAAAGCTGCCGGCAATATAGGCATGACCCTGGCAAGCAAGACTGTCGGCGGTGGTGCAGATGCAAATATTTTTTATGGCAAAGGCATTGCCGCGGGAGTTCTTGGAACCGGCATGGCCGATGTCCATACCTTGAATGAATCTGTTGACATCAGGGATATGGAAAATTCAGCAAACCTGGTACTTGAGATTTTAAAGGTTCATGCAGCAGGAAAAATCAACCCATGATAATTTTTGTTGACATGTTTTCCGGCATCAGCGGAGATATGACTCTTGGAGCTCTGATCGACCTTGGCGTGCCTGTTGAATGGTTAGAAGACAAACTATCCCGTGTCCTTGAGGGCTTCCGGCTCAAGGCGGATATTGTTTATAAAAACCATTTAAAAGCAACTGACCTGGTTGTTGATATTATTGATAAAGACAGGCCATCAAGGAATTACAAAGATATTAAGGCTTTAATAAAAAACAGTTCCATGCCCGGAAAGGTTAAAAATAACAGTCTTATTGCCTTTAAAAAAATAGCACAGGCCGAGTCGCATATCCATGGAAAGGATGTTGAAACCATTCATTTCCATGAAATCGGCGGTATTGATTCCATAGTTGATATAATTGGAGTTTTTCTTTGTGCGGAATACCTTGGCATAAATAAGGTATATGCTTCTGCTGTTCCTTTGGGATCAGGGTTTGTAACCTGCGCCCATGGAAAAATACCTGTTCCGGTCCCGGCAACCGTGGCAATTTTGAAAAACGTATGTGTTAAGCCTTCTGATGCTGTAACAGAGATTGTCACTCCTACAGGGGCGGCAATTATTACAACCCTTGCTTCCTCGTTCGGACAAATGCCGGAAATGATCATGAAAAAAGTCGGGTATGGTGCAGGCAAAAGAGATACAGGTTCTGCTCTTCCAAATCTTTTGCGCATTATTATGGGGGAAGATATAACAAATCAGGGAAGTGGAAAATCCCTTCAAAAAGAGCGCATCTATGTTATCAAAACCAATGTGGATGATGAAAGCCCCGAGGTTTTAGGGTTTTTGATGGAGCTTCTTTTTGAAAACAAGGCCCTTGATGTATGTTATGCCCCGGTTTTAATGAAAAAAAACAGACCTGGAACCAAGGTTGAAGTAATGTGCCAAAAAAAGAGCCTTGATAATCTTATCCAGATTATCCTTGCCCAGACCACATCCATTGGTGTGAGATACCATGAATGTGAGCGATCCTTCCTCCCAAGGCAAAAAGCCTTTGTTAAAACCTCATTTGGAAGATTGCAGGTAAAAAAAATAATAAATCCGGATAACAGCATAAGGTTTGTTCCGGAATTTGATGTGGCAAGAAAGATTGCAAGGGGAAAAAAGCTTCCGTTAAAAGATGTTTATAACCAGATTTTATGTGATATCAACCATCTTGCCCCCAATCCTCTTGACAGGGATTGATGCAGAATATAGAACTGCTAAATGACCTTGAATTCAAAACTTATAGTGTTTTTTTCCACAGGATTTTTTGTTGGTAAAATCCCTTTTGCACCCGGCACGTTTGGGACCATTGCAGCGATTCCTTTTGCCCTTGTTTTTTTAATAATTCCCCAGGCTTTTTACGGGTTTTATATTGTCATACTGACTCTTGCGGCCATATATTCTGCAGATGAGACTGAAAAAATTTTGAAAAAACAAGACCCCGGCTGTATTGTTATAGATGAGATTGCAGGGTATGTGGTGGCCTTGTCTCTGGTTCCGGTTAATATATACACGCTTGCAGCAGGTTTTTTCATATTCCGGTTTTTTGATATTGCGAAATTCGGGCCAGTAAAATATTTTGAAGATAATTTTTCAGGCGGGGCAGGAGTGGTGTTAGATGATATCATGGCTGGTGTTTTATCGGCGATTGTATTAAGAATTTTATATTTATCGGGTATATTATAGGAGAAAAGGGATGGAAAGAAGTTCAGAAAAAGAAAAAGCTGTAAAAACGGCAATGAGCCAGATTGAACGGCAATTCGGCAAAGGCTCTATCATGAAGCTGGGCGGCAGGGAAATTGAAGCTGTTCCTGTAATAAGAACAGGCTCCCTTGCTCTGGACAAGGCCCTTGGAGTCGGTGGATACCCACGGGGCAGGGTGATTGAAATATATGGCCCTGAATCTTCGGGAAAGACAACCCTGGCCCTTCATGCCGTTGCCCAGGCACAAAAGGAAAACGGGATTGCTGCCTTTATTGATGCGGAGCATGCCCTGGATGTAGCGTATGCCAAACGGCTTGGAGTGGATTGTGACGAACTTTTAGTGTCCCAGCCCGATACAGGGGAGCAGGCCCTTGAGATTGCAGACATGCTGGTTAGAAGTGGCGGCATTGATATCATGGTCGTGGATTCTGTGGCAGCCCTTGTGCCAAGGGCTGAAATTGAAGGAGAGATGGGGGATTCCCACATGGGGCTCCAGGCACGCTTGATGTCCCAGGCCTTAAGAAAGCTTGCCGGCACCATAGGCAAAACAAACACTACTATTATATTTATTAATCAGATCAGGATGAAAATCGGCGTGGTTTATGGAAATCCTGAAACTACAACCGGCGGGAATGCGTTAAAGTTTTATGCATCCATGCGCCTTGAGATCAGGCGGGCCGCCCCGATAAAGGAAGGCCAGGAAATTATCGGGAACCGCACAAAGGTCAAAGTTGTGAAAAATAAACTTGCCCCGCCGTTTAAAAATGTGGAATTTGACCTCATGTACGGGGAGGGCATTTCAAGAACAGGAGATCTTCTGGATATGGGTGTCGAACTTGATATTGTGGACAAGAGCGGGTCATGGTATTCCTTTGAAGGCGAGCGAATCGGCCAGGGAAGAGAGAATGTAAAGCTTTTTTTAATAGACAATCCTGATATATTCGGGAAGATTGAAACTAAAGTCCGTGAGACCCTCGAGATTGCTGAACCTGGTGCCAATGACAAGAAAAATGAAGCTAAAGCATAATGTATCAGTGAATTAGGAGTTGTGACATGACAGGCAATGATGCCAGAAAGATTTTTATCGAATATTTTAAAAAACATAATCACCAGCATATAAGATCTTCTTCCCTTATACCCCGGGACGACCCAACCCTTTTGTTTGTGAATGCGGGAATGGTACAGTTTAAACGCGTGTTCACAGGAGATGAAAAAAGAGATTATTCAACTGCGGTAACAGCCCAGAAATGTGTCAGGGCCGGCGGCAAGCATAATGACCTTGAAAATGTCGGGTATACAGCAAGGCATCATACCTTTTTTGAAATGCTGGGCAATTTTTCCTTTGGTGATTATTTTAAGGAAAAAGCAGTTGATTTTGGATGGGATCTTCTCACTAACGGATATGGGTTTGATAAGGAGAAACTCTGGGTTTCTGTTTATAATGAAGATGACGAAGCTTATAATCTCTGGCGGGACCGGGTTGGCGTGCCGGAAGAAAGGATTGTAAGGCTGGGTGAAGAAGATAATTTCTGGGCCATGGGCGATACCGGGCCCTGCGGGCCTTGCAGCGAAATCCATATCGACCGGGGCCGGGAGTATGGATGTGGCAGGAAAGACTGTGCCGTGGGATGTGACTGTGACAGGTGGCTGGAATTATGGAACCTTGTTTTTATGCAGTTTGAGAGAGATGAAAAAGGCAATATGACTCCATTGCCAAAGCCAAGCATTGATACGGGCCTGGGCCTTGAACGGGTAATTTCAGTCCTCCAGGATGTCCCCACAAATTTCGATACTGATCTTTTTGTCCCCATAATGGAAAAAGTCGGGGAACTTTCCGGTAAAAAACGTCATGAATCCAGCCTTGTGGAAGTTGCCATGAAAGTTATTGCAGACCATTCAAGGGCATCGGCTTTCCTTATCTGCGACGGGGTGCTGCCTTCCAATGAAGGGCGGGGTTATGTGCTTCGCCGCATCATGAGGCGGGCCATACGCTATGGAAGAAGTATCGGGCTTGTAAAGCCTTTTTTGCATGAAACGGTTCAGACGGTTTTTAAGATTATGGATGAGGCCTATCCCGAGCTTAAAGACTCTTCTGCATTTATTTTAAATGTAGTGAGAAATGAAGAAGAAAAGTTTCGTGAAACCCTGGATACCGGGATGAAACTTTTGGAAGCAACCCTTGATGAAATCAAAACCGGCAAGAATAAACAGCAGAATAAGCCCATGATCCCTGGAGATGTAATTTTCAAGCTCTATGACACCTTTGGATTTCCTGTGGACATTATTGCAGACCATGTCAAGGAAATGGATATTGATCTTGATATCAAAGGGTTTGACCGGGCAATGGCCAAACAAAAAGCAAGGTCAAAATCAACCAGGAAATTTACAGGCGTGGGTGTTGCCTATAAAGCCCTGACTTCCCAAGGGGTAAAAACATCTTTTAAAGGTTATGACAATATTCAGGGAGAATCCAAAGTCCTGATCATTGTTAAAGACGATAAAGAAATTGAAGTTGCAAAAAAGGGTGATGCCATAGAAATTGTAACCTCCTCAACAGTTTTCTATGCAGAATCCGGCGGGCAGGCCGGGGATACGGGGATATTTGAAAATGAAAATTGTCTTATCAATATTGTTGACACGGTAAAAGACCCTACCGGGATTTTCATCCATAAAGGTGTGGTTAAAAAAGGCGAGGCTAAAAAAGGGGATTCATTTGTTCTTAAAGTAAATGCGGAGAAAAGACAGAACACAGCCCTGAATCATACTGCCACCCATATCCTTCACTCGGCATTGAGAAAAGTTCTGGGGGACCATATTAAACAGGCAGGCTCTCTTGTGACAGACACAAGATTAAGATTTGATTTTACCCATTTTTCATCCATTTCCCCGGAAGATATCCAGGCCGTGGAAAATGAGGTTAATTTGAGGATTCGTGAAAATCACCTGGTTAAAACCCGGGAAATGAAAATGGATGATGCGGTAAAAGAAGGTGCCACAGCACTGTTTGAAGAAAAATACGGGGATGTGGTAAGGGTTGTGTCCCAGGGTTCCTTTTCTTCTGAGCTTTGCGGTGGAATCCATACCGGAAGATCAGGTGATATCGGGCTGTTTAAAATTTTGTCAGAAGGCGGGATCGCATCAGGAGTCAGGAGAATTGAAGCTGCAACCGGGCAGACAGCTCTCGGGTTTATTCACAGGGAGCAAAATCTTGTTGAAAAAGCTGCAGGACTTTTAAAAGGGGCTAAAGAGGATGTGGTATCAAAGATTGAGGCTTTGTTGCAAGATAAGAAAAACCTTGAAAAACAACTTGAAGCCCTGAAAACTAAAATGGCATTAAAATCAGTTGAAAATATTGATGATGCCATAAGGCAGGTAAACGGGGTTAAAGTTATTTCAAAACAGGTGGAAATCGAAAATCCATCCCAGTTAAGAGATCTTGCCGATAAATTTAAGACAAAAATAGGCTCAGGGGTGATCCTCCTTGGTGCCAGGTCAAAGGAAAAAGTTTTGTTGATTTGTGTTGTCACCAAAGATTTGACCAAAGATTTCAAAGCAGGCGATATTGTAAAGAGAGCTGCAAAGATAGTGGGTGGCGGCGGCGGTGGTCGTCCTGATATGGCACAGGCTGGCGGAACAAAACCTGAAAACCTTGAAAAGGCACTTGAATCAGTTTATAAAACAATGTCATGACCGCATATTTCATAAGACGATTGCTCCTGGTGATACCGACCTTTATCGGTATCACTGTCATGGTCTTTACCATCACCCGTTTTGTGCCGGGAGGCCCCATTGAGAGAATTATCTCAGACACCAGGGCCATGCAGACAGGCCAGGGCGGATCATCCACACAATCTGGCCAGGGCGATGGACAGCCCCTTTCCGAAGAACAGATTCAGAAATTAAAAGAATACTACGGGTTTGATAAACCTGTGCTGACAAGTTATTTTTTATGGCTTGGCAAAGTCCTGCAAGGTGACCTTGGTAAATCCACACGATATTATGATCCGGTCTGGGACATGATAAAAGAACGGATACCCATTTCCCTTTATTTTGGAATTTTAAGCCTGATCATGATTTACGGGGTCTGCATCCCTCTTGGCATGGCAAAAGCCATCCGGCATAAAACAGGGTTTGATAATATCACATCAATCATTATTTTTATGGGGTATGCCATTCCCGGCTGGGTGGCAGGGGTATTCATGCTGGTTCTTTTTGCATCAAATCATGATATATTCCCTCTGGGCGGGCTTGTATCGGAATTGTTTTCAGAGATGACCCCGGTTGAAAAAATTGTGGATATTGCCTGGCATACCATACTTCCTCTTTTTTCTTATGTCATAGGTTCTTTTACTGTTATGACTCTTTTAATGAAAAATACCCTCATGGACAACCTGTCTTCCGATTATGTCAGGACAGCCATTGCCAAGGGGCTTTCTTTTAAAAAGGCTGTCTTAAACCATGCCATGAGAAACAGCCTTATTCCCATTGCAACAAGCTTTGGAAATAATATCTCCATTATTTTAATGGGCTCGTTCCTAATTGAAAAAGTGTTTAATATCAACGGCATGGGGCTCTTGGGATATGAATCCATCCTTGACAGGGATTACCCTGTTGTCATGGGAATTCTTGTTATATCTTCCCTGCTTTTCATGGTTGGAAATATTCTGTCTGATATCTGCGTTGCCATTGTTGATCCCAGGGTGAGATTTAAATGATATCTTTAAATCCTGTCACCATAAAAAAGATCAGGCGATTCAGGTCTGTTAAAAGGGGGTACTGGTCGTTTATTATTTTATTTGTCATGATTTTTATCTCATTTTTTGCCGAGGCTTTTATCAATTCAAGGGCATTGGTTGTTTTTTACAATGGCAAGCTTTATTTTCCAACCTATACAAAGATGATCCCGGGCTCTGAATTCAATTTGGGGTATGAGTATGAAACCAATTACCGGGATCTTAAAATCAAGTTTCAAGAAGAGGCTTCATATGATTTTGTCATTTTGCCCCCTGTTCCCTACAATCCTTATGAAAATGATTTAAAATCCGATTCTTATCCGCCTTTTCCACCGTCGTTTAAAGAAAAGCATTTTTTTGGGACAGACAATGTAGGCCGGGATATTCTTGCGCGCCTTGTATACGGGTTCAGGACCGCCATTATTTTTTCTTTTGCCCTTTTGATCATGAATTATACCATAGGCATTACCATTGGCTGCTCCATGGGATATTTCGGAGGGAAATTTGATTTGATTTTCCAGAGAATCATTGAAATCTGGAATAATGTTCCTTTTTTATATGTAATTATTATCATTGCTTCCATCGTGATCCCAAGTTTCATGATCCTGCTTCTGATAATGGCATTTTTCGGCTGGATCGGCATAACCTGGGTCATGCGGACCATGACCTATAAGGAAAAAGAAAGGGAATATATCCTGGCAGTAAGATCTCTTGGCGCTTCCCATATCAGGATCATATTCAAGCATATTATCCCAAACACCGTATCTGTTATCGTGACCTATGCCCCTTTTGCCATTTCAGGGGGAATTGTTTCCTTAACCTCCCTTGATTATCTTGGATTCGGGCTTCCCGCCCCTACACCATCCTGGGGGGAATTGCTGTCACAGGGCTGGCAGAACATGGATGCATGGTGGATTGTCTCTTCTGTTGTCGCAGCCCTTGTCATAACTCTTATGACCGTTACCTTTATCGGTGAAGGAATAAGAGAAGCCTTTGACCCCAGGCAGCACACCATTTATGAATAAGATTTTATGATCCGGGTTAAAGAATTTTTATCATTTTAATAGACCTTACGTTTGGAAAAGCCTTTTCCAAGGACGTTAAAGGTGTTTTCCGTAATTAAAAACGCATCAGGGTCAATGCCAAAGGCGATTTCTTCGATCCTTTTTATCTGGAAATTATTGGCCACAGTCAGGATTATGTCTTTTCCCTTCCCGGTGTAAGCCCCTTCTCCTTTTATAAAGGTTGCGCCTCTTTTAAGTTTTTTCATGATTTCATCTGTAATCTGCCTTGGATTATTTGAGATTATAAAGATCATTTTTCTCTGGTTGAACAGGGTCATGAAATATTCAATTACCTGGGAAGTGATAAAACTCATTGCCATTGAATATAAAATTAAATCCGTATCAAGCGATCCGAAACTGAAAATGAATAAAATAAAATTAAAACCAAAATTGTATGTCCCGATGCGAATGCCGAATTTCTGGTTTAAGATGACCGATATGATATCATTGCCGCCGGCAGATCCAAGGGAACGGAATACAATTCCCGCACCTGCCCCGACAATGACTCCGCCTGCAAGGGTTGCAAGCATAAGATCCTTGACAGGAAGTTCAAACCCGATGAAATCAATGGCAAGGGTCAGAACAATTGTCCCGTACAGGCTGTAAAATAAAAATCGCCGGCTGATAAAAAGCCATCCGAGAATAAAAACAGGGATATTTAATATTAAATACCAGATGCCAGGGGTAAGGAGCTTTGTATAATAAAACAAAAGAATCCCGGCACCGGAAAAACCGCCGGTAATCATGCCATGTGGGATCACAACAGCTTTGAGTCCTGCTCCCACTATAATGCTTCCCAATGTGATTAAAAATAGATTCCATGGGATTGAATAAGTTATGTTTTGAAATTTCATGAGTATTTCCTATATTTTAAAAAAATGACTCTGATAGTACAAAGTGAACACGAAAGCAAGATTTTTTTTAAATTCAATTCTTTTTTTGTACCAGGGATGGAACATATTTTTAAAGGATTTAAGGTATAAAAAAAGATATGGCGATTTAATGTTTTGACAGATGCGCGATAAAAAGGTAATCTATCCTTTAATTCCCTCTTTAACTAACTGCCCTGCCACGGGCAGACCTGGTATTTCACCAGAGTTTGCCCACAACAAAACATGAAAGTCCTGATTTGGATTGCAAAGACTTTCATATAAATTTGAAGGCGATTGCCTTTGATGGTAAAATATCATTTTTTTGTCGCATTTTTTTTAACTTTATGAATAGCGGGGTAAACATTGAAAAAAAATGATCTCTATTCCAAAGAAGAAAAATTCTTTCAGGATAAAAATAAAATTTATTCTGCCCAGTCTGTAAAGCAGATTGTCTACTCAACCGATGCCAGGGATTTCGGCCAGGTCGCCAAAAGCGTCCCCTGCCAGGATGCATGCCCTGCCAAAACCAATATCCCGGGATATATCAGGACGATTTTTGAAAAAAGATATGGCAGGGCATATGAAATAAACCGGATCGCAAATATCATGCCGGGTGTCCTGGGACGAATTTGCTCAAGACCTTGTGAATCCGCCTGCCGCCACGGAGAACCTGACAATGGCAGGAGCGTTGGCATCTGCCATTTAAAGCGGTCCTGTGCAGACTTAAAGCCTTCCTCTCACAGGATCATTGAAGGTCTTTATGCTTCAACAGGAAAAAAGGTCGCCGTGGTAGGTTCGGGCCCTGCCGGTCTTGCAGCCGCCCATGATCTTGCCATTCTCGGGCACGAGGTCGTGCTTTTCGAGAGCATGGAAAAACCAGGCGGTATGCTCATGTATGGAATCCCTGAGTTCAGGCTTCCAAGGGACCTGCTCATGCTGGAAATTAAAAATATTCTCAGGCTTGGAATTAAATTAAAGACAAATATGGCTATTGGTCCGGATATTTCTCTTTCCAGGCTTCAGGAAGACTATGATGCCGTGGCGTTGGCAACCGGGTGTGTCAGCCCGAGAAAACTTGGTATTCCGGGCGAAGATTTTGAAAACGTTCATAACGGACTCGATTTCATGAAAGCCGTTAATGAAGGGAAAAAACCATTTGCAGGTGAAAAGGTGGCTGTAATCGGTGCCGGGTTTACTGCAGTTGACTGTGCAAGATCGGCTGTCCGGCTCGGGGGAAAAGATGTGAGTATCAATATACGTAAAACTTTTGAATATATGCGGGTAGATGAGACTGAAAAATATGAAGCCCAATTGGAAGGAATTAAGACCTATAGTCTTATCCAGCCTTCAAAGATCATAGGACATAACAATAAAGTCACTGCTGTTGAATTTTTGCGGACCCGTATGGAAAAGACTGACAGGCCTCCTTATAGAATATCTGTTCCCATAGAAAATTCAGAACTGGTTGTTCGTGTTGATTCTGTTATTGCAGCTTTGGGCCAGGTTTCCGATGTCAATATCATGCCAAAAGAGCTTTCCGGGCTGGATAAAAAGACGAACCGGACAGGGATTGACGGCCTTTTTGTGGCAGGGGATTTTGCCACAGGGTCGTCTGATGTTATTTCAGCCATTGCAGGTGGCAGGAGGTGTGCAGGGGATATTGACGAATATTTGACTGGCGAAAAAAGAAGGCAGAAAGTGGTCAGGCTTGAGAATCATGTGACAACGGACAGGCCAAGATCATATGATTTTATCTCTAAGGTTGAGATGAATACCATTGACATGGAAGAAAGACTTTTTCTGTCAACCAATGAAGTGGAGACAGGATACAGTGACAGCCAGGCACGCCAGGAAGCTAAGAGATGCTATCTTTGCAATCTGAAATATGAAATTGACCCGCTTGCATGCATTTATTGCTCGGCCTGCATTGATGTTGCGCCAAAAGACTGTATTAAAATGATTAAAAATGTTTTTGTCAATCCTGACGGAACCTATGGCGGATACGAAGAAACACGAGATTGGAATAAAGTTGTTTCCATAGCCATAGACAATACAAATTGTATCCGTTGCGGACAATGCCTGGCCGTCTGTCCCATGGATTGTATCAGTGTTACAAAAACCGAACTTATTGAAATTGATACTTAAGTTTATGGGGGGGGAATGATGCCTGACAATGACCATTATGTCGTCATCGGGAACGGGCCTGCGGGAAACCATGCAGCAGCAACCCTGCGGGAAAAGGATAAAGACGCCAGAATTACCATTATCTCTGATGAGTGTGTGCCATATTATTATAAACCAAGATTGACGGGTTTTATTGCCAATGAGATAAGAAGGGAAAAACTTTTTGTAAGCTCCTGGGGCTCATATAAAGAACAAAATATCCGTATCCGGCTGGGCCAGGAGGTTGAGAAAATCGACCCGGATTCAAAAGTGCTGTTTTTACAGCATATGGAGAAAATTAATTATACAAAGCTGATCATTGCTTCCGGGAGCCGGGCAAGACTTTTGCCTTCAATGTCCCGTTACGCAGACTGTTTAAAATTTATTACATCTTACACAGATGTTATGGAACATAAGGAAGCAATCAGGAAAGCTAATGATTTTTTTATTTTTGGCGGTGATCTTGTGGCCTTTAAATTTTTAAAAATGCTGGTTGCCATGGGAAAAACTGTGACCATACTAATCTATCCCGGTGCCTTCTGGCCCTATAATTTATCTGATGACATGCTGGCGCAAATAACTCAAAGCCTTTCAAAATTTGATGTGGGCATCATAATAAAAGATAATGTTGAAAGCATTGATGAGCAGGAAGGGTCAGTTCTTGTTAAAACCCGGAAAGGTATCGAAAAAAAAGTTAATATGGTGTTTTCATTTAACGGGTTAAGCCCCAATATTGACTTTGCAAAAGGATCGGGTATTGATATTGATCATGGCATTTTAGTGGATGAGTATTTAAGGACAAATATAAAAAGTATTTATGCCTGTGGATCATGCGCCCAGATTTACAACCCCGCTGTCAAAAGCTATACAGCATCCATTGGATGGCCGAATGCTGTCGCCCAGGGGAATGTGGCAGGTCTTAACCTTTTGGGGGATCATAAAGTCATTGAATCCGCCGGCAGAAAATATTTTGATCTTGAAGGTGTGAAAATCAAGACCACATGGTGGGATGATATTGATGACGAGTCTTAAGATTAATGCTCAAACAAGGATGATGATTCATGAAAGATATTAATATAGTTATTGAGATTTGCGGCAGCGCGGGTGAGGGGACCATTTCAGCAGGAGAAATATTGAGCCGGTTCATGAGCGGCCAGGGGTTTGAAATCATGTCTTTTGATTCATACCCTGCTGAAATCAGGGGGTTTGGAAAATGCGTGGCACATACGAGAATCAGTTCAAACCCTATTTATTCTCCTGGAAAATTTGTTGATGTTTTAATTTCTTTAAATGATAAGCATTCGATTTCCCAGCTTGGTTCTTTAAAGGAAAGCGGGGTTTTAATCTATGACAGCCAGCCTGCAAGACCGCATAAAGAAGATGAAAGTGCAGTGGGCTGGACAAAACCAGGCATGGTTTCCTATGGGATTCCCTTAAATATGCTGGCCCATAAGGCTGCCGGAAATGCAAGGGGGATGAACATGGTTGCCTTAGGTGTCATTGCTGCCCTTTTCCACATGGAGAAAGATCAATTCACAGATTCCATAAAAGCACGGTATGGGAAAAAGAAACAGATTGTAATTGATTCTAATGTGAATTCTTTTATAGAAGGGTATGGCTGGACAAAAGAAAACATTAAAAAGAATGATTCTTACTCATTTAAAGGTGTAAACCTGCCCGAGCAGAAAGAAAAACTTATTATAAACGGCAACCAGCTTGTGGCGCGGGCAGCCTTGGATTCCAACCTGAGTTTTTATGCAGGATATCCCATAACACCTGCTACAAAAATCATGGAAATATTGAGTCGGGAGCTGCCAAAGCATGGGGGAACACTCTTGCAGACAGAAGATGAAATATCAGCAATTGGTGCCGTGGTTGGTGCGGGGTTTGGCGGGAAACGTGCCATGACAGCCACATCAGGCCCTGGGTTTGCCCTTATGACAGAGTTTACAGGGCTGTCAGTCATGGCCGAAGTTCCTGCCGTGATAATTAATTCCCAGAGGGGAGGGCCTTCAACCGGGATACCAACCAAAACAGAGCAGAGCGATTTTAACAGTGCTGTATCAGGGGGTACGGGTGACTGCCCGAGAATTGTACTTGCGCCGACAGATACAAAATCCTGCTATGATGCAGTCGTTCTTGCCCTTTATCTTGCTGAAAAGTACCAGACCCTTGTGGTTGTCCTGATGGATTTTTTCCTGTCCAACAGCATAAAGAATATTGATGTCCCCCAAAAACCGTTACCTGAATATCTTAATGCCAATATTGCACCGGGAAAAGATGAGCTTAAAGATTATAAAAGGTATAAGATAACAAAAAACGGTATTTCGCCCAGGGCTGTTCCCGGTACAAAAGGCGGCATATTTTTTTCAACCGGGCTGGAACATGATGAGTACGGCAGGCCTGATTACGGTGAGGCAGGCCACCTGAAAATGACCAGGAAAAGGTTTAAAAAATTTAATGCGGTTCTTTCAGAAGCGCCCGCACCTGAAATATCAATATCCGGAAAAAATGAATTCGACATTGGAGTCATATCCTGGGGATCATCGGCAGGAGCAGCCCATGAGGCTGTCATGTCCGCCCAGAAGGAGGGGATTAACGCATCCTCTTTCAGTTCTATGATGGTATCACCCTTTCCTCAAAAAGCGCTGATTGAATTTTCAGACAAATGCAAAAAAATTCTTATCCCTGAACTTAATTTTTCAGGACAGTTTGCCGGGTTTACAAGTCATATTTTAAAAAGGCCTGTTGAAAAACTCAATTTTATAACCGGCCGGCCCATGGCTTCAGAGGACATTATTCAAAAGATGAGGGAAATGTAATGGAAAATATCAGTTCAGAATATCTGGATGAAAAATTGGAAACCGTCAGGAATATTGATTTTTTACAATACAGGTCTAAAGAACTTCCGACCTGGTGCCCCGGATGCGGATATTTCGGAATTGTAGATGCTTTGTACAGGGCCTGCCGGGAACTTAATCTTAAGAATGAGGATATTGTAACCGTAAGCGGTATAGGTTGCTCCGGGCGGACCCCTGTTTTTATTAATTCTTATGGCTTCCATACCCTTCACGGCCGTTCCATCCCTGTTGCATCAGGCCTGAAGCTTGCAAGGGAGGATCTGACCGTGTTTGCCGTTGCAGGCGATGGTGACGCGCTTGGTATAGGCGGCGGTCATCTGCCCCATGTGGCAAGGAAAAATATCAACATAACTTTTTTATTATTTGATAATTCCATTTACGGGCTTACCAAAGGACAGTCTTCTTCAACAACACCTTATGAGATGAAGACAAACTCCCACCCTGCGGGGAATCCTGATACGCCTTTGAACCCTGTCCGGCTTGCATTGTCCTATGGAGCATCATTCGTAGCAAGGGGATACGCAGGGGACCCTGAAGGTTTAAAGGAAATCATAAAAAAAGCCACCTTGCACCAGGGCTTCAGCTTTGTTCAGATTTTGACCCCATGCGTTACCTTTGACAAGGAAAACAGGACCTGGAAAAACCTTAAACTGAAAGTTACTGGTTTAAAACTTTGTGTTGAAGGAAAAAACATGGAGACTGCCATGCGGATTGCAGAAGATGAGCCCCATGGAGTCGGGATCATATACCAAGACAAGGACAGGCCCCATTACCAGGAAATCCTGAGGACAATAAATAAAGCAGGGTGAACCCCCTCCCAGGCGGGGGATACAAATTTCTATTTAACCCTTATAAGCCTTAATGCATCAATCCTAAGCCGTGCTGAACAAAGGTGATCTAAAAGAGAATCCATACGATCCCGGCAAAATTGTATTTCTTTTTCCCTGATGCCAGGGTTTATTTTTTTTAATTGTTCAAGCCGGGTTATTTCTTTGCCAAGAATGTCTTTAATCCTGAATTTTGCCTTTTTTATCATATCCTTTGAATGGTTCCCGGCAATTTGCCGGCTTTTTTCGATCATGGAAGGGATCAATTCTTGTTTAACCTGGTCCATACCATTGAACCAGGAGGTTTGATCCTGTACAAGATTTTTTGACAAGTTCTTAAATTTGTTTTTAAAGGTGATATCATTTTTATTATGATCCACGACAATACGAATGGGCTCAGCCGTTAAATACCTTTCAATGTTCAATTGCACAGGGGCCACACATTCCAGTATGAAAACAGTTTCAAGCAAAACTCCCCGGCATTCCTGCCCGGTTAAAAGCGCTGTCGCACATGAACCCGTGCCATTGGTGATAAAATATTCAAAGGTTTTCCGGACAAAAGGGTGGTCCCAGGAGAAAAAATCGACATCATCCCTTGAAACAGCAGCCTCCCTGTTAAATGTCATTGTATTTGACAGGTTTGTAAGGGCTGGGAATTTTTCATCTGTAATGTTGTTTGCAACCAGCTTAAATAAAGTTTTGCCGATAAAATCCGTTTCAATGCCATAATGATCCAGAACCAGTGTCAAAAGCTTCTCAAGATTTTTATCCTTATCAGTTCTTGCAATACTATCAATGATTTTTTTTGCAGGCACAGGTTTATATGAGTTCATTTCAAGCAGGATGTTTTTTTCCTGTGCCAGTTTTTTATCTACCTTGGCGCAAAAGGCTTTTGTCGTAGAGATTAGATCTTTGAAAAAAGTCTGATCAAATGGTTTGTTTTCTTTTAACTGCTTAAAAAGATCATGAAGATTCGGTCTGAAATTATTATAAATAAAATAAAGGCCATTAATGTTTTTTTCAAACAGGTTTAACCCTTCCATGTACCATCTGGCAAGGATTTCATAGGCACTTCCTTTGATAAAAGGAACATGGACATGGATATCTTTGTTCTGGCCGATCCTGTCAACACGGCCAATCCTCTGTTCAAGAAGTTCAGGATTTTGGGGCAGGTCAAATAAGAACAGGTGATGCACGAACTGGAAGTTTCTTCCTTCACTGCCGATTTCAGAGCAGATAAGAAGTTTTGCCCCGTCTTTTCTTGAAAACCAGGCTGCATTCCTGTCCCGTTGCAGAAGGTTCATGGTTTCATCAAATTTTGCCGTATCAACAGACATGTGGTTTGCAATTGCTTTATCAAGAGCTTCCACCTTTTCTTTTGAACTGCAGATTACAAGGATTTTCTTTTTTTGTTTTATCAACTGGAGAAGATAAAAAATCCTGGGGTCATCAGTGAATCTGTATTCCATTATTTTCTTATTATTAAAAAATTCCCGGTTTGCGGCCTTGATTTGATGCGTTGATGCTTCTAAACATTTCATATGTGCCACCCTTTCAGGAAAGCCTTTGATCACATTTCTCTTATTCCTGAAAATCACCCGGCCAGGGCCATAGGAATCGAGGATATGATCGGCATTTTTCTTTTTTTTTATCAACGCTTTAACCGTATTAATGGTTTTTTTATATCGGGATGTTTCATCAAGAAAGGCGTTAAAATCAAAATATCGTTCAGGGTCAAGGAGTTTTAGATGAAGAAAATGATTTTTAACTCCCATCTGTTCAGGGGTTGCAGTAAGCAGCATCAATCCGAACGATTCAGCGGCAAGGGTTTTAACAGGCAAAAAAGTCTTTTCATCGTCAGTAATATGATGGGCCTCGTCAATGACAATCATGTCCCATCCTGCTTGAATAATTTGGGTCTGCCTCTTTTCATTTTTGAGGAAATCAAGACTGACAATACAAAGCTGATGTTCCAAAAAAGGATTTGTTCTTGAATTTTCCTGTTCGATGCCAGAGCAATAATCTTCGTTAAATATCATGAAAGAAAGATTAAATTTGCGGTATAATTCGATAAACCACTGATTTGACAATGATTCTGGTACAATGATCAATATCCGTCCGGCCCTTTGGGTCATAAGCAGTTTGTGAAGGATCAGGCAGGCTTCTATGGTTTTGCCCAAGCCTGTTTCATCGGAGAGGAGAACCCTTGGGATATATCTTGAGGTTACCTTGCCTGCAATGAAAAACTGGTGGGCTAAAAGTTCCACCTTTCCACCGATGAACCCTTTTACAGGAGATGCATCATAGGCTGCTTTGGATTTTAAAAGATTATACCGTAAATCAAACAATTTGTTTGATTCTGTAATCCCGGCAAAAAGCCTGTCATGGGGCAGTGAAAATGCAATGGTCTCACCAAGATCTTTTTCACAGGCAATTTTATTTTTCCCGGAATAATATATAAGCCCGTCTGATTCAAAAAGGGATTCAATTTCCAGCTCTTTATTATCCTTCAGTTGAACTTTGTCACCAACCTTGAATACAACGCGCTTAAGCGGAGCTGATTTGAGAGCGTATTGCCGCATGCAGTCGCTTGAACTAAATTGTATGCAAATTGTTCTATTATCGGATTCTGCCAGAATCCCTAAGCCTAACTCCGGTTCTGCTTCACTGATCCACCGCTGCCCTGGTATTAATTTGTGCATCAGATAATTTTTTTTAACGCTTTTTTATAAAAGCCATTTTTTCCGGTCTTATTCCCCTGCCAGGATTGAATCAATCAGCCCGTGGGGAAAGGGCCGGGATGTTTTTTTCGCGCCGGTTGAAAAGGTTCTTTTTAAGGGCTTGTGGCCTGACCCGCTGAAGGCTGTAATATCGTGGCTGCCAAATTCAATTTGATAACTGGGCCTGATCCCTTTTCCAGTAGTGGCAAAACAAACCGTAGCATTTTTGTCATTTTTCATATTTGTGAATACTTTTTCCAGAAAAACAGTTGACAGATGCCCCACACGTTCTTCGTCCCAGATGATAGCGGTTTTTGCTTCTTTTTTTCCGGCTGATCCTTTTTTGGGTTTTAATTTTGAAATATTTGTTGATAATGCATTGACTTTCACACTCAGGTTTTTAACAGATCTCTTCTGGATTTCGCCCTCAGCCTGGGGCTTTAACTCATCAAGCCGTGAAGATATATCCTGAAAGCATGCTTTTGACGCTTCGACCTCATTTTGTGAAATCAGTACATTAATATTGTCACACAACAGGTTTATGGCCTGCCTGGATTCTCGAAATTTATTAGGTTCCACTTTTTCACCTCATCTTTTTGAAAATTGATATATTCCGTCGGGTTTTCAGTAAACTGTCCTTTTAGGATAAAGCATACCGCCAAACCTGAACCTTAAATCTACACTGCCTGGACATATAATACAAGGGTTTGCCAAAATGAACCTTTTAAACCTTGATCTAAATCAAGGATTCCTGCAAAGGTATGCTTTAGTATAGTTAAAATTTACCGAAAGGAGAACCTGTATTGTCATTTTTAAGAAAAATTAAAGAGGATAAAGCTTCTCAGGCAGTCAGAAGAGGAGTGCAGATGTTGTTTTTAATAATTGTCTGCTTTATAGGCTTAAAGTTCGGCTGGTTTGAAGGCCGGCTGGAAAAAGGCATTCTTCCCCTGGTTGACCGTCCCCCCGGTGTAGAAGCCTTTTTACCCATAAGTGCCCTTGTCAGTTTGAAATATTTTTTCCTGACAGGGACCATAAATGATGTCCATCCGTCAGGGCTGGTTATTTTTCTTATCATTTGCGCCACCGCCTTTATTGTCAAAAAGGGGTTTTGTTCATGGGTCTGCCCTATTGGGTTTTTGTCAGAGTATCTGTCAAAAGTCCATTACCTGGTTTTTAAAAAGGGATATAAGCCTTCTCCCCTGCTGGACAGGACACTTCGGATCTGCAAGTATCTTCTGGCCGGCTTTTTCATCTGGTCCGTCTTTTTTAAGATGCCGTTGGGGACAATTGAAAGCTTTATTAAAAGCCCATATAATATCCTGGCAGATATAAAAATGTTCAGATTTTTTACAAGGATTTCCATGACCGCATTTTTTGTCATTCTGGGATTAATCTTGTTATCTGTTTTAATCCGGAATTTCTGGTGCAGGTACCTTTGCCCTTATGGAGCGCTCATAGGAGTATTAAGTTTGCTGAGCCTTGGCAGGATAAATTTTAACCGGTCCCGTTGTTCGAACTGCGGGAAATGTGAAAAGGCATGCCCGGGATTAATCAAGATACGGCAGGGGAAAAGTTCTTTTTCCTTTGAATGCAGTGCATGCCTGCAATGTGTGAATGTCTGTCCTGAAAAAAATGCCCTTAAGTATTCATTTTTTAAAAAGATACCCATTGGAAGTGTTGGTATCGGTATGATCCTTTTGGTCATGTTTTCCTTTGGTATTGCCACGGCCAGGTTGACCGGGCACTGGGAGAACAAAATTTCAAAAAAAGCTTATTTTTTTAATATGATGGCCCAGGGAATGATGGATAGAGTCGAAATTGGTACCGGACAATCTGAAAACCTGCGGAGCAAAAGAATGCTCAATTTGATGAAAATAATGCAAGGCAAAAAAAACTAAAGCAGCGGGCATTATTTTATGTTTTGTTTTTGAGTTGAACTAGTGTATAATCATCAATTATTTTCCCCGGCACTTAAATCCAATAATGAGGTAAATCATGTATCTTCCGAACAAATATAAAGATTTTGCTTCCAGGTTTCCTGAAATTTTTGATCTGTATAAGGAACTTGGGATCAAGGTCAGGAAATCCGGCCCTCTGGATGAAAACACACAGAACCTGATTAAACTTGGTATTGCAGTGGGCAGCAACTCAAAAGGGGCTGTCATGTCCCACACCCGTAAGGCAATTGATACAGGTTCCACAAAAGAAGATATCCGTCATGCCATACTTCTTGCATTGTCCACCACAGGGTTTCCCAACATGATCGCGGCTTTAAACTGGGCCAATGAGGTTTTAGAAAAAAACGGCCAATAACAATGATGGATTTTGAACAGCTTCTGGAAGGCTCTGCTAAAGAGCATGGCCATCTTTGCCCTGGCCAGGTTATCGGTGTGCGTATGGCCCTGCTTGGCCTGGAGCTGATTGGCCTTGATAACCCGAAAGAAACAAGGGACATTAAAAAGATTATCGTCTATGTTGAAATTGACAGGTGTGCTGCGGATGCCATTTCCTATGTTACCGGGGTCAGGCTTGGCAGAAGATCTCTTAAGTTCAGGGATTACGGAATTATGGCGGCCACTTTTATCAACCTTGAAACCAATATGTCTTTCAGGATTCTGTCAACGGAAAGCTCACGCAAAGCTTCTGACCTTTATGCCCCTCATATTGAAGAACCCCATATCCGGCAGCTTGAAGCTTATAAAATCATGCCCCTTTCCGAGCTGTTCGAGGTCACACAGGTCAGGGTCAGCTTAGATGATTCTGATATGCCCGGCCCTGCAGGTTATAAAACCTGTTGCAAAAGATGCGGGATTGTAATCAGGGATAAAAAACAGGTTCTTGTCAAAGGGAAAGTACTTTGCCACGCCTGCGCAGGCATGGCTTACTATCGAGAAATTAAATCCGTAACAATATAGTAAATATAGTAACAAAATCGTAACACTTTTTACATGTAATTTCCTTTTCTCTGCATACTATTTTGTAGTACATGGTGTATAGCTTTTGTTTTATGACAAATTTTTAATAAAGGAGAGACCATGCCAATATTCAGTTTTCTGGCCTATCCGAAAAAGAGCATGAAGGATCAGTTGATCAGGGAGCTTTCTGCTATGAAATATTGCGAAATTAAAGCGTCAGAAAACCAGGATGTCCTGATCCTGTTGACAGATACGCCTGATGAAAAGACCAATAAAAATCTGATTGACAGCATCAAGGAGTTGAAATCCCTGCAATCATTGAGCATGACCTTTGGGCATACGGATTTGTAAAAATATATATTATCAAGAAAAGGAGTGGTGTATGACGATTACCAGAAGAGATTTTATAAGATCCATGGCCTTGGACAGCGCAGCCGTGGCTGCTTTTACCATGTTTCCGGGAATCAGTTTCGCCGGTTGGAAACCAACAGATCTTTCTTCTGATTCCATTCAATGGAGCAAAACCCCGTGCCGTTTTTGCGGAACCGGGTGTGGCCTTCTTGTGGGTGTTTCAGGTAAAAGAGCAGTTGCTGTAAAGGGTGACCCTAACTGCTCCGTCAATAAAGGCCTGTGCTGTGTCAAAGGGTATCATTCCGTGCAGGTCCTTTATGGCAGAGACCGGTTTAAAACCGCTTATGTCAGGAAAAACGGGAAAATGGTTCCGACACCCATTGAAAAAGCTCTGGATCTTGTCGCAAGCAGGATGAAAGAATCCATTGAAAAAACAGGCAAGGATTCTATTGCCATCTATGGATCCGGCCAATGGTCCATCCCGGACGGGTATACTGCATCAAAATTTTTTAAGGGATGTATCGGCACCAATAATGTTGAGGCCAATGCAAGGCTCTGCATGGCAAGTGCGGTAACAGGCTGCCTGACCACATTTGGCCTGGACGAACCCATGGGGTGTTATGAAGACATTGACAATGCAGATGTTTTTATCACCTGGGGGAACAATATGGCGGAAATGCACCCGGTGCTGTTCTCCAGGATGCTGGCCAACCGTAAATCCAAGACCCATGTCCGCATCATAGATTTGACGACCCGCTCCACACGTTCCAGCCAGGCCGCAGACAAGTCATTTATTTTCAATCCCCAGTCTGACCTGGCTATTGCTAATGCGATCTGCTACGAAATTATAAAAAATAACTGGGTAAACCAGGACTTTGTTTCCAAACATGTCTCTTTTTATAAAGGCAAGACCCATATCGGTTATGGAACTGAAGATCATTTTAAATTCAAGGACAAGGGTGAAGCAGTTGATTTTAACGCCTATAAGGAGTTTCTGAAAGACTATACACCTGAAATAGCAGAGAAAATTTCAGGTGTATCTGCTGAAAACATCAAATACCTGGCAGCTCTTTACGGCGATCCTGAAAAAAAAGTAACCTCTTTCTGGACCATGGGCATGAACCAGCATACAAGGGGTACATGGATTAATAATCTTGTCTATAATATCCATCTTCTGACAGGCAAGATTTCCACACCGGGCAACAGTCCTTTTTCCCTTACAGGCCAGCCCAGCGCCTGCGGCACGGTCAGGGAGGTCGGAACCCTTACCCATAAGCTTCCCCACGGTGTGGTTATGAAAGAGAAAGCAAGGAAACTTGCAGCCAAAATCTGGGGAGTACCGGAAAGCAATATCGATCCCAAGCCAACCTATCATACCGTTGAAATGTTCCGGGCCCTGGACCGGGGGGAAATTAATTTCATGTGGATTCAGGTCACCAATCCCATGGTTACCATGCCAAATTTGAGGCGTTATCGTAACGGGGCCAAAAAAGACGGCCGTTTCATCGTAGTATCCGAGATTTATCCCACACCCACTTCAGACGTTGCAGATGTTATTTTACCTTCAGCCCTGTGGGTGGAAAGAGAAGGGTTTTTCGGGAATTCGGAAAGGCGGACCCAGCACAATGAACAATTGGTGCCAAAACCCGGTGAGGCCATGTGTAATACCTGGCAGCTCATACAGGTGGCAAGGCGCATGGGATTTGAAAAACAATTCCCCTGGAAAGAGGATTCCTATATAGAGGATATCTGGAATGAATATATAAAATTCCATGATACTCCGAAACACAGGATGGCACCCTATAAACTGTTAAGAGAACGTTCAGGGGTTCAGTGGCCTTTTGTGAATGGAAAAGAAACCCGCTGGCGTTACAACGGTAAATACGATCCTGCATGCAGGGATGATACATGGGATTTTTACGGCAAGCCCGACCATAAGGCCTGGATATGGCTTCGTCCCTATGAGCCTCCTGCTGAATCACCAGACAGGGAGTATCCGTTCTGGCTCAATACCGGCAGGGTTTTAGAGCATTGGCACACAGGTTCCATGACAAGAAGAATTCCCATTCTGCATAGGGCGGTTCCTGAGTCCTATGTGGAGATCAACCAGGAAGATGCTAAAACCCTGGGAGTTGTTAACAAAAGCCTGGTTAAAATATCCTCCAGAAGAGGATCTGTTGTTATGAAAGTCAGCATCAACGGCCGGGGAAACCCGCCAAAGGGAATGGTGTTTGTACCGTTTTTTGATGAAAGCTACCTGATAAACGAGGTGACTTTGGATGCTTTCTGCCCTATATCCAAGCAGCCGGATTATAAAAAATGTGCGGTAAAACTGGAGAAAGTCTAATGGGAAAACAAGGTCAAAAAATCGGGAAATTATTTTTTTTGTTTGTTGTCATTAGTGTCATTGCTTTGCCGGTCATTATTCTTCAGGCTTTTTTCGTGAATACCGATAACGCTCTTGCAAAAGTCAACAAGGCTGAAACCGCAGATTTTGATCATAAAGCCAAACAGCTTTTCGGAACCTATAACGGGACAACACCCGCTTATATGGAGGGTAATTCCACGGACAGAACCCTGGATTATTATTATTCTTTGCGGGTGTACCCGGGATCACCGCCTTTTATCCCCCATGATCTGGCAGATGGAAAAGGTGCCGGGTATGAGTGCCTTTCCTGCCATGAAAGGGGTGGATTTGTTCAGGCAATGAACAGGTTTACGCCGGTTACCCCTCATCCCCAGAACACTTCCTGCCGGCAATGCCATATAAAAATGGTCACCAAAACTCTTTTTAAAGAAAATGACTGGGTAAGTGTACGCCCGCCGAAACTGGGAAGATCGGCTTTGCCGGGGGCACCGCCCCCCATTGCCCATGCCCTCCAGATGAGAGAAAATTGTATAGCATGTCATGTGGGCCCGGGAACCGTTGTCCCCATCCGGGTGGAACATCCTATGAGGGGCAATTGCAGGCAGTGCCATTTGCCCGAGGAAACCAAAGCGCTCTTTACCAGAAATCCTAAGTGATGAATAAAGAAGAGGTGGTATGGAAAAACCAATAATCAAAAAGAGTCTTTTTTATATTTTCCCGGGACTTCTTATCTTTTTTTATGCTTTGGCCGCGTTTTCAGGCGAGAATGAGGGAACCCGGAATATTAAAAAAGCGATTGTGAAACTTAACAAGGCCCAACAGGTTAAAGCTGTCATACCAGTACCGAAGAATATCGTCAGGGCAAATGTAAAATATCAGGGGGGAGTGTTCTTTACAGAGACACGCAAGGATAAAATCAAGCGTTTCAGGTGCAGTTCGTGTCATAATAACAAAAAAGTTTCCATTCAAAATGCGGCCGCTATTGCCCATGCCGATATAAAGGTGGTTCACGGCGGCAAGGATAAGCCCCTTTCCTGCTATACATGCCACAGCCAGGAAGATCGTGATTTCCTTGTGGCAGGCAAGGAAAGCAAAATTGACTTGGATCATGTCTACGATATGTGCGGCCAGTGTCATTTCAGGCAGAAAAGAGACTGGATCGGGGGGGCCCATGGAAAGCGCGTGGCTTACTGGGCCGGAGAACGGGTGGTTAAAAATTGCACCTCCTGCCATAACCCCCATTCCCCGAGATTTGAAAAAAGGTGGCCTAAAACATATTCAGTTCCGCAAAAATAGATAGGATGATCTCATGGATTCCGATAAAAAGAAAAAAATTAACCGCAGGACTTTTCTCAAGGGAGCTGCATCCGCAGCCATAACCGGTGGTGTGGCTGTAACGGCCGGTTGCAAGGGCAAGGGTCTTCTTGGCAGCTCCGAAGCCTTTGCCCTGGAGTTCCAGGAGTATTTTAAAAAACATTACCGCCTGATGACAAAGACTGAGAGAAAAGAGACTGTTTCACGGCTGGAAAAGCTTGCCAGGCTCAGACAGGATATCACCGTTAATATTGATACGACAGGCCCTTCAGAAAATGTTCTTTTCGGGTATGCTTTTAATGTTACAAGGTGTGAAGGATACATGGAATGTGTCCAGGCCTGTGTAGAGGAAAATAATCTGGATCGCAAATCCAATACCCAGTACATCCGGGTTTTCGAGATGGAGCATGGCCAGATGTCGCCGGACAAGGGAGATGGTAAATATTTTCATATGGTTCCAAAGGAAGGCCATTTCTACATGGGAGTGCAGTGCTTCCATTGCGAGAACCCGCCCTGTGTAAAGGCATGCCCGACCAAAGCTACATGGAAGGAAAAGGACGGTATCGTTGTAGTGGACTATGACTGGTGCATTGGATGCAGATACTGCATGGCAGCCTGTCCTTACTGGGGCAGAAGGTTTAATTGGAACCAGCCGGAGGTACCCAAAGAAGAAATAACCAAAGAGCAGCATTATCTTGGTAACCGTAAACGGGTCAAGGGCATGATGGAAAAATGCACCTTCTGTATCCAAAGGTCCCGCAAGGGGGAGCTGACGGCCTGTGTCGAGGCATGCCCCACCGGTGCAAGAGTCTTTGGCAATCTTCTGGATCCGGACAGTGAAATCCGTTTCGTACTGGAAAATAAAAAGGTTTACAGGCTCAAGGAAGACCTTGGTACAGACCCTAAGTTCTGGTATTTTATTGATTAATAAGTCCCCTTAAGGATATAATATGAAAAAAGATACGACTTCAAAAGGATTGTTTTCATTTATAAAGGATGCCATTTTATGGAACCTGTCAGGTTCCATCGGATACCAGGTTTACCTGTGCCTTCTGGTCTGCCTGATGTTAATCGGCGTATACGGCTATTTTATTCAGTTCAGGTTAGGCCTTTCTGCTACCAATATGTCAAATATCGTGTCCTGGGGATTTTATATTTCCAATTTTACTTTTCTTGTGGGTGTTGCTGCAGCGGCTGTTATGCTGATTTTACCAGCCTATGTATTTAATGATAAAGATTTGCATAAAGTGGTTATCATCGGTGAGGTCGTGGCTGTCGGGGCGCTTGTCATGTGCATGTCCTTTGTTTTTGTCGATCTTGGGAGACCCTTGCAGTTCTGGCACCTGGTTCCGGGTATAGGCCAGCTCAATTTCCCGTCTTCACTGCTTTCCTGGGACATTCTTGTCCTTAACGGGTATCTTGCACTCAACGCCTTGATTCCAGCCTATATTGTCTACTGCCATTATAAGGGCAAAGAACCTGTGGGCAGATACTATAAACCTTTTGTCTTTATCTCCATCGGGTGGGCCGTGGCTATCCATATGGTTACAGCCTTTTTGTACCAGGGGCTTCCGGCAAGGCCGTTCTGGAACAATTCGCTCATGGGTCCAAGGTTCCTGGCTTCAGCATTTGCAGCAGGTCCCGCCATTATTTGCCTGGTTCTTCATGTGGTGAACTCGGCAACGGATTATAAGATTGACAATAAGATTTTTAACAAGCTTCGGATTATTATCGTATCTGCCGCCGTTATTAACCTTTTGATGCTGTTTTCGGAAGTTTTCAAGGAATTTTATTTTCCTACCCAGCACAGCCAGTCAGCAATATACTTGTTTTTCGGGCTTGAAGGACATAATTCCCTGGTGCCCTGGATCTGGACGGCCATATCCATCAATCTTTTAGGTACTGTTATCCTGGCTTTTAATCCGTTCGGGGAAAGGCAGGTTTTTTTAATGCCGGCATTGGTTCTGCTGATTGTCGGCATATGGATTGAAAAAGGTATCGGCCTTATTGTACCGGGCCTTGTTCCTTCACCCATGGGCGAGATCATAAATTATTCACCCAGTAATGTGGAATTGTTCATCACTGTCGGTGTGCTAGGCCTTGGCATGTTTGTGGTGACAATGCTTTTAAAGCCGGCCTTGATTATTGAAAAACAATATGAAGACAGCCATGGAGAACACCATTAAATACGTTTTACGCCGGAGAATTCATGTCCAGACCAAATTGTGCATATAAAAAAATCAGAGTTGAAGAAGCTGTCGGTTTAAGCCTTGCCCATGATATCACTGAAATCAGGCCCGATGAGTTCAAAGGGGTTGCATTCCCAAAAGGATACAAGGTAAAAAAACAAGATATCTGCCATTTGATGAAGCTTGGAAAAAGCCATTTATACATCCTTGACCTGGATGAAACAAAAGTACATGAGGATGACGCTGTCCTGGAGCTTGTCCGGGCACTTGCAGGAAATGGTGTGGTTTACAAGAATAAACCAAAGGAAGGAAAACTTGAGCTTCTGGCAGCCCGTGACGGGCTTTTAAAGATCAATGTGGAAGCACTTATTGAGTTTAACATGATTCCGGATGTCATGTGCGCTTCCATTCATACCAACACCCCGGTGAAAAAAGGGGAAAAACTTGCAGGGACAAGGGCCATCCCTTTGATTATTGAAAGGGATGCCCTGGATCTGGCTGTTGGTGTTGCAAGATCAAGCGCCCCTGTATTTGAAGTTAATAAATTTAAAAAGGCCAGGGCAAGGCTGATTGTCACTGGCAGTGAAGTCTTCAACGGCCTGATCAAGGATCGGTTTGAGCCTGTTGTCAAAGAAAAAATGCTTTCCTACGGATCACACCTGGTTGAAACCGTCATCCTGCCGGATGACCGCCAGTTGATTGCAAAGACGCTCAGGGAATATCTGTCAAAAGATACTGATATCATCATCACCACAGGCGGCATGTCTGTAGACCCGGATGATGTTACAAGGTTTGCCATCAAGGATGCAGGGGTGGACAGGCTTTTCTACAGTGCTGCTGTGCTGCCCGGTGCCATGTTCCAGATCGCATACAAAGGTGATATCCCCATCGTCGGTATTCCTGCCTGCGGCCTTTACCACAAGATCACTGTTTTTGATCTTGTGCTGCCAAGGCTGCTTTCAGGGGAAAAACCAGACAACAGGGACCTTGCAAAACTTGCCCACGGCGGTCTATGTCTTGACTGTAATGTCTGCACTTATCCTGCCTGTTCTTTTGGTAAATCTTTTTAAAAAAAGGTGTCTTGTATCATTAAATAAGGGAATTTTGTTTTTCTTGATTCAGATCAATTGATACAGACGGTTTTTATGCTATTTTTTAACAAAGCAAATAAAAAAACCAGGAGTAGAATATTAATATGCACGACAAGATTTTTAAGATAAAAAAGAGAATGGAAGAGCTTGAAATCCTGATCAGGGAAACCAGGGAGCGCCTTCCGGCACATTCTGCAAAGCCCCCGGTCATGATGGATCTCCTGGATTATGAAGATGAATATGATGTATTGCTGGCAAAGCTGAATGAATTAAAAAAAAAGTGATATTATATGGATGATTCAAAAATATTTGATAAAAAATACACTGAATACCTGTCATATATCAAGGATTTTCAGTTTTCTAAAAAGGCCGGGATCCTGGGCATCCAAAAACGGGATCAATCATTTATATTTGAATTTTTCAACCGCCGGATTGCATTTGACCGGAATAATTTCGTTGACATTGCAGGAGACAGGATTAGTTTTGCCGTAAAGGTTGTTCTCTGCAAATATTTATTAATGTGTCCTGATGAAATCCGGGAAAGCTCAAACAGGCTGGTTACATTCAGGGAGATTGCAAATGCAGACCCGTTATTTTCAAGTTTTACCTCAAATACCAGCAAAATTATTGAGACTAGTTTTTCCGGACGTCTTGAAAAACTTAAAACCCAATGCCTGAAACTTGGCGGAATGATAATGGAAACCAAATCCTATGACCTGGGTGTCAGATTCCGGGCACTCCCAAGAATCCCCGTTATTTTATATTTCAACGACAAAGAGGAACTCATGCCTGCAAAAGCAATGTTCCTTTACCATGACAATGCCAGGCTCTATCTTGATACAGAGTGCCTGGCCATTACCTGCACATATCTTACAGGTCTTCTTATTCAAACCGGATGAGTTGACTTTTTTTGAAAATTCAGCTTGTATTTATTGAATTTCTTTGGTTCACAGGTTCTTGTAAAATTCTTTTTCAAGTGCTTTTACTTTTATTTTTCTTTTCTTTGATAAAAAAAGCCGGTATAGCGGGTCATCCATGAAAAGATCGTTTTGAAAAATATTTCGCTCAAGCATGGAAAGGACTTCAACAGAAACATCACAGGAAGGATATCCTTTGTCATCAATAAAGATAGTGTCGTTAAATTTTATTTCAACGATATTGTTTATGTCAACCAGCTTAAGACCTCCTTCAGGGGTCAAGACCAGGTTGCCGATACCTGCAAGATCGGGGATATATCCTGTCTCCTTGATCATAGACCGGATCCTTTTGACGAATTTTGCTATATTCTTCCTGGCTTTTTGGATCAGGTCCAAAAGCTTTGACTCCCTGTGCGTACCTGACTTGAACAATTCTTTTAAATAATTGTCACCAAAGAACCTCCAGGGATCAAGTATTTCTCCTTGAATATATTCCTGGAGACCGCACAGGAGAATCTGGCTTTCTCCGGTCCCTGTATAGTCAACAATGAATTCTTCTGATTCTGCAATAAGATCTTTCCCAAGAAAGTTTAACAAAATGTGATATCTTTCTATTTCGTGAAAAATTTTTTCTTTGTTCTCAAACCTTTTTCGTAATATTCTAAACATTTTTTTTGGTCTTGCTCTTGGAAACATCCGTACGCCGTCTATGACTTCTCCCCTGGTTTCCTTCAGTACATCGTTTTTGGCCAGCACTTCAAAAATATGGGACCTCAGGCCCGACCTGTAGTATTTCCGGAAGAAATAACTGCCGGAAGCATTTACAAAGTTTAACTTTTGAATATCAGATTCAGATAGATAGGCCAAGTCTCTTATATCATTAGTTTCAGCCATTATTCAGAAGAAAGGCAACCCCTCGTTCAAATTTATCAAGTAAAGGTCCAACAACCCATTCTTGAACAGCATCGCCTGATATCGACTTTTCTTGATTAAATAATTGATCACAATATTGTTTGGCCACGAACAAATCTTTATCAGGAAGAGCATGAATAATACCCATTTTTGCGATACCAATGAAAAATATTGTAGTTGCAATAATTCCAATTACCAAACCAACTATATAACTGCGTGGTTTCATTTTGTCCAATTTTCAACTTGAAGCCTTGGGACACTTCTAAAATGTTTTTCATTATTTGTAACAAGAATCATATCCTGGCTTCTGGCATGGGCAGCAATCATCATATCCATTGCACCTATGACATTACCATCAGCTTGAAGAATAGCCCTGATATTTCCATAGTGTTCAGCCGCATTTTTATTCCAGTCAATAATACTGAGATGTTTAACAAACTGATTTACTATTGATTCGTTTATTTTTTTTGATGATGAATGCTCGACACCATAGAGCAATTCTGCATAAGTAACCACTGATATGCAAAGTTGATCCATTTTTAAAGTCTCAAAATGTTCGAATACTTTTATCGGCCTTTCTCGTATAATATAACTGCATATATCAGTATCGAGCATGTAATGAATCATTTAAAGATATTCCTTTCTTCAAGGTCTAATTGCTCTCTTTCTTCCATGAAATCGGGTGTAGGCCTACTATTAGAAAAAAAGAAGTCTTTCCATGATCCAGGCTTGGCCGATAAAATCACTTTTTGCCCGACCTTGCTAATATACACCTCTGTTCCTTCAAATCTAAATTCTTTAGGCAGGCGTATCGCCTGGCTACGACCGTTTTTAAATATTTTTGCTGTTTGCATTATTGCCACCTCTTAATGATATATATCAAGCTACATACTACATATAATATATATCTCGATATATATCAAGTGTTTTTTAAGCTTTCCCTTTCAGGTGTCTTGAGTAATTTTCAATACCGTTGCAATAGCCGATCTCATTGAGCATCTCCAGGTCGTACCGGGTCCTTTCCTCAAGGCGCTGGGCTTCAACCAGTTTATTATTGTTCCTGAAATATTCCAGCCGTTATTTGAGCTCTTCTACAATTCCTTTAACTGCCCGTTTCCGGGTCTGGTTCTTGGTCACATAATGGGATGCCGGATACATCATCTGTTCGAATTCTCTTAAAACATCCCCTTTTAACGTGTCAATTTCACGGATGGATTCAATGGTGTCTCCGAAAAATCGATCCTGACTGCTTTGTCCTCTTCATAGGCAGGGAAGATTTCAACCCGGTCTCCCCCTGATCCTGAAGACCCCGCAGTGGGAATCCGTATTGTTTCTGGTGCACTGGATATTGACAAATTTTTCCAGGACCTCATCCTTTGTTAAATAGCTTTGCTGGTGTCTTCAGTCCAAAAGGCCTCTTCTTGCAAATTTACTTTTCCAATTAACTTCTGGCATGTTTTGTTGGTTACCTTTGCAAAGCCCTCTTCCAGTAAAATAAAAACTTTTTTCATGGTACAGTCATTGTGCTGGGCAACATAATTTTTGACGATTGCCCAACATGTTTCAATAGGTTGCAGTTCAGGGTGGTAAGGAGGTGTTCGTAAAATAGAATGCCCCTCTTTGCGAGCAATTCTATCAATCAAAAATTCTGGTTTTACTGCAAAACGGGAACATAAATCAAAAAGCTCTGATTTTAACATGTCTTTGGTCCAGGGAATTTCGTTACCTGATAACCATTCACGCAATCTTTTTACAGAATGAATTTTTTTTGGGAATGCTTCTTCAACAAGTACATTATGGTAAGGTG
>JAADHV010000105.1 GCA_013151635.1 Deltaproteobacteria bacterium | reverse complement strand
ACTATCTACAATCAAAAAAATAGTTCTTGATAAAATCATTGGTTTACCTATTGAACCAGCAGCAACAAAAAATAGAGGGCAACTGCTTGAAGAGATTTTTGCTTCTGCGATAGGTTACAACATTAACGATGATGAATTGCTTGCTGGTGGATATCCTGATATTAAAAATCAAGCTCTTGAAGTAAAGATTCAAGATTCACCAACAGTTGATTTGGGTAAATACAGTCCTGAATTTGAAAAAATAATTCCAGGATGTAACGGGTTTACTACTCGGAATATGCGCTATTTTATAGCCCTTACAAATCCTGTTACAAATATAGTTGAGGGCGGGGTTTTATGCCCTGGGAATAAACTTGGTTCGCATTTTACGTATGTTCCAAGAGAAAGCTATAAATGTCAAAGATCAATACCTATGAGCTTTTTTGAAGGAATAAAAGGTCAATCTGTCTTTAATCCTTAAGTATTTGTAATTGGGGAGCCTTAAAAATCGACCAAATCATATTGTCAATTTCATTTTCAATTACTATTCGATTCTTTTGTGTTGGTTCGTTATAACATTGTTCAGCTAAACTGATGAGTTTTTTTGATTCTGGAAGGCTTGGATCTGGTATAGGAAATTGTTCGACGTATTGAGTAATATATCTCCTCCTATTCGAGTATAGTTTATTCTGAAATTTAATATCGTAAAAGTTTTCTATAAAACGAGAATTTGCAACGGCCAAAACAAGCCACAAAATATTCTCTGGCATATTCTTATTCTCACGTAACAACCAATAGCAGTCACCATTAACAACCGTCTTATCATTATCCATCCAAAATGTTGGATGTTCTGATATGTCGCGGAAGATTACTTTTGGTTGATTCCAAAGTGCAGGATTTTGTGGAACCCAAATTTCAAACCATTGTCTGTTTGCTTCAATAACATACTTTCTCCCAGATAGTTGTTCTCTATTATGCTCCAGATATTTTTTTGAAAGTGGATATTTGTCAATATTAACGGTTTGTCTTTTTCCGTTAATATACTTGTGAGGATATAGGATTGATTTTTTCGGTTGCTCATTGCATCTAAATCTTCCTGCCACATGGTGAGTTGTTAATGGTAACAATAATTCAGGTTTGTAACCAATTTCTGTTTTCCAATCGGATCGAATAAATACATTGTCAGCAGTAGTTTTTACACCAACACGAATTTTACCAATATCTTTAAACAAACACCATGTATTTTCAGCTACTTTATTTAGCCATTCTTCGGATTCAGAATCTTGAAGTCTCCATAAATTAGAGGGCTTAGAATCAAATGTTAAAGTTCCATTTCTAACTATAAACTTACCTTTTTTTGAAAAAACCACACCCTTATATCTGAGGGCTTCTATTTGGTTCTCAACATATGGAATTTCTTTGGTATTATTTTCATTATCTGCCATATATATGGATGAAAATGGAACATTAGAGTTATTTTGCTTATTGCATGGAGAAAGAATCATTACAGCAGGCAAAACAGCAGCTTCGAACACCTTGGTGTCCCCGAAATCATAAATTCCCTTTATTGTATATTGGTTATGAATAATTTCACGAAATTTTCCAGCACCTTTTGTCGTTAGAAACCTATTAGATACAATTACGCCAGCAATACCATTGGTATTTAATATATTTTTCATTGCAACTAAAAAGGCTTGATATATATCAACTCTACCTTTTAATCCAAATCTTTTGCTTAGAAGTTGGGACTGTTTTGCACCTAAAACTTGTGTTCGTATGTATGGCGGGTTTGCTATTAATAGATCGAACTCAGGGTTTGACATTGTAGAAAACAGACTCGAAGGGTCTATTTCTAAACACATTTTCAAAAAATCGGTATTTTGCAAATTTATCAGGAGCTCTGGGAATTGTTTTTTTAGTCTGCTTCTTGCAATCTCAATTGAAGTATGGTTAATATCAAACCCATGAACTTCAATCTCTTTTATTGAATTATCATATAAAGTTTGCACTAAGCTGATTAATAGTTCTCCATCACCAACAGCAGGATCAACGATTTTTATATTTTCTTTCAATGAAGCGTGTTCGATAATCTTCTTTGAAATAAAATTTGCGAAATGTGATGGTGTGTAATGTGCACCTTCTTGCTTTCTACATGTAACATGATCATATCTTGTGTTAAGCATAGCAATCTTCCTTTATCGTGAATATGCTACTTATAGTATTCATTTATTGGTGTAATGTCAAGAGAAATTTGAATTTTTTGCGACTAAGCTCACCTGCCGCTGTGGAGAGCCTTGTGCCCGTTAGGGCATGGGTGTTATACGGACAAAAGACCGGACAAGGGATATCGCCCTGAACCAGCAGACCTGATCAAACTAAACTTTTAATAAAATCCCCGGTTGCAGCCACCCCTTTTTCTTCCACTATCCGGATTGTCCGGGAACCTATCACGGCAATATCTGCCTTGCCTTTTAAATAATCCACATCAGCCTTGTCTTTTACGCCGAACCCCACAGCCAGGGGAAGGTTTGTGGCCTTTTGACATTTTGAAAGATAAACGGCAAGGTCATTTGAAAAAGCAGTCTTTTTTCCTGTCACGCCTTTTCTTGCAAGGCAGTAGACAAAACCGGAAGCAAAGGAAGAAAGGTATAAAAGCCTTTCATCACTGGTTTCAGGAGAAAAAATATAAATGGGGCTCAAGCTGTTTTTATTCATGGCCCTTATGTAGTCTTCTCCCTCTTCCGGCGGAAGATCAGGGATAATGGCACCTTTTATATTTATCTTTGCCATCTTGTCTGAAAATTTTTCCATGCCGTATTTAAAAGGTATGTTAGCATAGCTCATGAATAAAAACGGGATGGGAAATTCTTTTGCCACTCTTTGGGCAAAGTCAAAGCATTTTGTAAGGCTTGACCCTTTTTCAAGGGCTTTCTGGTTTGCTTTTAAAATAACAGGGCCGTCAGCCATGGGTTCTGAAAACGGGATCTGCAATTCCATTAAATCGACACCTGCCTCAACCATCTGCCTTACTATTTCAAAAGAGTCTTCAAAGGACGGGTATCCCATGACAATATGGGTCATCAAAAGAATATCACGGGATTTGCGGCGTTCTTTTATATATGATTCAAGCATTGTATTCATTTGCCTTTTCAATAATAAATTCTTTCCATTCAGGATCATCAACTGCATCTGCAATAGTAAAAATATCCTTGTCCCCCCGGCCGGACTGGTTGATTATAATTGCTTCTTCCTTTGACAGGCAAGGTGCCTCTTTAAAAGCCCTTGCAAAGGCATGGGAAGACTCAAGGGCAGGGATAATACCTTCTTTTTGCATGGTCAGCTGCAAGGCTTTTATAACTTCAGTATCAGTGGCGCTCTCAAACCTTGCCTTTCCGGTATCATGCATATGGGAAAGGATCGGGGACACGCCGACATAATCCAGGCCTGCTGAAATAGAATGGGTCTCTTTCATCTGTCCGTCATCGTCCTGGAGAAAATAAGTTTTATACCCCTGAGCAATGCCGGCACTTGCGTCATTTGAGCAAAGCCTTGAAGCATGCCTGCCTGAATTTAATCCCTTACCGCCCGCCTCAACCCCGATAAGCTCGACCGGATCATTAAAAAAACCTGAAAAAAGCCCCATGGCATTGGAGCCTCCTCCCACACAGGCATACACCCTTTTGGGAAGCCTGCCTTCTGCATCAAGGATCTGTTTTCTTGCTTCTTTTCCAATAATGGATTGGAAATAAGAAACCATTTCCGGGAACGGATGCGGGCCACAGGCTGTTCCAAGGACATAATGAGTGGTATCCATGTTGGTTACCCAGTCCCGGAATGCCTCGTTTATGGCATCCTTTAAGATTCTTGTCCCGTCTTTTACAGGAACCACTTTGGCCCCCAGTTGTTCCATCCAGAACACATTAGGACGCTGCCTTAACACATCCACCTCGCCCATGTATATGGTACAGTCGAATCCAAACTTTGCTGCCATTGTGGCTGTTGCAACACCATGCTGGCCGGCCCCTGTTTCTGCGATCACCCTTTTTTTACCCATCTGTTTGACGAGCATCCCCTGGCCCATGACATTGTTTGCCTTATGGGCACCGGTATGATTGAGATCTTCCCGCTTGATATATATTTTCGCACCGCCGAATTTTTGGGTAAGATTACCTGCAAATGTCAAAGGGGTGGGTCTTCCCGAATATGACGACATCAAGGTTTCATAGTCTTTCCAGAAAGATGGATCTTTTTTTATTCTTTCAAACTCTTTTTCTAATTCATCAAATGTGGCAACCAGGATTTCAGGCAAAAATGCCCCGCCGTAATCACCATAATATCCCCTGTTTTTCATTTTATCTGCTCCTGACTTATTTATCTTTATTGCATTGCAAGGTTCATGGTCTGGGAAAATAAAAATGTATCAGTCCTACAGTACAACCTTGAAAATATGGCCCCTTTGGCACCCGGAAAATTAAGGGTCCTTTGAACTTCAAGTATGGGGTCGGAAGGAAGAAGCCCCAAAAGGCCTGCCTTAGTCTCAGGTAAAAAAGATATTTTAAAAGTTTGCCGGGCGGTTTCAGGTTCCAGGTAATATTGATCAGATACCACCCCTGAAAGAGACCTGTTTTCAAGTTCCAGCCTGTCTATCCCCAAAAATAATTCCGGGTGTAAATATATATCTTCCAATAATACCGGGTCTTTTTGAACAAGGGTCAAACGCGATAAAAAAAATGCTCTTTTCCTGTTAAACGGATTGTTTTTGTCATCATCAATTTTCCTTACAGATACTGGTTCCAGAATTTTTGATGCTGTCTTGATGCCTTTAGTTAAAAAGGCCTGGGATGTTCCTGCAAGGGAAAAAAGATCCACCTGATGTTCTTGTTCCCTTACAAAGGTCCCAGACCCTCTTTTACGTTCCACAAGTCCTTTCCTGACAAGGATATCCATGGCTTGCCGGACGGTTGGTCTGCCGATTTTATATTGTTTTGCAATCAAGGTTTCAGAAGGGATCACATCACCTTTTTTATATGATCCTGACCTTATCTGCCTTGTTAAAAGATCGGCCAGTTGGTGGTATAAGGGGACAGGTGATTGTGAGTTAAGCATAATTAACCTCAAAATATTGATTAAACACAGGATTAAATTAATTTATATTTGTAAAGTTGTCAAGACATTCTAACAAATATTATATTTTACAGAAACAATATCAAAAAAGCCTGAAATAATTGAATCTGTTTGTTAATTCAATGATAAATTCCCCTGGTACAGGTTCTAAAAACTGAATAAACGATTATATTTGAATTCTTGACTTTGGTGCTTATAAAATGGTGAGATACTTAAACTCATAACCAGGCAGATGGAAAAACGAATGAAACGACAAGAGATAAAAGCGCTTGAAACCGCACGAAACCTGGCTGAACAAAAATATTACCTGCTCACAAATGCCACAATTGATGCAATTATCATGATAACACCCGAGGGAAAAATATCATTCTGGAATCCAGCGGCTGAAAAGATATTTGGCTATAAAAAAAAAGAAATCATGGGCAAAAACCTTCATCTGATCCTTGCGCCCGGGAAATACCATGACCAGTATAAAAAGGGTTTTGAAAAATTCAAGCAAACAGGCAAAGGCCCTCTCATCGGCCGGTTGATAGAGTTAACAGCCACCAAAAAAGACGGGACTGAATTCCCCATAGGGCTGTCATTGTCCGTCACAAAAGTGGATGGCGAATGGATCAGCATTGGTATCGTAAGGGATATCACCAAGAGGAAACAGGATGAAAAAGCTTTGTGGAACGCCCACATGATTCTTGAAAAAACGGTTGAACAAAGAACAGCAGAACTTAAACAAGTCAACAGGGAATTGTCAGAAGCCAATGTCGCTTTAAAGATCCTGCTTAAAAAAAGCAGCGAGCAAAGCCATGAGATTGAAAAAAAGATTTTAAATAACATTGATACCCTGGTTTTGCCCTTTCTTGAAGAATTGTTATCCAAATTGAAAAACAAAAACAACCGGATCATCTGTTCAACCATTAAAAAGAATCTGGAATTGGTGACATCCTCTTTCAGCCAGACACTCTCCATAAAATACCAAAACCTGACCCCCAGGGAAATGCAGATTGCCGACCTCATCCGCCATGGAAAATCAACAAAGGAAATGGCACAGTTCCTGGGAATATCCTCCTATACCATTGAAACCTACCGGGGTAATCTGCGAAAAAAATTTAATCTGAAAAATAAAAAAATGAATCTGAGATCATTTTTACAATCCATTAAAAACAACTAATTTATATCCCTGTTTTTTAGCGTTTTAATCATTGTTGCCAGTCTGACCCAAATGGGTAAGAATCTGTTTTTAAAGCGTATCTGTTTTTTTGATACAAAAATTCACCATTATGCACAAGGAGGATTCAATGTCAGACAATCAGCAATTCCAAAAATTTACATCAGATCCGGCTGTAATGCAGATGATTGCCAAGGCCAAAGAAAAAAACATTCCAACTGTCTGGAACCGGTACGAACAGATGCTGCCCCAGTGCGGATTCGGTGAAACAGGTCTTTGCTGCCGCCATTGTCTCCAGGGTCCGTGCCGGATCAACCCCTTTGAAGAAGGCGCTAAGACCGGCATATGCGGCGCCACAGCCGACGTAATGGTGGCCAGGGGGCTTGACAGGGCAATTGCTGCGGGAACCGCAGCCCATTCCGGCCATGCCAAGCACCTTGCCCATACCCTTTTGAAAATGACTCAGGGGAAAGCCCGGGACTATAAGATCACCGACCCTGTGAAGCTTAAAAAAGTCGCTGCCCGGATGAATATTGCCGTTGATGACAGAAAGGACAACGAGATTGCCCGGGATGTTGCCCTGGCAGCCCTGGCAGATTTCCATGAAAAAGAGACCCCGGTCATGTGGGCTGCAAGTGTGGTAACGCCTGGAAGGGTCAAGGTCCTTTCCGGCCTGGGGATCGTTCCCAAAGGGATTGACCATGAAATCTCCGAGATTATGCACAGGACCCTTTACGGAGTGGATGCAGACCCGGTCAACCTGCTGCTGGGCGGATTGCGATGCAGTGTTGCAGACCTTGCCGGCTGCTACATGGGAACCGATCTTGCTGATATCCTTTTTGGCACTCCAACTCCCCAGGTAACCTGTGCCAACCTTGGCACCCTGAAATCCGGCAGCGTTAATGTTGCCCTTCACGGCCACAATCCTGTTCTCTCCGAAGTGATTGTGCAGGTGGCAGAAGCCATGCAGGACGAAGCCATACAGGCCGGGGCAGACGGAATCAATGTGGTGGGAATCTGCTGTACCGGCAATGAATTGATGGAACGGCACGGCATCCCTTCATGCACCCATTCCGTTTCCCAGGAAATGGCCCTTCTGACAGGTGCCATAGATGTTATGATTGTCGATTACCAGTGTATCATGCCATCGGTTGCATCGGTTGCAGAATGTATGGGCACAAAAGTGATCACCACCATGGATATCTGTAAAATTACCGGGGCCACCCATATTGAGGTTAAAGATGAAACCGCTGCTGAAAACGCAAAACAGGCATTAACCCACGCCATTTCTTCCTTTAAAGCAAGAAAGAACAGGAAAACAGATATCCCGGAGATTAAGAATACGGTTGTGGCAGGCTTTTCGACCGAGTCGATTGTGGCAGCCCTTTCCAAACTGAATGACAAAGATCCGCTTGCTCCTTTAGTGGATAATATCAAATCCGGCAACATAAAAGGGCTCTGCCTTTTTGCCGGGTGTAACAATGTGAAAATATCCCAGGATATCAACTATACAACCATGACGGCAAAATTATTAAAAGAAAATGTCCTGGTTGTGGCAACCGGATGCGGGGCAGGGTCTTTAATGCGCCATGATTTCATGGATCCTTCCAAAACCGAAGAATTGTGCGGGAAAGGTCTTTTTACTGTGCTGAATGCCATTGGGGAGGCAAACGGTCTTGGTGGTCCTTTGCCACCTGTCCTTCATCTGGGCTCTTGTGTGGACAATTCCAGGGCTATTGAGATTGCCGTGGCCCTGGCCAATTATCTGGGAGTGGACACAGATAAACTGCCTGTGGTGGCTTCTGCACCGGAACCCACATCGGAAAAAGCAATCTCCATTGGAACCTATGCCGTATCAGCAGGGCTTCCAACCCATGTGGGGGTCATGCTCCCCATAACAGGCGGGCCCCTGGTGACCAGGATTCTGACCCAGGACGTAAAAGAGCTTACAGGCGGATATTTTATTGTTGAACCTGATCCAAACAAGGCTGCGGATGTATTGTTACAGGCCCTTGATGAACGGCGAGCCGGCCTGGGACTTGAATAGGACACCATACAAACAATGAAACCCATGAAAGGATCTGTTATGCCAGATTATAAAGAAATATTTGTAAAAACAGATATCTGCACTGGATGTAACACCTGCAAATTAGCCTGTGCAGTAGAACACTCCAAAACAAAGAACCTGTTTGAAGCCATGTTTGAGACCCCAAAACCCAAATCAAGGCTCTATGTGGAATGGGTTCCGGAAAACACCCGGATTCCGGTCCTGTGCCGTCATTGTGAAGATGCACCCTGTATCAATGCCTGTATCAGCGGAGCCATAACCCGGTCTGACCAGGGCACGGTGGTGACTGATACAGACAAGTGCATTGGGTGCTGGACCTGTGTCATGGTTTGCCCATATGGGGTAATCGGCCGGGATAAAGCCCTTCACAAAGCCTATCGCTGTGACCGGTGCCCTGACCTTGAAGTCCCGGCATGTGTGGCTTCCTGCCCCACAAAGGCGCTGGTTTATGAGAGTGTTGACACATTTTCCGCAGACAGGCGCAAAGCTGTATCAAAGGAGCTTGTTACCGGGAAAGGAGTATAGAACAATGGGAAACCATTATGTGATTGTGGGGGGGAGTGCTGCCGGCATGGCAGCAGCCCATACCCTGCGCAAAAAAGATAAGGCCGGTATCATTACTGTTCTTTCCGATGAAAAATCCCCGCCCTATTTCAGACCCATGATACCTTATATTATCAACGGCAAAAAAAAGGCTTCCCATATCACCCTTTCCGGTAATGGCATGTTCACCGAACAAGGCATTGATGTCCGGACCGATACGGCTGTCAGCGCCCTTGATACAGCCCCAAAAACCGTAACAACAAAATCAGGTGAAGCAATTCCATATGACAGGCTTTTATTTGCTACGGGCAGCAGGCCTTATATGCCTGAGACCATCAAGGGGCTTGATACCAAAGGAGTGTTCTCCTTAAAAACCCTGGCTGATGCCATGGCCATGGCCAGGCGGTTACAGGACACCAATCATGTGGTCATGCTGGGTGGCGGTATTCTCAACCTGAAGGCCGCCTTTGCCATGCTTGAAAAAGGAATCCGGGTGACCCTGGTGGTCTATTCGCCGGAGGTTCTTTCCCAGCTCATGGAGCCTGAGGATGCCTTTTTGATCAGAAAAGCCCTGGATAATGCCGGCCTTGAAATTATGACCCGGTGCAGTGCCACTGACGTGGTCACGGATGCCGGCGGCGTATGCGCTGTAGCCCTGAGTAACGGCAAGGAACTGCCCTGCCAGATGGTATGTGTGGGAAAAGGAGTGATCCCCAACACGGATTTTATCCAGAAAAGCAACATCAAAATTAACAAGGGAATCCTTGTGGATAAACACACGGCCTGCAATGTAAAAGACACCTTTGCCGCAGGAGATGTTGCCGTTACCCATGATCCCGTAACAGGGGAAAAGGTCACAACTGCCCTGTGGACTAATGCCGTTGAAATGGGAATCTGTGCAGGCCTTAACATGGCAGGCATAAAAACACGGTATACAGGGACATTTGGCATTATGAACGCCACCCAGGTTGCTGCCGAGCCCTTTGTCTCCATGGGGGTTGTCCATACCAGGAATAAGGATGTCGAGGTCTATATTGAAAAATCCGGCCATACCTTTCGCAAGATCGTTTTTAATAAAAAAGGCACCCGGCTGATCGGTGCTGTTTTCATCGGGGATATCACCAATGCCGGCATGTACCGGTATGTTATCAGAGAAAAAAAACCCATTGACCGGTTCAAGTCACATTTAATCAGTCATACCCTGCATTACGGGCATTTTATGTAAAAAAACACGGGCGAATAATTTTCCATTCTTTTCCCTAATACATATGCCGGTATTCAAATTTAAGGCTTTCACTGGCGGGTAAAACAATCCTGGCTGATTGTTCTTCTGCCAGGACACGGGATCGAATCCTTTGCAGGCAAAGAAACCCTAATGACCGAACAAACTTTTGCCAACAGAAAAAGCAATAACCCACATGGTGATGCCCACAAGGGTGTCTAGGATTTTCCAGGACAATTCATTTGTAAAAAACGGCGCCATAAATTTTCCGCCAAGACTCAGTGAAAAAAACCAGACAAAGGATGCCATGGCTGCTCCTGCACCGAAATAAAGATGACCCGGTGGTTGAAACCGGCCTGCAATGCTGCCAAGCAGGAGGATGGTATCAATATAAACATGGGGATTAAACAGGGTAACGGCAAGGGTGGCAAGAACAACAGCTTTCAGGGATGTTTGAACTTTATTGTCAGCAGCCAGGCCGCCGCCTTTAAAAGCAGACATAAAAGACCCTGCACCATATAAAAAAAGAAACAATGCACCGCCCATGCCGGCAAATAAAGAAAGGATTTTGCTGGAGGCAATCAAAGTTCCTGTCCCTGTGACCCCAAGCGTGATAAGAAAAGCATCGCAAAAAGCACAGATCAAGGGAACGATAATATAATGGTTTTTTTTTACACCCTGGTTTAATACAAATGCATTCTGGGCACCAATAGCGATAATCAGGCCACTTCCGGTTCCAAACCCTTTCAGGAAAGTCATCAGCATGGGCAATCCTCTTTTCACAAGGTTTAATAATCCAGGGATGATAATCAAGCAAATCAAAATAGTAAAATTAATTTATTTTATGATTTATAAATATTCCTTATAATTTGTATTATCAGGCAAAGCGGTTATGGCATGGTCAATGTGCAGCAATATTTATGTTTTTGTTTTATTATCAGTTGTGCTAATAATCAGCTATGCTGGATTATAAACTCTTAGAAGCACTTGCCTGCGTTATTTTAGAACAGGGATTTGACAAAGCCTCGCGCAGGCTTTGTATTACCCAGTCAGCAGTATCCCAGCGGGTCAAACTCCTGGAAGATCAGGCAGGGCAGGTCCTGGTTACCCGCACTATGCCACCCCGGCCCACACCCGCAGGACAGCGGCTGCTCAAACATTATATGCAGGTAAAAACCCTGGAAGCAGATCTTGAAAGGCAGGTAGAAAAAAAAAGGAACAGCAAATTTAAAATCCTTTCTGCGGGCATTAACGCAGACAGCCTGGCCACATGGTTTTTTCCTGCCGTGAGTCCTTTTTTAAAATGCCATAAGGTCTTGCTTGACTTAAAGGTAGATGATCAGGATAAGACCCATAAAATGCTGCGAAACGGAGAAGTCTCCGGGTGTATTTCATCACAAAGCACTCCGGTCCAGGGGTGCAGGGCAACCTATATCGGTACCATGACTTACCGTCTGGCTGCAACGCCTGAATTTGCAGGCATTTATTTTTCAAAAAACCGGGATATGGAAAATTTTAAAGCAGCCCCGGCCGTTATTTTCAACCGCAGGGATGATCTCCATGATCAATTTTTCAACATGTTTTTTAAAACACCAATGCCTGAAATACCAATCCATTATGTGCCATCATCAGAAATTTTTGCAGATATGATAATCAACGGGGCTGCCTATGGCATGATTCCCGATCTCCAGGCTCTTGACCATATCCTGGCAGGCCGCCTGACAGACCTTGCTCCGGACTGCCATATCAGGGTCAGGCTTTACTGGCACAGGTGGAACTTAAGTTCTCAACTGTTGGATGACTTTTCTAAAATAATGGTAAAAAATGCCGTGATTTACTGACCTTTCTGTATCTCAAATTAATTACTGAATTAAAAAATTTATAAATAGTAATGAAAATTATATTGACATGGTAATTTTTATTACTATTTTGTTTTCAACTTTTAAGACGGGAACAGAAGAACAAACCTTGCTAGTCTTAAAGGCCGCTTCAATAAACACTATGCCCGGATTTGGCAAGGCAATTTCACTGATTCCCGGATTTACAACCATTAATAAAAGGAGACGGAACTATGTTTACAAGAATGAGTGATCTTGACAGAATGTTCGGGGCCATGGATCTGCTCCGGAACAGAATGGACAGAATTTTTGGTGATTTTGACTATTTTTATGACTGCGGGCCTGGTTTGGCAGTTAATGGCAGCTTGCCTAGAACCAACCTTTATGAGGATGGTGATCATTTTGAAGTCAGGGCCGAGGTTCCCGGTATTACCAAAGATAATTTAAACGTAAAAATCCAGGGCAATTATCTTGAAATCAGTGGAACCCGCGCGGCTGACTCTCCTGACGGATTCAAAGTCCACAGAACTGAAAGAGGATCAAATACTTTTTCAAGAAGTTTCACGCTGCCGGATGATGTTGATGCCGAAAAAGCAGAAGCAGCCTTAAAAGACGGAATCCTCTACCTTATGCTTCCAAAAACAGAGGCGGCCAGGCCAAAACAGATTACGATAAAATAAATACAGGTTAAGGCCATAAAACATATGTTCATATTTAAAAGGAGGTTTGTCATGGATGAAACAAGAGAACTTGTAAAACAAGACAACAAAAATATTGAAAAAACAAGAGAATTACGTTCAGCGATTCCAGCCGTTGATATCTATGAAAATGATGATGAGATCCTGCTCTATGCAGATATGCCCGGTGTTATAAAAGAAGATATTTCAGTGAATATCGACAATGGAACACTTTCTCTTTCCGGTATAAGGAAATTTGAAAACAAGGGGGTTTCAAAATGGGAAGAATTTTGGGATGTTGAATATGCCAGAAGTTTTTCCGTGCCCCAGACCATTGATATAGAAAAAGTCGAGGCAGATCTTAAGGATGGAGTTTTAAGGCTTCACCTGCCAAAATCAGAAGCAGCCAAACCCAGGATGATTAAAATCAATGCAGCTTAAACTAAGGAGGTGAGATATGAATATCAAAAAGCTGGCCCCATGGAATTGGTTTAAAAAAGAAAATGAAAATAACGGGTATGCCGTACCTGTAAAGCGCGGGCACGTTATACGTCACGGAGGATATGCTCCAAGCCCCTTAAAAACGCTGCATGAAGAGGTTGACCGTCTTTTTAATAATGTGTTCTCCGGATTTGGAACCCTTTTATTTGAACCTGGTAATCCGTTTTTCTCAAACATGGCGGGGGATATTCTCAAACCCCATCTGGATCTTGGAGCAACTGAAAAGGAATATACGGTTTCGGTTGAGATACCGGGTGTAGAAAAAAAAGATGTCAAACTTGAAATTACCAATGATACCTTGGCCATTCGCGGTGAAAAAAAACAGGAAAACGAAGAAAAAAATAAGCACTTTTACCGGTTGGAAAGATCATACGGTTCATTTCAAAGAGTATTATCTTTACCTGATGATGCGGACCGGGATAGAGTGAATGCTGTATTTAAAAAAGGAATTTTGACCATTACAATTCCAAGGAAAGCATTACCGGAATCAAACGTAAAACAAATTGAAATTAACTATGCCTGATGATTTCCAAACATTTTTGCTGAACAGGAGAGCCCTGCCGACCTCCAGCGCAGGGCTCCCAAACTGCTTTCAAAAAAATTGCCATTACACCTGCACCAAATAATTGTAATATCCCTTTTTGTGTTTTTAGTTTGCCACCAGGGTTGCCATCCACATGGTAATCGGAGAATAAAAAGTTATGATTAAAAGATCTGCAACTAATATTCCCAGGAAGGGCAGGATGCGTTTGCTGATGGCAGCAATACTGTCATTGGATATGGAACATGAAACAATCAGGCATATGCCCATGGGAGGGGTCAGCATGCCGATGGCCAGGTTGGTTACGACAATTACGCCAAGCTGGATCATGTCGATACCCAGGGAAGGCGCCATGGCCGCTATCATCGGGACCAGCAGTATGAGTGCTGCTGTCGTCTCAACAAAGGTTCCGGCAATCAGCAGCACTATATTTATCAGCAAAAGCAAAATCACAGGGTTGTCAGACAGGCCCAGAAGGGTTCCGGCCAACTGGGCCGGGATATCTTCAATGGCCGCAATCCAGCTGAATACTGATGCTGTCGCAATAATAAACATGACAATGGCAGAGGTTATAGCACCATTGATGAACAGGGGGACAAGATCTTTCACTTTAATCTTCCGGTAAATAAACATACCGACGACAAGGGCATACACAACGGCAATTGCTGCGGATTCCGTAGCAGTGAAAACACCGAACAGGATCCCTCCCAGGATAATAACCGGGGCACCCATTGCCAGCAGGGACCGTTTAAACGTCCGCCAGGTTTCTTTGATTGAAAACCCTATGGTTGCAGAGTAGCCTTTTTGCCAGGAAATGAACGTGGCAACGGTGATTAAAGAAAAGCCTATCAGGATACCGGGCAGAATACCGGCGGCAAAAAGACGGCCGATGGATGCCCCTGTCAGAAAACCGAATATAATCATGGGAATGGAAGGGGGAATGATGACACCGATGGATCCGCCCGAGGCTTGAACAGCCGCTGCAAAGTCGGAATCGTACCCGGACTTTTTCATAGCCGGGATCAGAATAGCGCCGACAGCGGCTGCATCAGCAGCAGCCGAGCCTGAGATACCCGCAAAAAACATGGCAGATACAATCGTCACAGCTGCAAGTCCGCCAGGAAGCCAGCCCACAAGGGCATTGGCAAAATCAATAATCCGCCGGCTGATACCACCGGCCTCCATGATGGTCCCGGTGAACATGAAAAGCGGGACCGCCATGAGATGAAAGGAATCCGTACCGCCAAACATGCGCTGCACCACCATCATCAGGTTGAAATCACCCTGCACCAGGATGGCCGCGACAGATGCGACACCAATGGCAATGGCAATGGGTGTGTTAATGGCAAAAAGAAAAAGAAGGGATAGGATCAAGAGTTCAGTGGTCATTTGAATCTCTCTTAAATTCGGAAAACAGGAAGGCCGCAGCATGGATCATCAAAAGAACACCACTGACGGGGATAATACTTAAAACAATCCATTTGGGTATCTGGAGTGCCGGGGAAATCTGCAAACGTACGAACCAGGCAAACTTGCATCCGTAGACGATCATGACCACAAACAATGCCATGGATGCAAGATGGGTAAATACGGACGATATTTTTTTCAATACCAGAGGCAGCTTTGCATAAAGAAAATCAACGCCGGGGTTGGCCTTCCGATAATATGCACAGGACGCTCCAAGGAAAGTCAACCACACCAGAAGGAAGCGGGCAAGTTCCTCTGACCAGAATAAAGAGTGGTTCAGTATGTATCGACAAAACACCTGGACGGCAACAACCAGGGTCATGGTGAATCCCAGGGAGAACAACAGATATTCTATCCAGTGGTTGATAAGGAAACTGAATCTCTTAATCATAACCGTCTCCGTTATAAAGGGGAAAGGCCGGCAGCCTGCAAGAAAACGCCAGCCGCCAGCCTTAAAGAATAAATCAATCTTACTTAGCTGCTTTCATAATTTTTAAAAGCATGTCCTGTACTTTCGGGTCCTTGTAAATATCCATATTCTTCAGATTAGCAACCTTGGCCCTGAATGCAGCAATATCAGGGTGCTCAACAACCTGCATACCTTTTTCCTTTAAAAATTTAAGGCGGGCGGCATTTTTTGAGCGATTATCTTTACGCTGATAGACCGCTGCCTCATACATGGCCTTCCGGATCATGTCCTGATCGTTTTTATCAAGGGTTTTCCACCATTTGAGAGATGCAACGTCAATGTGATATGAATAAACATGGCGCGTGAGAGACATATATTTTTGGATTTCATAAAATTTATACACTTCCATGACCCACAACGGATTTTCCTGTCCGTCAATAACCTTTTGCTCAAGTTCCGTATAGATCGGCCAGGGCATGGGAGTCGGATTGGCGCCAAGCGCTTTCCAGATCGCCTTGTGAATGGCAGATGCCATAACCCTTATCTTAAGCCCCTTGACATCATCAGGGGTCCTGACAGGATGCTTGCTGTTAGTCAGGTTTCTAAACCCGTTTTCAGAGAAACTCAATCCTTTGAAGCCATGGCTTTCAAGGCTTTTAAGGATCTGTGCACCCAGAGGGCCGTCAAGGATTTTATCTGCCTGGGCACTGTTTTTGAAAAGAAACGGGTAGTTAATGACCCGGGTGATGGGATCAAAGGTATCAAATGGCCCCCCTGTGACAATAGCCATCTGGATGGTGTTCATCTGTACCTGTTGAAGGATTTCAGTTTCATTGCCAAGGGATGCCGAGTGATAAATTTTAATCTCAAATTTTTTATTCGACCGCTGCTCAATCAGTTCCTTGAATTTTTCAGCAACGATATTCTGGGCGCTGCCGGGTTTGGTTACAACACCCAGCTTAACTTTTGTGACCGCAAACGCATTCCCGGAAAATAAAAACAAGGTAACAGCCAGCATAAAACTTAATAATTTTTTCATGGTAAAGCCTCCTTAAAATTTAGGTGGTTAATAAACTTATTTTGGAAAAACTGCTTCTTCTCATTTGTTTTTTCATCTTTTCACATCCTCTATAACGATTACAAGGCATTCGCTTTCAGTTTTTCCGGCATTTTGCCCCCGGTGCGGAATTAAAGGATTAAAATGGATTGAGTCCCCTGTTTCAAGCCTGATTGTCTTTTTCCCGTATTTAAAATCAATTTTGCCTTTCAACACTAATAAAAATTCTTCGCCCGTGTGATCATAGAGTTTTGTTGGCTTTTTATCCGTGGCAGAGTATTTTACGACAAAGGGCTCTATCAAACTGTTCGACTTCCAGCCTGACAGCGAGTAATAGTTCAATTCCGATGTAAGTCCCCTCCTGTTTACATGTCTTCGTTCATTTTTCAATGTCACTGCATAACTTTGTTCATTTGTTGTCTCTTCTGAGTCAAAGAAGGTGCCTATAGGAACCCCCAGCCCATGCGATATCTTTGATAACGTGGCAATGGGAGGGGATACCTGATAATTTTCTATTCTAGACAACAATCCCTTGGAAAGACAGGTAAGCTTGCCCAGATGATCCAGGGTATAGCCTTTGGCTTTTCTGATTTTTTTAATTTTGTCTGCAATTTGCTTTTCAAGCATGTTTACCTCGATTAAACTTATTTCAAGTTATGCAACTTTCATAATACCTGTCAAGGGCTTTTAAAAAAAAATAAAAAGGCCGGGATCTTATGAAAGGCGATCTTGACTTTAATCTCAGGAAGGGCCCGGCCAATACAAACCAGGGTGGAAGCATCAGACTGGTCCCCTTTTCCAACGCCTAATGCCATAAAGGCTTTTGCCACATCATTGCACACGTCCCGGAACTCAGCCCAGGTGTGTTCAATGCCGTATTCATAGTATTCAACTGCAGAAAATGAAATCGGTGAAAACAATCGGTACTCCACCTGATTTTCACTGCAGGTTGACGAACCTGCAAGGAGACTGTCAAAAATTAATCAACCAGGACTTTTTCAAGCTGTTTAACCATGAAATCCATTTCATCTTCATTGATGATAAGCGGAGGGGAAATCCTTATAGTATGCCCGTGGCTGTCATTAACGATCAACCCGAGCTTTAAAAGTTTCTGGCAAAAATCCATGGCATTGCCGTTTTTTACTTCTATACCGATAAAAAGTCCTTTTCCCCTTACTTCTTTGACATACGGGGATTTTTCAGCAATAGCTTTAATTTTTTCTTTGAGTATTTTACCTTTCCATGCGGCCTTGTCTGCAAGTTTTTCTTCTTCAAACACTTTTAAAGCAGCCGTTCCTGCCACACAGGCAAGGGGATATCCGCCAAATGTAGACCCATCAGATCCTTTGGAAAAGACCATATCCATGATTTTTGCATTGGTTATAAAAACAGACAGGGGAACAAGGCCACCGGATAAAGCTTTTCCCAGAATCACGCCATCAGGAACAATATTGTCATGTTCAAAACAAAATTTCTTCCCGGTTCTTCCCATGCCCACCTGGATTTCGTCGCATATAAGCAGGAGGTCATGCTTGTCGGCAAGGTTTCGAAGCCCTTTAAGAAAACCTTCAGGAGGCACTTTCATGCCGCCCTCTCCCTGCATTGGCTCAACAAGGATGCCGCAGGTATTTTTATTAACAGCCTTTTTAACCGCGTCAAGATTACCGTATTCAACAGAAATATACCCGGGGGTTAAGGGACCGAATCCCTGTTTATATTTTTTGCTGGATGAAAATGAAACCACGGAAATGGTCCTGCCGTGAAAATTTTCATTAAATACAATAATTTCCTGGTCCCCGTCCTTGATCCCTTTATGTTTGAATCCAAAGTACCGCATGGTTTTGATAGCAGTCTCAACAGATTCCACGCCACCGTTTTTTGGAAGCACCTTATTGCCGTAATTTCCAAACCGGGGGGCCATCTGGGGAGCAAATTTTGCAGCCTCGGAAAGGAAAATTCCCAATGGGTCTGTAAACACTACGTTGGATAGCACAGAAGCATAATTGCCGATCAGGGCATCCATGACGGCATTGGTGATGGCAGGATGATGATGGCCTGAATTTGCAGCAGAGTAAGCTGCCAGGCAATCCAGGTATTTATTGCCTTTTTCATCTGTCAGCCAGCAACCCTTTGCATGCCTTACCACGAGATTGATCCTGTCATAATGGTGGGCACCATAATCGTCTTCCAGATTAAAAATGGTTTTGTCATTCTCATTGGAAAACCCTGAAAAATAATGTATTTTTCTCATTGCAGTCATTTTATACCTCCCCCTAATTATCCTCTTTTATTATCCTGTAAATTCGTTGTTCTTCTTTTGTCAATTCCTGATGACGATCCAGTATTTTTTCCAGGAAACAATGGTAGAAATCATGGCGGAGACTGTCCCTGTTGGCGACAATAAACCATTGATTCCTGGTCCAGTTAATGGATGAAGCCTCTTCATTTTCTGTTTCAAATACCCCGACAAGGGCTTCACTCTTATCAGTGATCACTTCTATGGAACGTCCGCCAATGGTTTGCTGCAGGCGCTCCTGGTCCGGATGTAAAACCTGGATGTCAAACTTTTTTGGGATCTTTCCCATGGCAATATAGCGGATTTTAACTCCCCGCTCATCAGCACTGGTCAGGTATTTATCCAGGTGCCTGTCTGCCTCGGGAAATAATCTGACATAAATTTCCTCTTTTGCATTTTTGATCATTTCAATTGCTTTTTCCATTACATTGTCATACCCGGTAATGGTCCAGACAAATTCAAAATCATTTTTCCGGCCTGCTTTTGCAATCTGGTCTTCAAATGCTTCAATATTACTGTCAAAACTTCTTTTAAGTCTCCTGATCAGTTCATCTGAAGGCAGTGGCGCATATTGGCCCGAATTAATTTCAATCACATACCCCTTGGCAATAAGGCTGCGCAGGACATCATAAATCCTTGATCTTGCAATCCCTGATATTCTGCTTAACTGGGAACCGTTAACCGGGTGATTGCTGACAAGCGCCATATAACAGGCAGATTCATATTGTGAGAAACCAAGTTCTTTTAAATTTGAGTAAGTATCCATTTCTCTCCTCCCAAATGTTGCTACCATAATAGCAACATAAACTTAATCCCGGCGGTTGTCAATGGTTAAAACTTATTTGCTTTTTTGAAAAATTAAACCTTTGACACTTGGTTTTGAATCAGGTAAATATTTAAAAAAATTTACTTCTATAAATTTACCCTAAACAGGAGAGAATCAATGGCTGGCTTAAATAAAGTAATGCTTATAGGAAACCTTGGCAGGGATCCTGAAATCAGGTATTCCCAGCAAGGATTGGCAGTGGTGAATTTTTCCATTGCAACAAGTGAACAATGGACAGATAAAAACACCGGTGACAGACAGGAAAAAACAGAGTGGCATCGCATTGTGGTTTTTGGCAAGCAAGCAGAAGTCTGCGAAAAATACCTTTCCAAAGGAAGCCAGATTTATATTGAAGGAAGACTTCAAACCAGGAATTATGAAAAAGACGGCCAGACTCATTATATAACTGAAATAGTCGCAAGCTCCTTCCAGTTCCTTGGCGGCAGGCAGAACACCCAGGGAGAGGGCGGATACCAGGGTGGCAGCGATTTTCAAAAACCAGCCCCCGGACCCGGCGACAATTACCAGGCCCGGACCAATCCCGGGATGACAGGTGGCCAGCAGCCGGTCCCGGATGATGATATCCCGTTTTAGCCTTTCATTATCTATTAAAATAAAAAGCCTCATTGGTGTTTGTCGCATCAATGAGGCTTTTATTTAATAATTGTCAGGGTTTTAGTTAAGGCTTAGCTGTTCTCTCATGGAAATATCATGCTTCATTTCCTGGAGTGTTTTTTTTGGGGCCTTTTTAGACTGTTCATCAAGATGGGTTGCGATACAAACCTTTTTCAATTTTTCAACATTGTTTTCCAGCTCCTGACGTTCCAGGGCGGATAAATCTCTAATACAACTATTATAAGTTTGTTTACTTTTCCTTTTAGCTTTAAACTCCTGGTGCCTTCTTAGTGACCTGTCTTTCATATTGCCGGCTCCTTTATAATAGTGAAAAAAAATTTTGTAAAACATACTTTTTTAAATTGCTTTAAAAAGTAACATATTTTACATAATTCAAGAATAAACATTAAACAAGAGTTTGGCAAGCCTAAAATTATTTTCTCGGGTGTTCTTTGCGCCATTGTTTTGGAGTTTTATAGGCACTCTTTTGTATCCACATCCCGATTCCAGCCCGCTTTGCCCTTAACTCCTCCTTAAAATAGCCATGCGAATCAAAATTTTCAGGCTGCCTGCCCGTATAGGCTTCTGCAAGTCCTGCCTTGACCATTTCCATATTAATATTTTTACTGCCGGCAAAGACTTCAGCAAGTTGCCTGTTATAAGCGCCTGTGCCGTAACTTTTAATTGCAACCTTTTTGTTTTCCAACAGGCTTGATAAATATTGTTTTGCCCTGTGACTGAAGGGCTGGCTTTTCTGGCCGTTATACCCGATTTCAGGAGAATCAATTCCCACAAGCCTTATTTTAAATATAAGATCAAGCCCTTCCACTTTAATGGTATCCCCGTCAAACACTTTTAATACCCTGAATAAATAATTTTTATTTTCCTTTGAAGTGAGTTTTTGAAAAACCAGGTTGGTTTCCTTAAGCTCTTCAACTTTTTCATTCAAAGGCGGTGTTATATTGGTAAAGTGCCTGGTCCCGTTTCCATCTGTCCAGAAATAAATATTCCCGTAAAGCAAACTGCTGAAAAATAAAACCAAAAAAACATAAATATAATTTTTAATCATAATATTTATTTAGCATAGTTTTTTTTTAATACAAAGAAGGCTGACTTCTTTTTACATTGTTATCGGTTGATAACCTTTCTCCGGATCACTAAGGTATCCGAAGAGTTAGTATCATGTCGAGCGACAAGGCTTAAAATATATCTTTACAATATAGTTTAATACATGATATGGGTAGATATTCAATGAATAAATGAATAATTGCGTGTGGAATATAGTATGAGATCACTTGAAGGCATAGGAACAATAGACCGGGAAAGAATGGCAGCCGTCATTCGGGGTACCAAGGGCACGGTGTCTGTGAATGAGGCATCGCAAATCCTGGATGTGATTTCCACAGATGCGGCCAAAATGCTGTCCCGGTGGACCAAAAAGGGCTGGTTCTCCAGAATTAAAAGAGGATTGTATATTCCTGTGCCTTTGGAGTCAAAAACAGTTGATATACCATTAGAAGATCCCTGGCTGGTAGCAGACCGTCTTTTTGCTCCCTGCTATATCGGGGGGTGGAGTGCGGCTGAATATTTCGACCTGACCGAGCAGATTTTCAGTACCATTGTGGTGATGACATGTAAACGGTCGCGGGATTTAAAGCCTGTAATCAAAGGTACGCCGTTTATGCTGCGCACGGTTCCTGAAAAAACCATGTTTGGCTTGAAACCTGTGTGGCGGGGACAGGCTAAGATACAGGTGTCGGATACATCAAGGACCATGCTGGACTTGCTGGCCAATCCTGAGCTTGGCGGTGGCATCCGGTCTGTTAAGGATATGCTTGGAAATTTTTTGATCTCCCCAAAAGGTTCCCTGGAACAGCTTGTTGATTATGCAAAACAACTTGGAAATGGCGTTGTATTCAAACGGTTGGGATTTCTGATCGAGTTTGTCGCACCGGATGAAAAAAAGATTTTGGAAGAATGCAGACAGAATCTGACCCAGGGAAATGCCAAGCTGGATCTTAAACTGGATAATACTAAACTGATCACCCGGTGGCGGTTGTGGGTGCCGGAAAATTGGAAACGGATGAAGACCAATGATTGATAAATCAGAAATCATGACATTCTCTAAAAAGTTCGGACTCAGGGCCAATGTTGTGGAAAAGGATTATGTGCTGGGATGGCTGCTGTCAGGCATTCATAATCACAATCAGATCAAAGATGACTGGGTCTTCAAAGGCGGCACCTGTTTGAAAAAATGTTATATTAATACCTATCGGTTTTCAGAAGACCTTGACTTTACCCTGGTAAAAGGAGCCACCCTTGAACCCGAATTTCTCATCCAGTGTTTCAGGGAGATTGCTGAATGGATTTATGATGCTACAGGTATTGAAATCCCTGAAAACCTTATCCGGTTTGATGTGTATGAAAATCACCGTGAAGGGATTTCTGCCCAGGGACGTCTCGGCTACCGGGGACCGCTTCAACCCGGGGGCGATCTTCCCCGAATTAAGTTAGACCTCACACTTGATGAAATTTTAGTGATGAAACCTGTCATACAGAAAGTGGATCATCCCTATTCAGACCATCCGGATGAGGGGATTTCTATCAATGGTTACGCCTTTGAGGAAGTATTTGCCGAAAAGATCAGAGCCTTGGTAGAACGGGAGCGGCCAAGAGATCTTTACGATGTGGTCTGCCTGTTCAAACAACACCAATTGACATCCAAACGAAAACTAATTGTCGATGTGCTTGAGAAAAAATGTATTTTTAAAGGGATTGATTTCCCATCAATGGCTATGTTGAAAAATCGTGATGAACGTCAGGAGTTAGAAGCAGAATGGAAAAATATGCTGGCGCATCAGATGGCAGATCTTCCGAAATTTGAATTTTTTTGGAACGAAATCAAAACAATAATGGAATGGTTAAATAAAGGGAAAAAATGCCCAGGACACCAAAAGCGGCGCGGGGCAGTATTTTAACACCACGGCCTCTGATCCAGGCCATTGTCGATGTAATCGCACCTTCACCAGGAGAAAATATCTGTGATCCTGCCTGCGGAACAGGTGGTTTTTTGCTTGCAGCCCATGAATACCTGGTGAATAACAATAAAAATATGACCAAGGTTGAAAAGAAAAACCTTAAAGAAAAAACCTTTAAAGGCTGTAAACTGGTGCATAATACCGCACGTCTTTGTGTCATGAATATGATGCCACGGGATCGGCAATGATGAAAACCTCCCGATAACAGTTGCAGATTCCTTGGCAACATCCCCGAATGAACATTTCAATATCGTTCTGACCAACCCTCCATTCGGTAAAAAAAGCAGTACAACCATTATTAGTGAAAACGGAAAAGCAACAAAAGAAAAAGACATTATTGAGCGGGAAGATTTCTGGTCAACCACGTCCAATAAGCAGCTTAATTTTGTGCAGCATGTAAAAACCCTTTTAAAACAAAACGGTCGTTTTCTGAACGACAAAAGAAAGGCTCTATTCGTATATAGATGACGCTGATCAAACAATGCGGCTGTTTCGGCCAAAGCCTTTTCTTTGCGATAAAGTTCACGGGCAAGTTGGTTGTTTTTTTGCCGTTCTTCTTTAACGGCATGTTCAAATTGTTGACTGCTGTGTTTATTTGAGGAATACTCTTATTATTTGGAGGCATCATCTTTTTTAAAACAGTTTTTCTTCGATAAATCAGCCAAAACCTTGAGGGTTGCTTTAGACCGCTCATCATCGAAGTTTATCA
>JAADHV010000101.1 GCA_013151635.1 Deltaproteobacteria bacterium | reverse complement strand
GCAAATGTCTCGAAACGCCTCAACCGCTGCGGTTGAGGCCCCCAGTCAGCTTCACTGACTGGGAAAATAAGGTATTGAAAATGGCTGACGCTATTTTCAAGCCTATTTTTATTCTTTATACGAGGTCTCAAGAATTTATCAGCAAAAAGAGGTAACGACTGACTCGGTTATAAAAAAATCGGCGTGGTCGTGCAAAGCTCTCCTGAGTGCACTCATGGAGAGTGGAGACCTTTATCCTGTGGTCACCGGAGTTGCCCGAAATGTCAGAACCATGCAGAAAAAAATCATTTTTTTTGCAAAATTCAGGGTTTACCCTGATTGACCCCCTTTCTTTTTTTTTATATAGTTCTGTAAATCGCATTAAACTGTCTACTTTATAGTTGCGATTTTTTAAAATTTTCATAATTTAAAAAAGATTGTGGGAATCAGGGATATTTATATGCAATATTAAAATAAAGGAGGAGAATATGGGAAAAATTAAAAAGGTTTCTTTGCTGATCCTTGCAGGTTTGTTGTTTTTGTGTTTTTGTCAGTCCGCAGTGGCTGGCACTGGGAAAGTAAATATTAATACGGCTACAAAAAAAGAGCTTGTGACTCTGAAATATGTTGGTGATAAAATAGCTGACAGGATAATTGAATATCGTAAAGCTCATCCATTTGAAAACTCCGGGGATATTATGAAGGTGAAAGGAGTTGGAAAAAAAGTTTTTGATGCAAACAAGGATTTGATTATAGTTAAGGATAAATAGAGATGAAGATTTAGTGATTTTTCCCTGATTCCCAAACTTTAAAAACCTGTTGCTTGATATAGAGTATTTTTGTATTATTATCTGAACCATGCTGTGATTCGCAGCATGGTTTTTTGCGTTAATAGATTCTTTAAGGGAGAATTTGGCTTTGGAAGTTTTTAAAATATATTCGAAGAAATCATTTGGAATTATTACTGTATCAGGATTATTGATCAGCGCATGCATGAATGCCGGGCTTTATTTTGGTATTAATTGGTTGATGCTGAATATTCCCCAATATACCGGAAAGGAAATCCTTGTTAAAAACATAGAACTGGTATCTAGTAATTTTTATTTATGGGTAGTGCCAGTAGTAACAGGGGGGATTCTATTGTGTGGATTGGTGCTGTGGTTGATTTTAAGAAGCTCCATGTCAAAGACTTTTAATGAGATTGTTACTAAAAAAGGTGAAATGTCTTTTAGGGGGAAAGCAAAAAAAGATTTTGTGGATCAGAAAATTGAGCAGGACCGGAAAAGGCGTTTGTTTTTACATAGTTTGTCTGTGTTGCAGCGAGATGGACGGCTTTTGGATTTTTTTGATGAGGATTTAAGCTTGTATGAAGACGAGCAGATTGGTGCTGCCGTGCGAAGTATCCAGGAAGATTGCAAAAAAACAATAAGGAAATATGTTGATCCAAAACCTGTGATAGAAAGAGAAGAGGGCGAAATGGTAAGTATTGAACCAGGCTTTGATATTGATTCAATTAAGCTTGTTGGAAATGTTGCAGGAGAACCTCCTTTTGAAGGTGTTTTAAAACACAGGGGATGGAAAGCCGGAAAAAAAGAAATCCCCAAGCTGTCTGAAATTCAGGATTCAACAATTATTATTCCTGCAGAAGTTGAAATACAATAAGATTGTGAACAATAATTTTCAGGAGTTGATTTGGATTTTCAAGATAAACAATACGTGATTGGTATTGATTTAGGAACTACGAATTCTGCTGTTTCCTATGTTGATATGTCTTTATTAAAAAATGATATCCCAGGTAAAAGATATATTGAAAAGAAAAATCTTGTTAAAATTTTCAATATCCCCCAACTAACCGGGCATGGTGAGTTTACAAAAATACCGGTTCTCCCTTCTTTTTTATATATTCCTGGTAAATATGATATTTCAAAAGAAGTTTTAAAGCATCCTTGGAAAAAAAGAGAAGACCTTTTTGCAGGCAGATTTGCCAGGGATCATGGTTCCAAGATACCTTCCAGGCTTGTGTCTTCTGCAAAAAGCTGGCTTTGTAATCAGAAAACTGACAGAAAGGCAAAAATACTGCCCTGGGGATCGGAAGGTTTTGAAAAAGTTTCACCTGTTACAGCTACATCTGAATATCTTTTGCATATTAAAAATGCATGGAATCATTTTGTAAGAGATGAGGACCAGTTTCTTGAAAATCAATTTGTGGTGATCACAGTTCCTGCGTCCTTTAACGAAGAGGCACGGGAGCTTACAATGGAGGCTGTGGAAATTGCCGGGTTTGGTCCTTTGGTAACCCTTATTGAAGAGCCGCTTGCAGCCTTTTACAGTTGGCTTGTAAACCATGAAAATGACTGGCAGAACTATGTGGTGCCTGATGATCTGATACTGGTTTGTGATGTCGGCGGGGGGACTACCGACTTCAGCCTGATAAGCCTGAAAGAGTCGGACGGTACCCCCAGGTTCGAACGTATTGCCGTGGGAGACCATTTGATTCTTGGAGGAGACAATATTGATCTGGCATTGGCCAGAAAAGTTGAATCAAAATTCAAGACCAAGACCATATTAACTTCAGATAAATGGAAAACTTTGTGCCACAGATGCAGGGAGGCTAAAGAAAAAATACTTGAGCAGGGGGAACCTTCAGTCAGAATAACAATCAAAGGTGAAGGCCGTTCGCTGATTGCCGGCACTCTTGCGGCAGATTTAACCAAAGAAGATGTGGAAACAATCTTACTTGATGAATTTTACCCTTATGTTAAATCTGCCGAAGCTTTAAATATTGAGCCTGGTAAGGAAATTGCTGATTTTGGTCTTTTATTTGAAAAAGAATCAGCAGTTACAAGACATATAATAAGATTTCTGGAAAATCACAGGGATGATGTTACAAAGCATCTTTCAAAAGATCCATTGCCTGATTTTATTTTATTTAATGGTGGTACTTTAAAACCAGCCCTTGTGCAGGAAAGGATAAGACAGGTTATCGGAAAATGGTTTAATGCAGATGAGTCCAAGTTACCTCAAATTCTTGAGAACAAAATCCCGGAGCTTGCTGTGGGAATCGGTGCTTCCTATTATGGTCTTGTAAAAAAGGGAGAAGGCGTGCGGGTCGGCAGTGGAAGTCCGCGAAGCTATTATATCGGGGTTTCAGTCCCGGAGGAAAATTTTTCTAAAGCTGTCTGCATAGTTGAAAGAGGGCTGGATGAGGGCTCTGTCATTGACCTTGCCCGGATGAAATATGAAGTAAGGGCCAATGAGCCTGTGAATTTTGATATCTATTCTTCAAGCTACCGATCAGGAGATAAAGCTGGTAGACTTGTCACAATTGATGATTCATTTTCTTCAATGACCCCTATCCGGACAATCATTAAGTTTGGAAAAGATGGTACAAAAAAAATTATTCCTGTGACAATTGGTGCGGAATATACGGAAATGGGAACTCTTTCCATGTATTGCCACTCCGGTGTCAGCGATCATAAGTGGAAGCTACAGTTTCAGTTAAGAGACCATAAAAAAGGTGTCAACACGTGTGGTGAATCAGAAGTATATGATGAAAGCCTTGTAAAAGAAGCCTGTAGCATGGTTCATAAAGTTTTTACAGATGAACCAGGTAAAGGGTATAAACTTGGAGGTATCGCCAAAGTACTGGAAAAAACAGCCGGACAGAAAAAAGCTAATTGGCCTTTATCTTTTTTGCGTAGTATTGCGGATGAGCTTTTGGGGCTTGAGGGTACACGCAAGCAATCACCTGATCACGAGGCAAGGTGGTTAAATCTTGCGGGTTTCTGTATGCGGCCCGGGTTTGGAGATGCATTTGATGAGGACCGGGCAAGAAAATTATGGAAAATCTATTTATCAGGCTTGATATTTGGAAAATCTCAACAAAATAGGCTTGAATGGTGGATTTTCATCAGGAGAATGGCAGCGGGTTTGAAAGCCGGCCAACAGAGGCAGTTTTTCCAGGATGTTTCACCCTTATTAATAAAAGGTAAGGGCAGTAAGGCTAAAATTTCCCCGCAGGAGCAGGCTGAATTATGGATGGCAGCAGGCAATATGGAAAGGTTGCTTGTGAAAGATAAAGTTGTGCTGGCTAAAGCCCTTCTGCCAATACTTAAACCGGGTAAAAAACAGGATAATTTATTCTGGACATTGGCAAGGCTTGGTGCCAGGGAATTATTATACGGTTCTGTTGACAGAGTTGTGCCGGCAATAGAAGTTGTAAAATGGATAAATAAAATCATGAAAATTTCCTGGAAGAAAAATGATCCGGTTGAAAACATGGTGGCACAGATTTCACGGAAAACCAGTGACAGAACACGGGATATTAATCAGGAGAATGTTTTAAGAATAATTGACTGGATGGGCAAAAGAAATGCCAAAGAAAATTTTATCAGAATCATTAATGAAAAAGTTGATATGGCAGTTAAGGAAAAAAATGCTCAATTCGGGGAAAAACTGCCAAGTGGGCTTGTTTTAAAAATATGAAAAATATTTCGTTTTGATTAAGAAAGTGTTTGACAATAATTAAAAATTCATATATTATTCCTGAGTTCTTCTTGAGGGAGGAACGTGTAAGTTTGATCTTTGAAAATTGGTCAGTGATAAATTTGTAGAGCGGGTCTAAAACAAGACTATAAAGAGTTTAAGAATAAAGGATTATAACTGGAGAGTTTGATCCTGGCTCAGAATGAACGCTGGCGGCGTGCTTAACACATGCAAGTCGAACGAGAAAGGGATTGCT
>JAADHV010000034.1 GCA_013151635.1 Deltaproteobacteria bacterium | reverse complement strand
CTGATTCATTACAGTCCGGAGTCCGGTGCTTTTTTCTTTTTTCCGGGATAAGATCAATTTGGGCTGCTGAAACAGCACGCAGATACTTTGACGGAGAGAACCCTTTTTCACAGCTCTGCACTCCAGACACTTTTACGGCAATTTCTTTTTTAAGGTTATCCAGAGCCCGGCCTATTTTTTTTCTAAGCTCAGCATTGTCTGTTTCAATGTGCAGTGTTTGAAAGGATTCTCCAAAAATTGCTGTAAATTTTTCCTGGAACCACGCGGATGCTTTGGTAATCCGTTCCAGAACAAGTGCATCTGACTCGGGCAGGCACCTTTTTTGAAAAATTGCGTCTAACTGGAGTTTGAATTTTTCACTGATAGTGAAAATATTTTCCAAGGCTGCTTTTTCAAGTTTTTTGATATCACTGATACCTGAAACTTTCACTACCCCGGCATTCCAAAGCAAAAGCCGGGCAAGATAGTTAAGGTGGCTGCGCAGGGTTTTAAAATCAAAACACTCCAGCAGCATCTGCTGCTGAAAGGTGATTCTGGCAGCATGAAGCCGCTCTTTTGAGGGCGGGTTTTGACCGGCATTTTTGTTAAAGCGTAAAATTTCTTTGTCGGTTTGCACACCACAAGGAGAGACAGGTGAACTCAGTACGATGCCCTCCAGTGTTTTACAACGGCTTAAGGCCACGTAAACCTGGCCGTGGGCAAAAGCTTTCTTTGCATCGATAATTGCTCTGTCAAAGGTCAGGCCCTGGCTTTTGTGGATAGTGATGGCCCAGGCAAGCTTCAATGGATATTGTTTGAATTGACCAATGATTTCTTCCTGGATTTCTTTATCTTCTTTGTTAACTGAATATTTGATATTTTCCCATTTAACAGGCTCAACCACGATTTCCTGTGGGTCTCCGGGACATATAACCCGGATGGTCTTGTCTGAAACCTTGCTGATTTTACCGATCTTGCCATTATAATAAAGTTTTTCATCAGAAGAGTCATTGCGAAGGAACATCACCTGTGCCCCTTCTTTGAGCTGGAGGCTGGCGGGGGTCGGATATATATGGTCTGGAAAATCCCCGGAAACCTCGGCTTTAAAACAATGCCCCTTTCCGGGCAGAGCCTGAAGCCGGGCCTGGTTCATGGATTCGGCGCTGTTGTTGTGGGTGGTCAGGGTAATATAACCTTGGTCTTTTCCAGGTATGAAATTTTTAAGGCAGCGCAGGTTTAGTTCTGTCAGGGTGGCTTTGTCAAGCTGGTTGTCCCGTACCCGGTTAAGAAGATTGATAAAATTAACGTCTGACTGGCGATAAATATGTCTGAGTTCAATTGTAACCAATTGACTATTATCAAGCGCATTACTGGAAAAAAAATAAACCGATTCATAATATTGGCGTAAAATCTGCCATTCATCATTCTTTACCACAGGTGGGAGCTGATAAAGGTCGCCGATCATAAGCAGCTGCACCCCGCCAAAGGGGAGATTATTCCGGCGATGCCGCCGGAGGACCGCGTCCACGGCATCAAGCAAATCAGCCCGCACCATGCTTATTTCATCAATTACAAGCAGGTCAAGGCTTTTTATGATCATCCTTTTTTCTTTGCTGAACCTGAATTGCCGGTGCCGGCCTCTTTCATATGCATCACTCCCCGGCACAAACGGCCCAAAAGGAAGCTGAAAAAAAGAATGAAGCGTGACACCTCCTGCATTGATCGCGGCAACACCGGTTGGAGCGGTAATGATCAACCTTTTTGCCATGTTCTTATTAAGGTTGCGAAGAAAGGTCGTTTTGCCGGTGCCGGCTTTACCAGTCAAAAAAATATTACAGTTTGTATGCCGGACAAAGTCTTGGGCAAGCTGCAACTCAGGGTTTGTTAAAGACATATTTTTTTTTCTGCTCATGCAAGTCCTTTGTCTTAAATTTCACAGGCAATCCAGGGCATCCAGAGCTTCTTCTGCCGCATCAATGAGGTCTTTGTGTTTAAGGGCGGTAAGTTTTTTTTTGATCCATTCTTTTGTTTCCAGGTTGCCTGTCTCTCCCAGGGCATAGAAAATATCACCCTGTATCGGGATATCCTTTTCATCGAATAGTTTTATCAGGGTGGGGCAAAGCCCTGCTGCAAGTTCAGGGTCGGCTTTGGCAAGTTCTTCAACAACAACCATTGCCCCTAATCTTACAGACCATGTTTCATGTGTCAAAAGTTTTATAAAATTATTAAAGATGGTTTTTTCTTTTATCATGTTTCCGGCTATCCACGCAGCGTCCCCCTGTTCAAGGATTGTCTTTAAGGTTTCTGCACTCAGATGCGAGGGATTTCGGTCGATGATTATTTTTATGATTTCTTTGGCGGTGACACTGCCGGTCCATCTGAAATCGTCATCAAGGATCAGGCAGGGCGCTGACATGACAGTGTCTTTTCGGGCGGTTCCGGGAAAAAGGCTTCCGTCTATGATGTGAAGGCTTATATTGCTGCAATGAATGGCTAAGGGAATGACCGTCCTGACCACATCAGGGCAAAAGGGGCATGAAAGTGCAATATAGAGTTTCAGCCGGACAGGCACGTCTATTTTATTAAGGGTTTGCCTGATATCTCTGGAAAGCACCGGGTGATTACCGTTTATTTGTGACAGGGCTTCAAGAAACGGCTCAAGTTCTTTTTCAAGGGGGAGTACCGAATAAGTGATGTTCTCCTGTAAAAGGAATCCGGGCAGTTTTTCTTCAGCTTTTTCAGATTCAATTACCAGACATGACATTGTGTTTGAAAGGTTGCGGGCAAACTTTATAAATTTTTTATCTTCCAAATGACCTGTTGTGATTAATTTTATCTTTTTTTTAATGGTTTTATCCTGGTTTTGGATCAAAGTTTCAAACTCTGGTTTAAATATTGGCATTGATCGTTCTCTTATTATGTTTAACTTATGAATGTTTTAATTTTGTTGCCCCCGTGATCCGTGGCAGATGTCAGTGCATCCAGGGCTTTTTTTACCAGGATGAAATTGTCTGTATCAGTTTTTTCGACATAAGAAGCAATGCCGATGCTGACAGTCAGCTTCAATACTTTTGAACCCTTTTCAAACTTATGATTGGCAATTTTTTTCCTGATTCTTTCCGCCAGTATCCTGGCACCGTTCAAGGCTGTGTTTGAAAGGACAATCCCGAATTCCTCGCCGCCGTATCTGCAGACCACATCATTGTTCCTGACCATGCTCTGGATTAATGTGGCGCTGGTGGTGAGGATGGCATCTCCGGTATCGTATCCATGGGTTTCATTTACGGCTTTAAAATTGTCAAAATCCACAATAAGGATTGATAAGGGGATATTATACCGTTTTGCTTTGGAAGTTTCAGATGTCAGTTCCTGCTCAAAGCACCGCCGGTTATAAAGCTTTGTAAGGTAATCTTTCCTTGAGATCATGACGATCCTGTTCTGGGCATCCTCAACCTCCTGGCTGATCTTTGCTTTCTGAAGGGTGCCGTAAATAATGGAAAGCATGTTCGAGCCTGATATCTCTTCTTTTATAAAATATGTATAAGCACCCTTTGAAACCGTTTCCGGCCCTTTACTGATATTGGATTTATCCAGGGTGAAAATCACGGGGATATCCGATCTCATCCGGTTTAACCTTGAAAGCAGGTCAAATCCGGTTCCGTCAGGTAAAAGAAGATCAATGAAAATTAAATCAAACCTGTTCCCTGCAATTTGTTCCATTCCTTGTTCAAGTGTTTTAGCCTGGGTCAAATTACATTTTATAACCCCTTTCATAAAATGGTTGAAAATATTGAAATCCTCATCTGAATTTTCAACATAAAGGATTTGATAGGCCGGATCGGTATTTGGCCCGGCCGCATTTTCAGGGAAAATTATTTTTGGTTTTTCAGGAAGACCCGAGAGTTTTTTGGTTATCTGGGATATTCTTTCCACAGCCGTTTTTATGCCTGTGAGGTTTGATTTGATTTTCGGGGTGATGTCACTTTGCCGGAGCAATTGATAAATATTCCCCTGGAGACTTCTAAGGGGTTGTACCATCTGGCTGGCTGCAATTGATGAACGGTTTTCCATCTCTTTTCTTGAAAATTCTTCTTTTATGACCAGTTCGTGCTGGGCAACAATTTTTTTATAAACTTTATCCAGTTCATCAATACTCTGGTCAACGGCATTTTTTTGTTTAAAAAGTTCATAGAATATTTTTATTTTTGCCAGGATTAGTTGTTCATTAAAAGGCTTTGTAATATAGTCAATCTGCAAAGCTTTAAAGTCGGTTAAAAATTTTCCAGGCTTAATGGCCTGGGTTATGATGAGCAAAGGGGCGTTGTGGGTGTCTCTGTGGCTTAGTAGCATGGTCCCGATTTCATAAATGTCAATGCCAGGAAGGGTTTCATCAATTATGACAAGGACGAAAAAATGAGTGTAAATCAATTCGAATGCCTTGTTTTCAGATTCAGCCTCAAGGATTTCAAGTCCTGAAATATTTTTCAGGCAGTTGGAAATAATTGATTTGGATCCTGGTCCTGCCATCACAAGGATTTTTTCCGGGATAATGTTCATTTAAAGCCCTTTCATTTTTAAAATTGGGGTCAATTAGTATTCTTTAGCAGAATCCTGCTTTTAAATTAAGAGGAAATCATGTAAATAATTTAATCTGTATGGAAATTTTAAACCTGACGGGGTAAAATCAAAATGAAATTTATTGCAGATCTTCATATCCACTCCAAATATTCAAGGGCTACTGCCAGGAACCTTGATTTTGAAAATCTTTATTATGCCGCCCAGATTAAGGGAATCCGGGTTGTGGGAACAGGGGATTTCACCTATCCTGCCTGGATAAGCGAAATTGAGTCCAAGCTTGAAGAAGCCGAACCCGGATTATTTTCCCTGAAAAATGAAATCGCAAAAGATATAGACAAAACTATTCCTGAAAATTGCAGGAACCCTGTCAGGTTTATCCTGCAAACGGAAATAAGCAATATTTATAAAAAAGAAGACCGGGTGAGGAAAAATCACAACCTGGTTTATTTTCCTGATATTAAAAGTGTAAAAAAGTTTAATGCCAGGCTTGATGCCATAGGCAACATTAAATCCGACGGCCGCCCCATACTTGGACTTGATGCGGCAGACCTGCTTCGAATTATGCTGGATACCAATGATAAAGGTTTTTTTGTACCGGCCCACATCTGGACACCATGGTTTTCCATGTTCGGATCAAAATCAGGGTTTGATTCCATTGAACAGTGCTTTGGATCATTAAAGGAGCATATATTTGCCGTTGAAACAGGATTGTCTTCCGATCCCCCCATGAACTGGAGGGTTAAGGATCTTGATGGTATCAGGCTGATATCTAATTCAGATGCCCATTCGCCGGGATATCTGGGCCGCAATGCCTCTTTATTTAATACTGATTTAAGCTTTTTGCATATTCGCCAGGCCCTTGAGAATAATGATCTTGAAAAATACCGGGGTACCATAGATATGTATCCCCACCAGGGCAAATATCATTATGACGGTCACAGGAAATGTAATATCTGCCTGAACCCTGCCACTACAGCAGAAATTGACGGCATCTGCCCTGAGTGTGGGAGAAAGGTGACATACGGGGTTTTAAACAGGGTGCAACAGCTTGCCAATAGAAAGGAAGGCTATATGCCGGAGAACCGGCACGGATTTAAAAGCATTATCCCACTTGCCGATATCCTCTCGGAAATTTTTGAAGTCGGGCCCAGGACTAAAAAGGTATCAACTTACTATAATAAGGCTATTAAAGCTTTAGGGCCGGAGCTTCCCATTCTTTTGAATAAAACGAAAAAAGAAATAGAAACTGCCAATGTGCCGTTGCTGGCAGAAGCCATAATGAAGATGCGGGCAGGGGATATCAATATTGATCCCGGATTTGACGGTGAATTCGGTAAGGTAAACCTGTTTTCAAGGCAGGAAAAAGAACGGCTCAAAGGTGAGAAGTATCTCCTGTTTGATCTTCCTTGTAAAAAAGCAAAAAAAAGAACAAAAAAACTCATCCCCAAAAAGGCCCTTAAAAAAAGGAAGACAAAAAAGGACCAGGAAAAAAAACAGGTTATTAAGTCCCGGGATATTCTAACCGGCCTTAATTCCGCCCAGCAAAAAGCTGTTGATTCAAATGCCTGTGCCATGGTGATCCAGGCCGGGCCGGGTACTGGCAAGACCAGGACATTAACCGCAAAGATTGCCTGTCTTGTATCAAAAAAAGGTGTTGATCCTTCACATATCCTTGCCCTGACGTTCACTAATAAGGCGGCAAAACAGCTTGAACAGCGAATAGATAAATATATGCCTGAAAAAAAGGGACCGGTGCTGGCAGCAACCTTTCATTCATTCTGCCTCAAACTTTTAAGGGATTATAAAGGGTTTTGTGCATCCATTGCAGATGATGCCCTGAGGCTTTTAATGATCAGGCAGGCCATGGTGGAGGATGTTAAAAAAAGGATGGTAAATAAAGCAGACCACCTGATTTCACTTTGCAAACAGAACCTGCTTGATCCTGATGACGATCTTAAAAAATTCATAACCAGTGACGGACCAGATGGTTTTGAAAAGATTTATAAAAATTACCAGGATCTTTTAAAAGAGCAGAATGTGGTGGATTTTGAGGATCTTATTTTCATGACAGTGAAAATGCTGAACCAGCAAGAAAATATCCTGTCAAGTGTCCGGGAAAAGTACAGGTATGTTTTTATTGATGAATACCAGGATTTGAACCTTGGCCAGTACGAGCTTGTCAAGCTTATCTGCAAAGGTAATAATATAGTTGCCATCGGGGACCCGGATCAGTCCATATACGGATTCAGGGGATCGGATAATAAGTATTTTAAATTATTTTCCCATGATTTTTCAGGATGTGAAAAGATTATTTTGACAAAAAATTACAGGTCTACCCAGACTATTCTTGATGCTTCTTTCCAGATGATCAGCAAATCCCTTGAAGATAAAGAAAAATTAAAGGTTTTTTCAGGTGTTGAAAATACAAAAAAACTGGTTATCAAGGAGACTGTCACGGAAAAGGCTGAAGCCGTGGCCATTGGCAAGATGATTGAAAAACTTGTGGGCGGGGTCTCTTTTTTTTCAATGGATACAGGGAAAGTAAATTCTTATGATCAAAAAGAGTATTCTTTTGCAGATTTTGCCATCCTTTATAGGACTTCAAAGCAGTGTGAGACCTTTATTCGGATGTTTGAAAAAGAGGGCATCCCGTTTCAGGCCGCCGATAAAAAAAATATGCTTGATATTGACGGTATCAGGCAGGTGGTTTCCCTTTGCAGGATTATTGCCAAAAGTGAGAATTTTTTAGATTTTGAAATTATTTTTAACCACTTTGGCGCAAGACTTGGTAAGAAAGGCAAATCCGAGTATTTCAAGGTTTATAAAGAATCGCGCCGCAGGGGCAAGGACAATCTTGATTCATTTATTAAGAAAGATACCGGCAGTATCAAGGGGACAGCAGGGCAGAATACAGTAACCGCCATTGCTAAGAGGCTCAAGCTTCTTTTAGATGAGGTCAAAGCTTGTGATAATGAGACCTGTATAAAGCTGGTCTGTAAAAAAGCAGAGTTAAACAATATCCTTGAAAATAATGATAAAACAAAACAGGCTTTTGAAAAACTTCTATCCATTGCCCGGCTCCACAATGATTTAAAGGGCTTTTTAGATGCTGTTGCCTTGAACCAGGACGCGGATACGCTGGAATTTGATACCCAGAAAGTATCTTTAATGACCATGCATGCGGCCAAGGGGCTTGAATTTCCTGTTGTATTTATTGCCGGATGTGAACAAGGGCTTGTCCCTTTTGCAAGGGATGGTAAAACCATAGACGATATTGAAGAAGAACGCCGGCTGTTTTATGTTGCAATGACAAGGGCCATGGATATTCTTTGTTTGACTTATGCAAAAAAAAGAAGCATATATGGCACCATGAAAAATAGGCAACGATCTTTTTTTATTGAGGATATTGAAAAAAAACTGACACTGGTGGAAAAAACTTTATTTAAAATGCCGGTAAAAAATAAAGAAAAACAATTAGAATTGTTTTAATCATTTAAAATAAATCAAGCCGGGGAACGGCAGGAATATCATAATGGAGAATACGATTTATAAAAAAATTGAACTTGAAAATAATAAGACACTTGTTATTTCGGATTTGTCCAGAAAGATCGGTGAAGATGCCTGGGTTGTGATCATGAAGGCAAATATTGAGATCAGCATCGAAAAAGAGCTTTTTTCAGATGAATCCCTGCCTGATTTTAAATTCCAGGATATCCTGGCTGTTCTGGGCGATAAAGTTACCTACGAATACAAGACCCAGCGAAATTTTATCATGGACAAAGAAAAGGATGATGTATTTGAGGCCCTTGTTAAATTTTTTTTAGATAACCTTGTTAAATATTTGGCAACCCCGAAGTTCCCTGGTAAATTTGTCCTCAGGGAATACAAAGACAAAATAAAATAATCAGGGAAGATGTTAAAAAAAAAAGCAATTATCCTATTTATTGCCTTGGCATTAGTTCTATTTTGCCTGAGCAATGCATTATCCGATATCTACACCTTTATTGACAGCAAAGGCATTGTCCATTTTACAAATGTACCAACATCATCCGACTATAAATTATACATAAGGGAACGGCCTGGAAAACAGCCGCACAAGGCCGGTACAAAAAAATATGATAACATCATCATAAAAGCACAAAAAAGGTATGGTGTTGAGTTTTCCTTGATTAAGGCCGTAATAAAAGTCGAATCAGGTTTTAACCCGAATGCTGTCTCAAAAAGAGGCGCAAAAGGCCTGATGCAGATCATGCCGGACAATTTTAAAGCCCTTTTTGTAAAAGACCCTTTTAATCCCTCACAGAATATCATGGGGGGTACACTTCACCTCCAGCGGCTTTTAAGACGCTATAAATATAAGCTGCCTCTGGCGCTTGCAGCCTATAACGCAGGGCCTGATGCAGTTGACAGATACAGGCGGGTCCCGCCATACAAAGAAACGCAAAACTATGTCAGAAAAGTGATGAAAATTTACAGCCGGTATAAAAATTCTTAAATTACGGCTAAAAATCTTTCTGGATCTCTTGTATGAATTTTATCAGTTTTTCACGTATGTTGGGTCTTTCAAGGGCAAAGGCAAGGTTGGCCATCTGGAACCCTGCTTTGTCGCCACAGTCAAAGCGCTTCCCATGGAACTTATATCCATAGATCGGCTGCTCTTTTAAAAGGGTTTTCATGGCATCAGTAAGCTGGATTTCCCCGCCAGCCCCTTTCTTTTTTTTGCCCAGGTAGTCAAAAATCTTGGGGGTTAAAATATAACGGCCGATAATGGCAAGGTTGGACGGTGCATCGCCAGGTTTTGGTTTCTCAACCATATCGTCGATCCTGACGATATCCTCTTCCACTTTTTGTGCATCAAGGATACCGTACTTATCTGTCTGGTCCTTATCAACTTCCATCACAGCGGCAATGGACGCTCTCAATCGGTCAAATTTTTTTACCATTTCTGAAAGGACAGGTTTGTCTGTCTGGATAAGGTCATCTGCCAGGAGAACGGCAAAAGGCTCATCCCCGACAATGTCCTTGGCACACCATATGGCATGGCCCAGCCCTAAAGGCTGATGCTGTCTTGTATAAATAATAGTCCCTGTTTTTGGAACCAGCTCCTGGATCTGTCTCAAGAGGTCGTCTTTCCCTTTATCTTTCAGGGTATGCTCTATTTCAAAGGATCTGTCAAAGTGATCTTCCAATGCTTTTTTCCCGCGGCCAGTTACAAAAACAATCTGTTCGATGCCGGCTGCAAAGGCTTCTTCAACCGCATATTGGATGATTGGCTTGTCAACAACCGGGAGCATTTCTTTTGCCATGGCCTTGGTGGCGGGGATAAATCTTGTGCCAAGTCCTGCTACAGGGAAAACCGCCTTTTTAATCTTCATGAACACTCCTTTGGATGATCTGTCAACCTAAGTAGTCAGTTTAAGTACGATGGTAAAAATCATTATTGTTTTGATATGTATTTGGAAAAAAATCATATGTCAAATATATTTTGATCCCCTCTTGAACAGCGATTGCACCAAAGCCGTGCCAGGTGTAGCTGTAATTTGTTGACATTATTATATTTTTTTTGTATATTCCTTTACTTTAAGAGGCCATAATAAGATTAGATAAGGAAGCTTTAATGACTGATACAACAAAGAAAACATCTGAAATACCGCCGGAACAGCTCAGTTTAAGGAGCAAATTCAGGTTTGAATGCCATAAAGGTGTTAAATGTTTTACCGACTGCTGCCGGGGGATTGATATTATGCTTACCCCGTACGATATTATAACCATGCGCAAAAAACTCGATTTGACTTCCGAGGAATTTCTTGCCGTTTTTACCACACCGCAAATCCTTGAGAAGGCGGATATCCCGGTGGTAACACTAAAACTTCTGGATGATGAAAGAAAATCGTGCCCGTTTGTGGAAGACAAAGATGGCTGTGCCATATATGAAGACCGTCCCACGACCTGCAGGTATTATCCTTTGGGGGTAGGCTCTTTAAGCTACTCAGGTGAGAAAGGGGAAAAAGAAGAGTTTTTCTTTACAGTGAAAGAAGACCATTGCCTGGGCTTTGATGAAAAAAAGGACTGGTCTGTTGCTGAATGGCGGGAGGACCAGGGAGTTGACCTGCGTGATGAAGTCAATGACGGATGGATGGAATTGATTGTCAGAAAAAAATCATTGCCACCCAGCATGAAACTTTCTAAAGAGAGCAAAAAGATGTTTTTCATGGTTTGCTATAATATTGATAAGTTTAAGGAATTTATTTTTAACAGCACATTCCTTGAAAGGTATGACTTTCCCGGGGAAAAGATTAAAGAAATAAAAAATGATGATATAAAATTGCTTCAATTTGGATTTGAATGGCTTAAAGCAGGCTTCTTTCAGGCAGGGCAGGAAAAATTTAAAGTAAAAGAAAAAAACTAAACCATATCCGGATTATTTTTGTACTGGAGGCCATGTTCGGTTGATGAACATGGCCTTTATGAGTTTATTTAGTAATCATAAAAGAGAGCTTCCTGAAATTCTGGATTGTTCAGTCTTTCTTCAATATCCACATTGAAAAACAAAGCAATAGGTTCAAAAATCTGCGGGGAATCAGCATGGACTTTTTTTGCCGCATCCAGGAGGATATGAAAGCCTTTTTGGGTCATTTTCCCTAAAGGCCTGCGACAAGGGCCCGAAGGCATTCCCAATAACTGCATCAAGGTTTTTAACGGAAGCGGATTCCTTGCCCGGCAATTGACTGGGCCGAATTCAGAAATTTCCTTTGTGGTAACGACAACAAGATCAAGCAGGGGTTTTAAGGCCTGCTTAATCTTCATGGCCCCATCCAGGTCTCCCTTATTAAGTTTGGAAACCATTTTAGTTAAGAATTTCGGGGCAATATTGGACATAACCGAGATGCCGCCGCATGCCTTGATTTCAGGATTTGTCATGATATCATAAATCAGGGCATCGTCCCCTGAAAATATTTTAAACTCATCCCCGCAGTATTTACGGGTAAGTTTCATATTTTCAAGATTGCCTGTGGCTTCTTTTACACAGGATACATTTTTAAAATTCTTTGACAGGATGGCCAGATCCTGGGGCAGCATCTGGGCACCGGTCCTGCCGGGGATAATATAAGGAATAATATCCACGCCAGGGTATTTTCGTGCAATGACTTCATAATATTCCTTCCTGATTTCAAGTGAGCTTGGGCCATTGTAATACGGGTCCACCATAAGGACAGCATCAACATCTTCTCTTGCTGCATGGCCCACGGCTTCTATGGCCTCATCGGTATTATTGCTTCCTGTTCCTGCAATCCTGAGGCATTTGCCTTTTGCAAGTCCTGCAACCCTGGCAATTACATTGTCGTGTTCTTTCCATTTAAAGGTCGGGCTTTCCCCGGTAGTTCCTGTTGCAAGTATTCCTGTGATATTATTTTCAATCTGAAAGTTGATAAGCTGTTCAAGTCCGTCCTGATCAAGTTCTCCTTCCTGATTAAAAGGTGTAATTAATGCTGTATAACATCCCGGTTCCATATTATACTCCTGCCGTAAATAAATTATTTTCCAATGGATTCCCTCTATGTTCACGTGCTATCATAAGTCTTGGCCGGGTTCAAGATTTATTATTATTTTCCGCGGGTCTTGACACAAAGTTGTACCGGAAATAGTATAAGAGATTTTAAATTAAGAATTTGAAACTTACTTAAATAAATAATATAGAGGATAATAATAATGACCAATGGTGATCAGGGGAAAAACCTGCCAAAAGACGCGGATGAGCAGATTGCGATATTAAAGGGCCAGCTTGCAAACAATAGTGAATGTGGTACAACCCATTATAATCTTGCAGTTGCCCTTTTGGGAAAGCAGGAGTACGTGGAGGCTGAAAAAGAACTCCACGAAGCCATCGATTGCAGCCCGACGCTTGCCGAGGCTTATGTCCTTCTGGGCGGTATATGCCTTCGGCAAAAGGATCTTGAAGGTTGCTACAGGTTTAACCAGCGTGCCACAAAAGCACGGGCAGGTTTTGCCGAAGGCTATGGGAACATGGCATTTGTCCTTCTTCAGCTTGTTGACGGCAAAGATCCCAAAGAAGATGAAGAAAAAGTGGATAGAGCCATTAAGAACCTTAAAAAAGCCATTATTCATAATAAGAATTTTGTTCAGGCCTATACAACCCTCGGGACTGCCTATTTCATGAAAGGCCTTGTACCGGAGGGTATCAAGGCAAATCTTGAAGCAATTAACATACAGCCCGGATTTCCTGTTGCCCATAACAATCTTTCTGTTGCCTATCTTGAAGTTGGTGAATTTGATAAGGCCATTCACCATTGTGATAAGGCTGAGGATTTAGGCTTTGAGGTGGCTCAAGAGCTGAAAGACGAGCTTGCACCCCATAGAAAGGCCTGATGGAATCAACTTTGTTCAGCTTTTTTATATCTGGTGAAGAAAAAGAGCTCTCTCCCGGCTTTGGGTTGTGGAACTTGCCCTTGTCAGGGGAAAACCCGGGAATTAACTGTAAGATCCCATTAGAGAACACAAACTTTGATTCGTTTATAAAAATCGGTGATTACTTTGCCGCCGCCTGCCGGTTTTTATCACAAAATGATTTTTTAACATTGAAAACAGGTCTCCTGTCTCATTTGGATACGCCTGTTTCGACTGATCAGATAGACAATATCGTTATCTTTCTTGAAAAGCACGGCCCCTTTTATCATCCATTAAAAATCCTGGTTGTTTTAAGCAGGAACCGCATTGTTTCCTTTGTCTTGAACGGTGCAGTGTCAAGGCCGGGCCTGACTTTGGTCGAAAAAGAGTACCAACTTATATCAGGCTTGAATAAAACTTTCTCAAGACATTATCTGCCCCGGGTCTTTGGGAGTGATTTTATAAATACGGGGGAAGGCAGAATCGGTTTTTTCCTGGGGGAATGGTTTGACGGTTATAAAGAATTCCATGTAACTGAAGATAATAATAAAAGGCAAGTCGTAATATGGAATTCGGATGGCAGCAGTCACTATATTTCTATGGTAGAGGTTCTTCCGGTTTACCGGGAGATTTCCAGGATTCTGACTTGTTTTTATGATATTGAAACCTTTGAGCAGATTTTTCCCTGGCATCATGCCGCCGGAGATTTTGTTGTCAGAATGGATGAGCAAAGACCCCGTGTCAGGCTGATTACAGTTAGAGGATATTCCCCATTAACCGAATTTAATGTCCGGGGCAAAGATAAAAAAGAGCTTATTTTACCCGCCCTTTTATTTTTTTTTCTTAATCTTAGTTTAAGAATCCGCCTCGACCGCTTAAATGGCACAGGCAGGACAGTGATGCTTGGAAAGAAAGTGTTAAAGATATCTGTTAAAGGTTTTTTGTCTGGCCTGGACAGAAAATCAAGGGCTTATAATTTTGGGGATTTTAGAGCAGCCTTTATTGAATTTTTCTGCCAATTCAATCTGCAGCAGGTCATGGCAATTATGGAAAATATGTTAGAATCCTGGCACCCTGACCCCTTGGAATTTGCAGTGATAGAAGAAAATCTTGAATCCCACTGTACGCTTTTGTATTCAATCTTTAAAAACCTGTAAAAAAAACCTTTTTTATTGACATGTTGGAACATAAATTTTATATCTGCAGTGTTATTTTGCTCAAGTTGTTCTCAGAAAAAAGAGGGTGGTTTTATAACTTTTTGGAATAACAACAAATTAGACTATTGAATGAAAGGTTTGGAAAATCTTTTCATTATGAATGTAAATTAACTTTTAACGGAGGTAAGTAAATGGCTAAGCATGAAACTCCTTTACTGGACCAGCTGGAATCCGGCCCATGGCCAAGCTTTGTCTCTGACCTGAAACAGCAGGCTGAAGTCAGAGCTAAAAATGAAAAAGGCGTTGAATTCCAGATCCCCCAGGATTGCGTAGATGATCTTCTTGGAGTTCTGGAACTTTCTTACAAGCATGGCAGAACTCACTGGAAACATGGCGGCATCGTAGGCGTATTCGGTTATGGCGGCGGTGTTATCGGCAGATACTGTGACCAGCCAGGATTGTTTCCCGGTGTTGAGCATTTCCATACAATGCGTGTAAATCAGCCGGCAGGTAAATACTATACAACAGATTATCTTAAAAAATTGACCGAGCTTTGGGATTTCAGGGGCTCTGGCGTTACCAATATGCATGGCGCAACCGGTGACATCGTTCTTCTTGGAACAACTACTCCCCAGCTTGAAGAAATATTCTGGACATTGACACATGATTATAATCAGGATCTTGGCGGATCAGGCTCTAACCTGAGGACTCCTGCTGATTGCCTTGGCCAGTCCAGGTGTGAATATGCCTGTTATGATACACAGGCATTGTGTCACTTTTTGACTAATGAATACCAGGATGAGCTTCACAGACCTGCCTTTCCATACAAGTTTAAATTTAAATTTGATGCATGCCCGAACTGCTGTGTAGCGTCTATTGCACGTTCTGACATGTCTTTTATCGGTACATGGAGAGATAATATCCGTATTGATCAGGATGCAGTCAACAAATATGTTGAAAATGATGCTGCATACCCTGCCAATGCCGGTGCACATAAAGATAGAGACTGGGGTCTGTTTGACCTGGAAAAAGAAGTGCTTTCCCTTTGTCCTACAAAGTGCATGAAGTTTGATAATAAAAAACTTTCCATTGATGATGCCAATTGTACCCGCTGCATGCATTGCATCAATGTAATGCCAAGAGCTCTTAAGATCGGTGAAGATACAGGCCTTTCCATTCTTTGCGGTGCAAAAGCCCCGATCCTTGACGGTGCCCAGATGGGTTCTTTGCTTGTTCCGTTTGTTAAAGCCAATCCTGATAATGATTATGAAGAAATTACAGAAATTATTGAAAATGTTTGGGACTGGTGGATGGAAGAAGGCAAAAACCGTGAAAGACTTGGTGAACTGATCATGCGTCAGGGATTCCAGAAACTTCTTGAAGTTACTGGCATTGAAGCTCAGCCCCAGCATGTTGCATACCCGAGAACCAACCCGTATATCTTCTGGAAAGAGGATGAAGTAACCGGCGGCTGGGAGCGTGACGTTGAAGAATTCAGAAAACACCATCTTAGATAGAAAGGGAGAATTATAATGGCATTTATTTCTACTGGTTATAATCCAGAAAAACCGATGGAAAACAGAATTACTGACATCGGCCCCAGAGACTATAACGAATTTTATCCTCCTGTTATCAAAAACAACAAGGGAAAATGGTCTCACCATGAAATCCTTGAACCGGGTGTCCTGGTACATGTGGCAGATTCAGGAGATGAAGTATATACTGTCAGGGTTGGCGGCTGCCGCCTGATGAGTACCTCTCATATTAACGAAATCTGTGAAATCGCTGATAAACATTGTGACGGGTATGTCCGTTTTACCACCCGTAATAATATTGAATTCATGGTTGATTCAAAAGACAAGGTAGAACCCCTGAAAAATGATCTGGCTTCCAGAAAATTTGATGGCGGCTCCTTTAAGTTCCCCATTGGTGGAACAGGCGCGGGCGTAACCAATATCGTTCATACACAGGGCTGGATTCATTGCCATACCCCGGCAACCGATGCATCTGGTACGGTAAAAGCCACAATGGACGAATTGTTTGATGACTTTCAGCATATGAAACTCCCGGCACAGCTCAGGGTTTCCATGGCATGCTGCCTGAACATGTGCGGGGCGGTTCACTGCTCTGACATTGCAATCCTTGGTTATCACAGAAAGCCGCCAATGCTGGATCACGAATATCTTGATAAAATTTGTGAAATTCCACTGGCGGTTGCAGCCTGTCCGACAGCAGCAATCAAACCGTCTAAACAAAAACTTGCCGACGGCACTGAAGTAAAATCTGTTGCTGTTAAGCAGGAAAGATGTATGTATTGTGGTAACTGCTACACCATGTGTCCTTCCATGCCGCTTGCTGATACAGAAGGGGATGGTATTGTTCTCATGGCAGGTGGTAAGGTATCCAACAGGATTTCCGATCCGAAATTTTCTAAAGTTGTTGTGGGTTTCATTCCCAATGAGATGCCAAGATGGCCTTCCATGACAAAGACGATCAGAAATATTGTTAACGCATATTCAAATGGCGCTAATAAGTATGAACGTCTGGGTGACTGGGCAGAGAGAATCGGATGGGAAAAATTCTTTGAAGCATGTGAAATTGAGTTTACCCATCATCTTATTGATGATTTCCGCCAGCAGGCATACATGAGCTGGCGTCAGTCAACTCAGTTCAAATTTTAAAAAGAGCCTTTGAACGTTATTTTTTATAAAGTTGTATCAGCCGGAATGTATTGTGCATCCCGGCTGATACTTTTCATCACAAAGGAGTATGGCAATGAGTGAACTTCTTGATAATAAAGAAGCTGCAACAAAAGCTGTAGTGGATTGGATGGCAAAAAAATCCAAAACCAAAACCAAGTTTTACTTCAAGGATTTCTATAAGGTTTTTCCGGATGACAAACCAAGACTGATTAAAAAAGTTATCAATAAAATGGTTGAAGAAGAAGTGCTTGAATACTGGTCTTCCGGAAGCACCACCATGTACGGCCTTAAAGGTGCTGGTATCCAGCATTCTTCCGAAGGCGAAAAATAAAAGATTGGCTGCTTTTTTTTAGGTTTCCATGCAACAGGCTGGTAAAAAAGTTCCGGGAATAGTTATTGCCGGCCTTCGGGGCGGATCAGGCAAGACGATTGTCTCTCTTGGGATTGCGGCTGCATGGAAAGAAAAAGGCTTTAAGGTATCGCCTTTTAAAAAAGGCCCGGATTATATCGACGCCGGCTGGCTTTCAAAAGCAGCCGGACGTCCTTGTTATAATCTGGACACATTTCTATGCGCTCCTCAGGTTGTCAGGCATTCTTATATCCGGAATTCTAAAAATTGTGATGTCTCTGTCATTGAAGGCAATCGAGGCCTTTTTGACGGTATTGATACTGAAGGGTCCACCTCAACATCAGAACTTGCAAAGCTTTTAAACCTGCCCATTTTGCTGGTTCTGGACTGCACCAAGAGCACACGTACGATGGCAGCACTGCTTATGGGCTGCATGAAATTTGATCCTGATATAAAAATTTGCGGTGTTATCCTAAACCGGGTTGCAGGAAAAAGGCATGAAGGAAAGGTCAGGGCAAATATAGAAAAATTTTGTAATATCCCGGTTTTGGGTGCTGTCCCCAAATTAAGAGCCCAGGATTTCCCTGAACGTTACATGGGCCTTGTTACGTCTGAGGAACATGATTTTTCCGGTCAGGCAATCAAAAGAGCTGTCAAGGTGGCTGATGATCACATTGACCTGGATGAACTATATAAAGCTGTTACCACTGACCTTTTTTGTACTGACCCGGAAGAAATCACACAAATTAACTGCCCTAAAACAAAATTGACTGAATCCAGGGCAGTTACAATCGGCATTATAAGAGATTCGGCTTTCCAGTTTTATTATCCGGATAACATTGACGCATTAAGAAATCTCGGGGCAAATATTGTTTTTCTAAGCCCTTTGCATGAAACTTTTATACCTGATGTTCACGCCATTTACATGGGCGGGGGTTTTCCTGAAACACATGCCCCGCAGCTTGCTCATAATAAAACCTTCAGGGATGGCTTGAGAAGGTTGTCTCAGGACGGGCTCCCGATTTATGCTGAATGCGGCGGGTTGATATTTCTTGGTCAAAGTATCAGGTTGAACGGTCGGGAATACCCAATGTCCGGCATTCTTCCTGTTAAATTCGGACTTTCAAAACGACCCCAGGGTCATGGGTACACAAAGGTTGAAGTGGTCAATGAAAACCCGTTTTTTAAAGTTGGCGAAACTTTAAAGGGCCACGAGTTCAGGTATTCAAGTATTCTGGAGATTGATTGCCAGGACCGGGAAATGGCCTTTAAAATGGACCGGGGAAAAGGTATTCTTGATAAAAAGGATGGGTTTTTTAAAAATAATACATTTGGAACCTACACTCATATCCACGCTCTTGGCACGCCTTCATGGGCACCTGCCCTGGTTAAAAGGGCAATAACGTTCAAGATGGAGCACACCTGACCCGGTTCCAATAAAAAAAGAGGTCTTTCAGATAAATCAAAAAGACCTCTTTTAAAACGATAATCAGGCTTTTTTATGGCATTTTGCACAGGAAGTGGGCGCAGGGCCTTTCCTGCCTTTAGGATCACCGGCTTTTTTATTAACTTCTTTGTGACAGCCAACGCAGTTTGTATGCATTGCATTTTCAAGAACCTTGATATCTTTTTTCTTCTTTTTATTTTTTGTAAGTTTTGTGTGACATTCCACACATTTTTGCACATGATCCCCTGCTTTAAGCTCTAAGGGTTTATGATCTTTGTCATGGTGACATTCACCACAATTGACCTTGTATTCTACATTATGTTTTTTATGGCTGAATTCAATAAATTTGTATTTTGGGGGTGCTTTCCTGCGTTTTTTGTATTTATTGAAGTTCATTGTTATTGTTTCAGGTACATCTGTTCCGGCATAGAGACCTGTCGCAACAAAAATCACAGCAATACCAGCAACCAAAAGCAAGGTCAGTAATTTTTTGTTCATAATCTGTTTTGCTCCTTTAATAATTAACGATTCGTTTTGCCTTTGTACCGGTGGTATTTCCATACCGCCGATTGTTTTAAAATAGGTTCTTTAAGTTTTTTACACCTAAGCCTGTTGAAAAGTCAATACTAAAAACTTGTCATGGCCTTGCCTATTGATCCTGGCTCTCTGAACCGGGCTGTGGTTCTGTGTTCTGTTCCTTCTCCCGGGTGTCATCATCATCGTTTTCTTTGGTTGGTTTTTTCCCAAAAATTTTGGCACCGATGATGCTGATTTCATAAAGAATCATCAATGGCAATGCCATCATAATTTGTGTTATAACATCCGGCGGCGTAATTATTGCAGCCGCCACAAAAAAGATCAATATGGCGTATTTCCTGTTCTTTTTTAAAAATGATACAGTGACAAGTCCCATCCTGGCCATAAAAGTTAAGACCAGCGGCAATTCAAAAACAAGGCCAAAGGCTAAGAGCATTTTTGAAGAAAAAGAAAGGTATTCCTTCATGGAAGGCATGGCATAAATGGTTTCAGTGGCAAACCCTAAAAAGAATTTGAATCCGTAAGGGAAAACAATGAAATATCCAAAAGATGCACCAATGACAAAAAAGAAAACAGAGAGAAATACTATGGGCAAAAAGTATTTTTTCTCGGTTCTGTAAAGGCCTGGAGATACAAACATCCAGAATTCATAAAACAGAACAGGAGTGGCAAGGATAATCCCGGCAAGAAAGGCTACTTTAAGGTAAGTAAAAAATGCCTCGGGAAGCCCTGTAAAGATCATCCTGGCGTTGTGGCTTTCACCCATTGCACTGACAAGAGGGGCTATCAGGATTTCAAATAATTTTTCTTTAAAAAAATATGCTACTACAAAACCAACGGCAACAGCAATAAAGGAACGAACCAGCCTGTCCCGCAATTCACCCAAATGCTCTGTAAAAGGGCTCTTTTCTTCTTCACTCATATGCTAATCGTTTGTATTATTAACTTTATGGTTATCTGCTTTTTCCTGTCCTTTGCCTGCTGACGTGTCTTCTGAGGCATTATCCAAAGCTTCTTTGTCAGGGTTCTCTATTCCGGAATCTTCCACAGGATCTGGAGGAGTTTCTTCTTTAATATCAGAGTCTTTAATAATTCCTTTAAGATCTGTTTCAGGATCTTCAATATCCTTAATATCTTTAATAGTTGTTTCCACATCAATACTGCGTTTAAAATCCTGGGCAGATCGTTTGAATTCGCCCATGGCCCTACCTAATGTTTTGGCAAGATCCGGCAGCTTTTTAGGCCCTATGACAATGAGTGCTATTGCCAGAATCAATAAAATTTCAGGCATTCCAAGACCAAACATTTTTTATTTTAACTCCTTTAATGAAAATTGCCGATTACTAAGATAGTAGTTTTACACTGAATGCTTACAAAGTGTCAAGACAGGATAAATGTCCCCAGCAATCCTCACTGAATGACATTTAGAAACAAAATATGGTTTTATGTCATTCTTCGCCAAACGGATACATTGTTCCAGTGAAACAAAATTATTTTTGCCTGTACTTGGAGGGCCTGCGGGTGCTTTTAAGTGGTTTTCTTTTTTGATATCCTGGTTTTTTTGAATAATATTTTTTCCTGGGTCTGGGAAGGGGTTTTTCCAATTCTTCTGACGGGTACTCACATTTGATTTTATTTCCCAGCACTTCTTCAATTTTCGGTATGAAAAATGAACTCATTTCATCAGCAAAACTGATGGAGGTCCCTTTTGCCCCGGCTCGTCCTGTTCTGCCGATCCTGTGGATATAGTGTTCAGGCTCATGGGGAAGATCATAGTTTATGACATGGCTTATGTCTTCAACATGGAGTCCCCGTGCTGCCACATCTGTTGCAACTAAAAGATTGATACGGCCGTTTCTAAAATTATTTAAAACCTTGAACCGTTTGTCCTGGGGGATATCGCCGGAAAGCACACTGCATTTTAATCCATGTCTCTCAAATTTTTCCGACAGGGTTCTTGCGGTGTCTTTACGGTTTACAAACAGGATTACGCGTTTTAATTTTTCATTGTTGATCAGGTTGTAAACATGCTTGAATTTATCTGTTTCCGTTGAAATATAAATAATCTGGTGAATGCTGTCGGCAGCAGCCTGTTCCGGGTCTATTTCTATTTGGACCGCGTCAGGGGTTGTCCAGCTTTCTGCAAGCCTTAAAACATCGGCTGTTAAAGTTGCGGAAAAGAAAAGAGTCTGCCGCTTGCTTTTATGGGGTGTTTTAAAAATGATTCTGCGGACATCCGGAATAAACCCCATATCCAGCATGCGGTCTGCTTCATCAATAACAATAATTTCAACCCTGGAAGGATCAATCAATTTTTTATTCATGAAATCTATGAGCCGGCCCGGGGTTGCAACAATTATGTCAACGGCCTTTTCTTTCAGCATGGTTTGTTGTTTATTGTATCCGGTACCTCCAAAAATGGAGATTATCCTTAGATTGGCATATCTGGAAAGGGCCTTGAAATCTTTTTCAATCTGGTAAACAAGTTCCCTTGTGGGTGCAAGAATTAACGCCCTTGGCATTCCATTTTTGTTCTTAAAAGATTTTTTTATAAAGGCTGTTAAAATTGTGATAATAAAGCTTGCGCTTTTGCCTGTCCCTGTCTGGGCCTTGGCAGTGGCGTCTTTTCCTTCCAGGGTATGGGGCAAAAGTTTTGCCTGGACAGGTGTGCAGAATTCAAATTTTAAATCGGAAATGGCGTGCATGACGCTTAACGGCAGGTCAAAATCATGAAATCTTGTTTCCCCTTGCTTTGGTTCTACTTTAAAATTATTGACAGACCATTTTTTCTTTTTGGGTTTTGCCCGTCTTTTTATTGGTGTTTCTGACTTGGGCCTGGAAGGCGGGGGGGGCGGTGCTGGTTTTGTCTCTTGTTTTTTGCTGAAAAGAGTTTTTAAAAATAAAAAAAAATGTTTCAATCGTTGCTTTCTTTTATGGGTTAAAATACTAACTGCCTGTCTGTTACCATAGGCTTTTAGCAGACAGGCAGTTATTTGTGAAGTTAAAATTGATAAAAACTTTTTTTATCCTCCTGCAACCAAGGGCAGTAATTGAATTCTGGAGTTGTCAGGAATCTTTGTTTCAGAAAAATCCGGGCTTGAAACAAGCCGGCCGTTTAAACGGACAACAGCACAGGATTCAACATCCTCAAGGTTTTTTAAAAGAGAGGAAACAGTCATATGCTCAGACCAGGTAATTTTTTTATCATCAACTTCTATCATGTATCAGACCACACCGTTTTTTTTAAGGACTTCCATGACTTCAGGAAAATCAATGCCAAGGCGTTTCACGGTTTTAACCGTTGGAATTCCATTCTTGTTCCATCCGCGTCTCTCGTAAACGGCATCTTTGAGCAATTCGTATTGCTCTTCTCTTTTTTTTCTTAAAGCCGCAACTTTATCCGTGGAATCCATGCCGGTGATATCCAGACCGTATTTTTCTTTGAGCTGGCCGTCATACCGTTTTTGCCGTGATTCATATTCCTCTACGGTCACGGGGCCTACGGCCCTGTATGGTAAGGCATCATGCTGTCTTGTGCCATAGCCCATTTTCAGGTTGAAGATCCTCTGGAAGTTATAAACAGCCTCACTCATGGAAATAAGATCATCAGAACTTGTTTTCCTGCCGGTAACAGCGGAAAAGAAATCAGCATACCAGCCTATATGTTTAACTACTTTGGCAGGTTCGGGATTGTTTTTATTGTCTTCGGGAACAATATCATTCCAGGGCAGTTTGCAAAGACCGCAAAGAGCGAACCATGTCCTGAACATGGGGAACCAGTGCAGGGCCTCTGCCTTGTTTTCAAAGGTCGGCATGAAATTGTGAACCATATCAAGGAAGATCAGCCATGCTTCATCATGCTGCGGGCCTTTCAGAGCAAGCCCGTATCCACCCTGCTGTGCAAGGGATTCCTTGGTGATGTATTCGGAAAATTCAAGCCCTTTTGATTCCATGCCAATGTCCTGCATAAAGGCCATGTCAGCACCAAAGTCTTTTGCAAAGATTTCTTTCATTTTTCTGATTCCTTTGCCGACAATGGCACCAAACCCTTCTCCTCTTGCCATCTGGTGAATGATTTCAAGCGCGTTAAACCTGCTGCCAAAGCTTAAATCCATCCCGCCGGTATGCTCTTTTGTGATCTGGTTGTTCTCAAAACATTCCATGACAAATCCAAGTGAAGTTCCAACGGAAATGGTGTCCAGTCCATAAGCATCGCAATAAAAATTAATTTCAAGAATGGTCTGGGCATCGAAAATGCCAAGGTTGGAACCACAGCCGGCAACGGTTTCATATTCAGGCCCGTCAACAAATACTTTTTTCCCTCTATACGGGCCTGTAAAGGGTGAAAAATCTTTGACCCCGTGGGCACAGGCTACGGCACAGCCTTTCCAGCAACCGTCAAACCCTTTGTCAAATATATGTTCATAGACTTCTTCTCCTATGACACGGCTTTCAGGGTGCGAACCAAACTTGAAGTTATGAACCGGCAGGCAGTCATGATCATTCATGATAGGTACAAGGTGTATTGTCCCGACAAGGGCCATTCTGTTCTGCTTTGGGTCAAGCTCGTGGATTTCTTTGGCATGGGTTTTGGTCACAAGTTTAAGCGCGTCCAGATCAGCAGGATTATTGGATTTCATGGAAACAGCACCGAATCTTGCCACAATGGCCTTGAGTTTTTTATCGGCAAAAACCGTTCCGATTCCACCGCGGCCGGCTTGTTTATACCTGACCATTTTACGGCCGGCATCCCACCAGGAAAAATTCAGGCATCCAAAAAAAGTGTGTGCTGCACCGGGACCTGCTGTTACAACAGAAACATTGACAGGTTTGGTTTCGTCAAAATGCCGGGTTAAGACCTTTGAGAGTTCATAGGAATCTGTTGGTAGATCTTTTGCTTCAAATATTTTGATTTTATTTTCAATACCGTCAATCAGAACAATGGTATTTTCTTTTGCTTTCCCGTCAACCTGTATTACATCAAAGCCTGAAAATTTTTTATATGGCCCGAAATAGCCGCCCACATTTGAATCAATGGGTGCGCCCGTTAAAGGGGAAATGGAAGTCACGATGCTTTTCCCGCCACCGGGATACCCCGGGGTTCCGCCAAGCGGTCCTGAAGAAATACAAATTGCGTTTTCAGGATCATTCCATTTGGTATCACCTGAAACAGCATTCCACATCAACCAGAGATCATACCCTTTCCCTCCGATAAATTTGTTTTTTATCTTTTCCTGAATAGGGTTGATGATGATATCATTTGAATCAAGATTGACACGAAGGGATTGATCTGTATAACCTTTTTTTATTTCTGCTTTTTCATAAGAGACGGATTTGATTTCTTTAAGATGGATTTGCTCCATTTTATAACTCCTTCAGCTAAAATATCCTTTTTGAAATTAATTTATTCCGATTGTTTTTTTTACGTTGTTTCATACCACATTTTATGATTTAAGTATATAGAACTCACACATAATAAATTTAGAATTAAAATGGTTAAACCATTAATATTATATTTGCTTCCGGATGTCAACCGTGGCAAGTCAGGATTTAATCCTGGCTAAATAGTCAAAAAAACTTGACTTTTCGTATTATTCATAGTTAACCAGGAAATTGAAAGATAGCAAATTAATGAAAAAAGGTAATATAAATGCTCATATTAGCAAATTTTTTTGAAGCAATAGCCGTGGTTCTGGATTACGCGCTTACATTTTACATGTGGATTGTTGTTGCCGGGGCTGTCCTGTCCTGGGTGAGCCCTGACCCTTACAACCCTATTGTAAGATTTATCAATAATGTAACCGAGCCGGTTTTTTATCAGATCAGAAAGAGGCTTCCCGTGAATTTCGGGGGTCTTGACATATCTCCTATAATAGTGATTTTAGCTATTATTTTCCTTCAGACATTTGTTGTGAACAGCCTGCGCGGGCTGGCTCGCACAATATCATAATGAAAAGAGGGGTATTATTATGGGTATAACGCCATTGGTTGTTAAACAAAAGGAGTTCACAACCAGGTTCAGGGGGTTTGATGTTCAGGAAGTGGATTATTTTCTTGAAGATGTATCAAAAGAACTTGATAACCTGAATCAAACAATTCAAAACCTTCATGAAGAAAACCACCGGCTTAACCTGGAGAATCAGGGCTATAGAAAGAGAGAAAATTCTATGAAGAACGCCATGATTCAGTCCCAGAAAGTTCTGGACCAGATGAAAGAAAATGCCAAGAAATCTTCACAGGTGATAATTGCCAATGCTGAAGTTGAAGCTGAAAAAATGTTGAGCAGGGCTCATAAAAGGCTTTCACAGCTTCATAGTGATATAATAGAGCTGAAGCGTCAACGGATTCAGCTTGAAATGCAGATCAGTGCCGTACTTGAATCACACTCCAAAATGCTTGAGATGACAAAGGAAGAAAATAAGGCTGCTGACGAAACCGATTCCACCTTAAAATTTATCAGGCAGGCATAATTTATCAATACCTTGTCCCCCTGTGCTTCAACCTGGGAGCAAGAGAACCGTTAATTTAAGAAAAGGGCATGGAAAATGGCTGAGATTGATGCTTTTTTTAAGCTCATGCATGAGCAGGGTGCTTCCGACCTTCACCTGGCTTCTGGCCAGCAACCTGCATTAAGGCTTCATGGTGATATTGAACGTATAAAATACGAGACCCTGACAAGCGATAAACTAAGGGGACTTTTATATGAAATAACCTCCCAGGAAAAGATCAAGGTTTTTGAAGAGACCGGGGATGTTGATTTTGGTTATGAGATCCCCGGGCTTGCAAGGTACAGGGCAAATTATTTTATGCAGAAAAACGGTATCTCGGCAGTCTTCCGTGAGATTCCGTCTGAAATACTTACAGCCGAACAGCTCGGGCTTCCCCCTGTTATTTCAAAACTGGCCGATCTTCCAAGAGGGCTTGTCCTTGTAACAGGACCGACCGGCTCTGGGAAATCAACGACTTTAGCTGCCATTGTTGACCAGGCCAACAGAACAAGGAAGGACCATATTATTACAGTAGAAGACCCCATAGAGTTTGTACACAGAAGTCAGAATTCCATTGTGAGCCACAGGGAAGTCGGATTGCATACCAGGACCTTTTCATCGGCACTAAGAGGGGCTTTGCGCGAAGACCCTGATATTATTCTTGTGGGCGAGTTAAGGGATCTTGAAACCATTTCTCTTGCCATTGAAGCCGCATCCACGGGTCATCTTGTTTTTGGCACCCTGCACACATCCAGTGCAGCCAAAACCGTTGACAGGATTATTGAAGTATTTCCATCCACTGAACAGGCACAGATACGGTCTACATTATCAGACGGTCTCAGGGCCATTATAGCCCAGACATTATTTAAAAGGGTGGACAAAAAAGGCAGATGCGCGGCATTGGAAATTCTTGTGGCAACGCCGGCGGTTAGAAATCTTATCCGGGAAGCTAAAACCCACCAGGTCCCGTCCATGATCCAGACAGGAAAGCAATATGGCATGCAATTACTGGATGATGCCATTATGCAATTATATAAAAAAGGATGGATCAGCGCTGACGATGCATATGGCAAGGCCAATAACAAATCCTTGTTCCGGCCGTTCATAAAAAATCCGCCTGCTGATTTTACAGAGGCCTGAAGCATGCTTTGATTATTAAAAATAAAAGGAAGACGGCATGAAAAAACAACAGATTGATCATATCCTTTCCAAGATGCTGGACTCCCACAAAGATGTTTCAGACCTGAACTTCACACCTGGCAAGCCGCTTCAGGTTGAAAGTTCAGGTGAGCTGGTTGCAGTGAAAATAGAGCCTGATTTTAAGCTGCTGACACCATTTCAAACTGAAATATTTGCACTGAATTTAATTAATAATAATAGAAAATTAACTGAAACTCTTATCAGGGAAGGATCTTGCGACCTTTCTTATCAGCTGGGGGACAAAGCACGTTTCAGGGTGAATATTTTTTCAAGATCCGGCAAGTATTCTATAGTTTTAAGAAAACTTGAAACTAAAATTCCCACCATTGAAGACCTGAACCTGCCCCCCGCATTTTACACCATGGCAGAGGAGAGAAACGGTATTATCTTTGTCACCGGGGCCACAGGTTCTGGAAAATCAACATCTCTTGCAGCTTTACTGGATAAAATTAATGAAACAAAGTCTGTTCATGTGATTACTCTTGAAGATCCGATTGAATACCAGCATTCCCAGAAAAAAGCCACTTTTAACCAGCGTGAGCTGGGATCTGATTTTGATACTTTTGCAAACGGGTTGAGAGCGGCATTGCGGCAGGCCCCGAAAGTAATCCTGGTGGGTGAAATGCGAGACAGGGAAACTGTTGAAATCGGTCTTTCTGCTGCTGAAACAGGCCATCTTGTATTGTCAACTTTACATACCGTCGATGCAGGCCAGACCATTAACCGTGTTTTGGGCATGTTTTCCACTGAAGAAGAAAAGCAGATCAGAATCCGCCTGGCAGATACAATAAGATGGGTTGTTTCACAAAGATTGTTGCCTAAAATCGGTGGCGGCAGGGTGGCTGCTTTTGAAATTATGGGTTCAAATTTACGGGTGAAAGACTCTATTCTTAATGGAGAATCAGAAGGAAAGACGTTCAATGATATTATAACCGCAGGGAAAGCCCAGGATATGGAATCCTTTGACGAGTATATCATTTCCCTTTATGAAGAGGGAAATATAAGTGAGGACACTGCATCGTCTTATGCATCAAGAAAAGATATTGTAGGAAGAGGACTTGATTCCATAAAAAGTTCCCGTGGCGAGACTACAACCAAGATCGATTCATTGGAAATTGATCATGGATATCAAGGAAGAGAGTAAGCTATGAACGTGACATGTCAGAATTGCAAAACAAAACTCAATATTCCGGATCACAAAATTTCCAGAAACAGAGACTCAACATTTAAATGTCCCAAATGCAAAGAAAAGGTTCTGGTTCCTGCTGTTAAGCCGCAGAAAACGCCTGGGGAAAGGAAAAGACAAGTTGTTTCCCCTCTATTTGAAAACAGGCTCAGTGCCCTTGTCTTAATTGATAGTAATGATTTGAAAAAAAAGGTATATTCAGTTGTTAAACTAATGGGGTTCAGTACAGAGATTGCTGTAAATACCAAAGCTGCCTTGAATAAGATGGAATACCATATTTACCACCTTATGATTATTGATGAAACTTTTGATAATAAAAAAGGGGTATCGGACGTCATTGAACGAATGAACGCCATTGACATGTCTTTGAGGCGCAGGATCTGCCTTGTTTTAATCAGCAGTAAATTTAATACAAATGATAACATGGCAGCCTTGCATTCCAGTGTGAACAATATCATTCTTCAGGATGACATAGTTCACCTGGAAGCATTTTTATCCAAGGCTTTAATGGAACATAAAAATTTTTACACGGTCTATCGCGAGTCTTTGAAACAGGCTGGAAAAGCCTAAACTAAATTAGCGCGTAAGGTTATTTTTATGATCCGTCAATGGCATGAACCTTTAGATTTTCATGAGTGGCTGAAAAGAGCCTTTTCTTTTTTGAATATTGCTGTTTTTATTGTTACGGCAATATTTGTCTTTTCTGAATTCAGGTTTGACTGGTTTGAAAGTCTTGTCGGCACCTATCTTGTCACTACAAATGAGTTCCGTCCTGAAACAGGGGCTGTCTGGGAAACAGGAAAACAAACCTCTAGCGCACATGAATACTTAAATAAGATTATCGATAAAAAAGAAGACGTAAGGCTGAATGTACATCAGGCCTCTTCTTTTTTAGACCTTGCTTCAAGTGTTTTACCGGGCGAATGGGTAACTTTGGAGAAACAGCAGTTTAAAATACTGTATCTTTCCCTTGAAAAATCGACGGCTTTAAAAATTATCGAACCTGCCAGATTGTTATGGCTGTTGAAAGCAAGCTCCCTTGACAGGATATTCTGTGAAGGCATCCCCGGGGGGGTCAAAATATATTTTATTGATTCTGAAAACAGGGTGATAAAACAGATTGACCTTAAAAAAGAACATATTCTTGAGATTGAAAACAGTAAAAAACCTGTTGCAGGGCAGCTTGCGGATATGGAGGGGTTTTTGGGGCGTATATATCCTGCAAAAGTCTTTTTCAAAGCTTTTTTCAAACTGCCTGCCGATATCATTCCCGACCTTATCGTAAACCCTGAAAGCTTATTGAAACAGGGCGGAAGGATTATTAATATCGGGATCTGGAACGAAGCTGAAAACGGTTATATCAAGCTTGGGTTTGAATTTGAAGAAAAGGGCGTTAAACAGGTTGTTTTTATAAAAGGCCGCGAATGGGCGGTCTGGCAATTGAGCCTGAACCTTAAAGGAGATGAAAATTGAATCTTTTTTTAAGGCTGTTAAAACTGTTCCGGTTCTGCCTGTTTTCAGGTCTTATTTTAGTTTCGCTTTCCCTTGTTTCCGGGATGTTTCTGGTATTTTATATTGCAAAGGATCTTCCAAAATTGCCTTCACCTTTAAGCCGGATCATTGAAAGGCCTCAAACAAGGATTTTTGCCTCAAACGGACAGGTGCTGACCACTCTTGGCGAAAGGAAAACAATTCCGTTGAATATGGTATCCCCGGATTTTATAAATGCGATTCTTGCAACAGAAGATCACAGGTTTTTTGAGCATCACGGGATAAATAAATTAAGAACCTTAAAAGCGCTGTATATTACGCTTTTTAAATCAGGGAAAATTCAAGGGGCGTCCACCATAACCCAGCAGCTTGCTAAAAATCTTTTTTTCAGTTTTGACAAAACATATAAGCGTAAAATCAAAGAACTGCTTGTGGCTTTGCAGATCGAGGCTTCCAATACAAAAGAAGAGATTTTACATGCTTATATCAACCAGATTTATTTTGGTGCAGGTGCCCAGGGAATTGAAAAAGCAGCAAGAGTGTTTTTTGGCAAATCAGCCCTTGATTTAAACCTGCCCGAGGCAGCGCTTCTTGCAGGGCTTCCCAAATCTCCTACAAATTATAATCCGTACAGGCACCTGGCACTTGCGTTAAAGCGCCGGGATATTGTTTTAAAAAGAATGGTGCAGGCAGGATTTATATCCGGCCTTGAGGCCAGGCAGGCCATGCTGAGCAAGCTTGAACTTTATCATGGGCAGTCAGATTCAAGAACAGGAAGCTATTTTTTGGATGCGCTGATCAACAAGCTGGTTTTAAAGTATGGAGAAGATGTTGTTTACCACGGCGGGATCAAGGTGTTTTCCACAATTGATACAAGACTCCAGTCTTATGCCAAAGAATCCATAAAAAAAGGCCTTGAGAGGCTTGATACCATGATGGGGATAGGGGGGCAGGATGTGGATCGCCCCCAGGGGGCACTTGTGGCCATTGATACAGGGTCTGGTGCCGTAAAAGCCATGGTCGGGGGAAGGGATTATTATAAAAGTGAATTCAACAGGGCCACCAAAAGCCTCAGGCAGCCGGGAAGCAGTTTTAAACCATTCCTTTATTATGCTGCTTTCAAGGATCTGGGATTTAACCCTGCAACCGTCATGACGGATAAGCCTGTCAGTATACCTGTAAAAGGGGCAGCAAACTGGGAACCGGAAAATTTTTCCAGGACATTTTCAGGCAACATGATCTTAAAAAAAGCGCTGACCCGTTCGGTTAACAGCATTGCAGCCCAAATTGTGGAAAAAGTGGGGCCTGGTGCAGTTACAGCCGTTGCTAAAGCATGCGGAATTAAAAGCCCTTTAAAAGATGTTTTTTCCGTGGCCCTTGGCACATCAAATGTAACACCATTTGAAATGGCATCAGCGTATGCAGTTTTTGCAACCCTTGGTGTCAGGCATGAACCTTTCCTTTTCTGGAGGGTTGAAGATGCCTTTGGCAGGGTGGTTTTTGAGCACATTGTCCAGGAAAAAAGAGTGCTTGACCCTTCCATTGCTTACCAGGTTGTGGATATGATGAAAGCTGTTATTGAAAGGGGGTCAGGGCGGTCCATACGGCAACTGGGATTTAAAAGGGCGGCTGCCGGGAAAACAGGTACGACAGACAGTTATAACGATGCATGGTTTACCGGGTTTACGCCAAGTTTGTGTACATCGGTATGGACCGGTTTTGACAGGAAAAAGAAGCTTATTGGTATCAACAGGATAGGCATAACAGGCGGTAAAAGTGCGGCTCCGATCTGGGCGGATTTTATGATGAATGCACTGAAATCAGAGCCTGAGAGGGATTTTGCTATTCCTGATAATATCCGGTTTGAAATGGTGGATACCAAAACAGGGTGCAAACCTGAAAAAGAAAATAAGGTTGCCGAAGTTTTGAGAGTGCCGTTAAAACCAGGACAACATTTGTGCGAAAAGAATGAACAATGATCTGGATTTTAAGAAATATCAGCATTCACATCTGGATCACAACTCTGTTTGCCGTACCGTTTTGTTTTTTTCTTTTAACATCCCTTGCAAAATTTTTCCCCGGGATTAACCCGATAATCACGGGGGCTTTAACCTTCCCGGGTATTTTAGTGACCATTGGCTTTTTAATGGATATAACGGCAAAGAAAATTGTAACAGGCCTTATCAAAGAAGGACAGGCATGGGAGAGGTCAGGGATCTTTAATAAAGCTCAAAAAAATTATATAAAAGCCTTAAGGATTTATGATACCTTTCTTCTCTGGCCTTTTTCAGCAGGAAAAACAGCAAAAAAGTTATCCGGGGCCATTGCAGAGTTCAAATTAAACACAGGCGTGGAGAATCAAAATTTCAAACTTGCCACAGCCGTTTACCTGAAAATGAATCCGGAAGATGTTGATATTGCAGGGCTTTGGCTCAAACAAATACGGCAGTCAACCATGGTGACTCCTATTGAGCAGGAAGTATTATCCCTTCTTGCAGAAAGGTACTATGCTGATGAATCATTATTAATTTTAATGGCGGATATTTTTCTCGGGCTGGAAAGAAAGGATTTTACAGCTAAAAAGCTCTATCACCATGTACAAAAATTGCCTCAACTGGAAAAAGCATATTCAGAAAAAATTGAAAGCATCATTGGTAAACCTGAAAAAACCATTCAACAGGAAGTCTTTTTTTTCCAGCCTGAAAGAAAACCAAGGAGAAAAATCAAGATTGGTAAAAATATTCAGGACATTTTATTTAAATGTTTATATTACCTGAAAAGTTCATGGTTGTATCTTGGCCGTTTTTTAAGCTTTATTTTTTTATCTGCCGGCAAAATTTATACATATATAAAAGAACATGAAAAAGCGCAACTTTATTTAAAGGCGGGCTTGCTTTGTATTATTTCGGTATGGCTTGGATTTTTTGTGATAAATACCATGTCTCATCTTTTTCAACCCACGGCAATTGAAAAAGAAAAAGCAAAAATAGAAATACAGATATCCAAACGGTTTACAATCCAGGTGGCGGCATACCTGAAAAAAACATATGCTGACAGGTATGTTGATATTTTAAAGAAAAAGGGAATTGATGCAATAGTAAAAAAAGTAGCCGGCGGGGGGAAAACCTGGTTTGTGGTCCGGGTTTCCCAATTTGCCGATAAAAAAAGCGCGACAGATTACGGCCGGAAATTAAAGCGGCAAAAGATTATTGATGACTTCTTTGTCAACAATAAATAAATTACAATCAGATATTAATTACTTTGTCTGCAAGCTGCATTGATGTCACAATATCAAGCATATTAGTTGTTTCCCCGACTTTTTTTTCTTCCATCAGTCCAAGGTGGGTAAGGCAGGCTCCGCACACAAGGATGTCAATGCCGGATTGCTTGAGATCTTTCAGCTCTTCAAGGATAGCCGAGTTTTTTGCAGACAATTTAACGCCATGGTTGACAAAAACAATTCGCCACAGATCTTTGCCCATTTCTTTCAATGTCCTGACAAAGTTGACCATGAGCTTCCGGCCCAGCTCATCATCCCCTTTGCCTATTTGTTCGGAAGAAATCATTAACAGGATTTTCTGGTTGTCTGATCGTGATTTTATTCCCGCAGGCTTGGAAACCGTTTCAAGTTTCTTAGCTTTTTCAGGATCCCGCAGGCCTGATACCGTCGAAATGCTGCCGTCAGAATCAACAGATACTTCAAACCCCTGGAAGTCTAAGAACCTGCTTACATTTTCCACTGCCGCATCATTGTCCACAATTATATCGATACTGGTGGCTGCTTCTTTTTCAAGGTATTCTTTTGTTTTCAAAACCGGTGCCGGGCATTGGAGATTTCTGCAATCAATTTTTTTTTTCATAATTTTAAGATCTTTCCTTTTTTTATTTAAGGTTTGAATTTAAGAAGACTTTGCTCCCAAGTCAAATAGCAATACCTGATATTGGTTTGAATTATTATTGAAAATATGGATACAGCCTGTCAATTTTGGACAGATATTAAAAATGTTTGACAGCAATGGCCTTATATGACCATACTTTTATGAAAATTCAGACTGGCTGCAATTTTAAAAAAAGGAGAAAAATCATGGTTATTATTTCAAATGTTACGTATCCCCCTGAAAGTACAAAGGAGGTCACTAGAAGATATCTTAAGGCTCCTGTCCTCCCGGAGTTTTTGAACAAAAAAGGCCCGTTTGTTTCAGCCAGCAAATCATCAGGCATGAATTCCATAACCTTTTATGAACTGGATAATGACAGGCTTGCAGAGGGTTTAAGGGTTCTTGGCGAAAGCATGGCTGTTTATTTTGGCGTGCCGGGTTATAAATATGATCTTAAGCCTTTTTTTGAACTTGAAGAAGGGCTGTCAATACTGGGCTTATAATCCCGGATATTACAGGAATAAATTCTGGTTTGGCCTTAAAAGGGTTTTTGGATTTGATTCAAAAATCGAATCCAGGTTGTTCCTGATATCATCCATGGTCTGTGCCCGGATCAATTTTTTTAAAATTTGATGTCCGAACTTGAAATTGGCACAAAAATACGGTGAAAATTTTTTAAAAAGTTTGACTGCAAAACGATCGTTATAATGATCTAAAAGAATCTTGGTCATTCTCATGGCAGAAGTAAAAAAAATGTCTTTCCCCGGAGAAAATTCTTTTGTCCACTGGGCAAAAAGCCAGGGCCTTGCAACTGCCATCCTGCCAACGGAAAGGCCCTGGCAGGATGTTTGTTCAATCATTTTAACACCGTCTTCTGCCTCAAAAAGGTTCCCGTTGCCGAAAACCGGGATATTAACCGCCTGCCTTACAAGTTTTATGATATCCCATTGGGGAGGCCTGTTTCTCCTGTCCGGGGCTACCCTCGGATGGAAGGTGAGGGCATCAGCGCCTGCATCTTCAAACCGTTTGGCCATATCAACCGCAAACCAGGGGTTGTTATCCCACCCGGTTCTGAATTTTACAAATACAGGAATGGATACGGATTCTCTTACCGCAGTTACAATTTTTGAAGAAAGATCAGGGCTTTTCAAAAGAGCAGCCCCGCATCCTTTTTTGCATATTGCTGCAACAGAACACCCGAAATTAAGATCAACCCCGAAAAACCCTTCTTTTTCTATTCGCATGGCAGCTTTTGCCATACTTTCAGGATCAGGTCCAAAGATCTGGCAGACAAGGTATTTAAGCTCTTTTTCCTGCCATTTGAATACCTGGGATATATCCGGGTTTTCGTTTGGAACGGCTTTTGCACTGCACATCCCTGTGAAAAGCAGGCCAAACCCGCCGAATTCCGAGATGAGCTGCCTTAAGGCAACATGCCCAAGACCCGCCATGGGTGCCAGCACAATAGTGTTATGAATGGTTTTGTCTTTTATGGTTAAATCTTTTAAGAGATATTGGGAAAGCTTATTGTTTTTCATTCTCTAAGAAATAGAACAGATCTTTTTTCCGGGGTCAAGAAATATTTGTAATAATACAGGCTTTTAAAAGGCTCAGGGTGACCGCAAGCAGATTGAAAAATTCCAGATGTGCCGGCAGGGGAAAACGCAATTTCACATTGTTCTCACTCTTTATCTGTATAAAATTTTTATCAGTTGAACTGTTCGTTAAGCTAACACTGTTCGAAAACATGGCAATATTGGAAACTTGCCAGTATTGCCATTAAATTTCATTGGTTATGAATAATGCTCGAAGTCCGAACACTTAAGGTTTTCTTTTAGTCCTGATTCTTTTTATTTTCTTTATCTCTGCAATTGAATATTACATGGGAAATTTTATTGTAACAATCTGAAATCAAAGAAATATTACATGAAATACGCCTGCCGGAACCACTTTGTTTTTTCAAGGTGGCATACAGCTTGCTATATTTGATGGGCATATTCGTTGTCTGCAATTTTTTTATCTGATGCAATTGAAAGGAGGGCTGCAAATTGACTGTTAATGCAACCATGCCGAAATTGGGCATGACGATGAAAGTGGGTAAAATTTCCAAATGGTATAAAAATGAAGGAGACTCTGTTGAGAAAGGAGAAGATCTATTTGAAGTTGAAACCGAAAAGATTACGAATAAGATTGAATCACCGGGAAGCGGAATTTTGTTTCAGATTGTAGTACCTGCCGGTACGATCGTGCCTATTGGGACAATCCTGGCGGTTATAGCTGAAAAAGAAGAACAGCCGGAGCGCATTGAAGGCATTCAGGCCGGTGAAGTGGTTGAGATGGATAGTGAGTCGACAAAATCTCAATCCACTGAAGCTGAAACCGGCTCAAAGAAAAAAAAACGTATATTGTCGACTCCTTCAGCCCGTCGGTTGGCAAAAGAATTGGGCGTTGATTTGGCATTGGTACCGGGAACAGGCCCTGATGAAAAAATAAAAGAGGCCGATGTCCTCAAATTTCATGAAAAAGGACCGCCCGCACCCAAAATTAGTCCTTTGGCCGCTGAAATTGCCCGACAGGAAGGTTTAGACATTTCTATAATTACCGGGACTGGTGAGAATGGTAAAATTACCCGGCAGGATATAGAGGGGTTTCTTGCAACAGCAGGGGATGCCAACCAGGATGCGCCCCCCAAAGTCCGGGTGATTCCTTTTGAAGGAATGCGTAAGGCCATTGCAGACAATATGCATGGAAGTCTGCAAAATACGGCCCAGCTCACCACCTTCACCGAGGTGGATGTCACTGAAATGGTACGGTTCAAGGATATTGTGAAGGCGGAATATAAAAAAGATGATTCCATAAAAATTTCTTACAATGACATCATTCTTATGGCAACAGCCCGTGCATTGATGCGCCACCCCATAATGAATTCCACCCTGGTCGGTGAAGAGATCCTGATCCATGACAGCGTTCACTTAGGTATTGCTGTTGCACTTTCAGAGGGGCTCATTGTTCCTAAACTGCGTAACGCTGAAAAGAAAAATTTATTGCAAATCGCCAGGGAGGTCAGGCAACTGGCCAAAAAAGCACGGGAAGGCGCTTTGGGTGTGGAGGAGGTCACCGGCGGCACCTTTACCATCAGCAATGTCAGTATGCTGGGCATGGACGGATTTACACCGGTACTCAATCCGCCGGAGACCGGAATTTTAGGTGTTGGCCGCGTGAAGGAAAAACCCAGTGTGTTTAACGGCGAGATTACCATCCGGCACATGATGACACTGAGCCTGACCTTTGATCACAGAATTGTCGATGGTGCACCCGCCATGATGTTTTTAAATGACCTGGCCCGCTATCTTGAGCAGCCTATGCTGATCATGGCCTGAAAGCCACTATTAAACCCATTAATTCCAACAAGGAGCAACCAATGTACGATGTAATGATTATCGGCGGCGGATCCGGCGGTTATGCAGCAGCAATCCGCGCAGCCCAGTTAGGAGCCGGTGTTGTATTGGCTGAATGTGCCGAAACCGGTGGCACCTGCGTGAACCGGGGATGCATTCCCAGCAAAGTATGGCTGAAAGCCGGAAATTTTCTTGATCAACTTGAGACCGGGAAGACGTTCGGTATCAATGCTGATATCAAAGAGATTGATTTTAAGATGCTTGGGGAAAGAAAAGCCGGTGTTTCCGCGGAGATTCGCATGGGTATGGAAGCACTTTTACAAAATAACTGTGTTAAGCTCATTAAAGGACGCGCTGCTATAAAGAGCCCGCAGGAAGTGGATGTGGGTGGCCGTACCATTAAAACCAAAAAAATTATTGTGGCCACGGGCAGTTCCCTTGGCGCACAGAAGATACCAGGGCTGGACACAGCCGCCATGACCACCGACGATGTGCTGGAAATGACTGCGGTGCCTGAATCCATATTGGTGTGCGGCTTTGGTTACATTGAAGTTGAGATGGCCTTTTTGCTTAATACATTCGGGTGTAAAGTCATCATGGCGGCTGAACCGGCAAGGATTTTACCCAAAGAAGACTTGGACACAAGCCAGAGAGTTGCACAGGCATTAAGGGAAAATGGCATTCAAATCATTCCGCAGGCATTTGTTGAATCTGTTGAAACAACCAAGGCTGGTACTGTCTGCAAGCTTTCCGGTACGAAAGAGGATAGTGTCACCGTGGAAAAAGTCCTGATTTCCAAAAGAATACCCAACACCAAAGGCCTGGGTTTGGAAAAGCTTGACGTCAAGTTGAATAAAGACAATGGCATCCGGGTAAATGACAGGCTTGAGACCTCGGTTAAAGGAATTTTTGCCATTGGTGATGTAACCGGCGGCTGGATGCTCAGTCACGGGGCGTCGTCCATGGCTGTTTTTGCAGCTGAAAATGCAATGGGGGAAAATAATGCTTATCCCTTTCATCTGATTCCCAGATGCTTGTGGACACAACCTGAGATGGGCACTGTAGGACTTTCGGAAGAAGAGGCGGAAAAAAAAGGGTATGATGTGGAAACCGGTGTTTTCCCCTATGCCATCAATGGGATGGCTATGGTTCGCAACCAGGTGGACGGTGCTGTGAAAATTGTTTTCGATGCCCGTTATGGTGAAATTTTAGGGGTGCATATCGTCGGCTCCAATGCCACCGAAGTTATTGGTGAGGCGGTAACCGCCATGCAGATGGAAGTCACGGTTCAGGAACTGGCTCGCAGTATCAGGGTCCATCCCACTTTTTCAGAAGCAGTGGTCGATGCGGCCCGGGATGCCGGAGATTGGGCATTATATCTGCCCAGGGACTGATGCGTGATGGAAAATCCCGGATTAAAAAAGATTCAAATTATCGATTGGGGAGTGCTTAACTATGCCCAGGCCCTTATCCGCCAGCGCCAATTGGTTGCCGAGCGGTTAAAAGGCCGGGCTTTGGATCGTCTGATCCTGGTTGAGCACCCGCCGGTAGTGACCATCGGCCGCAGCGGAAGCTTGAAGGACCTTCGTGTCGCAAAAGAGGTTCTGGATCAAAAGGGCGTTTCCCTGCATCAGGTGGACAGGGGTGGCAGGGCAACATTTCATGGGCCTGGGCAATTGGTGGTTTACCCTATTGTCAAGGTCAGAGGCAAAGATATTCACAGTTTTTTGAAGCGACTGCTCGATACTGTGGCCGGAGTGCTAGGGGATTTTGGGCTTGTTCCTGAATTTAAAAAGGGGAAACCCGGTCTTTGGGTAAACACAGCCAAGATCGCCAGTGTCGGTCTGTCTGTGCGCAAGCACGTCACCTACCATGGGATTGCCTTAAATGTTTGTACAGATCCCGGATGGTTTGATCTGATTGTTCCCTGCGGTCAGAAAGAAGAAAAAATAACTTCCATGGATCATGAAATAGACGGTCCTGTGGACATATCAAATGTAAAAAAGAGATTTGTTGATCATTTTTGCAGTCAACTGGGGTATACCCCCAGTGAAAAAGCAAATGCCGAGCCTGGCAGGCGACCGTCATGGCTGGTTAAATCAACAACCGGCCTTGAAACTGTAGATCGTATGGAAAAGCAGCTGAAGCGGTTGCACCTGGCCACTGTCTGTCAGAGTGCCCATTGTCCTAACCAGATGGAATGCTTTTACCAGGGCACTGCTGCTTTCATGATCCTGGGAACAAGCTGCACCCGCAGATGCCGATTTTGTGCCGTGGATAAGGGCGCACCCCATTCTTTAGATGACGAGGAACCTAAACGGGTCGCCATGGCTGTGCGGGAATTGGGGTTAACCCATGTCGTGGTCACCTCTGTGACCCGGGATGATTTACCCGACGGCGGGGCCGGGCAGTTTGCCGGAACCATCCGCTTGATCCGGCAGTATTGCCCCGGTGTATCTGTGGAAGTGCTGGTGCCGGATTTTAACGGAAATATCCCGTCCATGGATGCGGTATGTGCAGCACGGCCTGATGTGTTCAACCATAATATTGAAACCGTGCCCCGGCTGTATGCCGGGGTTCGGCCCAAAGCTGAATACCGGCGTTCACTTGGGGTTTTATCATATGCTTCCTCCCGGGGGCTTTTTGTTAAATCAGGCCTTATGCTGGGCCTTGGTGAAACCGAAGATGAGATCAAAAAAACCCTTATGGATTTAAAATATGCTGGTTGCATGTTGCTAACCCTGGGCCAATATTTGGCACCCTCCAAAGACCATGTGGCGGTGGCGCGGTATGTTTTGCCGGAAGAATTTGAGATGTGGGCTGTAACTGCAAGAGCCATGAAGTTTGCATCCGTGGCCGCAGGGCCGCTGGTAAGAAGTTCCTATCGTGCCGCCCAAATGATGGGTGCAGGCAAAAGTCTATTCCATAACAATTCATATAGAAAGGCAGGCTGATGAAATCAAAACGTTTTATTGTTGAAATCGGAACAGGGGCTGATCTGCACGGAGAAGACGTCACCAAGGCCGCATGCCGGGCTGTGAAGGACGCCATCTCAAGAAGTTGTCTGTGCGGATTGGTAGAAATTTGTGGCATGGATGATCTTCAGGCTGTACAGGTGGATATTATTGTGGCCTCTCCAAGGCCGGGGGAAGTGGATTTGGAGCAGGTCAAGGCCATTGCACCCATCGGACAGAAAACTGCCCGTTCGGTGGCTGGCGGCATGGTTGTGGAAGGGTTGTGCGTACCCGATTTTGCACCCAATTGTGATCAAATCGTTGTGGTCAATGCAGCCGTGACGGTTTCCATTCCATGATCCTGGCTCTTGGATGGAATTTATCACTGCTCCATTGAAAGGAGGGATATGGCCAACACAATAAATTTAACGGTATTTTATGAAGCTGTTTATTAATTTTAAAAAAAAATCAAGGAGGAAGCCAATGGACCTGACCAATGAACAATTAATTCAAATGTATACCACCATGGTCAAGATTCGAACCTTTGAAAATCGTGTTGCCGAGCTTTTTGCCGACGGTAAAATCCCCGGTTTTGTTCACCTGTATGTGGGTGAGGAGGCCGTTGCCACAGGGGTTTGCGAGAACCTGACCGACAAGGATTATATCACCAGTACCCATCGCGGTCACGGCCATCTCATTGCCAAGGGCGGGGATATCAAAAAGATGATGGCCGAGTTGTTCGGCAAAGAAACCGGTTACTGCAAGGGAAAGGGCGGCTCAATGCATATTGCCGACCTTGATCTTGGCATTATGGGGGCCAATGGTATTGTGGGCGGAGGTCCGCCGTTGGCTTCCGGAGCAGCACTGGCCTGCCAGTATATGGGCAATGACAATGTGGCGGTCTGTTTTTTCGGTGACGGCGCCTCAAACCAGGGAACCACCCATGAGGCCATGAATATGGCCGCATGCTGGAAGCTGCCGGTGGTGTTTATCAATGAAAACAATATGTACGGTATCTCTTGCTGTACGACTAAATCCATGTGCGTTCCAAACATTGCCGACCGTGCCGCGGGATACGATATACCCGGTGTGGTTGTGGACGGAAATGATGCTGTTGCCGTCTGGGAAGCGGCCGCCGAAGGGATCAACCGGGCCCGCCAGGGCAAGGGTCCGTCCCTGATTGAATGCAAGACATATCGTCACAGAGGGCACTTTGAAGGCGATCCCTGCACCTATCGCGATGATGCGGAACTCGAGGAGTGGAAAGAAAAAGACCCGATCCCGCGACTGGAACAGAAACTGCTGGAAATGGAATTGCTGACACAAAGTAAAATTGAAAAAATCAAACAGGAACTTCAAAAGGATCTGACCGCAGCCGAACAATTTGCCGAAGAAAGCCCGTATCCCGATATATCCGGGCTGTTGGAAGATGTGTATACGTAAAAAGCTTCCAGGATCTGATTTTTTTATGGAAAATGCCATTTATAGTATCAAGTTTTAAGTTTCAGCCAAAGATAGAAATCCAAAAGGAGGATTAAAAATGCCTGATATGACTTTTGCAGAAGCAATAAAAGATGCTCATGTTGTTGAAATGGAGCGTGATCCCAATATTTATATAGCTGGTGAGGATGTAGGGGTTTTTGGAGGATGTTTTGGTGTAACGGCCGGCCTTCTCGACCAGTTTGGTGAAAAGCGGGTGAAAGATACCACTATTACTGAAAGTGCCATCGTCGGGACAGCAGTAGGAGCAGCAAGCGCCGGTCTCAGGCCTGTTATTGAGCTGATGTTTGTCGATTTTATCGGTGTGGCCCTGGATCAGCTTTATAACCAGGCGGGAAAAATGAAATATATGTTTGGCGGCAAAGCTAAAATTCCAATGGTCATGCGCACAGCATGCGGTGCCGGGATCGGGGCCGCAGCTCAGCACTCCCAATGCCTGGAAGCTTTGTTCATGCATCTTCCGGGACTAAAGGTGGTCATGCCCAGTACACCTTATGATGCCAAGGGGCTTTTGATCGAAGCGATTCGTGATGACAACCCGGTGGTTTTTCTGGAACACAAAATGCTTTATGCCATGGAAGGGGAGGTTCCTTCCGGTGCTTACACCATCCCCTTTGGCCAGGCCGATATCAAGCGCCAAGGCAAAGACGTCACAATTGTGGCCACGGCCAATATGGTCCATACTGCTTTGGGGGCAGCTGAGAAGCTTGCCGCCGACGGGATCAGCCTGGAGGTAGTCGATCCGCGTACACTCTATCCTCTGGATGGGGAGACAATTTTTGAATCTGTTAAAAGAACCCACAGGCTGGTGATTCTGCATGAAGAAGTAAAATTTGCCGGATCAGGGGCTGAAATAGCCGCCCAGGTGGCTGAAGAAGCCTTTGATTATCTGGATGCACCGATTTTACGGGTGGCTGCACCTTTTTGTCCGGTCCCTTTTTCTCCGCCGTTAGAGAAAGCCTATATACCGAGCGAACAGCAACTTATTGATGCTGTCAAAAAAGTGATGGCTTAAACTGTAATATAGGAGTGTCTTGACCGGATAGTATCTTGGGCAAGACACTCGATACTGACTTTAAAAATGGAGCTGAAAGATGGATAATAATAAAATTGAAGTGGCACCTTTACGAATAGGGACTGCAATTAAAGGCTTGACGTTAATTTACGGTTTAACTATTGTTTCGTGTATCATTCTGAACATATGGATGAAGGCAGCTCCTATTGGGCCGTGGACCGGAGATGACATATTAAAGTGGTACTGGTTTGACAATGTTACATTTCAACTTATGGCCCTTTGGTGGGCGCTGATGTTTGTGGTCGTAGGCAATTGGCCGTTTAATTCGATTGAAAACAGCCTGGTGAGAGGCATTGCCATAACAGCAACATCCTGGATTTTGGGCTGGTTCACCGCAAAAGGGATTTATTGGACCGGCTTGGGAGCCGGATGGGTCTTTCCCATCGTCGGCTGCACTTTTTTTTATATTGCTTTTTTTTCTTTTACCGGAGAAAACTGGCTGGTGGCTAATCTCAACCCTGCACGCCAGTTTTTTGTGCTTCTCCTGCTGATATGGGGATTGACCTATATGACCACCAATACCAACATGCGCTGGATACCGGCATGGTGGTTTCCGTTTCTCCAGATGGGGGCGGCTACAGGGCTGCTGGCCTATCTGACCCGCAAAATGCCTCAGCCGGCCAAGTCGGTAACCCAGATGCTGATCCTGTTTCTCAGCATATGCATTTTTCTGTGGATTTCTAAACTGATGGGTGTCTGGGATCTGAAACTCGATGGCGTCTCTACATTCTGGAATCTCGGATACACGACACCGGACAATACCTGGCTGCTCTGGTTTATGGTGGGATGTTCGGTGGTGTATGGCGTGCTCATTCCTCTGCATAACTGGCCCTTTACTAAAATACCTATGCCCTGGGGCGGAATCGCTGCTTGCGGGTTTTCTATTGTACTTATTTTTATTGTGACCGGGTTTTTGAAATCACTTATAGGGCCTGTTTTTACAGACATGAATGAGGCGCTGACATTCGGATATATGGGTGTGAACTGGTCCTTTGTCATCCCACTGGTTTTCGGTATCGGCTTGGAAAAGCCCTATCTGTGGACAGGACAAAAAACACCCGGCACTTGGGAAGATGTTGACGGATAATTTTTCAAAAATAAACTGCCCCGCCGCAAACAGCGGGGAATAAAACCCCAATGGATTAAATAAAAAGGTTTAAGTATGTCATTGATCGGTATCATCGCTAATCCGGCCTCTGGAAAAGATATTCGCCGGCTTGTCGCTTACAGCAGTGTGGTCGACAACCAGGAAAAAATTCGCGTTGTGCGCCGCGTCCTTATGGGGCTGCAAGCCGCCAGCATCCATCACATTGCTTATATGCCGGATTACCACGGGATTGTGGAACGGGCCCTGGACGGGTTGCATGCCGATTTATCGGCTGAAAGGCTGCAATTTGAGGTCAAGGCGGACCAGCGCGATTCCATCAAAGCGGCGCAGCTGTTGGCCCAGCAAGGGGCAGGCTGCATTGTCACCCTAGGCGGTGACGGTACCAATCGGGTGGTGGCCAAGGGAGCGGGCCAGGTCCCGATTCTGCCATTGTCAACCGGCACAAACAACGTGTTCCCCTACATGGTCGAAGGAACGGTGGCAGGGCTTGCGGCCGGCCTGATCGGCACCGGGAAAGTCTCCAGGGAAGAGGGAACATTCCAATCTACCCGCCTGGAGGTTGTCATTGAAAACAAGGTTGCTGATATCGCGCTGGTAGATGCAGTGGTCAGTGCGGATGTGTTTATCGGGTCCCGTGCCATATGGAAAACGGATAAAATCAGGCAAATTTTTTTGAATCGTTCCAGTCCGGCAAACATCGGTTTTTCCTCCATCGGCGGGATGCTCCGTTCCATCGCTCCGGACGAGCCTTTCAGCATGGCTCTGGAATTAGGCAAAAATGGACTGTCGGTCACGGCGCCCATAGCACCCGGGATTATTGAAGATGTGTTAATTGAAAACATGCAATTGATGGCGGCTGGTGAAGAAATGGATATTACCTTTAGTCCTTGTGTGGTGGCGTTGGATGGGGAACGGGAGGTAGAAATCAAAAAGGGGCAAAAGGCGACAATACGACTTTCAGCGGACGGGCCCTTTGTCGTGGATGTCAGCCGGACAATGGCATTTGCAGTGAATAAAGAAAATTTTTTCAGCAGCAGTATAAATAAGCGCAGTAGGCTAAAAACAAACTAGAGAGAAAGGGTATGGAAATGACTTTAAAAGCAGCGTTTATATTTTTGGCACCAGGAGTTAATCCTGATAAAGATCGACAGACAGTGGTAACACCGCAGGTAGAATTAACTGCGGTTGCGGCCGGCAACTACAAGGAGGCTGAAGCACTTGCTGTAAAATTGGTTGAAGAAGGAATAGAGGCTATTGAATTGTGTGGCGGGTTTGGCAACAAGGGTACCGCACGTATTGCAGAGGCTGTGGCCGGGAAAGCTGCTGTGGGTGTGGTTCGTTTTGACGGTCATCCCGGCCTTAACGGCAAAAGCGGTGATGAGCTGTTTTAAGAAAAAGACGTCACCACTGAACATCGGATATCCATGAATCAATACTTAATACAATATTCCATTATCCGCAATATTATATTGCAGATAATTCATTTGACGCAATGCCCAATATGGTTCATTAACATACAGGTTAAATTCATGAATTCCGAAAAGGATGTCCTGAGCCAGAATTATTTTAACACCCTGTCATTGAAGCTGCAATTAGAAGAAAGGAGGAATCGATGGAGGTTATAAAGATGCCCAAGGAGTTCCGTCCGGTCCATCTTGAGGTTGATTTAGAACTCCAGTACTTCACGTTAGAGTAGGGTTTTCGCCGGGCAGACGGACAAAGTCATGTCCATTAGGTTGCTCGGTCCGAAGATGAGTAATCCTGTCTGCGGCGCCGTTTTAGTGGAATTTATTCTGGAGGGGCTGTACAATCACTCGGCATTTTAATTGTCCCTTCATATTTATATCCTGGTTCCGGTCTCCTGTCCGAATCAGGATCAACGGCAGTACAACACCAAGGAGCCGAATGGTTAAAACTGCTTTATTCTTTAAAAAGGGGGTACAAAATTATGACACGAAATTGCTTTAAAAGAGGTGTGATCATGACGGTATCATCTCTTCTGGTGCTGATGCTTGCAATGCCTGCCAATGCAGGAAAGTTTAAAAAAGAATACAGAATGACAGTCAATGTGGGCCCTAGCTTTTATTGGGGCATGGGGGCCATCAAATTCAGTGAGCTTGTCAAGGAAAAAACAGGCGGAAAAATCAACATCAAACCCTATTTCGGAAGTTCCCTTCTTAAAGGGGCCCAGCTTAAATCACCCCAGATGGTATCAATGGGCGTAATCGACTGTGCCTTTGAATCAACCATAAATACCTCTCCTGTAATTCCTGAGATGAATATATTTTCGCTTCCCTTTTTCATCAACAATTTTGAAAACCTTGACAAGCTTGAATATGGTGAAACCGGCAGGATAATTTTCAGTAAAATGGAAAAGGTCGGCCTGACTCCCCTTGCATGGGCAGAAAACGGATTCAGACAGGTGACAAACAGCAAAAAACCCATTCTCATGCCTGATGATATTAAAGGGATGAGGCTGCGCGTCGTGGGCAGCCCGATCTTCATTGATACCTTCAGGGCGCTTGGTGCGGATCCCGTAAATATGAACTGGGGCGATGCACAGACTGCATTTCAGCAGGGTATTGTGGATGGCCAGGAAAATCCTGTGGGTGTTCTTCTTCCAGTTCAGATCTGGCAGTACCATAAATTCGTAACTTTCTGGAATTATCTTGTCGATCCCTGCATCATCTACTGGGGCACAGGGGCATGGAACAAGTTCCCGGATGAAATCAAGACCGCCATTAAAGAAGCTGCAAAAGAAGCTGCACGATTTGAAAAAGCCTTGTGCCGCGCCGGGCTTGACCAGGATACATCCCTGAAAATCCTCAAGAATGAGTTCAACTATGAAATAAAAATTCCAGACCCTGTAAAATATCTTGAAAACAAAGGGGTAACTGTAAGCCGGCTTTCTCCTGAAGGTGTTCAGGCCTTTATCAACGCCACAGCAGGAGTCTATGACAAATGGATACCCAAAGTTGGAAAAGATCTATATGAATCGGCCAAAAATGATATGGCAAAATAGTCATCACGGATCAATCGCCTTGCTCTTTGGACTGCGTCATTTTCAGGGGCAAGGCAAAATTCCTCTGACAGGGGTGGGGAGGATTAAATGACAGAAAAAAAGAAAGAAATAAGAACAGATTATCTGATAGCGGCTGTTCTGCTCTTTTCAATGGCAGCAATTGCTTTTGCCAATGTAGTAAGCCGCTATGTTTTCCATTTTTCCTTTGCTTCCACAGAGGAGATTACCATTAATATTTTTGTGTGGATGACTGTTGTGGGCAGTGGCATTGCCTTTGAAAGAGGTGGCCAGCTTGGAATGGTAACATTTTTTAACATGTTCCCCCGGGCCTTGAAAAAGGGGAGTATTCTTCTGAGCGCAATTTTAAGTTCAGTTCTTTTTCTTATGGTGGATATTTTTATGATCCAGGCTATCCATGACGAGATGACTGTTTTCCATGCAAGGTCTGCATCTTTGGATGTACCGGTCTGGATCTATTATGCCGGGGTGCCGCTGTTATCCATCTATGTTTTCCGGGGTATCTACCGGGATGCTTCCAAAAGGCTTTCAGAACATAAAAGGGAGCAGGACTGATGGATATTTTTCTGATCATGATAAGTTTTCTTGTCCTTATGGTAATGGGGGTCCCCATTGGAACAGCCCTTGGCATTTCAAGCGTGCTTACCATCTATATATTTGATCTTGGCATGGGTATGCTGGGGGTCAATTTCTCCTCGGGCATTGCATCCTTTCCCCTGCTGGCCATCCCCTTCTTTGTCCTGGCCGGTGTCATCCTTAACAAGGCAGGCCTTGCCCGGACTATTGCCCGCTTTTTTGAGCTTATTGTCGGAAGAGCGACCGGCGGGCTTGCCATTGTTGCAGTCTGTACCTGCATGTTCTGGGGGGCATTGTCAGGATCAGGACCGGCAACCACGGTTGCTGTAGGCCTGATCCTGTTCACACCCATGATAGAGCAGGGATATGACAAGAGTTTTGCAGGGGCTCTGATTGCAAACGCATCAGACCTTTCAATTATTATTCCTCCCAGCATTGCGCTTATCATCTATGGAAACATAACCAATGTTTCAGTGAGTGCCCTGTTTGTTGCAGGGATTGTTCCCGGTCTTCTGGCCGGCTTTGGCATGCTTGTCGTTGCCTACTTGATTTCAAGAAAAAGAGGATATCGGGGTGATACCAGGAGAGCTCCGGCAGGAGAGATCATCAAGGCGTTCAAGGATTCGATCTGGGCAATCCTTGCTCCGGTTATCATCCTGGGTGGCATTTATTCAGGGATTTTCACTCCTACGGAAGCAGCAGTTGTAGCAGTATTTTACAGCCTTTTTGTGGCCACTTTCATCTATCGTTCCCTGTCGTTCAGTGATTTTATCCATCTGCTTGTGGATGCAACAGTAACAAGCTCCGTCATCATGTTTATCGTAGTTTTTGCAGGGATATTCACCTGGGCAGCGGATGTCATTGGTGTTGTGGATAAGGCGGCTGCATTTCTTATCCATATTTCGCCAAACGCATTTGTGATGATCATCCTGATTAACTTGTTGTTATTAGTTTTAGGAATGTTTCTGGACGCCATATCCATCTCCTATCTGGTAATGCCCATACTGATTCCGGCTCTTGCCGCCTTCAAGATTGACCCGCTCTGGTATGGGATTATTTTTATTTCAGCCCTTGCCATCGGCCAGGCAACACCTCCAGTGGGCGTCAACCTCTTCACCGCAGCCAATCTTACGGGTGAATCAGTGGATTCCATTTCTAAGCAGGCTATTCCGTTCATTATGATGGCTGCAATTGTTTTAGTTATTCTCAGTCTGTTTCCGGAGCTTTCACTTTATCTTCCGATAAAGGCCGGACTCTATACGCCGTGACGCGTATGCGGACTGGGTAATCGAACATTGCGGTCTGGAAATAATCCAGAAAGACTGTCAGGAATTCATGACCGCTTATATCTGTGAGAAATGAATCATGAAAAATAAAGCGTTAGATCCGGTTAAACTGCTGAGGTACAGGGATTCGATATATGCTTCCGACCTGCTGATTTGTTCAGTGGCTTACTTTGATTTTTTTAGTTTTTTCAAAAATACCCCCAGAACATTTACCGAAATTTGTGAGCATTTTAAAATTGTATCCCGCCCGGCAGATGTGATGCTGTCTCTTTTCCTTGCAATGAAACTGATCAACAAAACAAAGACCGCCTACCTGTTATCAGACGTTTCCATGGAATACCTGGTGGACAGCAGCCCTGAAAGCTTGGTTCCATATTATGCGTCACTCAAAAACCGCCCGCAATGTATTGAATTCCGGGATATCCTCCTGTCAGGAAAGCCTGCCGGATGGTCAAGCAGGAACGATGGTTCGGATTGGATAAAAGCCATGCAGGATACTGGGTTTGCAAATTCATTTATATCAGCGATGGACAGCCGGGGCAGTTTTCTTGCCAAAATGCTTGCCCGGAAAATTGATTTAAGCTGCCACAGATCGATTCTGGACATAGCCGGGGGTTCAGGTGTTTACGCCTGTGCATTAAACAAAAGGCATAAACACCTGGCGGCCGCAGTCCTGGAAATTCCTCCTGCTGATGGAGCAGCAAGACGTTCAGTTGAAGCAAAAGGCATGTCAGACAAGGTTCATATTATCGGCGGAGACATGTTCAACCAGATCCCAAAAGGGTATGATGTGCATCTTTTTGCCAACGTTTTTCATGACTGGGACATTGATTCTGTGGAAACACTTGTTGCAAATTCTTTTGAGAGTCTTTGTCCCGGCGGTTCTATCCTTATATTTGATGCGCACCTTAATGCAGAAAAAAATGGTCCGCTTCCAGTTGCAGAATATTCCTGCCTTTTGATGCACTCCACAGAAGGCAAGTGTTATTCCACCAAGGAAATCCTTGAAATACTCAGAAAAGTCGGTTTTATCAAACCCGAAATACTTGGTATCGCTGCTTACCGCACTTTGATTATTGGAAATAAACCTGCTGTGGGTGTGGTTCGTTTTGACGGTCATCCCGGCCTTAACGGCAAAAGCGGTGACGGGCTGTTCAAATGAAAATATCAGTTATTCTCACATTGGTTCTGGTGATTTTAATTATGCAAGAATCTGTGCTTGCAAGTAGTGGGGAGGGGATGGCCGGTTATACCAATGCCCAGTGCATGGAATGCCACGAGGAAATGGCGGTTGATCATGCAGCATCCATCCACAGGGACATTCCATGCCTGGAATGTCATATCCAGGCGGCTGAGAAAGACCATGAACAGATCGCACAGGTCGGGTGTCGTCAATGCCATAAGCCCCACGATGAAAAGGTACTTCATGATGCCCACACCCGGGTTGCCTGCAAGGCCTGTCATGTGAAAGGTGGTGTTCCGGCGATAGATCCTGAATCGAAAAATATTATTTTCAGCGGTATGTTCCGGCCCGGAATGTCATTGCCGCCCCATCAATCGATTCAGTCCGGAACAGATGAAGGATGCAGTACCTGCCATTTTGCAGGCAACAGCATAGGGGCAGCAGCCATGGTGATACCCTCGAAAAGTATCTTGTGCATGCCCTGTCATGTGGCGACCTTCTCTGTGGGTGATACAACCACCCTTGTCTCCTTGTTTATATTTATAATAGGCATGATCGGATGCGGTATTGTCTGGTTCTCGGGATCAATCGACAGGGGAGCGCTCCGCTCTGGAAAGAAAACCGATTTTAAGACACGACTCGAACCTGGTACCTTTTTTCCCGGTAAATCATTCCGGCTGCTGAAAACGGTCTTCATGGAGGTGGTTCTGCTGCAACGGCTTTTTCAGCGGTCACGGACCCGTTGGATCATCCATGCCCTGATCTTATTTCCGTTTTTTTTTCGTCTCGCTTTTGGCCTGACAGCACTTTTACTTTCGATATTTTTGCCGGATGGATCTGTAACCCTTGCTATGATGGATAAAGACTTTGCCGTGCGGGCTTTGCTTTTTGATGTGACCGGCATGATGATTCTTATAGGTTTGGCAGCTGTTATTGGGCGTAAAAGCAATGATCCGGGCGGGACAATTGCCTTACTGCCCGAACCGGGGCGGGGTATGCCGGTAATGATTGTCCTGATCGTTCTGGTGGGATTTATCCTGGAAGGGCTGCGTATTGCCATGACCGGATGGTCTGACAGGGCGGGATGGGCGTTTTTGGGCTATGCCATAAGTTTGCTGTTTAAAGGCATACCTCGGTTGACAGATATATACAGCTATGTGTGGTATGCCCATGCAATCCTGACTGGCGTTTTTGTGGCCCTGATCCCTTTTACTCGCATGGCTCATATTATCACAGCCCCCATCGTTCTGGTCATTAGTGCCCGATCCCGGACAGAAGACTGTTTTCGGAAATGAAATTTAAACCGCTTGCTATTATGAAAGGAGCAGGGATATGGAAATTCAAGACTATCAAATGCCCCAAGATTTGTATTACGAGAAAAACCATTACTGGGTACGTATAGAAGGAGACATACTGGTCATGGGTATGGATGATTTTGCCCAGAAGATGGCCGGTGATATTGTCTTCGTGAAAATTCCCTTTGCAGGGAAAAAACTCAAAGCCGGTAAAAAATTTGCCCAGGTGGAATCAGGCAAATGGCTGGGCAAGGTCTATGCGCCGGTCAACGGTGAGTTGATTGAGGGTAATGAAGTCCTTGAAACCAATCCTGCGCTTATCAACCAGGATTGTTACGGTGCGGGGTGGATGTATAAGATCAAACCGGCTGACATGGGTGAGGTGGAGAGTTTGATCCATGGCGGCGAAGCAATTAAAAAATGGGTCTTGACCGATATCGAAAAATATAAAGAAGACTGAAAATGGCCCAGACAGATTACAGCATCATGGAGATTTTGCAGATGGATGCCTGCACTGGCTGTGGCTTGTGCGCTGATGTGTGCCCTGCGGTTTTAGCAGCAGGGGATGGGCGGCTGTCAGGCGTGTATCGCCTTAGTGAACTGCGCAGGATCATGCGGTCCCGTACAGGATTTTTGGCAATTTTTTTTGGTAGCCAGACATTGACAGAAGAGCATTTAAAACTATTCAGTGATACGGTATTTCGCTGCACCCTTTGCGGCAGATGCCAGCAGGCATGTCCATCGGGTATCCTGCTGAAAAATTTGTGGCTGTCTCTGCGCCAGGACATGGTTCACTGCCATGCCTATCCAAAGAAAGTGGATATGATTGCTGAAAACCTGGCTGAAAGTCACAATGTTTTTGATGAGGACAACAAGGAGCGTGCCGAATGGGTGGAGGATATGCCTGCTGCCCCGGATCATGGTTATATCAAAGATCAGGCAGACGTGGTCTATTTTACCGGCTGCGTTTCAGCTTATTTCCCCATGGCCCAGACCATTCCCATGGCGCTGGTGGAGATTCTCGATGCAGCCGGGGTGAATTTTACCCTGCTGGGAGAAGATGAGTGGTGTTGCGGGTTTCCCATGTTAGGTGCCGGGCTCAGGGATCGGATGGAGGATCTGATTGATCACAATATTAAGGCGGTGCAGGCAAGAGGAGCTCAAAAGGTGATCTTTTCCTGCCCCTCCTGTTATCAGATGTGGCAAGAGCATTACCCCCGGGAATTTGAGATTTATCACGTTACTCAATTTGTAAACGAATTGATGGTCTCAGGGAAACTTCTGCTCGATGATCTATCCCTGACAGTGACCTATCATGACCCCTGTGACTTGGGCCGCGGGAGCGGAGAATACAAAGCCCCGCGACAGGTCATCCGTTCCATACCCGGAGTTAAACTTGTGGAACTGGCCCATAACCGTGAGAACTGTCTATGTTGTGGCGGTGGCGGTAATCTGGAGATGATCGACGCTGAACTCTCTGCGGATATTGCAAGGGCTAAAATTGACGATATCCTGCAAACCGGAGCCCACGCTGTTGTCACGGCCTGCCAGCAGTGTGTGCGCACCATGACCACTTATGCCAGAAGGAATAAGGTGTCCATTGAAGTTATGGATATTACCCAATTGGTGCAAAAGGCAATTGCCGGTAAAGATCGCTCTGATAGCGGCTAAGTAGATTCTAAATCAAAGCGGCTGAGATTGTTTTTAAAAGGAGGACCGATGGGTGAATATTACAGATTGATTGATAAAGGCCCCGAAAGTTCCGACTAGCAGGAGAATACTTTATGCAAACCTGGAGACTATTAGACACACCACCCATGACAGCGGCTGAAAACATGACCATGGACGAAACCCTGCTGGAACTTAAGGGCAAAGGGAAAAGCCCGAATACCGTCCGTTTCCTACAGTTCTCGCCAAGGGCGGTTTTGGTGGGTTTTCACCAGGCCATTGCCGAGGAGATACGAACCGGCTATTGCCGGACAAATAAAATTGATGTGAACCGGCGCATTACCGGTGGAGGTGCGGTTTTTTTTGATGAAAACCAGTTGGGTTGGGAAGTTTTTTGTGACAAGTCTTTTTTTAATACCACCATTCCCAACGCATATTTATTCAAAACACTGTGTGATCCGGTGGTCATGGCCCTTGCGCTGTTGAATATTAACGCCGGGTTCAGGCCGCGCAACGACATCGAGGTCAATGGGCGCAAAATTTCAGGCACCGGTGGTACCGAGGCTGGCGACGCTTTCATGTTTCAGGGTACCATGCTGGTGGATTTTGATGTGGATACTATGCTAAAGGCACTGCGGATTCCGGTGGAAAAGCTCAAGGCCAGGGAGATCGATTCGGTCAAGGACCGGGTCACCTGCCTGAAATGGGAACTGGGCGATGTCCCGGATCTTTCCGGAATTAAACAGGCCATCAAGTCAGGGTTTGAAAAGTGTCTGGATATAAAACTTGAGTTGGGCGGCTTGACCGATGAAGAACAAAAGCGGTTTCAGAAGAAGCTACCGCATTTCCGGTCCGCCCAATGGGTTGGGAGCGTTAATCCGTGTTTCCAGAAGCGTGAGGCAGTGCAGGCAGCTTACAAGGCGCCGGCGGGCATGGTGCGCTTTACCCTGGTGGTCAACCTGCCCCAGAAGCGCCTGAAAGATATTTATATCACCGGTGATTTTCTCTCCTTTCCCGGTCGGGCTCTCTATGACATGGAGACTGAACTCAGGGGCGCACCCCTTGACCGGGACTGTCTGCATGGGATCATCCGAAACTATTTTGATCAGGAGCGCATCCTCATTCCGGGATTGTCCTTTGAGGATTTTGTCAAGCCTCTGGATCTATGTCTTGAGAAGGTTGATATCACAAACTATGGTATCCCCTTGGCGCATTGCAACCTGATCTGCGTTACCAACGGCTCTTTTGGAGAGGTGATTGAAAAGCAGCCATCAGTGCTGCTGCTGCCCTATTGCGCTAAACTCACCAAATGTGATTTAAGATATGAAAAAGGGTGTAAGATCTGCAAAGAGGCAAGGTGTTCCATCGGACCGGCATGGGCCATGGGGCAGAACAGAAAAATGAAAGTTATCAGCATTGTCAGCTTCGAGGATCTTTGGGATGAATTAATGCAGATGAAAAAGGACGGGGTTCGTGCATATATCGGTTGCTGCTGCCAGCCTTTTTTTGTCAAGCACGTGGATGATTTTAAAAAATCCGGCCTTCCTGGAATCCTGCTGGATATCGACAATACCACCTGCTACGACCTTGACCAGGCCAAAGAAGCCTATGCCGGAAAATTTGAAAGCCAGACCGAAGTGAACCTGGAGCTGCTGCAGGCCGTGCTGGATACGGCTGCAGGGTTGAATGCGGGTGAAAAGAAGTGACCATGACGACTCCTGATTGGGATATCCTGGTGGTTGGCGCCGGGCCGGCGGGTTCCAGTGCAGCCCTGGCTGCCGCCCGGCAAGGCGCACATGTCCTGCTTGTGGAACGCCGACAGCAGGTGGGCCTGCCCGTGCAATGTGCCGAATATATTCCAGCCATGCTCAAAGGACAACTGGGGCTGAAAGGCGGTTATGTTGTCCAGAAGATAGAGGGCATGCGTACCCATATGCCCGGACAGGCAGTCAAAGAAACCGTGGCTCCCGGCTATATCATCCGCCGTGAGTTATTTGACCAGGCCCTGGTTGCCGCTGCCCGAAAAGCCGGGGCCAGAGTGAGGTGTGCCACCCGGGCCATTGCCATGCGTCCGGAGGGTGATGTGACGCTGTCCCCCAGGGATGGACGGGCATATACTGTTCGCCCCAAGGTGATCATCGGTGCTGATGGCCCCAGATCTACAATTGGTCGCTGGGCGGGCGTTGTGAACCGTCATCTGCTGCCTGGCGTTCAAATGACATTGCCTCTGGCCGCGCCTCTTGCATGTACTGAGATTTATTTTGATCCCCAAATTGTGGCCGGATATGGGTGGTTGTTTCCCAAGGGAAAGGTGGCTAATGTGGGACTTGGCATGCTGCGGCCCTCCGGCGGTCAGCTTTCTCTTCGGAAAGTGCTGGATGGATTCATCCGGCGGCTGAAAACTGACGGCAAGATCTGCGGTGCGCCTTTGGCCCATACCACCGGCTGGATACCGGCCGAACCAGTGCGCAATGCCGTGCATGGTAAAATTATGCTGGCAGGTGATGCCGCCGGCCACACCCATCCGATTACGGGTGCCGGTATATTCGCGGCCGTGACCTGTGGCAAGCTGGCCGGTAAATATGCCGCCGCTGCGGTGGCTGCCAGCGACATGACAATTTTAAAGGCCTATGACCGCGAATGGCAGGACTTGCTTGGCGAAACCCAGACGCGGGCGCATTGTCGGCGAGAGCAGATGGAGGCCTGCTGGAACGTATTCGACACCATTATAAAACAGTGCTGGGTAGCCTACAGGGAGTATTATGTCTGAGTTTGAAAAGCGCCTGAAGATGGCCAGGGAAAGTTCCTGGCACCATTTTGGCAAGAAGATTATTTTTTATCTGCCCGGGATGTTTGTGCTCAACGGAGTCAACGGAAAGTACCCTGCAACCTCCATAACCGGAAAGGACTGTGCCCTTAAGTGCGATCACTGCCAGGGAAAAATTTTAGATTCCATGCTCCAGGCGACTACACCCGAAAAGCTGGTGGCGCAGTGCCTGGAACTGGCCGCCACGGGCAACCACGGGGTACTTATCAGCGGAGGGTGTGATCTGTCGGGACGTCTGCCCTGGGACCGTTTTATTCCCGCTATTGAAGAGATCAAGCGGCGTACTGATCTGTTTATTTCCATTCATAGCGGACTGATCAATGAACACGAAGCCTTTGATTTGAAACAGGCCGGCGTGGACCAGGCCCTCATTGATGTCGTTGGTGATGATGATACCTTTAGAAAGATGTACCATGTCCCTTTCGGGGTAAAGTGCATCCACGATGCCATGGTTGCCCTTCAGGAGGCCGGGCTGTCCATGATTCCCCATATTGTCTGTGGGCTGAATTACGGGCACATCAAAGGAGAAAAACAGGCCGTTGAGATGATAGCCGGTTTCAAGGTGGAGCAGCTGGTGGTTGTCTCCCTCATGGCCATCCCCGGAACACCGGTCTGGGGCACCCCCTCCCCCACACCTGAAGCGGTGGCCGATGTCATTGCTGAAGCGCGGACTAAAATGCCGGCCACCCCTATCAGTCTGGGCTGCGCTCGCCAGCGGGGCAACCATCACCTGGAAACCCTGGCCATTGATGCCGGTGTCAACTGTATGGCCCTGCCGTCGGATGAGGCTGTTGCCCAGGCCAAGAGCTATGATCTTGAGATACATTATCAGAAAACCTGCTGTTCGGTTACCCGGGATATTTCCGAACCCGGCTGGTGGCTGACCAGCCCATTATAAGGACCCGTCACCATGGAACATTATCAAGAAGGGAAATCAGAAAGCCCCGAATACCTGCGCATGAGCCTTGCAGCAGCCATGGCCCTTGGCTTTAAACAGGGCCTTTTTTACAGAAATGCCAGGCTCTACTGCATCAATCTGCTGCTGACATACAATAGTGGCTGTGCTGCGCGCTGCGCCTACTGTGGCCTGTCCGGCAAGCGATCCGGAATGTACCACAAGAAGAGCTTTATCCGGGTGACCTGGCCCACCTGCCAAACGGCCAAGGTCATTGAACGGATTGCTGAACACAAGCAGCGTGTCAAAAGGATCTGCATCTCCCAGATTACCAATAAACGTTCCATCGGTGATACTCTAACCATTTGTCGGCAACTGCGATCGAGTTTTGATATCCCTGTATCTTTGCTGATATCTCCCACCATTGCCACCCAGCAGGATTTAAAGGAATTTAAAACTGCCGGGGCTGATAAGATCGGCGTCGCCATTGATCTGGCCACACCGGTTCTCTTCGACCAATATCGTGGCAGCGGGGTGGGAGGACCACATTGCTGGGAGACATATTTAAAGCGGCTGACCCAGGCCGTTGACATCTTCGGGGAACGTAATGCAGGTGCTCATTTGATTACAGGAATGGGGGAGACCGAAAAGCAGATGGTGGAAATTATTCAAATGATTCAGGACATGGGAGGCTGGACCCACCTGTTTTCTTTTTACCCGGAACCGGGCTCCAGTATGAGTGACCATCCCATGCCAGCCATGGACCATTACCGCCGCATCCAGTTGGCCCGGTATATCATGGATGAAAACTTAAGCCGTGCGGAACGATTTGCCTATGACCAGGATGAACGGATTGTTGATTTCGGCCTGACCAGCCAGAAGCTGGACCAGGTGATCGACTCGGGCCAGCCCTTCCGCACCAGCGGCTGTGAGGGGGAGAACGGTGAGGTGGCCTGCAACCGGCCCTTTGCCAATTCCAGGCCTGGTCCAAGAATGCGCAACTACCCGTTTGAACCAAACAGGGCAGATATACTATTGATTCGAAAGCAACTGAACATCACGGAAGTGTTTTGAGTATTCCGGGAAATATGTCTGAAAAGGTGCATTTATGGAAATAGGGTGCTGAAAATACTTGTAAAGCACTCTAAACAAAGATAAATATATTAAACAGGCCTGCTGGTATCTGAATATAGAATTTCTTCAAAATATGGCAATCAGGGCGATATGAATGGTAAAAATTGCAGGATGGCCGGAAAGTAAAGGAGAAAAAGATGTATAGTCTGATACGCAAGCATAATCAGTTCTGCTTCGTGAAAAATGGCCTGAAAACTGATTCGGATGCGATCATCAAGTCCATTTTCAGCCCCAAGTGGTATGGCAGCACCTGGCAATTGCTTTCCAGAACGGAAAAGAAAACATGGATTGATTTCTTGAAATCCGGGCAGGTTAATGATCCCAGCTTCAATAAAAAAATCGAGCAATCCTGGCGCCGGAGCCAGCAAGCGGAAGTTGACCCTTTTCGAGGCGTATGTGAAAAATTTCTCTCCCCACGGAAAATGAAAGGCAGGTCTGAAAAAATCATTGTTCTGGCAAAACCGATCATGGATACTCTCTACCATTGTGTCCGAGGATCAAGATTTGTAATTGTTTTAATAGATAAGGAAGGATATATCCTTAGAACCGTGGGGGCGTTAAAAGAGTTGAGGCAGGCGGACAAGTTAAGATTCGGACCCGGTGCCAACTGGGGAGAAGAATTTGTTGGCACAAATGCCATCGGAACAGCACTTGCCTTAGGGCATCCCGTCCAGATTACGGGCCCGGAACATTATTGTGAAACCCACCACTTATGGACTTGCTCTGCCGCGCCTATCAGAAAACAGAATGGAGAGATCGTCGGGTTTCTGGACATATCAGGCCCACGGGAACTGTCAACTGTCCATCAGCTGGGATTGGTTGTCGCAGCAGCCCATGCTATTGAAGACCGTATTGTTTTGGACGAATCATACGACCAGCTCTACAATACTAATAAATATCTGGAAGCCGTGCTGAATTCTGTTTCCGACGGAATTATTGCAGTAAATGCTCAAGGTATAATTACAGGCCTCAATAAGGTGGCGGCCAAAATTTTCCGCCTCCATCCCAAAGAAGTGGTGGGGCAAACTTTAACCGCATCTATTTATCATAATGGCCGGCTACAGAATTTTTTCAAGACCAGGTCGGCCGGCATGACCAAAGAAGAGGTAAGACTCAAGATGCCTTGCGGGCAGAGATCATGTGTCGCAACGGCTAATCCGGTTTTTTCGGAGAAAAATGATAATCGGGGTTTTGTTTTAACCCTGTCACCCACAAACCGATCCTATTTTTCAAGTAATAAACCAGAGGATGTGATTGTCCGCTTTCGATTTGTGGATATTATCGGCGAAAGCGATGCTATCCGCCACGCCATAGAAAAAGCTAAAAGCGTTGCCCCGGGACCGTCCACCGTTCTTATCCTGGGTGAAAGCGGTACGGGTAAAGAGCTTTTTGCCCAGGCGATCCATGGTGCCAGTGACTGCCATTGTGGTCCGTTTGTACCCGTTAATTGCGGTGCCATCCCCAAAGAATTGATCCAGAGCGAACTTTTCGGTTATGCTGACGGTGCCTTCACCGGTGCCAAGCGGGGCGGTTGTACTGGCAAGTTTGAATCGGCCAATGGTGGGACTCTGTTTTTGGATGAGATCGGTGAAATGCCTTTGGAAATGCAAATAAACCTGTTGCGGGTGCTGGAAGAAAAAATAATCATGCCTGTGGGTGGTAAAAAGGCAATCCCGCTTAATGTCCGCATTATTGCCGCCACCAATAAGAGCCTCTTCGAAGAGGTAACCAAAGGACGCTTTAGAGAAGATCTTTACTACCGGCTGAATGTCATCAGCATTACACTCCCGTCCTTAAAAGTCAGGCAAGGAGATATCGAGCTGTTAACACGGTACTGGGTTGATAGAATATCCCGAAAGATGGGCAAAAAAATCAAACAGATAGAACCTGAGGCGTTAATTCGGCTTGAAAATTACCATTGGCCCGGAAACGTGCGGGAATTGGTCAATGCGTTAGAGAGTGCCGTAAATTTTATGACGGATGACACACTTGCCGTAAAAAATCTTCCCGCCTGTTTTAGAAAAAAACAGTTTGAAAAGCCCCAATTTGGCGAAGATAGAATCCCGACCTTGCGCAGTCTGGAAAAAGATAACATTAAAAAGGCGCTTCTATTTTATAAGGGCAACATTACCAGATCGGCCAAAGTTTTAGGTATCGGACGTAACACTCTTTATGAAAAAATGAAAAAGTATGGCATTGGATGATAAGGTTATGCACTTACAATATATGATAGTTGGTTTTATCATAAAATAAAGTATGAAATATGTAATTTATGAAAAAAAATGGCAGTTTTTTTTGATGCCGGTCATACGTTTCTTTCGCCTTGTGAATCTGTAGGGAAAATATATCCGCGTAAAAAGTGCCTGGAATTTTCAATGCACCAATGACATGCTTATCAAAGACTGGAAACAATTTGTTTGCAATGCATTGCCGGAAAATGCCCAAGGCAGTTAAAAACTGGCTTGAAACTAAATATCCGGATACTCTTTTTGCCTTTTTTACTACAGAATAGATGTATGTGAAGAAGCGCAGCGGATTCACCGATCCACTCCAGCGTTTTGTTCAAGTAAGCCGCTCCGCGGCAGAGAAGCCTAGAAGCCTTATTGGCTTTAAATTATTATTGACATAAAACTTAACATATTGCATAAAAAAATTATGATGTTCTTCAAAACAAATACAAAACACCTCTATTTTATAGCCAGCAGCTATCATATTGAAATAGTTAAATAATCTGAGATTCGAAGCTTTCCTCTGTAGAAGCATACTTTGCTTCAGGCATATCCAAGTCACGTATACCAGCCAGGGTAACCTGAGATGGTACTAATGGATACGGCATTAATTCCAATAGTTCAGGATCACCTTCACCGAGTAATGTTCTTAAAACCATTCCATGAAAGTGACCTGATGGGGAAGTCTTGGGCGTATTCAGGTTTCCATGAGCATCGAACCATAGAACAGCCAGGTCACGATGATAGCGCTGATTTAAGTACGCAACGGGTACAATCTCTGATCCGCATGTCCCGCCGATCAAATACATACTTTGAGTTCTTTATAATACATGAACGTCCAAGAATACCATCTTCGATTAATAAATGTTCTTTCCTGAGAACATCAATTTCGACAAACTTACTACCTTGCATGAAAGCCTTATGAATTGTAAAAGCTCCATCGCTTGCATGATTGTCTGTGCCGAAACCCTGCCATTCAGGATATAGTAATTTTGTTGTTTTCATAGTGCATAGGGATAACCCCCAAATCACCGGCGGTAAAAAGCAGAGCGACGAGGAACGAGGAGCGGCGCTTTTTGCCGTCCGAGTGGTGTCCCTTCGGCAAGCATGCGTGAATTTTTTCCCTGGTGTGTTATTATTGGTTCCAGATTATATGGCAATTAGCATAGATGGGCATGAC
>JAADHV010000014.1 GCA_013151635.1 Deltaproteobacteria bacterium | reverse complement strand
TTTGCTCATCGGTTCCTCCTGTATGATTAAGATTGGAACCGAAAATATCATCCCCCGAAATTAAAAGCACGCAGGCTTACCGAAGGGACACGAACTTCCGAATTTTATCTTCTTCGGAATCTATGCTGGCCATTATTAATTGGGCAAATTCAATCCTTTCATTTGGCGGTATTTTTAATGCTTCGTCCAATAAATTTTATTCTATTATTCTTATCCTCAATTGGTCATTTATATATTTGATATCTCAAATGATACTTGATAATTTCCCACGAGTCAAAAATTATATGCAAAACCCAGCAAATGGGGAAAGTCTGAAATCTTTTTCTATAATGCAAAAAAAAAATCAAGGGTTGCCTTTACGCCCAAGTATTATGGATGCAACTTTGGCCATAAATCCCGGCAGAATTTGATTACAATTTATTGTTACACGTTTTAAGGGATTACAAAAAGCCAAGAGATAAGATCAGCGGTCTTATCCGGGGCAAGGATATCATAAGGGTTAAAAAGGGCCTTTATGTATTGGGAAAGGACTATAATAAGCCTTATAACGTATGTATTGGCGAATCTGATTTATGGGCCTTCTTATATCACAGGTCAAACCGCTTTGGCATTTTGGAACATGATACCGGAACGTGTTGAACTTATGATTAGCATGACAGCTAAAAGAAAGAAGCAGTTTGAAACTCCGGTTGGCAAGTTTTCTTATCTGTATTGCCCAAAGACGGCTTTTAGCATTGGGATTCAACTATGAAGATGCCGGAGATGAAAAAAATTTTCTAATTGCGTCCCCGGAAAAGGCGTTATGCGACATTGCAGCAACACAAACTCATATTGCAACGCAAAAGGGAATGAAGGAATCCCTTGAATTAATGCGGTTGGATTTCAGTTTTTACGAAAAGCTTAATTTTCCATTATTAGAAGAGATTAAGGCTGGATATCGCAGACAACGTTTAAAGTTACTGATTAATTGTTTAAAGGACAGTCATGTTTGATGAAAAAATTGAGCAAATGCTTAAAAGGTATGAATTAAATACGATTCATGACCATGAGAATGCGCTAAAAGAGATCATACAAGAAGTCGTTTTGCTTGGTTTATGGCGTTCTAAGTTTTATGAAAAGGCTGTTTTTTACGGTGGAAGCGCATTGAGGATTCTATATAAGCTGGATCGTTTCTCCGAGGATTTGGATTTTTCATTAATTGTGCCGGAAAAAGATTTCAATATTAAAAAATATCTTGGTGCAGTTAAATCAGAACTGGAATTATGGGATTTTGAAGTTTCTACAGAAGAAAAAAATGAAAGTACGATTGATTCAGCTTTCATCAAAGAGAACACATTGATTCATTTATTAAAAATTGATGTAAATTTGAAAACCCATAAAAATGCATTGATGAAAATCAAACTGGAAGTTGATCAGGACCCGGCCGCCGGGTTTACCATTGAACTCAAATATCATCTCCACCCTACCCCATTTACCGTTAAAACCATGGCCTTGCCCAGTTTGTTTGCCGGAAAAATGCATGCATTGTTATGCCGAACAAGAAGAACCAATATTAAGGGCCGAGACTGGTATGATTTGATTTGGTTTGTAAAGAATAATATTCCGTGTGATTTGTATCATCTTAAGAATAAAATGGCACAAACAGGCCATATTGATGTATCTGAGGCCTTGACCAAAGAAAAGCTTATTAAGTTTCTATCCGAAAAAATAAAAGGGATTGATTTTGATCTGGCCAAAAGTGACGTTGAACCATTTTTAAAAAATTTAGAGCAAAGAGAAGCGTTAAGTCTTTGGTCAGATTCTTTTTTTTCTGATTATTTGGTTCAAAAAATTCGCGTTTGGCTAAGTAATTAATTGGAATTTGGTGGGTATTATAGATGATGCTGATCAAATGAGGCTTCAATGACTTTACGTTCAATGATATCCAGTAGTTTTTTGGATACTCCCGTCGGTTTTTTATCCCCTTGTTCCCATTTTTGAACGGTTTGTTATTTGGTCCTCAAAAGGAAACAGGAAAATATCATGGGACCTATTCGAGCAATAAAAAACGAACATTCGTTCGTTTTTTATTGACTTTTATTTTTCAACTTCCTAATATGACATCCATATAATAAAGCCACCACCTTGATAAATTGTTTTATATTAATGTCAAAAGGAGGATGAAAAATGGATAGAATATGGATGAAGCACTGGCCCCGGGATCTTCCTGAAAAAATTTCTTTTGAGCACGGCAACATTCCCCTTCATGAATATCTGCGGTTCCAGGCCCGGCAAATACCGAAAAAACCTGCCATCATCTTTTATGGACAGACCCTCACCTATCAGGAGCTGGACGAAGCATCAGACCGGTTTGCAGGCTATCTTCTATCAAAGGGAATAAAAAAAGGGGACCGGGTGGGCATTTTCCTTCTCAATTGTCCCCAGTATGCCATTGTCCATTTCGGTATCCAGAAAACAGGTGCCATTGTCTGCCCCTGCTCGCCTCTGTTTAAAGAGATGGAACTTGAATACGAACTCAATGACGCCCGAATTGAAGTCATGGTGGCCCTGGACCTTTTCATGCCCATTGTAGAAAAAGTCCGGGACAAAACATCAATCCGGCAGATTGTGGTCACCAACCTGAATGATTATCTGCCCAAAGAGCCCTCCCTTCCCCTGATCGACCCCATGAAAGTACCCAGAACAAGAATCCCCGGGACAGAAAATCTTATGGATATCGTATCATCCTGGGACATTTCCCCGGCCGGGGTGGACATTGACATGGAAGAAGATATTGGTCTGTTCCAGTATGGCGCACGGGGTGGAATTGGAGAGCACAGGCTTGCCAACGGGCCGACAAAATTTTAGGGCACAGGAAAAATATGAACAGATATCAGCGGAATTTAAAAAAAGGAGACAATCGTGGATTTTACGGTTTCAAATAAAATTCAGACCATTGTGAATATGATCAATGAGTTTGTGGAAAAAGAACTCATCCCCCTTGAGCCGGAATTCCTGGTAAAGGATTTCAAAGACATGCTGCCGGTACTCCGGGAAAAACAGGGCCTGGTGAAAAAAATGGAATTGTGGGCACCCAATTTCCCTACCGAGTGCGGGGGAATGGGACTTTCTCTGCTTGAACACGGTCTTGTATCCGAAGCACTGGGCAAGTCGCCCCTGGGCCATTATGTATTCTGGTGCCAGGCACCGGATGCCGGCAATGTGGAAATCCTGCACCTGCACGGCACAAAAGAGCAGAAACAACGCTATCTCAATCCCCTGGTAAAAGGAGAGATCCGGTCCTGCTTTGCCATGACTGAAGTGGACATGCCAGGCTCCAATCCCGTAATGCTGGAAACCACGGCAATCAAGGACGGGGACGATTATGTGATCAATGGCCATAAATGGTATACCACGGCAGCGGACGGGGCGGATTTTGCCATTGCCATGGCAGTGACCAACCCGGATGCCTCCACTTATCGCAAGGCAAGTATGATCATTGTGCCAACCCATACAAAAGGCTTTAACCTGGTCAGGAATATCCCGGTCATGGGGCATGAAGGCAGCGATTATTTCAGCCACGGGGAAATTTTGTTTGAATCCTGCCGGGTTCCGCAGACAAACCTGCTGGGGCCGGAAGGCCGGGGATTTGTCATTGCCCAGGACCGGCTGGGACCGGGAAGAATCCACCATTGCATGCGGTGGCTGGGTATCTGCCAGCGGGCATTTGATCTTCTTTGCAGCCGGGCCGGTGAGCGGGTGATTTCCCCGTCAGGAAAGACCCTTGGCAGTACACAGACCGTCCGGAACTGGATTGCCGAATCTGCAGCCGAACTCCAGGCGGCAAGGCTTTTAACCCTGAATTCTGCCTGGCAGATTGATCACAACGGTGCCTCCCGGGCGCGGGATTCCATTTCCATGATCAAATTCGTGGTGGCCAACACCATGAATAAAATTGTGGACCGGGCTCTCCAGGCCCATGGGGGCTTAGGCATGACCGATGATACCATCCTGGCCTATTTTTATCGCCATGAACGAGCCGCCAGGATTTACGACGGCGCAGACGAGGTCCATAAAACCGCCCTGGCAAAACGCATATTAAAAACCTACCAAAATAAAAAATAATTTTTGCAGGAAAGAAACCGTGATGAATTACAAAGAATTTAAAAAGATATACGGCGCCTCAAATCAGGATATTTCAAGGGAGGTGTATCGCAACAACCCGGACACCATACGGATTAAAAAGGAAAAAACCGCTGTCAACAACCTGGAAAAAATTTTCAGTGCTGTGTTTAATATTGCCTATAAAAAGGGCTTTCAGGCCATGAGCATGCGGGATTTAAGTCAAAAAACCGGTATGAGTCTGGGAGCGTTATATGCCTATTTCAAAGGCAAAAAAGATCTTTTAAAAATTATACAGACCCAGGGGTGGTCCATTATCAAAAAAGACCTTGACCAGGTGTCAAAAACCCATGAAAACCCAAGAGAAAGACTTACGGCTGTCATCAAGGCCCATATTTTTCTGTCTGAACTCTTCCGGCCCTGGTTTTACTTCACCTTTATGGAAGCCCGGAATATTGAGGCGGTCAAATCCATGGAAGACCATACCCAGAAAATCCTTACAGGGATTCTTGAGTCAGGAGAAGCCCAGGGTATTTTTAAACCCGGCGACCATGACCTGACCGCCAGTATGATCAAGGCCATGCAGCAGGAATGGTATTTAAAACGCTGGAAATACAAAAAATTAAAGATATCCGTGGACCGGTTTGCAGATCATCTAGTTAATCTTTTAGAGGCCTTCTGCCTGGTATAGGAATCCATACAATATTAAAAAAGGAAAATAACATGCAGATAACCGACAAGGCTTATGCAATAAGACCCGGAGAGGAAATTGACCCGACTGCAGTAAAGATATTTTTACAGGAGAATATAACGGGCCTCACCGGAGATATCACTATTACCCAGTTTCCCAGCGGGTATTCCAATTTGACCTATTTAATTGATATGAATGGCCGGAAAATGGTGCTTAGACGGCCTCCCATCGGTGCCAGGGTAAAGGCAGGCCACGATATGGGGCGCGAATACAAAGTACTTAAAGCCTTGTATCCGGTTTTTCCTTACTGCCCCAAACCCCTGGCCTATACGGACGATACCTCCGTCATCGGAGCGCCTTTTTTTGTAATGGAAAAATTATCCGGCATCATCCTCAGGAAAGACCTGCCCCGGGAACTTTCTTTTTCAAGGGACCAAGCCAAAAATCTGTGCATTGCCCTTACAGATTTTCTGGCAGATATCCATGCCATTGATATTAAAGGGGCAGGGCTGGATTTTATCGGGAAACCCAGAGGATATGTCCGCCGCCAGGTGGAAGGGTGGGCTGCCCGGTACCGCAAGGCCAGAACGGATGATGCCCCGGACTGTGAGCCCATCATGACCTGGCTCAAAGATAAAATGCCAAAGGATACAAGCCATCCCACTATTGTGCACAATGATTACAAATTTGATAATGTGGTCCTGGACCCTGAAAGACCCGAAAAAATCATTGGTGTCCTTGACTGGGAAATGGCCACATGCGGAGATCCATTAATGGACCTTGGCAACAGCCTTGCCTATTGGGTGGAAAAAAATGATCCCAAGGAAATGCAAAGGATAAGAACCCTTCCCACCAACATGGAAGGCGCCCTGACACGGCAGGAAATACTGGCACATTATGAAAATCAAACCGGCCGGAGTACGCGGGAATTTGACTTTTATTATTGCTTCGGCCTGTTCCGTCTGGCAGTCATTGCCCAGCAGATTTATAACCGGTATTATCACAAAATCACGAACAACAAGCGGTTTGCATCGCTTATTTTTGTTGTGACCGGCCTTGAAAAAACAGCACTCAAGGTCATTGAATCATCTAATTTATAATATCTTTTTGAAAAAGGTAGTTACAAAAAAAGGAGAACAACTATGGGAAAAACAATGGTCAACACTGTCACAGGCCCTGTCTCATCCGATGAATTAGGCATTACATTGATGCATGAGCACATTTTATTCGGATACCCGGGCTGGGAAGGGGATCAGACAATCGCTCCCTTTGACCGCAAGGCAATTGTCAGCGCAGGAGTAGACGTTCTCAATCAGCTCAAAACCCTGGGTCTGACGACTTTTGTAGATGCAACAACCAATGACGGCGGAAGATGTCCTGAAGTTTACAAGGAGATTTCAGAAGAAACAGGGGTCAATATTATCTGTTCAACAGGATACTATTTTGAAAGAGAAGGATCTTCCGCCTACTGGAAATTTCGAAGCAGTCTGGGAGATATAAGTGAAGAAATCTATGAATTGTTTATGAAAGAGGTCACAACAGGTATCCGGGATACGGGAATCAAAGCCGGAGTTTTAAAGGTAGGCTCAAGCAAGGGCGTTATTACTGATTACGAAAAAATGATGTTTAAGGCAGCCGCCCGGGTGCAGCAGGATACCGGTATTCCCATTATTACCCACACCCAGGAGGGGACCATGGGGCCGGAACAGGCGAAACTTTTGATATCAGAAGGAGCCGATCCCGCAAAGATACAAATCGGTCACATGAGTGATAATTTAGATATGGATTACCAGCTTGAAACCATTGAACAGGGAGTTTATGTATCCTGGGACAGGATGGGACTTCAAGGACTTGTCGGGTGTCCCATGGATGAACAGCGTTATTCTGTCATGATTGACCTGGTCAAAAAAGGGTTTGCCGACAAATTGATGATTTCCCATGATTATATTATTCACTGGCTGGGCAGACCCCTCAATCTTCCTGAACAAGCCTTACCGCTTATAGCCAACTGGCATCCGACCCATTTGTTTAAGAATATTATTCCTGCCCTTAAAAAAGGGGGTGTAACCGACGATCAGATCGAAACGATTATCAAAGACAATCCGGGAAGGCTTTTTACCGCCAAATAATATCTTTATAATAGTATCAGGCCTTATACAAACTTAAAGTGTTTTTAAAAGGAAAAAATTACCATGGAAAATCAAACTGAAAGGCTAAGCATGCCGGTTTCTCAACTTGAGGATGTTATTGCCTTAAAAAACAAACGACTGGAATTTGACAGTATCGCCCAAATGTTTACCGTCAGAGCCCGGGAAATACCCAAAAGAACTCATGTGCTTTATTATGATCAGAAAATCACCTATGCACAGACAAATGAACGCGCAAATAAAATTGCCAATTATCTCAAGGAAAAAGGAATAAAAAAGGGAGATGTCGTGTCTCTCATGATCTCAAATTCCCCTGAAATATATTATGTAATGTTTGGTACCCAGAAAATCGGTGCAATTGCAGGGGTGATCAATTTTGCATTGATGGGGCCGGAAATAGCGCATGTTCTTGATGATTCAAAACCAAAGATTGTGTTTGTCGGCAGTGAATTTATGGCATCTTTTTCCAAGGCCTATCATCAGGCCGGTCACAAACCTGTTGTTGTAGAAGTTAAAACTGAGGCAAAGTTCAATTCTGATATTGCAGAAGAGACGCTTTTGGATATTCTGGACAAATACCCGGCAGATGAAGCCCTGGTGGAACAAAACCCGGGTGATCCGTTTCTTCTTTTATATTCATCGGGAACAACGGGCCTGCCCAAAGGAATTTTATTGTCAAACCAGGGGCAGTTTGACATATGCCATGCCATGTCAGTGATCGGACTGGTGACGAGTGATAACGAAACCATGTTGATCCTGCTGCCCATGTATCATACGAATCCGATTTGTGTATGGACCTATCCCCTCACCTTTATGGGACAGACACTCTGTATCAGAAAAGGGTTCTCACCCGATGATTTCTGGCCGGCAATCCTGGACAATAACATCACGATCCTCATGGGAGTGCCGGCCATGTATAATTATGTCTATTATTCAATTGATGCCTCAACAATAGACCTGTCGAAACTCAAATTAAAATTTGCTTTTAGCGGGGCGGCACCGTTATCTGTTGACCTGATCAATGGATTTAAGGAAAAATTTGATGTTGAGATCATTGAAGGGTATGGTCTGACAGAGTCTGTCGGCGTTTCAGCGGTCAATCCTCCGGAAGGGAAGAGAAAGGCGGGTTCATGCGGCCTATCCATGCCCGGCCAGGAAATTGAAATTATGGACGATGACAATACTATTGTCCCTGCAGGCGAAAAAGGTGAAGTCTGTATCAAAGGAACAAATAATATGATCGAGTATCTGAACAATCCAAAAGCGACAAAAGAAACGATAATTGACGGGTGGCTGCACACGGGAGATATCGGTTATATAGATGAAGAAGGCTTTTTATTTGTTGTTGACAGAAAAAAGGACATGATCAATCGTGGCGGTGAAAATATCTATCCCAGGGAAATTGAAATGGTCATTGAAGCCCATCCCGATGTCATGGCTGTGGCGGTGATCGGAGTACCGGATGATGCCATGGGAGAGAGGGTAAAAGCCGTTATCGAACCTTCTAAGCCGGATATACTTACAAAAGAAATTGTTAAAGCCTATCTAAAAGACAAGCTGGCAAAATATAAAATTCCGGAATTTATAGAAATAACGGACAAGATTCCGAGAAATCCCACCGGCAAGATTCTAAAATATAAACTCAGAGAAAAAATGGAGAACAACAGGCATGAAAGACTTTAACCTGGAAGAAAAAATTGCAATTATCACAGGCGCCAGCAGAGGAATAGGTCTGGCCGTTGCACAAAAACTTGCCCAATACGGCGCACACTGTATTCTGGTGAGCCGGAAGGCTGAAAATCTGGAAACTGCAGCAGCCGGGATCAGAAAAAAGGGACATAAGGCCTGTGCCATGGCCTGCCACACCGGTCATCCGGACCAGATCAAGGCCATGTACGAAAAAATAATGGAAAAATACGGTTCTGTGGATATTCTGGTAAACAATGCAGCCACCAACCCCCATTTCGGCGAAATGACTACGGCAGATGAAGGTGTCTGGAATAAAACCCTGGATGTAAACCTGAAAGGCCCTTTTTTCATGATCAAATATGCCGTTCCCCTGATGAAAGGCAAAGGTGCCATTGTGAACGTATCCTCTGTAAATGCCATAAAGCCCGGAATGTTCCAGGGGGTTTACTCTGCCACCAAGGCGGCGCTGCTTAACATGACCCATACCCTGGCAAGGGAACTTGCCCCCAAGGGAATCCGGGTCAATGCCCTTTTGCCCGGCCTGACAGATACCCGGTTTGCCAGTGCCATCATCTCTTCTGACGAAATCTGCAAGTATGCTGTGGACCAGATTCCCATGGGCCGGTATGCAAAACCCGAAGAAATGGCCGGGGCCGTGCTCTACCTTGTGTCTGATGCCGCCTCCTTTACCACCGGGGCCAGCCTCATCTGTGACGGAGGCATGCTCATATAACCCCTGTAAACTTAAAAAGGAAAGACAATGGCCCAACTTATTGCGGATCAAAAAGAAATAGACTTCATTCTTTATGAACAATTCAATGCTGAAGAATTATTGACATATGAAAAATTTAACGGGTTTTCAAAAAAAATGTTTGACATGATTATTTCCGAAGCCCGGAAAGTGGCAATCAAAGAAATCCTACCAACCCTGGCGGATGGCGACAAACAGGGAGTGCAGTTTGAAAATGGAAGCGTAACAGTGCCTGATTCCTTTCACAGGGCCAGAAAGGTGGTGAGAGAAACAGACCTGACCTCTACCATGGAAGATCCCGAGTGGGGTGGACAAGGATTGCCCTTTCTGATCAGCATTGCCATCATGGAATATATCGTGGGAGCCAATTATGCCTTGAGCGGGTATATCCATATGGGCCATGGTACCGGGAAAATGATTGAACTTTTTGGAACTGACAAGTTAAAAAAAATGTTCCTTGAAAACCTGTATACTGCCAGGTGGGCCGGCACCATGCTCCTGACCGAGCCTGAGGCGGGATCTGATGTGGGTGCGATTACAACAACTGCCAGGAAAAATGATGACGATACCTATTCTATTATAGGCAATAAAATTTTCATCACGGATGGTGAACATGATATGAGTGACAATATCATCCACCCGGTCCTGGCGCGAATTGAAGGTGCGCCTGAGGGCAGCCGCGGTATCTCTATTTTTATTGTCCCGAAAATCTGGGTCAACGAAGACAAAACCTTTGGGAAGCCCAATGATGTCCAATGCCTGGGGGTTGAAGAAAAGATGGGATTCCATGGCTCTGCCACCTGCTCAATGGCTCTGGGTTCCAGGGGGGAATGCCGCGGATTTCTTCTGGGAGAAGAAAACAAGGGTCTAGAAATCATGTTCCATATGATGAATGAGGCAAGGCTTAGTGTCGGGTTCCAGGGCAGCACCACAGCGTCTCTTGCCTATCTGTATGCCCTTGATTATGCAAGGCGGCGGGTCCAGGGCAAAGATTTGGCCAGGGGCAAGGACCCGGAGGCCGAATCCATCCCCATTATCCGACACCCGGATGTCCGGCGAATGCTCACCTGGATGAAGGCCCATGTAGACGGGATGAGAAGCCTGCTTTATTACGTGTCTCTCAGCATTGACAAGAAAAAAAACGCAGCCGATGAAGCCCAGAGGGAGCTGGCAGGAGATATGATCAATCTTTTAACACCAGTGGTAAAAGCCTATTGTGCCGAGCGGGGATTTGAGGTTTGTGTCCAGGCCGTGCAAGTCTTTGGCGGATATGGGTACACAAAAGAATTCCCAGTGGAACAATTGGTCAGGGATGTGAAAATTGCCACCATCTATGAGGGAACAGACGGTATCCAGGCTATGGATTTTCTGGGCCGCAAACTGGGTATGAAAAAGGGCTTGGTCTTCAAAAGCCTCCTGAATGAAATGGGTAAGACCATTGCCGATGCAAAAAAAACAGATGAATTAAGACCAATGGCAGAATCGCTTGACAAGGCCGTTGAAACTCTTGGTATGACCGCCCTGGGGCTGGGGCGCGCTGCCATGTCTGAAAAATATGCCACAGCATTTGCCCATGCCCATCCTTTCCTGGAGGCAACCGGGGACGTGGTGATGGGGTGGATGCATTTATGGCGGGCCTGTACTGCTGTAAATGCCCTTGAAAAAAAGTCCCGGAAAAAAGATAAGGCCTTTTATGAAGGGATTGTGACCTGCGCCCGTTTCTACATGGAAGCGGTGCTGCCGGTGGCCCTGGGAAGAATGGCTTCTGTTCAGGCCATGTCTGATGCAGCCTTGACCATGGATGAAGCCTCTTTTGACTAACCCGGCAAGATGTAATTGATATATAAATATTCAAGTGAGAAAATAATGAATGAAAATAAGATAAAAAACGTATTGATCCTGGGCGCCGGAACCATGGGCCTGCAAATCGGTCTGTTATGCGCGGTCCAGGGATTTGATGTGACCCTTTATGATGCCTTTGACAAAGCTTTGGAACAGGCAGGACAACGGGTGAAAAAAATCGCCGGACACCTTGTAAATCAAGGAAGGATAGAACAAAAAAAAGCAGATGCCGGGCTTTTGCGGATCAAATTTACCAGTGATCCTGAATCCGCCGGTAATACAGCGGACCTGGTCAGTGAATCCGTGCCAGAAGATCCGGCTTTGAAACAGGAAGTGTTTTCACTTTTCAACAAAACCTGTCCGGCCCACACCATTTTTACCACCAATTCCTCCACCTTTGTCCCCTCCATGATTGCAGGGGCCACTGGCCGGCCAGACCGGTTTGCGGCACTGCATTTTCACGATTGTTCCATTACCAATATAGTGGATGTCATGCCCCATCCGGGAACTTCGGCAAAAACCCTTGAAACCATACTGGCATTCTGCAAAGCCATTGGCCAATATCCCATTGAATTAAAAAAGGAACAGCATGGATACGTGTTCAACACCATGCTGACCGAACTTTTAGGGTCGGCCCTGGGCCTGGCTGCAAAACAGGTAGCGTCCCCTGAAGATATTGACCGTGCCTGGATGGGCATTATGAAAACCCATACAGGGCCCTTTGGTATCATGGATTCTGTGGGCCTTGAAACGGTTTATAAAATTACCAGTTACTGGGCAAAAAAAATAAATGACCCGAAACGGAAGGCCAATGCCGCTTTTTTAAAACCCTTTGTGGAAAAAGGAGACTTAGGAGTCAAAACCGGCAAAGGATTTTATGAATACCCTGATCCGGCTTTTCTTACACCAAATTTCATGAAGGGTATCAGGTAAATCACCATGCCATAAATTAAAAATCGCTTTTTATCAAAACAAATGCCGGAGATTAAGCTATAACATAGCTTTTTTGTATTTTTTCTTGCAATAACTTAAATTTTCTGATTAGGATAGAAATTTAAGAATTATTGGCAATAGTTTTTAAAATTGTCATTTTAAAGGTACTTGTTTAAGCTTGCACTGTCTCATTATTGCAAAGCTCAATGGCTTATAGATAAAAAATAAGGAGAAGAAAATGGCAAATATTGGATTTGATAAAAAGCTTTATATCGGTTCATTTGGAATTATTGTCCTTACTATATTGATTATAGCAGTTGTTAATTTTTATCAGAGCAAAAATTCTTTTCTTGCCAAAGGGCAGACAAACATTCAAAACGTATCAGACGTCTTATTAAAAACCATCCAGCTTAAATACAACCTGCAAAAAGAAAAAATAGATGCTGATATGGGGGCATTAATATCTGAAAGCAAGAGCGCCGGGAACATAATGCTTGTTAATGCCAGAACCGTTGATATGAACATTTATGATATCAATTCAGGGAAAAAGGAAAAAGTCACCCTCCCTAAAATTATTTTCGGACTTGAGTTTGCCACGGCCAATTATACAACCGTTGACAAGGTCGGCAAATTCAGTTCATCTGACATTGCTGTCTATCAAATCCATGACAACAAACTTATAAAAGTATCTTCAAGCGTTAAAAACAAGGACGGATCAAGGGCCATCGGTGAATATTATACCTCCGGGACTGATGTTTTCAAAGCCGTGATGGCAGGCAAGTCCCAAATGTTCCTTGCAAAAAACGGTACCGAAGTTTCCATGCAGCATATAAAACCTTTCAAGGAAATCCTTGAAGGAAAAATCGTTGGTGCATACTCTGTTACCAGTAAAATTTTAACCAAAGACCTTGTGGGGCTTATTAATAAAGTCAATGTGGGGGGTTATGGTTATTCTTTTGTCAATAATTCAGATGGTAAAATCCTTATCCACCCGGACAAGGAATACCTTTCATTAAAGGTTCAGGAATTTAAAAACGGCAAGAATATTTTAAAAGGCAAATCAGGTGCAGCTACCTATGGATATGATAAAAAGACTTTTTACTCCTATGCAAACTATTTTAAACCCTGGGATCTTTATTTTAACGTGGCAGTGTCTGACGGAGAACTTATGACCGGCATAGATAAGCAGATTATGACAAGTGCCGGTATCAGCGGTATTCTGGCTTTGATAATCGGCGCTTTGATAATTGGGTTTATGAACAGGCAATTGATGAAAAGCATGACCGGTATGGCAACCCTGGCAAAAGAGGTTGCAAAAGGTAATTTTAAATACACCTTTACCTATGATGCCAACGATGCCATTAAAGATACGGTTGATTCCATGAACGGGATGGTTAAAGGCCTGGCCCAGATGATCAAGGAATTAAATTCAGGCGTGCATACCTTGAGTTCTGCATCAGGGGAGCTAAACCAGATTTCTGACAAAATGAGTAAAGGTTCCGAGACAACGGTTTCAAAGGTCAATACGGTTGCTTCTGCCGCAGAAGAAATGAGTGCCAACATGGATTCTGTTGCCGCTGCCATGGAACAGGCAAGTACGAATGTGGAGATTGTTGCCACCGGAACCAATGACATGAGTTCAAACATAGAAAAGGTCGCCCAGAACTCAAACCATACAAGGGAAATTACCAACAAAGCTGTTGAACAGGCCCAGAATACATCAAAAAGAGTCAGTGAACTTGGCCGGGCTGCCGAAGAAATCAATAAAGTCACAGACACCATTAACAGCATATCTTCCCAGACCAACCTTCTTGCCTTGAATGCCACCATTGAGGCGGCAAGGGCCGGGGAAGCAGGAAAGGGGTTTGCTGTTGTTGCAAATGAGATCAAGGAACTTGCAGGCCAGACAGCCGGAGCAACTGAAGATATAGCCAAAAACATCAAGGAAATCCAGGACCAGATAAGCGGTGCGGTCACTGAAATCCATGAAATTTCACAAATCATCAACCAGATCAATGATTTTGTTAATGAAGCTGCTTCAGCCATTGAGCTCCAGTCAGCCACAACCAATGAGATTTCTGCAAATATCAGCCAGGTCTCCCAGGGAATCCAGGAAGTGAATGTAAATGTGAATCAAAGCTCGGAGGTCTCAGGCCAGGTAGCCAAAGAGATCAGTGATGTTTTAACAGGATCACAGGAAATCAACAGCTTTTCTTCAATTGTCAAGGAAAAGGCTGAAGTCCTGAATGATGTCATGCTTCAATTGCAGGCCATGACTAAAAAGTTTAAAATATAAGCTTTTCTTTTTAGAGGCTGAAATTTATTAAACCACGTTTAACAGGTCTTCAACTTCCTGCATGTTAACTGCAAACCTGGCGATTATCTTTGAGATATCATCAGGTTTCATTCCAAGTTCTTTCATGGCCTGGTTGTTGAACCGGTATGCAAGCCCGTCAGAGCCCACACCAATTCCCGTCATCATGCATATGCAGTCTGCCAGATAAACAACAGCGATTTCCTTGTCTTTGACCATTGAAATATCTGTAAGATGATGATGACGGATGATTTTTACCATTTTAGGAGAAAATTTCCACATTTTTGCGATCATCCCTCCAAGCTCGGTATGGTCCACACCGATAATTTTCTTTTCAGCCTCCCTGAAACTTAAATTTTCATCCACAACCAATGCTGATATCTTTTCAAAAGAATCCATGACAAACCTGTCCAGAACTGTTTTACCGATATCCTTAAGCAGGGCTGCCGTAAAAATCGTATTTTTATTTTTCAATGAAAGTTTTTGGGCAATCTGTTTTGCAATCAAAGCAGAAGATACGGAATATTTCCACATGGCACCTTCATGAAGGCCATAGCCTTTTTGTTCGCCGGACAACACTTTTGCACCGGATTTCATCAATACAATTTCAACAATCTGGTCTATCCCCAGAAGGCTGACAGCATCCTTGATGGACTCGGCAGGATGTTTCAATCCGAAAAAAGCAGAGTTGCAGGTTCTTAAAACACTTGCCGTGACAGCAGGATCGTATTGTATAATATTCGCTATCTGGGCCATGGAACTGTCCGGTTGATCAACCACCTCCAGAATCTGGCTGATCACGGCCGGTATGGGCTTTAAATTTTTAATTTCTTTAACAAGTTCTTGAATAGCATTCATACTTTTCCCTCGATAGAACCGGATGTTTTAATTTCAAGCCGTCCTTGAAATATTAAAACTTTACTAATCCGGAAGAATGGGTGCTTTGAAAAGAATATATACTATATATAAGGGATGGGAGTAAAAAAAGTCAAGAAGTCATACAAATTAATTTATCCTGCAAAGATTGTATTTTCCTTTCTTTTTTCTGTCTCTTTATTGGAAAAAATTTTGATGAGCCCCGGCATCACAGTATTTCGCCCGTTTAATTTAGCCTTGTATAACATTGTGTCGGCATCCTGGATAATCTGGGTCATGTCTGCATGGCGGTTCAGTTCCGACACACCAAAGCTTGCCGTGACTTTTATGGCCACATTATCATGCACAATAGTCTTGTTAGAAATTTTAGCCCTCAGACGATCGGCCAGTTCCATGGCTTTTACCTTATCTGTTGCAGGCAAAATAGCAATAAATTCTTCTCCGCCGTACCTGGCAAGGATATCACCTGTTCTCATGTTTTTTTGTACAAGGGATGCAACTTCCTGCAGCACTTTATCGCCTGCAAGGTGCCCATAAGTATCATTTATTTTCTTAAAATGATCCAGGTCAAACATAAATGCGGATAAATCATTTTTATGGCGGATGGCCCCGGAAATATTTCTTTTAAGCTGGCTCTCGAACTCTCTTCTGTTATAACAGCCGGTTAAAGGATCAATAACGGCAGCGCTTTTTAAATTTTCAATTTTAACCTGCCTTGAAAGTGCGGCAGAGCAAGCCTGGAGAATAAGATTTACCACCTCATCATGATAGCTGTATAAATGTTTTTGCGGGAGCATATAAATTCTTGAATAGCAGTTTTCCTCGTTTAATTCATAAAAAACAAGATCCTTCATATCAAATTTTTCTTCCTGCTCATCAGGATGGAATGTGTGGTTCAGGTAATTCAGGCATTCTTTATTTTTAATGCAAAAATCCTCTAAAATAATATTCTCAAGGGATTTTTTATACATCCTGGGGTCTAACCAGATATCAACACTCTTCTCTTTTTTAATCACAAATGCAAACAGCCTGTAATTTAGAATATCTTTCAAACAAAGGGCGACTTCATTTATTATTTCAGTTGACGACTGCTTTTTATTTAATGCCACGATATGACGCGTGAGCTTTGTATGATCAGCCTGTCTTTCCAAAAGCTTGAAAATCATAGAAAACAATGGTGTTATTCTGCTGGATATTCTGCTTAATGTGTGTTTCATATTATTCCCCCGTTCCCGTGCATATCAATTGCCGAATACAATTAAAGCAATATTTATGCCAAAATACACAATCAGCAAAAAAGTATAAAGATTTCAAATAATTATAAATAAAATACCTTTAAAAGGTCCAGGTTGGACCAGGAAAAATCTGCCCCTCCCGTCAAGGAGTTGACATGCCTTTTTTCAGGCATCTGAAGAGTTGAGCTGCGAGCATGGCAATACATTCGGCATCCAGATATTTTTCTGCCCTGCGTTCAAACAGCACAGAACATTTTGCCGGAAATTCTTCATCTTCGTCATTAAACAGCAAAATAACAGAAATTTTCGGGAGTGCATCAAACCTCATGGCAAGATCATAGTTGACATCAAGATCCGGAATATATCCTGATATTGATTTGCAGGCCTTTTCCAAGCCGCTAAGGTTGCCTTTAAAATATGATGCAATCGGCCGCTCTACATCATTGCTGAAATAGCTTGTCAAGGGGCCTGAATCTTTAAGATCCCTGAAAGATACCAATTCATCTTCTTTTGGACTTGCGCCAGGACAAACTAAGATATACCTGATTAAAATAACACAAATATCATAACCGGGCTTATTGCCTGACGGATCAATAATCCCGTTAAAGGAAACACTGTAGGTTGTCCCGAATAAGGATATTTTTATTGCCTTTCCTTCCATATTGCCGCCGATAAGAGGAGCTATGGATTTAAAAGACAGGTCCTTAAGTTCTGTTAGGTATTTCGCATAACTTCTATCAAAAACACTTTCTTTGTCTTCCATTAATTTGCCTCCTTTTAAAAATTTTTGCTCTCCTTTTTTCAGGCGGTCATTATAAATTAAAATCAGGATAAGGTTTTACTGAACCTTGCCCAGGCAAGTGTGACAAATAAAAATGCAAGTGCGGCCTGGCCCGCAATGGACGGCCACAGGACTTTTAACCCTGCCCCTTTCATGACGATCCCCCTTAAAATCTGTAAATACCAGCGCATGGGGTTCAGGAAGGTAATGTACTGAACAAGATCGGGCATGTTTTTTATGGGGAACATGAAGCCTGAGAGCATAACACAGGGCATCAGGATCAAAAAGCTTGTGAGCATGGCCTGCTGCTGGGTTGAGGCACTGCCGCTTATTATCAGGGCAATCCCCTGGTTTCCGAACAGATAAATTCCCGTAAGCCCGTAAAGGAGCAAAAAATTCCCCTTGACATGGATGCCGAAAACCACAAATGCCACACCGAGCATGATGGTCATGGAGATATAGCCTGTAATCATATACGGGATGGTTTTGCCAAGGATAAATTCTATTTTCCTTATGGGTGTGACCATGACCTGTTCGATGGTGCCGATCTCTTTTTCCTTGACAATACCGATACTGGTCAGAAGAAGGCTGAAAATAAAAAGCATTACGGCAATAAGGGATGGAACAAAATAATATTTACTTTCCTGGTTTGTATTAAACCAGGCGCGTTCCAGGGGCTCAACCTGGGCCGGCATAATTTTCATACCAAGTTTTTCAGCCCGTTCCTGAAGTTTTTTGTTTGAATATCCTGCAACAATACGGGAAGCATATCCATTTACAATGGCGGTGGTGTTGCTGTCCGTGCCGTCTGTCAGGACCTGAACCCTGGCTTTTAAACCGCTTTCAACGGCTTGTTCAAACCCTGAGGGGATCAGGATAACCGCCCTTACAATCGAGTGGTCCAAAAGAGCATCAATTTCTTTTTGGGAAATTGCCACATGTGAAATCCGGAAATAACCTCCTGCCGTGAAATCGCTTATCAATTCCCTTGATGAAGGGGTCTTGTCCATGTCCAGCAGGGCTGTGCGTATATCGGTCACATCCGTTGTCAGGGCAAAGGCCATTACCACCATCTGAATCACGGGCATCCCGAAAATAACCACCCGCATCCTGGGATCCCTCAACATCTGTAAAAATTCCTTGACAAGCATTTGTTTTAGTCGGTGAATCATTTTTATTCCAGTTTAAATTTAAATTTGCGGTTGGCCAGGATGATCATAATAACGGCATAAACAGAAAGGAGAAGAGCGTCCAGCCACAGGATCTCAAGCCCGATACCCTTAAGGTAGATCCCCCTGAGAAGGGCGATAAAATACCGGGCCGGAACAATATAGGTGATGCACTGGATGGGCCATGGCATGTTTTCAATGGCAAAAACAAAACCGCTGAGGATAAGGGTGGGAAGATACCCTGAAACAATGGCGATCTGGTTGGCCAGAACCTGGGATTTCAATACAATGCTAAGGGTCATTCCCCAGAAAAGGGCTCCGGTAAGGAAAATTGCGGCCATGGCAAAAAGAAGACCCGCGTTTCCCACGATGGGAACATGAAACAGCCATTTGCCCATGACAACCGCAATCGCCACATCAGTCATACCGATCACAAAATAGGGAACAACCTTGCCAAAGATAAGCTCCGGGCCCTTAAGCGGGGTGCTGATCAATTGTTCCATGGTTCCTGTTTCCCATTCCCTGGCAATGGTCACACTAGTCAGCATAGCTGCGATTACCGCCATTACAATGGCGATAATACCGGGGATGATTACATTCTGGCTCCTTAAATCAGGGTTGTACCAGGATCGGTTCACCATTTCAACCGGCTGTACAAGGTTTGCCTTTCCCAAAAGTTTAACTCTTTTTGCAGCAATATTTGAAGAATATATCATTCCAACGGTTGAGGCATACCCCATTGCAAGGCGGGAGGTGTTGGCATCGCTGCCGTCGCCTATGATCTGGATATTTACCTTTTTTCCGGCATTGATCTTTCCGGCAAAATCAGAAGGCACCACAACCGCGATCATGGCGTTTCCCCGGTCAAGGGCCAGCTGGAGATCCCGGTAGTTATCATAGTAGCCGATAAAAGAAAAATATGGCGAGCCTGAAAACAGGCTCAAAAGCTCGCGGCTTTCCTTTGTCCTGGACTGGTCCCAGACCACGGTTGGCACTTTTCTTAAATCCAGGGTCAGGGCATACCCGAACAGCATGATAAGGATTACGGGGATGGCAAGGGATAAAAAAAGACTGCGCCAGTCCCGTGAAACATGGATGAACTCCTTTCTTGCCACTGCTAAAAGGCGTCTAAATTTCATTGCCCGGTATCCTTTTGCCTTTCTGATTCTTCTTTCCTGTCATCTTCTTCTATAAGGGAAATGAACACATCTTCCATGTTAGGCAGGATATTTTCATGCATCTGTCTTGTTTTTAATTCCATGGGGGTTCCCATAGCAATCATCCTTCCTTTATAAATCAGGGCAATGCGATCACAATATTCTGCTTCTTCCATATAATGGGTGGTGACAAACACGGTAACCCCCTGGTCTGCCATGTCATAGATAAGATCCCAGAAACGCCTCCGGCTCAAAGGGTCAACACCGCTTGTGGGTTCATCCAAAAAAATTATGGGCGGTTCATGGAGGATAGCACAGGAAAGGGCCAGGCGCTGTTTCCATCCTGCGCTTAAAATCGATGTCAGGGATTTACCGTGGTCTTTGAGGCCTGCCATTTCCATGGCCCAGGCTCTGCGCATTTTCATGGCATCACCTTTCAGCCCGTAAATACCTCCGTAAAAAGCAATGTTTTCTTCAACGGTAAGATCATCATACAAAGAAAATTTCTGGCTCATATAACCTATGTTCTGCTTGATTTGTTCAGCCCTGGTAAGGATATCGAAACCTGCAACAAAACCTTTGCCTGAACTCGGGGAAAGAAGCCCGCAAAGCATTCTTATGGTGGTGCTTTTCCCGGCGCCATTTGGCCCGAGGAACCCGAAAATTTCACCTTTGGGCACCTTAAAGCTGATGTTGTCCACGGCCTTAAACCTGCCAAACGTCCGGGTCAGGTGATCCACCCGGACTGCAATTTCCTTGTCATGCCCGGAACCAGACCCTTTTTGAGAAACTAAAAAACTCTTTTTTGATAACGAGCTGTCCGGGCGGCTGTCCCTGGACATCATACTGATAAATATATCTTCAATGCTTGGTATGGATTCTTTTATCCGGCTTACCCTTAAACCTGCATCCCGGATAATTTTCAGGGCTGTTTCCCTGGTTTTTTCGATGGTTTTGCAAGCAATATGCACGGTATCTCCGAAAATATCTACATTGAGCCCGGACAATCGTTTCTGGAGTAATTTATTGATCTTCCTTGCATCCGGGCTCCTTATTATGAGTACCCGGCCTTCTACAAGCTTTTTGATTTCATGCGGGGTCCCCGCAGCCAGCAGTTTTCCCTTGTCAAGAAGACCGATCCTGTTGCAGCGCTCGGCTTCGTCAAGATAAGCTGTTGTGACAAGGATGGACACCCCCTGTTTGACAAGCTTGTACAGAATCCGCCAGAAATCCCTGCGGCTCACAGGATCAACCCCGTTGGTGGGTTCATCCAGAAGCAGGACAGCCGGGGTATGAATCAGGGCACATACCAGCTGGAGTTTTTGTTTCATTCCCCCGGAAAGATCCCTGGCCTTTCTTTTCTTGAACTGCTGCATATGGCTGAACCCTAAAAGATCGGTGATGAGCTTTCCACGGCCTTTTACAGCTACCCCGTAAAGATCAGCATAAAAATTGATGTTTTCGGCCACAGTAAGATCCGGATACAGGCCGAACCTCTGGCTCATATAGGCTAAATGCTCCTTTACATCCGAAGAGTTTTTTTTTGTATCATAGCCTGCAATGGAAGCTGTTCCGCGACTTTGGTCCATTATGCCGGCCAGCATGCGCAGGGTCGTTGTTTTCCCTGCGCCGTCAGGCCCGACAATGCCGAATATTTCACCTTTATAAACCTTAAAGTTGACCTTGTCCACGGCAGTGAGGCTGCCGAATAATTTAGTCAGATTGAGGGCCTCTATGGCTGGCCTGCCTTTGTCTTTAATCATTTCCATGTTGAGGTATCATGCTTGATATCACCCCGTCGGCAGGCATCCCGGGTTTGAGTTCCCCCTGGGGGTTGGGCAATTGAACCTTGATTCTAAACATGAGCTTTACCCGTTCTTCAAAAGTCTGGACAGATTTCGGGGTAAACTCTGCCCGGCTGCTGATAAAAGTAATGGTCCCTTTAAAATTTTTCCCCGGAAAAGAATCCGTACTCACCTTTACTTTGTCTTTAAGCCTTATCCTGCCTAAATCCTTTTCAGTAACATAAGCTCTCAGCCAGGGATGTTGAAGATCCGCCAAAACCAATACAGGGGCTGACGGGTTCAGGTATTCTCCCGGCTCTGCCGACCGGGTCAGAACAACTCCATCCATGGGGGCCACAAGCCTGGTGTAACTAAGTTGCTGTTCAGCCCGGCTCAAGGTTGCCTTAACTTCATTTACCCTGGCTTTCGCCTGTTGGATTTTTTCCTTTCTGGGGCCCTTTTTCACAAGCTCATATTCCGCACCGGCCTGGAGCAGGGCCGCTTTTGCCCTCTCAATCTTTTCAGCCCTGGGACCTTGTTTCAGAACAGACAATTCCTGCCGGGCTATTTCAGCCTTTAACCCGGCTTCATTTGCGGTATTCCGGGCAAGTTCATACTTTGTCCGGAATAGTTCGAATTCCCTGCGGCTTGCACTGTTTTTTTTATAAAGTTTTGTAAACCTGTCATAATCCGCCTTTGCCTGGACAAGCCTGACCCCGGCCGATTCCATCGCAATTTTTGCTGCTTTAAGCTTTGATGCCGCACTTTCAACCACCTGGACCCTGCTGCCCCTTTCCAATTCAAGGAGCATCTGCCTTGCCTGTACCACCCTGGCATGGGATTGCTCGATTTCTTCGGGACGGCTTCCGGCCATAAGTTCGGAAAGCACGGATTCTGCCCTGGCAAGGTTGGCTTCAACAAGGGCTAACGCTATCTTCTGGTCAAAAATTTCCAGGCGGGCAAGCAATTGGCCTTTGGTAACCTTGTCGCCTTCATCAACAAAACATTTTTCAAGCCTTCCGGGAATATTAAAGCC
>JAADHV010000016.1 GCA_013151635.1 Deltaproteobacteria bacterium | reverse complement strand
TGGTTGCGCCGGCTTCAACTGCCATATTGGCCAGGGTCATACGCTGGTCCATGTTCATATCATCCACGATATTGCCCCTGAACTCAATGACCATGTTGGTGGCCCCGTCTACACCTAATTCTTTAATCACCTTAAGGATAACATCCTTGGCAAATACTCCTTCTGGCAATACCCCGATAATTTCAATCTTACAGGTTTGAGGAATTTTAAAAGTACATACCCCTTTTAAAATACCAACTTCCAGATCGGTTGTCCCGACACCGGCGGCAAAGGCCCCGAAAGCTCCGTATGTACAGGTATGAGAGTCTCCCATAATAATGGTAAACCCGGGCATTACAAACCCTTTCTCGGGAAATATGGCATGACATACGCCGTTCCGGCCTATGTCAAAAAAATCTTTAATCCCGTGGCGTTTTGCCCATTGACGAAGGATTTTGCCCTGCATGGCTGTTTTCGAATCTTTGGCAGGGCTCACATGATCAATCACCGCCTTGATTTTATCAGGATCAAATACCCTGTCCTTGCCTCTTGCCATAAGATCCAGGATAGCTACAGGAGTCGTTATTTCATGGCAAAAGACCCTGTCCAGTTTCAAGACACCGACATCGCCGAAAGGCTCATCCACCAAGTGTGCTTTAAAAATTTTTTCTGCAATGGTTTTTCCCATCCTTCTCTCCAAATTTTATGATGTTTTATCCCCAAAATAATCTTCCCCATCTGCTGGTGTAACCACCCAGTATGCCTGGAACACCTGGTCCGATGTATTTTGAATCACATGGGGAATCTGTGAAAAAAAAGAGATCGAGTCCCCCTGGTTAATTTCGTATATTTCTTCGCCATAAACAAGCTTTGCAGAACCCTTGACAACAATTCCCAGCTCACGTCCGAGGTGACCGTCGCCTGCATCGCCTCTCAGCTGGCCCGGGGCAAGCTCCAGGAAAAAGGCGTTAAACGAATGGTTTCCCCTGACCTGGCTGTCTCCGCACAGTTTTTCATATTTAAAGCCTTTCCGCTGATAAATCCTGCGATCATCCTTTCTTATAATCTCAACCCTGGAACTTGTTTCATAGTCTTTAAAAAATTTATTCGGTGGAACACCATAAACCTCTAAAATCTGAAGCAAGGTGTCCAAAGAAGGTGATATCCGGTTTCTTTCTATTTGCGAAAGCAAGCTGGAACTGACTTTTGCCTTTGCTGCAACTTCTTTAATTGTAAGATGCCTTGAATTTCTAATAGCCCTGAGCAGGGCGCCGAGTTTTGTTTTCATTGTTCATCGCTTTTAAGTATAATTAATTTTTATTTAATAATACTTAAATTATATCCATTGTCAATATCTTTTTTATATTTAGCCCTGACCCTTTTGAATATAGATTTTCCTTGACAGTTTCACCTCTCGAATAATAAGAATACTCCAGGGAGAGAATCGAATATGGCTTTAGACCGGGGCAATAGCATATCAAGACCGAAAGGTGAATTAAACCGCCGGAATTCTTTGATCCTGAAAATTTCATTATTCCTCAATTATTTAAGCAAGGGCAATTATCAAAAACTCATCCGTGATATTCAAAAAACTAAAAGCACCTCTGAAGTGGATGTCCTTAAAATCATGCTGAAAAAAAAATATGTCCGCCATCAGGACATCGCCAATCTTAAGAAAGTATGCCTGAACTTTGCAAAAATCCAGGAAGATACCAGATTCGGGGCTTTATGCATTAATTTTGAATTTCTGACGCAAAGCAACCTCAACCTGGCACTGGAAGAGCAGAAAAGACTTGCGGCGGCAGGACAGGAAATTATGTTAGGAGAACTTCTGGTTGATGCCGGCATGTTATCTGAAAGGCAGCGCAATCTTATACTGCAAAAACAAAAACTTGAAAGTAACGGACGAAAAACCGAACCGGCAAAGGATAAGGGACCGCTTGAAGAACCCCTCTTTGATAAAACCAATATAAGGGAAATAAAGGAAGTTGAAGTCATACTTCTCATCCAGAATGATGCTTTAAAAGCATTTGTAATAAAAACAGATGATTTTGATAATTCCATGCTTCTTGAGGAACTAAAATACCTGTTGGAAAAAAATGGTATTATTTATGGCATTGCAGATGATGACAGCCTGAATGCATTTATTTCGGATGATAAATACAAACAAAACTTTTTTGAAATCGCCGCAGGCCTTGAACCTATTGACGGCACAGATGCTCAAATCATTTATATGTTTGAAAAAGATTACCTTAAAGCCGGCAACCTGGCAGAAGACGGAACCATGGATTTCAAAGACAGGGGCGATATTCCATTTGTGGCAAAAGGGGATGTACTGGCTGAAAAAATACCGTCTAAAGAGGGCAAGGACGGCGTTAATATCTATGGCGACCAGATCCCCCAGGCAGCAGCCATGGATATTTCTTTCAATCTTGGAAAAGGTGTCCGGGTTTCCAGGGACAAATTAAAGGTCCTGGCTGATGTGGAAGGCAATCCCAAGTTAAAACAGGACGGTGAAATCTCGGTTAATGATGCCTATTTTATTGAAGGCGACGTAGATTATACCACGGGCCATATAAAATTTGACAAGAATGTATATATCACAGGTTCCATAAAAAACGGCTTCAGGGTGGAAGCAATTGATGTTGTAGCCAATACCATTGATGGCGGTATTGTAAAAGCCGAAGGGGATGTATTTATTCAAAATGGCGTGACAGAATCCGACATCCGGGCAAAAGGCTGCATTAAAGCGGGTTTCATGCACAAATCCAAAGCTTCCTGCATGGGAGATATCCATATTGTCAAAGAGATTGCTGATACCGAAGCCATACTTGAGGGGACATTTGAAATGCCCCGGGGCACAATGTTCTCTTCCAGTGTCTGTGCAAAAGGCGGTGCAAAAATTTATAATATCGGGTCTGAAAAAGCCCGGCCTTCCACGATCATGGTCGGGACATCAATTTACCTTGAAAAAGAACTTCAAAATATTGATAAAATAATAGAAAGAAGACAGAATCTTCTTGAAAAAAAAACAATTGATAAAAACAAAATAAAAACTGAATTAAGTATTGTTAATGAAAAACTGAATAATTTTGCCCAGTCAAGAAAGCGAACCGTTTCCATGATTGAGGAGATGGAAAAAAACGCTAAAGGAAAACCGGACAGCAAAATAGGCTTGTTTCAAAAAAGCCTTGATGAAGCTGACAAGAAAATCCATGACTTGAACGACCAAAAAGCACTTATGGAAACCAGGGTTAAAAGAACAATAAACGATATTGCAGCCTGCTCAGATGCTGTCAAGACAAGCGTAAAAGAAAAATTCATATTAAAACGTCTCAACCAGGCCAATCCCCCAAAGCCGATCCTGGATATTGCAGGTAAAGTACTTGCAGGAACAAAAGTGGGAGGCAGGTATGCCAATATGATTTTAAGCCAGAATTTGACCCGGTCCAGAATCATGGAAATAAACAGCAGCAGTGAAAGCGGCTCTAAAAAAGGATGGGAAATGATTATCACAAGCCTTTAAGCCTACTCTGCCTGGATAATACTGGATTTAATTTTCCCCCGTGATTGATATCCTGTCAAAAGTTTAACCTCCTAACGATACCAGAAGGCTTCTGCCACCTTTTTTTGAGGGACGGCCCAGAATGGTAAACCCAATATTTTTAACGTCCTGCGTTAATTTTTGAAACTGTTTTTTTGACACATGGAAGAGTGGCTCGACAATCAGGCATTTACCATCTTTTTTCAAAAATGTTTTAACTTCCTGCAAAAAAATATCAGGGTGCGGTGTCTCATGAAGCATATAAAACACCAGGACAAAATCTGCTGCCACATCCAGAGGCAACCCGATTCTCTCCTGGGGGCAACTGTGAAGTGTGATTCTCCGGAAAAGATTCTGCTTTTCTGCCTTTTTCTCCACTTTTTCAAGCATTTCAGGCTGGAGATCCACCGATATGACCCGGCCGGTTTCCCCTACCATTTTAGCCATATCTATGGAAAAATATCCAGGGCCACAGCCAAGATCTATAACTGTATCTCCGTCCTTAATATACTCTCCCACTATTTTTTTGGGGTTCTGGATGACCCGACGGAAGACATTGTCTAAAAAAAAGGAATGCTTGTGGCTGCAAACATCGCCTTTATAGTCTTTGTTATACATATTACCCTCCTTTATAGGTGTCTATGAGCTAAACACTGCTGATAAAAAAATATTACTCTCTGGACTGGACTCTTCGTTTTAAAAAACCTTCAACTTTTTCTAAAAAATGAATAATAACACTGATTTCCCCAGGCTTAAGTTCTTCCATATATTTTAAAAATCCGCCATCCATTGTTTCATGCCAGTGCTTATGAGCCCAGAAAGCTGTAAAGCCTTTTGCAGTCAACATCACAATTGACCTTGACAGATTTTCCGGATCTGCTTTCTTAAAAGAGAACCCCTTAGCCTCAAGCCTTTTCAGGCCTTGTGAAACAGCTCCTTTGGTGATGCCCATGTATTTTCCGATATCGGTAACGCTTAATCCGTCATTGTCGCCGATAATCTCAATCAGATGAATCTCGGAATGAGAAAGAAGCTTATCCGTACCAAATTTTTTAGGTGACTTATCCAACTGCCGGGTAAGATTCATTATGGATTGAAATTTACCATGCAGGATGAGCTTTTGTTTCTTCATGATTTATAGTGTATATACTATATACGCTTATGTCAAGAAAAAAATTTGGAAGAAGAATGAAAAACCCCGGAACAATATCTTCAGTATTATATTTTGGGGATTTGGCTCCCCGGCAAAACACTTGACAACTTGAAACAGATGTGGCAATAGAAAAATAGATGTTCCTTTTAAAGGAACGGTGTTCGCATTGATTTTATTAAGCACAACCTAAATCAGGAGGCATTATGAAAGTCAATATTGGAAAAATGTTTGCAAATCGTGCATTCCTCACACCAGATCTTGAAGCCTGTATCGGCAACGGTTATCGGTATGACTATAAAAAAATGAACCAACGGATCAACCGGTTTGCCGCCTGTCTCTCGGCATCAGACATAACCCGGGGAGATCGCATTGCTATTCTGGCCAAGAACAATGAACAGGTCATCACTGCCCTGTTTGCATCTGCCAAAATCGGTGCAATCACTGTTGTGCTGAATTTCAGGCTTCAGGCCCCTGAACTTTCCTATATCCTGTCTGACAGCCAGGCAAAATTCATGGTATACGGGGCTGAGTTTGTCGGGGTGGTTGAAAGTCTTAAAAATGAAATTCCTGTACAAAGGTTTGTCAGCATTGGAAAAGCAGGTGCTGACACGGAATTTGAATCCGCCATCCAGGGCATGGATGATTCTGAACCGGCCATCACAGGTGGCGGGGAGGAGCCTGCCGTTCTCATGTATACCTCGGGCACAACAGGAAAACCCAAGGGAGTGACCCTGACCCATAACAATCTGTTCTGGGCTGCCACAGGCCTTGTCCACACCCTGGACTGGGCCTATAAATACCGGTATCTTTCCGTGGCACCCCTCTTCCACATCGGCGGTCTGGCACCCATATTTGCCAATGTCCATGTGGGCTGCACCATGGTATTCATGCCGGATTTTGATCCTGGCAAAGCCTGGCAGATTATTTTGGATGAAAAGATCAATTTTGCCATGACCGTGCCGGTAATGCTGCAGTATATGCAGATGATACCGGGCATTGACCAGATGGATCTGTCCTGCCTCAGGCATTTTATCTGCGGAGGATCTGCCGTTCCCCGGGCGTTGATTGCATCCTACCGGGATATGGGAATTGATATCCACCAGGTATACGGGGCCACTGAATATTCCGGTGCCATTTCCTTCTGGTCCCCGGACATGGGTTTTGAAAAATCCACATCCATGGGAAAACCAGTGTTCCACGGCGATATTAAAATCATTGCCCCTGAAACCGGCCGGGAGACTGAACCGGAGGAAGTAGGTGAAATCTGTATCCTGGGTCCCCAGGTATTTAAAGGATACTGGAAAAACCAGGCAGCTTCCGATGAAGTCCTGATCAACGGGTACTACAGGTCAGGAGACTTGGGCAAAAAAGATGCTGACGGATTTGTCTATGTGGTGGACAGGCTCAAGGATATGATCATCAGCGGCAGTGAGAATATTTATCCGGCAGAGCTTGAATCCGTGATCGCATCCCACCCGGGAATCGCTGATGTGGCCGTGGTGGGGAAGCCCCATGAAAAATGGGGGGAAATCCCTGTAGCATTTGTGGTTAAGAAACCGGGTGCCAAAATCATTGAACAGGATATTATTCAATTGTGCCGGGAAAACCTGGCTGGTTTCAAATGTATCAAGGAACTATGTTTTATTGATGAAATCCCCAGGAATACCCTTGGCAAAATATTGAAACGATCCTTAAGGGATCAGGTCGCATAAGGAGAAACAGATGTCATTTCCAAGTTCCGATAACCCTTATTCATTTGATGATTTTCTTGAGTGGCGGAATAATGCCGACTACTTTCTGGAAGATCCTTTTTTTCAAAAAGTTGTCCGTTATTACGCAGAAGAGGAATGGCCCATGCTGGACAAGGAAGCCAGAAAGCTGTCCCATAAGGTATCCTTTCGATGGAAAAATCTTGCCGAACAGGCGGCTGTGCCTGAAAAAAGGCCCTACATGGTGCATTACGACGGGCACAACAACCGTATTGACCGCATTGTCCGCCCCCTTGAAACCCTGATTCTGGAAAAGGAGGTGTTTTCTGAAAAACTATTTTCAGACGCCACCACCCCTTTTGAAAAACTGGTAAAAATGTATCTCATATACCAGAACGGAGAAGCCTGCATTTCCTGTCCTGTCACCTGCACCGAAGGTCTTGTGGCACTTCTGGAATATTATGCCGACACACCTGAGTTAAAAAAAATTCTCACCCATTGCAAGGAAGGGATCAATAAAGACATTGCCATTGGTTCCCAGTTCCTGTCAGAAATCCAGGGCGGGTCCGATATCCCGGCCAATCTGGTGGAAGCAGTGGAGAAAGACGGCACCTGGCGCCTGTATGGGGATAAATTCTTCTGTTCTGCCACCCATGCGGATTATGCAGTTGTAACAGCCAAACCAAAGGGTTCAAAAAAAGTTGCCATCTTTGTGGTTCCGGCCTGGCTCGAGGGAAACAAGGAAAAAGAAATCCGGAACAACTATACCATCAACCGGATCAAATGGAAAATGGGCACAAGTGAGCTGACCACTGCGGAAATCTCCTATAACGGTGCCATTGCCTATCCTGTGGGTCCTCTTGAAAAAGGGGTGGCCAATGTCACCGGCATTGTCCTGACATATTCCCGGCTTACCGTGGCCATCACCTCGGCCGCTTTCATGGCCCGGGCTGTCCGGGAGGCCGGAGAATACAGCAGGAGGAGGTCTGCCTTCGGTCTGCCTATTGGGGAGTTTCCCCTGGTCAAACTTCAGTTGAACCGGATTGAGACCATGTCCAGACAGACCATTGCCGGTGCCTTCAAGCTGTATAAAGAATTCCTGGGTCTTGACGATGGACTCAGAAAAGGCATGGATGCAGACGAACCCGTGGATATGAAGCAGAAGCGGTTCAATATCCGGGAATTGATCATGCTCCAGAAAATCACGGCTTCCTGGGACTGTACTGATGTGTTGCGGACAGCCATGTCCATTTTCGGAGGCCACGGCGTAATGGAAGACTTTTCCTGTCTGCCCCGGCTCTACCGGGATGCAGCCATCAACGAGTTGTGGGAAGGCCCGAGAAATGTCCTTCTTACCCAGATCCACAGGGATTTTCAGCGTGCAGCTTCCTGGTATGCACCGGCTGATGTTGTGGCAAACATTTTAAAGGGTGCGGATGCCTCCGCTACAGACCCCTTGCAAAAAGAGGCTGAAGAGCTTGTGGCCCATCCCGGCCTGGTAATGCCGGATGAAAAAACAATGGACATCTGTGAGCGCTGGGACCGGTTCTGCCACGATCTGACCCATGCATTCCAGGGCCTGGCACTGGCAGAGGTTGAAAAAACCTGTGTTTTTTTATAAGTAGTCTTTTAGAGCAGCTTTGTATCAACTATTCAGCCAGGATTTTTATGAAAAAAACACCACTTGAAAAACTCAAGGAAAAAGAAAGAAAGGCCAGACAGAAAATCATTGTGGATGCGGCAGAGCAAGTCTTTGCCGCTAAACCTTTTTCAAAAGTCAGCATGCGGGATATTTCACGGGAATCCCAGGTTTCCCTGTCCTCCATTTACCGGTATTTTCCAGACCAGGAATCCCTGTTTCTCGCGGCATTAATGCGGGGAGCCGGGAAAGCAGAACTCATGATAAAAAAGCTTGTCAGCCGGGAGGATATTTCCGTTGACACGGTTGCCTGCGCCTTTATCGACTATCTGGTAAAACATGACCAGTATTTCAGGATGATGACCCATTTCATGCTGGACGGAGTTCTCAATCCGGCTTCCATTGAAAAGCTCAACAAAATGGAACGTGCCCTGCTGGACCAGTTTGACAACCTGTTTAAAAAACTGAATCCCCAGAGCAATTCCAGAATTCTATCCCATGCCTTTTTTGCCTCCCTTAACGGTATCTTGATCACCTACAGGAATTATCCGGGCCGGGATATCAAAGATATTCACAAGCACATGCAGCAGTTGGGATCGGTGATATCCCAAATGTTTTCAGGCATAATTGCCCAGGAGAGATATCATATGAAATATATTGTTGAAACAGACAAATCCGTTGACCAGGCTGTACGCGACCTGCAGGAAGCTGTGAAAAAAAATAATTTCGGTGTGCTGCACATTCACAATCTCAAGGAAACTTTGAAGCAAAAAGGAGTTGATTTTCCCAATGAATGCCAGATACTTGAAATTTGCAACCCCCAAAAAGCCAAACAGGTCCTCACTGATGATATGAGCATGAATATGGCACTACCATGCCGTATTTCCGTATATTCGGAAGACGGTAAAACAAAGATCGGAATGATAAGACCAAAAGCACTTCTGGAGTATTTGTCAGTCTCAGACTCTTTAAAGGGTGTTGCCCAAGAGGTTGAAACCGCCACCATGCAAATGATTGAACAGGCAAAATAAGTTCAGCGAATTGATTATTTCCGAGGGGCAGGTATGCAAATATGATTTTAAGCTTACCCCTGCGGGATAATACTGAATTTAATTTTCCCCCGGGATTGATATTCTGTCAAGAGTTTATGTACTACGGCATATCTTGCACTCTCAATTTCAATTGTATGAACAACTTTTTCCGTATAGGCCGTGTCCTTAATACTGGTCAAATATTTTTTTACCTGGTTTAACACGATATCATTAAATTCATAGGACACCTCTACAATAAGGTTTATTGTCTTGATAATTTTTTTTAATTTCCCTGAGTCTATGGTATCTTTCACAGATGCGCAATAAGCTTCAATCAATCCTCTTATACCAAGTTTTACACCCCCGAAATGCCTGGTCACAACAGCCGCAATATTGGTCATACGATAATTTTTCAATGTATTCAGCATGGGTTTTCCAGCTGTCCCCGGGGGTTCTCCGGCATCAGAGCTATGGAAGACTTCACCTTTGTCCCCTAAAATATATGCCCAGCAATTGTGGGTGGCGATTTTGTTCTTCTTTGAAATCCCGGAAATAAAGCTCTTTGCATCTTCAATGGTGTCCACATATTCCAGGGTACAAATAAAAACGGACCGCTTGATTTTTATTGTTGTTGTCCGCCTATGCTCAATTGAATAAAAATAATTTTCATCCACCATATTGTTAAACATTCCCTTAAAATGAATAAATTTTCCAAACTGTCTTCTTCAGGTTCGCATATAATATAAATCCAGGCAAAAGAAAAGAGGGGGCCTTGACATCCGGAGATATTGAATTTATCATGAATACCAATCATATTAACGGCAGCCGACCATGCCGGTAAAAAGCTTTATAACAAAGGGTACCATGGACTTAAAACCTGATCCAAATGAAATTTTCTCTGCATTAAGAAAAAAAATCATCAACCTTTCACTTCCACCGGAAAGCGTATTAAACTTAAGCGATCTTGCAAAAGAATTTAATGTCAGCCGCACACCCATAAAGGAAGTATTAATCTGCCTCCAGGCCGAAGAATGGATCATGAGGCACGGCTCCCATTTTATTGTCACACCACTGAGCCTGGAAAGGATCAGGGAAATTACCGAAATCCGCATGGTCCTGGAGATACAGGCAAATATCTGGGCCATGGAAAGGATTACGCCATTTGAACTTGATAAATTAAACATGCTCAGGCAAAAAATCTCAACTTTTACGGAAAAAAGCAGCAACCAGAGCATTGTGGATTTTGATTTTATAATTCACCAGACTATTTTTAAAACTGCTAAAAATGTTCAACTGGCAAAACTTTTAGAGCGCCTTTTAAGCCATTACTTAAGATTCTGGTTATCCATACCAAGACAGATTGAGCATACCGTATTTTTTAAGGAAGCGCTTGAATTAATTGAGGCCATTAATAAAAAAGATGGGGCGCTCATAAAAAAATGCACCACAAGCCATATAAAAAATTCCGTAGCACAGATCATGGGCACACGATAGCCATGCCCTGATAATTCTTGTTATTCCCCTTTTCCATATAAATTTTCTCTCTGTCTTTTTGCAAAGATATATTGCCTCCGGCAAAAACTTCTTGACTTGAATTTATTTTAAATTTATGATAGATACAGAATAAATTTATTATAAATTAAACGTCAATACGCATTAACCAGGAGGTTCTTTTGCATGGAAAATCTTATTTACCTTGATAACGGTGCCACATCCTTTCCCAAGCCTGAGGAGGTTTATACTTTCATGGACAAATTCTACAGGCAGAACGGAGTGAGTCCGGGACGCTCAGGGTACGATCTTTCAATTGAAACCGGAAATATTGTCGAGGACACAAGAAAAGCCATGACCCGATATTTCAACGGGACCGACCCAAGACGGCTTATTTTTTCATTAAACTCCACTGATGCGCTTAATCTCGCTATTTCCGGCCTCTTAAATCCCGGGGACCACGTTATCACCACAACGGTTGAACATAATGCAGTATTAAGGCCTTTACACCATATGTCTTTATACCAGGATGTTAAAGTGGACTATATACCCTTTGACGGAAAAGGATTTGTTGACCCTGATGATTTTATATCCGGGTTTCAAAGCAATACCCGGCTTGTTGTAGTAAACCACGCTTCAAATGTGACAGGGGCAGTACAGCCCATTAAGGAAATCGGAAAAATATGCAGGGAAAAAGGGGTGACCTTTCTTGTGGATGCTTCCCAGACAGCCGGCAAACTTCCCATTGATATTGAAGAAATGAATGTGGATGTCATTGCCTTTACCGGCCACAAATCCCTCTTAGGTCCCACAGGTATCGGAGGTTTATATGTAAAAGAAAACCTTACCATCAAACACACCCGTGCAGGCGGGACCGGAGTAAAGTCAGCCCAGCGCCACCATCTTGAAGAATACCCTTACCGCCTTGAATACGGGACTTTAAATATCATTGGGATTGCAGGACTCTATGCAGGCCTTAATTTTGTGCTTAAAAAAGGACTTGAAAATATCCACGGGCATGAAATGGATTTAACCTGCAAATTAAAGGACGGCCTGAGCCGTATTGACAATGTCGTTACCTATTGCGCGGATGATTTAACAAACCATATCGGTGTCTTGAGTTTCAACATCAAGGGATTTGAAGCCGTCAACACAGGAACCATCCTTGATGGAGAATATAATATTGCCTGCAGGACAGGGTTGCATTGCGCACCCATGGTCCATGAGCAGCTTGGCACAGATAAACTCCACGGCACAGTCAGAATTGGATTCGGGCCGTTTAACACCATGGCCCATGTTGACAAAGCTATTGATGCCATAAAAGAAATCGCATCCATTTACACTAAATAATTAATTTTTATTTTCAGCCAGCACTTTTCTGATCTTCTCGGAAAAATCCTTCATGGTAATAGGTTTCATAAGGAAATTCTTAATACCCAGGGATGCTGCCTTTTCTTCAGACATGATTTCGCTGAAACCCGTGCAAAGCAATACTGGAATATCCGGGCGTATTTTTACCAGCTCAGCCACTAGTTTATCTCCGGGCATATTCGGCATTGTCATATCAGTTATGACCAGATCGAATTTATCAGGAGCGGCACGAAAAACTTCAAGAGCTTCAATGCTGTTAACATGTGAAGTAACCTGGTATCCCAGGCGCTCAAGCATCTTTCTTTCAATTGCAATAATACCATGTTCATCATCTACAAGCAAAATTTGCCCGGTGCCGCCCGGAATTGGTTCTCTGTCCCGGGCAGTTAATGTTCCAGAAGAATTTTTTTCCACTGGAAAATAAACGTGAAATGCCGCCCCTCTGCCAGGTTCACTGTAAACCTGGATCGCACCCCCCATGCCATTAACAATACCATGCACCACAGAGAGTCCCATTCCGGTTCCTTTGCCTTGATCCTTGGTGGTAAAAAACGGATCAAATATTTTTCCAATTAAATCCTGGTCCATCCCCACGCCGGTATCTGCTATAGTTAAACAGGCATAAACCCCGGGTGTCATATCAGGAGTTATCAAGTCATATTTGTCAAGTTCGGTTTCCTTGAGGCTCACTTTCATCTGGCCGCCATTCAACTCCATGGCATGGTAGGCATTAGTTGTAAGATTCATTACAATCTGATGGATCTGTATGGGATTAGCTTTGACTACACCGCAGCAGGCTCTGATATCCTGCTTGATATCAATTGTTGTCGGGATTGTGGACCTGACAAGTTTTAACGCCTCCTTGATAACAGGCTGTATCTTCATTGGCGATAGTTCACAACTCTCCTGACGTGAAAAAACAAGTATTTGTTTCACAAGGTCCCTGGCCCTGAGAGAACCAGAATAGATTTCGTTAAGGCTTGCTCTAAAGGGGCTGTCTTCGGAGACATCCTCTAACAGCATCTCGGTATGGCCTATGACAGGAAAAAGAATATTATTGAAATCATGAGCGATTCCTCCGGCCAAAGTGCCTATGGATTCCATTTTCTGGGCCTGGCGAAGCCGGGCTTCCATCTTTTTGAATTCGCTTACATCACGAAGAACCGTTAAGTTTGAAACCGATCCGTCAGTGTGAAATATGGGCGAATTAGAGATATGATAAGTTTTGTTATCTTTTGGGCTGACAACTTCCAGGCTGATACATTCGCCGCTCATTATTTTTTCATGAACACACCAGGAGCATTTTTTTTCAAGTCCGTGTACCACCTTACAGCAAGCTTCCCCTGTGGCATCACGACCCGTCCTTTTGATCATGGCGGGATTCATATACTCAATCCGAAAGTCATGTGAACAAATATATGTTGCTGCATCCATAGCTTCCATCATTGATCGGTATTTTTCTTCACTTTCCCTTAACTCATTTTCAGCTTTTCTACGGTCGGAAATATCTTTATAATTAGCCAACACACCCTTAACCACAGGATCATCCACCAAATTAACTGCTGTCAATTCAATCGGCCGGACACTGCCATCCTTACATAAATAACTGCATTCAACCCGAACGGTTGCATAATCTTTTTCCAATATTTTTAAAAATTCCTGCCTGATTCTTTTGTAATCGTCAGGATGAACTATTGACAGGCCGGATTTACCAATAAGTTCGCCGGGTGTCCATCCGAATTGCTTTTTGATATTAGGGCTTTTATATCTTATTATCCCTTTTCTATCCAGGATGGCAATTACATCGGATATATTGGAAACAAGCCTGCGATGTTTTTCTTCATTTGCTTTTAATTCATAAAAATTTTTATCAAGGATTTGAATCATATTTTTAAAATTATTTACTAATGTATGGATTTCAGCAATGGAGCTTTCCGGTAAAGCCGTGCCTTTAATTGTCTGAATTTTTGTTATTTTTGAAATGATTGACGTCGAATCTGCCAGTTCAATCAGGGGTTTGCTTAATGCTCTACTGATAAAACCGGCAGGCAGAATAGAAATCATCATCAAAACTATAACTGTTGAAAAATATTTTATATAAGTCTCAAATAGATTGATTTGCTGGAGTTCAACAGGATATTCCACTATCAATTTCCATTGCAGGTGATCCGGCAATGTTGATTTGAAAACGTAGAATGAATTTTTATATTGCATCAATTTCGGAATATTTTTTAAAGAAGGATACCTCCTGTATATTTTATCTTCGATTTTAACAATAGAACAAAATTTATTCGGATCGTAAATTCCTAATGGTTTTAGATTCCGGATTGTGCTTGCAATCAATTTATTATTGCTGTCAGTTAAAGTAATCCTGTAAGGTTCCTTTTTTGAATATTTCTGGATTATTTCTTTGACCTTGGAAAGATCCAATGCTGCTAAAGCATAACCAAGGAATTGATTTTTATGCATTATTGGTGCTGAAATAGTAATTATCGGTGAAAAAACCCCACCTCTTCCCATAAATACTTTTGAGACTACTAATTTGCGGGTTGCTTTTAATTTTTTAAAATATTCCCGGTCTGAAAAATTCAACCCGAGCGTAGTCCTCCCTTTTTGATTGACCGGCGGGGAAAAAGCAATGGTAGTAGCTGTTTCATCTGCAATGTACATATTATGGAAGCTTGGAAATAATTGTTTTGTCCGGACTGTATTTTCCTGAAGGGTTGTAAAATCATGATTTTCCATACTATACTCTGCATCAGAAGCTAGCTTTTCTACAGCGTATAAATATTGTTGAAACCATGAGTCCATATGCTGGCCTATATTTCCGGACAGGTTCTTCAACTCGGTTGAAATTGTCTTTTCTGTCTGGGACATTTGCTGTCTGCCTTGATATATCATTATTATAAAAACCGGAGTACAGACTAAAGTTACGATTAAGATAAACAAAAATTCCTTAAGTGGAACGGTTTGCAATTGATCTTTTTTTGTAAAATTTTTAAAAAATATCAAGCATATGCTGGCAATCAGGGCGTTGAATATACCATTACCGGCCTGTTTCAGCATGATCAATAAGGTTGAAACAGTATTTGTAAGTATGAAATATTTATATAAAACAAATGCTAAAGGCATTCCGATTAACAGCCAGAAAAGACTATTGCAGAATAAAAGGCTTTTATTCGCTCTTTTTTTAATTAAACCTGTAGAAATAACTTCTAAAATAAAAATAATAAAGGCATAAGGATGCCCCCAACTGATAATCGTATGCCAGCTTATAATTGCAGCACAAAGCGCTCCCCATCGTATTCCATACACTTCCAGGACAACCAGGGAAAAAATACTGCCAAAAAGAAAATCTACGCCAAAAAAAAGCGGTATATTAAAATAATTCCCTGTAAAACCAAGAATAATTAATATCGTAATATTTAAAAACTTTTTAATATCCATTCATCCTTAATTTACCTTAAACGCATTGGAACCATATGGATAAATCTGGGATTTCATTGTTACTGCAATAAAATCCAGCTTACAATATATTGCAGTGCCAGGCAAATATATTTTCAGAAAGAAAACTCAAGTTCTGGATTTTGATAAACCCTTGCATCTATGGTATAGTCATTGATTAAAATCAAAACTAGTTTGACAAAGACATTGCAAGGAATTCATCAATGCCGTTTCCTGAAAATTTAAAGCATCCAAACCTGCTTGACCTTGAGAACATTGATTTTTTCTCTGTGCTGAACCAGATGGATGACGGGGTCATTATTGCCGATATCAACGGGACCATTCTTTTTTACAATAAAGCCCAGTCCAAAATAGACGGGTTGGCACCAAGTGATGTGATAGGGCTCAGGGTAACGGATATTTACGAACTCAACAACCGGACCAGCATGATCATGCAGGCCATTTACCGGCATTCCGCCATTAAAAACAGGGCCTTTTTCTACAGAACCTGCTCAGGAAAGGTGGCCAATACTGTTACCAGCGTTTATCCGCTTTTCAAGGGAAAAACCATAAACGGTGTAATCTGCCTTGTCAAAGACTATGAACTTATCTGCCGGTCCACCCCCATGGCAACCATAACCGAATGCAGGCCGGATCTTGGAAACGGCACCCAGTATACCTTTGCCGATCTCATCGGCAGAGATCATGATTTCGGACGGGTGGTGGCCACTGCAAGAAAGGCTGCATCTTCTTTCTCCCCTGTCATGATCCAGGGGGAGACAGGAACCGGCAAGGAGCTTTTCGCCCAGGCTATCCATAACCAGAGCCGGCGAAGGGATGAAAAATACGTGGCAGTGAATTGTGCAGCCATTCCAAATGATCTCCTTGAGGGAACACTTTTCGGCACTACAAGGGGAGCTTTTACCGGGGCCCTTGACAAGCCGGGTCTTTTTGAAACAGCCCATGGCGGCACTCTTTTTTTAGACGAGCTTCTTGCCATGCCAGTGGAACTCCAGGCAAAACTTTTACGGCTCCTGCAGGAAAAACGCGTCCGCAGGGTTGGCTCAGCCAGGGAAACCCCTTTGGATGTCAAGATCATAAGCTCGGTGAGCCGGGACCCCCGCTTGGCCATCCGGGAAAACCAGCTTAGAACGGATCTTTATTACAGGCTTGGGGTGGTCATGGTAAAACTGCCCCCCTTAAGGGAGCGCCAGGGAAGCATGCACGAACTTATCAACCATTTTATAGAAAAACACAACAACCGGCTTGGAACCCATGTTAAAAAAATCTCGAGGGAAGTCCTTGAATTATTTAGCGCCTATCAATGGCCGGGGAACGTAAGAGAGCTTGAGCATCTTATAGAAGGTGCCATGAACATGGCAGGCCACGAAGAAACCATTGGGATCGAACATTTCACCCCGGGCCTGGATTGCCTGGAACAGGTTGATTTCACCTGCCGGGAGGTTCCCTTTCCCATGCCGGGAATTTCTGGCACTCCCGGTGTTGAAAAACTTATCCCATCCTTTGATCCTGCTCCTGCAAGGTTCCGGAACCTTGCAAAAACCCAGGCAGACCTGGAAAAAAAAGCTGTTAAGGCCGCCCTTTCTGCTGCCGGGGGTAATGTCACTAAAGCGGCTGGAAACCTTGGCATTTCGAGGCAGTTGCTTCATTATAAAATCAAGAAGCACGGATTTTTCCGTGGGGATTTTACCCGGCATCCAAAAGCTTAGTCAATTTTTTTTCTATTGAAAAATTTTTTTCTATTTACCTGCTCTTTCAGGCGAAAAAAAATTTTCTATCCTCTAAAACTACAGAGCCTCCTCCAATTATCGAAATATAATTTTATTATATAATAACAAATAGTTAAATAAGCATATCTTAAAAATCAACCCATCTGACACAATGGCATGCTCCCTGCATTTAAAGGCTTGAACCAATATAAAAGAGAAACCAAGGAATAATCCATTTAAAAAAGAGAGAATTTCCCTCTTAAAGGAGGAAAGGCAATGTATGACAGAATGCAGGAATTAAGCGGCCGGGATATGGAAAAAATCCACAATGCTGCAATGGATCTTTTAAAAAACACAGGTGTTTCCTTTAATGACCAAGAAGCACTTGAAATTTTTAAAAAGAACGGGCACAAGGTGGATGGTAACACGGTATTTTTTAAAGAGCCTGATATCGTCAAAGCTTTGAAAACCGCGCCCAGACACTTTACCGTTCATGCCAGGGACCCTGAAAAAAACGTTAAGATAGGGGAAGATGATTTTGTTTTCCTGCCAGGGTATGGCGCACCATTTGTAATGGATGTCAAAGGCGGCCAGCGCCAGGCGACCATGGAAGATTATGACAATTTCTGTAAATTGATCCAGACTTCTTCCTATATAAACATGAACGGCTGGATGATGGTGGAACCTTCTGACATGCCCCATGACACCGTCCATCTGGACCTGAATTTATCCAATATGCTACTATGCGACAAGCCTTTCATGGGAAGCCCTGTTTCCCGCCAGGGAACCCTGGACGGCATTGAAATGGCAGGAATCCTCTGGGGCGGCAAAGACAATATAATGGACAAAACCGTATCTGTTTCCTTGATCAACTCCCTTTCACCTTTGCAGTTTTCTGATGAAATGGCAAGCGCCCTTATTGAGCTTGCCCGGCACAACCAGGCCTGTGTTGTGGCCTCCCTTATCATGGCGGGCGGTTCCGGCCCCGTGACCCTGGACGGGGTGCTGGTCCTCCAGAATGCAGAAATCCTCGCAGGAATCACCCTGGCCCAGCTTGTCAGGCCGGGAGTCCCGGTGGTATACGGTTCCACTTCCTCTGCCATGGACATGAAGACAGGCGCCCTTTCCATAGGGGCCCCTGAATTAAGTAAAAACATTCACCTGACAGCCCAGATGGCACGGTTCTATAACCTTCCCTCCAGGTCGGGCGGCAGCCTCACCGATGCCTTGTGCGCCGATGCCCAGGCAGGTGTGGAATCTGCCCTGGCCCTTTCCACCGCGGCCAGGAGCGGGATCAACTTTATCCTCCATGCAGGGGGCATATTAGGGTCTTATATTGCCATGAGTTTTGAAAAATTTCTCATTGACGAGGAAGCCTGCGGCATGGTGCTCAATATGTTCAAGCCCCTTGCACTTACCGACGAGTCCATTGACATTGACATGATTAAAGAAGTGGGCATAGGCGGCCAGTACCTGACCCATCCCAAAACCTTCCGGCTTTGCCGCACCGAATTTTTCATGCCTTCACTCATGAGCCGGAAAAACCCGGATGCCTGGACCAGGGATGGTAAAAAAAGAATTGACCAGGCAGCCCAAGACAAAGTCGCTCAAAGGCTGGCTGCATATGAAAAGCCGGATATCGACCCGGAAATTGAAAAACAATTGACACAATATGTTGAAAAACGCAAGAATGCATAAAGGAGAAAAAAATGACTGACTTAAATGCAATGATCGATGCCTTGGTTTCCTGTGATGGTGAAAAACTGACAAACCTTGTAAATGAAGCCCTGGCAGGAGATATCCCTGCAAGCGATATTCTCAGCAAAGGCCTGATCGCAGGCATGGACATTGTGGGGGAAAAAATGGAAAACGGTGACATGTTCATACCTGAGGTTCTCATGGCAGCAAGGGCCATGGCAGACTGCGTCACTGTCCTCAAACCCCTTCTTGGCGAAGATGAATCTGCCACAGGAGCCAGCGTCATTATCGGAACCGTCAAAGGCGACCTCCATGACATTGGTAAAAACCTTGTTTCCATGATGATGGAAAGCGCAGGCATGGAAGTTCACAATCTCGGTGTAGACATTGCTCCTGAAAAGTTTGTGTCCCAGATCAAGGAAAAGAATGCTCGGATTGTCTGCCTGTCAGCCCTTTTGACTACCACCATGCCAATGATGAAACAGACCGTGGATGCCATTGTGGAATCAGGCCTGAGGGATCAGGTTAAAATCCTGGTTGGCGGCGCACCCGTAACCCCGTCCTTTGCCGAGAAAATCGGTGCAGACGGGTTTGCAGCCGATGCCGGTGCGGCCTCAAAGCTTGCCAAATCCCTTGTAAACTAGATCCAACCATCAATACAGGAGAAGAAAAGACCATGTTTGAAGCAATAGGCGAAAGAATCAATACCTCAAGAAAATTTGTCCAGGAAGCCGTGGCTGAAAAGAACGCCGACTATATTATCAATGATGTTAAACAACAGGTGCAGGCCGGTGCCAGTTTTATTGATGTAAATGCAGGCGCCCGCATAGGCCATGAAGTCGAGGACATGAAATGGCTCCTTGATACCATCGAACCCGTTGCCACAGTCCCTCTCACTCTGGACAGCCCTGATCCGGCTGTACTGGAAATGGCTTATAAAATGGTAGAAAAAACACCCATGATAAACTCCATCAGCCTGGAAAAAGAGCGTTTTGATGCCATGATGCCATTCCTTGAGGGAAAGGACTGCAAGGTCATTGCCCTGTGCATGGATGATGCAGGTATGCCTGCCTCTTCCAATGATATCCTGGGCCGGGCCAAAAGCCTTGTTGAAGAACTTAACAAAATCGGTATTTCCACGGCCTCCATTTATGTAGACCCCCTGGTCCAGCCCATCAGTACAGACTCAAAAAAAGGAATCATGGTTCTTTCCGCGGTCAGGGCCATTAAGGCCGAATTCCCTGAAATTCATATCACAGGCGGCCTGTCCAATATCTCCTATGGCCTGCCCCAGAGAAAAATCATCAATCGTACTTTTGTCACATTGATGATGGAGGCAGGCATGGACTCAGCCATTATTGATCCTCTGGATAAAAAAATCATGGCAACCATAAGGACTGCCGACATGCTTTTAGGTGAAGACGATTATTGCATGAATTATCTTAAAGGGGTCCGTTCCGGGGATATTGAAAGCTAAACCGGGGGCAGGTTCCCTTCCTGCAAAGAGACCCGGCCCGATGCAGCCGGCAATATAACAAAGCTGCATCAGGCCGGGTGAACATTTTTTTAAATTTTAAATTCTTTTACAACCCCCGTCAATTTTTCTTTCAGCTTGTGGCTTTGTCCAGGATTTCGGCAATATCCATGACCTTGATATCATTATTGGTTTCCATGATGCCGTCGTTTAGCATGGTGGCACAGAAAGGACATGCAGATGCCACTGTTTCTGCACCTGATTCAACCACCTGTTGTGCCCTTTTGTTATTAATTCTTTCCCCGATATTTTCTTCCATGAACATCCTTGCTCCCCCGGCACCGCAGCAGAAACCTTTGTTTCTTGTCCTGTCCATTTCAACAAGGCTTCCAGCACAGGTTTTTTCCAAAATATTCCTGGAAGGTTCATAAATATTGTTCCAACGGCCAAGATAGCAGGAATCGTGAAAGGTCAAGGTCCCAAAATCATTTGAACGGATGTCAAGACGGCCTTCTTTGATCAGGGTGTCAAAATAACCGGATGTGTGGACCACTTTGTAATCCGCTCCAAAATCAGGGTATTCATTTTTAATTGTATTATAGCAATGGGGGCACCCGGTGAGAATCAAGTCAAATTGATACCGGGCAAAGGTTGCGACATTCTGCCGGATCATCATCTGGGCAAGATATTCATTTCCTGCCCGCCTTGCCATGTCACCGTTGCAGCTTTCTTCCGGGCCCAGGATGGCAAAGTCAATACCTGCTTTCTGAAGCACACGGGCCGTGGCACGGCTGATCTTTTTACCCCGGTCGTCAAATGACCCTGCGCACCCCACAAACCAGAGAACATCAGCTTTTGTTTTTTCCGCCATGACAGGCACCTCCATGTCTTTGCACCAAAGGGCCCTTGAATCTGAGGCAAATCCCCAGGGATTGGACTGGTTCTCCATGTTATTAAATGTTTCCTGCATTTCAGGAGGAAAACTGGCTTCCATCAGTACTTGGTGCTTTCTCATCTCAAAAATAAAATTTAAGTGTTCATTGCTCACAGGACAGATATCCTCGCAGGAACGGCAAGTGGTACAGGCCCACAGGACATCATCTGTTACACAGGAGCCATCTCCCATAATGGGGTGGATCTCATCTTTGTGGTTGTTTAAAAGCAGACCTGATTGGTTTAAAAGTTCCACCTTTAAATCATGGATAATTTTCTTGGGGGACAAAGGCTTGCCTGTACCGGATGCCGGGCAGAGTTCCTCGCACCGTCCGCATTCCGTGCATGCATAAAGGTTTAATACATTTTTCCAGTTAAATTCACTGACACGGCCAAGCCCGAAGGTTTCAGCTTCTTCATCTTCAATATCTGTCTTCTTTATTGATTTTTCAAAATCCAGCCGCTTGAAGAATACATTAGGAACAGCCGCCAGAAGGTGAAGGTGTTTGGATCCTGGAATATAAATTAAAAAGCCCAGGATGGTACTGATGTGAATATAGTAAAAAATTTCATACCCGATAAAAAGACCTTTACCGGACAATGCGCCAAGACCAAATATAGAGGCAAGAATTCCTGATACGGGGAAGACACCGGCATAGCTGAAGCTTCCAGGTTCAAGCGGTATCATCATCTGCTGGAAGGCATTTACAAAATGGAAAGAAACAATAATAATGCAGGTAAAAAGAATGATCAGGTTGGCATCCCGCCCCAGGGTCAGGTAATCAGGCTGTATTATAAGCCTCCGGTAAAGGGCATAGGCAAATCCCACCAGGACGAAAAAGGCCAGGATATCTGCTGCAGAAAGATAAGCCGTGTAAAGGCCCGGGAAAATATTACCAATATCAAAGACCGGAAAAACTCCTTTGACCATCAACTCAATGGAATGGGGCTGGATTGCCAGAAACCCGAAAAAAATCAATGTATGTGCAAGCCCAGGCAAAGGCTTTCTCCTCACACTGGTCTGCAAAAAAATATCGGTGAAAAGAACTTTGATTCTTTCTTGCAGCCTGTCAACAAACGGCTTTGGGCTTCCATCTACTGCCATCATGATCTGGTAAAGTCTTTTCACCTTTGTAAAAAAATATCCAAATGCAAGGACCAGAACAACTACCATGAGCACAGATTTGAAAATCAAATATTTTTCCATATTTTTTACAGCTTTTCTGTCAAAACAGGTACAACGTCAAAAATATCCCCTAAGATCCCGTAATCGCACTTGGAAAAAATAGGGGCATCCTTGTCTTTGTTTATGGCCA
>JAADHV010000028.1 GCA_013151635.1 Deltaproteobacteria bacterium | reverse complement strand
AAAAAAGATTTACTGCATTTTATGGCTGTGTTGCAAAAAGCGGCTTAAAAAACAGAGAACTTTATTTCAAATTTTTTGCAACGTTGGGGTAAAATTAAATACAACAATCCAAATCAACCGGGCAAGCCGGTTATTTGGGGGTTAAATGAAGCCGATACGGAATATTTGAATTACAAGAGGGCGTTGCACTTCGACATCACACCAGGGTACGAATAGATGAATTGATGAGCAGTTATGAAAAAATTATTTTTGAACCTGTAATTTATACAACAATGAATGGAAACAAATCAAACGGTTTATATTATATGGGTAGAAAACGTAAAACAACACAAGTATAATAGTCACTTGAGCTGACCGGGAGTTATTGAGCGACTCCTAAAATTGCAGCTCCGGCATAAATTTTAACTTTGCTGAGTGTTCGGCATAGCTCTCCCAGCAGCTCAGTTCAGTCGTTCACGGCGGCTGCGCCGCAGTTATTTTAGTACTGAATGTCATTAAATAATTTTTTATGATAAATTAATAGCAACAAAATTTATGAATCGTAAAACGAAAAAGGATATACACTATATAAGGATTTAAACTAACAAATGACTACTTCTGTAAAATATCATTATGATAAATTTCCACCTTCCAAAATAGATTGGGACAGGCTTATTCCCCTGATTGGTCCAGCAAATGCAGCTCTTGCAAGATATGATGGGACTCTTGTAGCAATCCCGAATGCTTCTATTCTGTTAAGCCCTCTAACAACCCAAGAGGCAGTTTTATCCTCAAAGATTGAAGGTACCCAAGCTACAATGGGAGAAGTTTTAGAATTTGAAGCTGAAGAAAATTCAGAAACTATCCCTCAAGAGCGTAAAGAAGATATAAATGAGGTTCTAAACTACCGAAAGGCAATGTGGCATGCAATTGATTTGTTAAATGAGTTGCCTCTTTGTCAACGTGTGATCAAAGAAGCCCATCAAGTTTTACTTTCAGGTGTTAGAGGTCATGGCAAAGGTCCAGGTGAATATCGTAAAACCTCAAATTGGATCGGTCCTCCTGGTTGCACAATTGAGGAAGCCAAATTTGTGCCAATCTCAGCTGATAAACTTCAAGATGCAATGAGCAAATGGGAACAATATATCCATGAAGAGTCTGCAGACCATTTGGTTCAACTTGCAATCATACATGCTGAGTTTGAATCATTACATCCATTTTTGGATGGAAATGGAAGGCTTGGAAGAATGTGTGTGCCACTTTTTATGCATAAAATTGGCCTTATTCAGTCCCCCATGTTTTATATCAGTGCATTTTTTGAAAAAAATCGTGATGAATACTATGAAAGACTTTTATCGATATCACGAGACGGTGATTGGACAGGCTGGTGTGTTTTCTTTCTAAAGGCGGTCAAATACCAAGCGAATAAAAACCAGGCCAAAGCAACGGAAATTCTAAACTTATATGAAAACAAGAAGATTCAAATAGCTGATTTGACGCATTCACAATATGCAATCCATACACTGGATTTTATTTTTTCTCGTCCGATATTTAACGCTACAAATTTCACAGGGATGGACGAGATACCTGCGCCAACAGCAAAAAGAATTCTTGCTGTTCTACGCCAGAATAACCTTTTAACAACCTTACGTGAAGCGAGTGGACGAAGACCTGCTATTTATGCCTTTTCAGAATTAATAAATACCGCTGAAGGTAAAAAGGTTTTTTAAGGATCATTGGTGATCCTTAATATAATTTGTGGATTACTTTTAATGAAATATGATCCACAAATGCTTTTGAAGTTCATCTGTAACCCACAAAAAATTTAACAAGAAAAATGCTGCGGATAAACCGCAGATTTTGAGCGAACCCCGCGGTCAGAGCAAAAGTTATGCGCAATTGGAAGGTGTCTAAAGTAAAAAGACAAGAAAAACCCCGTTCAATAACAGACAGTGGCATAAAATTATTTTTAAGGCAACACCTAAAATCTTAAAAAAATGCAATTTAAACGCACTGATCCATTAAAGCTGCAATTTTCAAAAAATTAAGTAATATCTGCCTTGTATTCTGCCTATGTGCGCAGCTCTTGAAAACTAAAGATGCCACCTCCTTTTTTTATAAGCTCATTCATAAAAACAACGCCGGGTAGTTTTTCCATTGCCTGCCTTACTTTTTGCATAGAAGGATGGATGTAGATTTCTGTACTTCTTGTTGTTGAATGCCCCATTAAACTTTTAATGACAAGCATATCCACTTCTTTATCATTGAGGTGGGAAGCAAAAGAATGCCTCAGGGTATGGCAGGATACGTTGAACCGGGTTTGCAAGCCGGATTTCAAAACGATTTTTTTAAAGTTGTCTTCCATGGTACGAATGGCCAGACGATTTCCTTTTTTTGAGATAAACAGAGCGTTTCGATGCTCATTTTTATAAAAGAATGTTCGCACGGAAAGATATTCCGACAGGATCTGGAACAGTTCATCGCTCAAGTGAAGCGTACGGATTCTTTTGCCTTTTCCAGTCACATTGATTTCTTTGGTTTTTAAATCGATGCTGGTGGTCTCCAGGCCGAAGACTTCTCCGACCCGGAGACCACATAAATACATTAAGGCATATATGGCATAATCCCGGACCCCAAGGCATGTGCTCCTATCGATGGTATCTAAAAGCTGTTTGATCTGATTAGCGGTCAAGGCATCCGGCCGGTTCCGATATCCCTGCCGGACCTTTAAAACATCACGAAATGGTAACTTTTCAGCATCTTCAACGTCCTGAAGTCTCAAATAATGAGAATAACTCCGCAGGGTAAATAGCTTTCGATTGAGTGATCCGCCACAATTTTTACGCTGGGTTTTCAAATAATACTGGAAGTCCATCACCGCAGGGCCGGTAATTATATCATGCTGCTGATCGTCCAAGAAATTTTCAAATAACCTAAGGTCGCAACGATTACTTTTAATGGTCTGGTCACTGACGTCATACACTGTTGATCGATAATCCATAAACGGTTCAATATGGCTGAAAAAATCTGTTGTGCTTACCCCCATGACGGCCTCCCATTAATAACCAGTTGGTTTAATGCTTCCTGTTTAAAGCTGTCATTCACCTTGATGTAAATCGCGGTTTCAGCCGTGTTGGAATGGCCCATCATCGCCTGGATGGCATAAAGCGGGACCTTGGCATGATACATTTCAGTGGCAAAGGAGTGCCTGAGCACATGGGGAGTAATCCTTTCGGTGATACCGGCTTTTTTACAATATTGTCGCAGCTTTCTTTGAACCCGGTCGGTTGATATGGCCTTGCCGCTTTTAACCGGGAACATGGGATCTTTTTTGAATTTTAATGTCTTGGGATGGGCCAGATACGCCATGAGGTTATCGTACAACCTATCCACCACAAATAAGGCCCGTTGTTTTTTGTTTTTCCCCTTTACTCGCAAAAGGCCGATTTTAGGACCATGCCCGGATTCAAAAGATCCAATGACGAGCCGGGTAAGCTCACTGACCCTTAAGCCAAGCGCCCATAACAGGGACAGGATAAGGTAATTCCGATTTTCCATCCATGCGGACCGGTCAACAATGTTTAATAGTTTAAAAACAGTGGCCTTTGACACCGGCATCACTGTGCTGGGTCCGTTTTTCTTTAACTTGGGTAATGCTTCTGCCGGGCTTTTTGTCACGATATCCAGTTTAACCAGCATGGCATAAAAGGTTTTCAAAGCAGATCGATGGTGTTCCATCCGGCTGTAACTGAACCTTTTTTGTCTTAATTGAGCTATTCACAAACAAATGTGAGTCTGAAAATAGGGATACCCTGTTCCCTTAAATACCGGGCAAACATGCCCGTGCAGGAGGCATAGTTTTCAACCGTTTGCGTACCCACAGACTTCAGACAACTGTGTTCTGTATTCATCCAGCAGGGCAATCATGGGTTCACCTCCATGTTCAACCCCATATAGGGATGGATCTGCATGTAAACAGCATATTGATCCGGATTGAGGTGGGTGTATTTTCGGGTGCTATTGCTTCTCATATGCCCCAGAACATGTCTGGTTATTTCAGGGTCAGACACCTTGTTCATATGGGTCGCAGCAGTATGTCGGAACAGATGGGCATGAAGATGTTTGCCAATATCAAGTGAATCCGCAGCCTTTTGAAAGACATCCTGTAAAGTTCGTGGAGCAAGCCTTTTATTTCTTTTGGATAAAAACAAAGGACCTTGTTTTTTATCAAGAAACCCAAAATACTGAACCAAATATAAGGCACAAAATTTTGGGCATGATAAGTGGTCTTTGCTTCCCCCCTTTTTCAATGATTTGCAAAAGGCCGGTTTCAATATCCACATCTTCAATGTTCAGGGAGATAACAGAAGACAACCGCAGACCAAGGAGCCCCAGCATCATAATCATGACAAGATTTCTGAAACTGGAAGCATCGGATGCCCTGCCATAAAAAAAACTTAAAAGACTGTTATACTCTTCAATGGTCAAAAAATGGGGGATCGTTTTTTCAATCTTAGGATAGGGAAAGTCCGAGGCAATATTTATCTTTATCCACCCATTCAGTTTTAAAAAATGAAAGAATTGTCTCAAGCTCCAGATCCGGGCCTTTTTGACATGGATGGAAGGGTTCCGATACTGGGTAACGAATTTTTTTAAATGCTTGTAAGAGATGCCCTGAATTGAGTCAAAGGGTGTCTTGTTAATGAACCTGTTAAATTCATTGAGCCTTACCCTTAACGATTGAATGGACCTGGTTGCAAAATTTGAGACTTTACAATAATCGAGAAAATGTTCTATCTTGATTTCCAGCATAGAGGATCTCCTTTCTTTTTGGGAGAAAAGTTAAAAATTACTGTTTGGGAGGTTCTCTATGCTTCTACTACAATTTTAACACCTGACAAATCCTTTT
>JAADHV010000056.1:23183-35978 GCA_013151635.1 Deltaproteobacteria bacterium | reverse complement strand
GTTTGGCACTCAATTTCATCCTTGGGCCTCCTGTTTGGTACAATTTGTTTAATATTGAACTGGATAATATAGTGCGGGCACTGCGTTGCACGGGTTGAACAAATACCTTTTTAGGAATTTTTATAGTGTTGCTGTATCCATCACGGATTCGTTGATAGCCCTTGGTATATCCTGCAAAAGTCCAATTTGCAGCCTTATAGATTGTTCCATTAAATCGTGTCGGATCAACAAAGGTTTCCAGTAACAACAAAGGATACCCAAAACGATCAATCCAATCTTGTTGTATCCTCTGCCGGCATAATGAAAGGATTTTTGAAGCCAAATTTTTTTTGTGGCGACCAGGCAAAATGAGAAAGCGCGAATTGTTAGCAATCAAGTTTAATCGATCATATTGATGCCGGAAGTTCCAGCCTATCCACTGATCTCTTACCCCACATTTCAAGGCAGCTGCTGAAAAAATCAACAATGCCTGCCAATTGCTTTTATATGTTGCAATATACCAAATTGTGTTTCCGATCTTTGGGAGTGCACCAAGATAATGGTGAGCCTGCATTTTCTCTTGAAAAAAAGACTCTTCAGAGCGATAAACTGGTCGGACTGTAATCTTGTGAAGGTCCATGAAATAAGCCTCTGTGTATGTTAACTACAAAGGCTTTATGACATATTTTTGAATGTTTGTTCAGTTCTTTATATAATTTATTAATATAATAATTAATATTCAACAGCGTGAAATCATCCTGATGCAATACTTTTTCATCTTGTTTAATATAGTTGTATGTGAAATATTCAAAGCTTTTGCGCTTTTCCGGATGCTTGGATATTTTTTCAGTGTTGATTCAATGATTTCTTTTTCATAATTCCCTACCATTGCCTTAAGTGAGCTGTTGTTTTCAAGGTCATTAAATGAAGCTGCCTTTAATCCCCTTATGGTACTTTCTATATCATATCCGAAAATGATTGAATTTTCATCAATAATATCCTTGTCTGAAATAATGGAGCCCCGTTCTATGACATTTTTTAGCTCACGGATATTCCCCGGCCAGTTGTGGTTAAATAATTTTTTCATGGCAGCATCAGACAATTTTTTTGGCTGAACGCCGACTTGCTTGGCTGCCCTGGACAGAAAATGATCGGCCAGCAGGGGGATATCTTCGTGCCTTTCTTTTAATGGAGGAACATGGATTGGCAGGACATTGATCCTGTAATAAAGATCTTCCCTGAATTCGTTGTTTTTTATCATTTGCTCTAAAAGCCTGCTTGTGGCCGTAATAATTCTGGTGTTTACAGGTATCTCTTTGACGCCGCCAATTCTTCTGACACTCTTTTCCTGTATAACCCTTAAAATTTTTGCCTGGGCACCCATGGGCATATCGGCAATTTCATCCAGAAAAAGTGTTCCTTTATCTGCAATTTCAAACAGACCTTGCTTGCCTTTTTTCCGGGCACCCGTAAAAGAGCCTTTCTCATACCCGAATAATTCACTTTCCAGCAGAGATTCGGGCAAGGCTGCACAATTTACTGCCACAAATCTGCCCTGGACCCCACTTTCCGTGTGAATTGACCTTGCAAACAACTCTTTTCCCGTACCGCTTTCTCCACGGATTGAGACAATGGAAGAGGATACGGCAATCTTCTGGGCAAAAGAAATCGCCTCCATGATAGTGACGCTTTTACCTATGATATCGCTGAAGGTGTGCTGTGTAGGGTAGTTTACTTCATCGACAAGTTCCTTTATTTCTTTCATGTCCCGCATGATTTCAATGGCGCCTGTAATTTCTCCTGTAAGATCTTTTATCGCGACGCCTGCTGAAAAAAACTGGAACCGGCCTGTTTGTGTGATGACATTCCTTTTTTTATTCTGGAACGACCTGCCGTTAAGGCAATCTAACAGGTCATGGTTTCCCAACGGCAGCGAGGAGATTTTTTTGCCGGGGACACTTAGATGGTTCCACCCCAGCATTTTTTTTGCAACGCGGTTGATGGTGGTAATAAAACCGAATTTATCAATTGATATGATGCCGTCGCTGATACTGTCCAGGACTAGTTTAAGCCTTTTTTCCCTTATTTCCTGGGGCATGGAATTGATCTTTGTAATCTCTATTAAATCCGTTATGGCTTTTAAATTTTTGATAATAGTTTTGTTGGACGGAGAAAACCGTGAGCTTTTTGTTTCAATATAGATCAGGGTTTTCTTGTCTTTATTTTCAACCTCCATGGAAATAATATTTAGATCATTTGTCGTGATAACTTTGGTAATATCTTCAACAATCTGTTTTCTGTCCGTGAAAAGAAGCTCTAATTTAAGCGTGGAATTTTTCATGTTGAAAGCTCTAAATGTTTCAGTTAAGGGTTTATTTGCCAATAAGGGTATTAAATATGTTAATATCAATCAAGAACAATTCCTTGTTATGAATTTTGTGTTTAAAAATTATCCTGAATGGTTTATCTTAACTGAGATTGAAAATTGCTAATTATTTTTTTGGGTTTTTTTAACAGGTTGTGGAGAGTATGAGTCAGTATACTGAATTTGATCTTGATAATTTATTTGAACAAAATTTTTTTTCCAACCTGGATTATTTTTTTGCAAGATCCATGGCCGGATCATTTGATGAAAATGAATCCATTATTTTAGCGTCTTTGGCACTTGTTTCAAAATCATTGTTTGAGGGCCATATCTGTCTTGATATCAAAGAAATAGCTAAAACTTTAAGGCCGGTATTCAAAATTAATGGTTGCAAGGTTAAATTCCCTGAGTTTAATACCTGGATAAAGGCTTTAAATGACTCATCAATGGTTTCGAGCACACTTAAAACCCCGCTGGTCCTGGATTCCAATCACAGGCTTTATTTTGCAAAGTATTATAATTTTCAGGCCCGGCTTGCCAGGAACATTGCCAAAAGGGTTTCTTTAAAGCCTTTGAACATGAATGAAACCTTAATTGATGAAATGGTTGAATCCTGTTTCACCAGGGGCATCCAAACACATCAAAAAAGTGCTGTTAAAAATGCAATATTAAATCATTTCACCATCATTTCAGGCGGACCCGGAACCGGGAAAACATATGCTACAGCCATTATAAAAGAGATTTTGTCTTCATATGCTAAAACCCAGGGATTTGCTGAACCGAAAATCATTTGCGTGGCGCCAACTGGCAAGGCTGCATCAAAAATGGAAGAGGGCGGCACCATACATTCTATTTTAAAGCCTTTAAGAGATGCCCCTGGATTTTATTATAATAAAAAAAATCTGCTGCAAACAGATGTTATTATTGTCGATGAAGCTTCAATGATTGATATTTTATTATTGACAAGGCTTTTAGAAGCTGTCCCCATGACTGCCAAAGTGATTATCCTTGGTGATAAGCACCAGTTGTCATCTGTACAGGCAGGGTCCGTGTTCAGTGACATATGCAGCGTGAAAGGATTGTCCCATAACTTATTTACCCTTGAATATAATTTCAGGTCAAAAGGGAAAACCGGAATTGAAAATATGTCAAAAGCGATCAATGCCAATGATGAAAAGCGTCTTGAGGATATATTAACATCCGGCCTGTACACTGATCTTGTTTTTGAAAATTTTAATGGCAGCCGTCCTGTTGCAAGCATTGCCGGAGACTATATCCGGGAAGGATACAAACCATTTGCAGAAGCAGATACTCTTGAGGCCTCATTAAATAAATTAGATGACTTCAAAATTTTATGCGCACATAATTCAGGAGAATACGGAACATTACAAATTAATAATATATGTGAAAAGATTTTGCGATCTAAGAATAATTTTGATATACAAGAAGGGTTTTTTAAAAAGATAATCATGGTCAGTGCCAATGATTATAAAAAAGGCTTATTTAATGGAGATACAGGTATTGTTTATGAAAACAAAGGGGAAATCAATGCGTTTTTTAGAGGCCGGGATGATAATATAAGGCAGTTTAGATACTCGGATCTTCCAGGGTCTAATGCGGCGTTCGCAATAACGATCCACAAAAGTCAAGGTTCTGAGTTTAATAAGGTATTAATTATTATTCCTGACAGGCTTTCTCCTGTTATGACACGACAACTGCTTTATACAGGGGTAACAAGGGCCAAAGGAAAAATAATTATTGTTGGAAATATAAATATAATAAAAAAGGCAATAAGCCTGTCCGTAAAAAGGGACTCGGGTTTATCCCGGTGCCTGGAAGAAGAAATTTTAAAAACCTGATCATGTTTTTAAAACCGGGAGGCTGAAATTAAAACGTCAATGACCATTTATCCTGTCAGAAGACACAAAAAGGAAAGAAAGAGAATATTTTGAAAAAAAATCAAACAATTCCCGATTTAATCTGGCAATTTTTCTGTTCTGTAAAACTTACCGTTTACACCCTTCTTTTTCTTGCTGCTACATCAGTTATTGGAACGGTTATCCTTCAGAATGGAGCAATACTGCAATACAAAAGGCTTTATGGAGAAGCTTTTTATAACCTGATTAAAGTATTGAATCTTGATGATATGTACCATGCCTGGTGGTTCCTGATGCTTATTGGCATATTGTGTGTCAATATTATTGTATGCTCCGTTGAAAGGCTTTCAAGAACCTGGAAAATTATTTTTCCAAAAAAAATCAAATTTAACCCGGAAAGGTTTAGAAGATTAAAAAACCTTGAGACCTTTACTTTGAAAAAAGATGGCCCGTCAATATATGCCGATTATGAAGGTTTCTTATCCAGGACAGTTGGAAATGTCATAAAAAAAGATACTCAAAACGGCATTGCCCTGTATGCTGAAAAAGGAAGGTGGACAAGACTCGGGGTATACCTGGTTCATTCCAGTATCATTTTGCTGTTAATCGGTGCATTGATAGGATCAATTTTCGGGTTTAAGGCCAACCTGCGGCTGGATGAGGGCGAGACATCTGATTCAGCTTTTATTGTTAAAAAAAGATTGCCTGTAAACTTAGGTTTTTCCATCAGGTGTAATGATTTTGATGTAAAGTTTTATGATACGGGTATGCCGAAAGAATTCACATCAAACCTTACGATCATTGAAAACGGTAAAGAAAGTTTTACCAGGGATATCCGTGTAAACCATCCACTTCGATACAAAGGCATAAATATTTTCCAGTCCTCTTATGGTACGGCCCAGCCCGACAGTATCGTGCTTGATATCATAAAGCGAGCTGATAAGAGTGTTACAAGCCAAACCATTAAGGTGGGAGAAGAAATCCAATTGCCCGGGAATCAGGGATTATTCAAACTTGAAGGTTTCCTGCAGCGGTTTGACTTCCGGGATCATGATCTAGGAGAGGCGTTTATAGGAACAGTAACTCTGAAGGGTGGTAAAAGTTCCCAGATTGGTCTCCCAATGAAATTTCCAACTTTTGATAAAATGCGGAAAGGAAAATACGCCTTTGTGGTAAAGAAATTTGATCGAAAGTATTATACTGGTTTGCAGATTACCAAAGACCCCGGGATATGGTATGTATATTCCGGGTTTATCTTAATGATTTTAGGATGTTGGGTTACCTTTTTTATGTCCCATGAATCATTCTGTATTGAAATTGAGAAAATCCCGGAAGAAAGTTCAAAAATAAGTGTTTCAGGCATAACCAATCGAAACAGCCAGGGAATGAAACTTAAAATTAAAAAAATTGTAACAAAATTAAAGGATAAGTGATTTTTATGGACAGTTCTTTAGCATTATCTTCAGCAACCTTTATTTATGCACTGGCTTCGGTTTTTTACATTGGATCGTTTACCTTTAAAAAAAAGGTGCTTTCAAGGATTGGGTTTATTGTTCTTGTCATCGGGTTTTTAAGCAATACCGTTGGCATTGTTTTAAGGTGGGTCGAGTCTTACCAGATGGGATACGGCCATGCCCCCTTTGCCAATATGTACGAATCCCTGGTCTTTTTTTCCTGGACTGTTGCAATTATTTATATTTTTGTCGAACTTAAATATAAAGAGAGCATTATCGGGGCATTTGCGTCCCCCCTGGCATTCCTTGCCATTGCCTATGCATCCTTGTCACCCGATATCAGCAATAAGATAAGCCCTTTACTCCCTGCACTGAAAAGTAACTGGCTTATTGCCCACGTCATTACCTGCTTTTTAGGCTATTCAGGATTTGCCGTCGCATTCGGATTCAGCATTATGTATTTTATTAAACCTAAAAACCCTGATGCCACAACCATATTTGCAAAGCTTCCTTCCTGGGAAGTCATTGATGAATTGACTTATCAGATGGTGGTTTTCGGGTTCTTATTTCTTACCATCGGCATTATTACCGGTGCTGTCTGGGCCAATTCTGCCTGGGGTACATACTGGAGCTGGGATCCTAAAGAAGTCTGGTCTCTTATTACCTGGTTGATATATGCGCTTTTCATGCATTTAAGGATGATGAGGGGCTGGTATGGGAAAAAACTCGCTTTGGTTTCCATTATTGGTTTTCTTGCTGTTATTTTTACTTATTTCGGGGTGAACTTTCTGCTCAGCGGACTTCATAGTTACTCTTAGCCATTGCTGACCATGATTGAGGTGTTATCTTAATTTATCTTGACAAGAAAACAAGATATTAATATAGATTAACGCAAATTACGGTCGGTATTGCAGGACAGTTTAAGATTATTGTCTGCAAGTTAATACAGTCCGGGTTACAGCCTTAATAAGTGTGGCCTGGACAAAAATGGTTAAAGTATCATCAACATTTTAAATTGATGGAGTTTTCATGAGCGAAATAGAAAACAAAGCTGAAAATGGTTCCATGGAAAGTGCAGGGGAATGCACTGCCGGAGACACAAAAGATGACAAGGGTTTGGGACTCGGTGTCATCTTTTTTATTGTAGCATTTGTTGTCTGCTTTTTATCCGGTACACTGCTGTTTCCCAAATTGCTCTATTCAAAAAAGGAGCAACCTTTTAATTTTGATCATGCGCTTCATGTCAGTGAAGCAGGTGATTGCGAGACATGCCATTCTTTAAGGGATGACGGAACTTTTGCCGGGATCCCCAAGCTTGAAACATGTCTGGATTGTCATTCAGAGGATGTTTTGGGCGATTCGAAAGATGAGGCGGTCTTTGTAGAAAAGTATGTATCAAAGGAAAAAGAAGTTCCCTGGTATATCTATTCAAGACAACCGGATAGTGTCTTTTTCTCCCATGCTGCACATATTGACGGTGCTGGTATGGATTGCGTAACATGTCATGGCCCTATTGGAAAATCGACTTCTTTAAAACCATACGAAGAAAACAGGATCACAGGCTATAGCCGTGATATCTGGGGTAAAAATATCTTTGGAATTAAAAAGCATTCCTGGGACCGTATGAAGATGGATGACTGCGCAGAGTGTCACAAAAAGGAAACAGGCTTTAAGGGTTATTGTTTCCAGTGTCACAAATAACAAACCTAAAACACAAGAATTCAAAAACTTTATAGAGGAATAATTTATGAAAGTTGATCGAAGAAGCTTCTTGGGATTGGGACTTGGCGCAGTTGCCGGTATTGCGGTTTCCCCTGTCGGGTTGAAGCTGACAGATGATTCTTCCATCTGGACCCAGAACTGGCCATGGACTCCCGTCCCTGCTGACGGTGAAGTAATATATGAAAGCTCGGTCTGCAGTCTCTGCCCTGGCAGCTGTGGTATAAGCGTAAGGAAGATAGAGAACAGGCCGGTTAAAATTGAAGGACGGGAAAATTATCCTGTAAATAACGGCGGTGCCTGTCTGCACGGTATAGCGGGTCTTCAATATTTATATGACCCTGCAAGGGTAAAAACTCCATTGAAAAAAAATGGAGACAAGTTTGAAGAGATATCCTGGGATGATGCCATTGCGCTTGTTGCAGGCAAACTTGCAGACCTTAGAAAAAGCGGATCTCCTGAAAAATTTGCCGCAATATTAGATAAAGAGCAAGGGTCGGTTTCAGGGTTGTTTAAAAGACTTTTTAAAACATTTGGTTCCCCCAATTTTTATACTATGCCAAGCTTTGAATCCTATCTTGAAGCGACAGCGGCGGCGATCCACGGTGAGGGTAAAACCATTGGCTTTGATCTTGAAAACGCTGACTTTGTTTTAAGCTTTGGCGCAGGGATCATCGAAGGCTGGGGCTCTCCTGTAAATTGCTTTCAAGCAAATGCATCAAGAAAAGAAAGGCGTGCAAAATTATATCAAATTGAGCCTAACTTATCCAATACCGCTGCAAATGCGGATAAGTGGGTTCCGATAAAACCTGGTACACAGGCGGACCTGGCCCTGGGGATATGTGCTGTCATATTAAAAAACAATTTGTTTGACAGCAATGCAACCATGAATTTCAAAGGCGGGTTCAATAAATTTGCGGCCATGCTCCAAAAAGATTACACCCCTTCAAAAACAGCTGAAATTACGGGTGTAAAAGCTGCTGATATTGAAAAGATCGCCGGCTTGTTCGCTAAGGCGAAAAAGCCAGTGGCAGTATTTGGCAAAGGCCGTGGAGATGGCGCCCAAAGCTTAAAAGAGCTTGCCGCGGTTCATACATTGAACTGTCTTGTCGGCAATATCAATAAAAAAGGCGGGGTTTTTGTTAAGTCCAAAAATAAGTATCTTGAGTTCCCTGATGAATCAATGGACAGCATAGCAGATGCGGGGTTTGCTAAACCAAAAGCCGGCCGTTATATGAACCAGCTTGTTGAAAAGATAAACTCTTCTTCAAAATCAGTTGTTGAAGCGCTTTTTGTTTATAATGCAAATCCCTGTTACTCTCTGCACGACACAAAGAGTGTTAAACAGGCTTTAGGAAAAATTCCTTTTATTGTCAGTTTTTCTTCATTCCTTGATGAAACAGCCAAAGAAGCGGATATTATTCTGCCAAGCCATACCTTTATTGAACGGATTGAAGATGTTCCGTCCGGTGCAGGGCTTGCAAAGACTGTTGTGGGACTTACAAAACCTGTGGCATCACCTGTATTTAATACGAAAAATCCGGGAGATACTGTGATTTTAATTGCAAAAGCCTTAAAAGGAAGTATTGCACAAAGTTTTGAATGGGAATCCTATAACGAATGCCTTGAAGGAGTAACCGCCCGAATCTGGGATTCTTTATCAGAAGACGGGTATGCTGTTATATCCAAAGGTGCTCCCATTGAACCTGCCGCAGTCAATTTATCTTTTCTTTCCGGCAATCCCCCAACGGTTCAGGCCCAGGGAGATTTTGGACTAACACTTATTCCCATTGACAATATGAGGTTGATCAATGCTGGTGCGTATGTCTCTCCTTTTGCAATTAAGACTGTTTCGGATAAAGTATTAAAGGGCAAAAACATTGTTGTTGAAATTAACCCTTTAACTGCAAAGGGCCTTAAAAACGGGGGCTTTGCAATTATAACAACCCCGATAGGCACAGCCCGTGTGGTGGTAAATTTCAACGAGGGCCTGATGCCTGGTGTGATCGGAATGGTTGAAGGTCTTGGCCATACCTTTGAGAATAAGTATGTGTCAAACAAGGGTGTTAATGTAAATGACTTAATAGGTCCGGTAATTGAATCCGGTTCGGGACTGGATGCTGCCTTTGGAATTAAAGCAAAAATTTCCAAGGCCTAAAATTCAAGGATAAATTGCTAAAGAGGTTCTTAATGAAACAAGAAAATAATAAAGAACATAAGTTCGGAATGGTCATTGATCTGGACAAATGCACAGGATGCGGTTCCTGCATGGTTTCGTGCATGTCAGAGAACAATGTTCCTTTTAAGGAGGATGAATCCAATAAAAAGGATAGTATCACCTGGATGCGTGTTTATAAATTAACCAATGGTAAATCCTTTCCTGATACTGAAACTGCATATTTGCCTAGGCCTTGTATGCACTGCGCAGGAAAGGGGGGGCATGGCCACTCACCATGTGTTTCTGTCTGCCCTGCCACTGCAACTGAATATGGCCATGATACAGGAATTGTAAGCCAGATTTATACACGTTGCTTCGGATGTCGATACTGCATGGGGGCATGCCCTTACCATGCAAGGTATTTTAACTGGTGGGACCCTAAATGGCCCGAAGGTATGGAAAATTACCTGAGTCCCAATGTGTCGCCAAGAATGAGAGGGGTAGTTGAAAAATGCAGTTTTTGTTACCACAGGTACCAGGCTGCAAGGGATAAGGCGTACCACGAAGGCCGTAATGATATCGAAGAAAATGAATTTCAGACTGCCTGCACAACAGCCTGTCCTGCCGGTGCCATTGTATTCGGAGACTTAAACAATCCTGCTCACAAGGTACACCAGATAGTTAAACCTGACCCCCATCCTGATAAATGGAACAGACACGTTGTTGGAAAATCAAGAAACCCTAAGGTTTTCAGGCTGCTTGAAAGACTTGGAACCAATCCGAAAATTTATTATCTTTCCGAAAGGGAATGGATAAGAAGAAAAGGGGATAATTATCTGGATGGTGAATGGGATAAAATTAAGAATCATCATGGGTCTTCATCCCATGGTTAATTAATCCAAAACTTTACTTAGGAGTAAATAAATATGGATTCTGCATTAATACCTGAAGGTGCAAAACGCTGTTCATTTCCAAAATTTGCAATTGGGATTGTCATCGTTGGTGCTGTACTTCTATGGGGCGTTTTTGCCATGGGCCTTATCTGGTGGAAAGGCCTTAACCAGACCAATATGAATGATTATTACGGGTTTGCCCTCTGGATCTGGGCTGACCTTGCAGTCATTGCTGTTGGCGGCGGCGCATTTTTTACAGGTCTTTTGAGATATATTTTTAATATTGACGAGTTGAAAAATATTATTAATTTTGCCGTGATTATAGGCTTTATATGCTATAGTTCGGCTTTATTAATCCTTGCCATTGATATTGGTCAGCCGCTTCGCGGCTGGTTTATTTTCTGGCATGCCAATGTTCATTCAATGTTGACCGAGGTAGCATTTTGTCTGTCCGCATACTTTGCTGTCCTGACAATTGAGTTTATCCCGAATATTCTGGAAAACAGGCAGGCCAATAAAGTGCCTTTTTTCCGTCACCTTGCCCATAATATGCATGGTATCATGGCTGTTTTTGCCGCAACCGGGGCTTTTCTTTCCTTTTTCCACCAAGGCTCCCTTGGCGGTGTTGCAGGCGTCCTGTTCGGACGTCCCTTTGCATACAGGGAAGGCCTGTTAATCTGGCCTTGGACATTCTTCTTGTTTACATGGTCTGCGGCTGCATTCGGCCCTTGCTTTACCCTTCTTATAACCAAGATAACCGAAACAATTACAGGGAAAAAACTTGTAAAAGATAATGTTGTCAATCTTTTAGCAAAAATATCAGGATGGATGATTACAATTTATATTATTGCCAAGATAATTGACACTATTTACTGGGCAACAGTGACCGCCCCCAGCCTTGGATTTAACATCAGCCATTTTTATACCAACAACGGCTTTTACGGCTACTGGATACTGATCACTGAAATCCTTGTATGCGGACTTGTTCCCGGCATTATTCTAATTATGAAATCCACCAGGGAAAATCCGACATTGCGCCTTATCGCCTTTATCCTCGGTGTCATTGGCATTTGTCTTAATAGATGGGTTATGGTGCTTCAGGTCATGGCGGTCCCGGTGATGAGTTTTGATACCTGGGCTCTTTATTTTCCAAGCTGGCAGGAAATTGCAACAACTATTCTTCCTGTCGCCTATGGAATTATCCTGATTTCGGTTACTTATCGATATCTTCCTGTATTTCCCCAGGAAGCAGAACTCAATGCGGTAGAACCGGCAGCTGAAACTGAATAACCCTGGTTTGTACAAAGGAGAAAAATTATGTTTCCATTTAATTTTGAATGGGCATGGGATGTCGGACACGCAATTTTCTTTGGCGGGTTCTGGTATGCTATTTCCATTATGGGTGCCGGCATGGCATATTGTATTTTAAAGGCCGCTTTGGACACCATGAATGATAATTAAAAGTTTTTAACACCTTGAAAAGAAAACAGGGAGCTGAAAGAACAGCTCCCTGTTTTGCAAGGGTGATGCAAAAAAAGTTAAATATCAGTTGATTGTTATCTGTTTGACTTCTTCTTTTGTGTTATCTTTTTTAAGGGTCAGTTTAAGGACACCATCCTTAAAGTCTGCATTAACTTCATCGATCAGGATATCATCTGAAAGGGAAAATGATCTTTTAAAACTTCCGTATGCCCTTTCTTTTCTGAAATAGTTGTCCTTTTTTTCTTCATCCTCAAATTTTCTTTCACCCTTTATAGTCAGAACCCTGTCTTCGATATTCACTGAAATATCTTCTTTTTTCACACCTGGCAGCTCAACATTCAGGACCACATTGTCTTTTTCATTCAGAATGTCCACTGCAGGATACCAGGGTTCATCTGCTTTTGTGTTAAAAAGAGAATCGTTAAAAAAGTCATTGAATGAGTTTCCCCAGAAACCAAGTTCATTAAATGGATTGTATCTTACAAGTCTCATGATTAACCCTCCTGTTTGGCTTGTTCCTTGTTTTAGCATTCACAATCTCGCTTGCATTTGAAACAAAATTAATCATGAAAAAAGATGCGTCAAGTAAAATAATAAGTTTTTTTAAAATATATTACTAAATCAAGTATAAATTAAAAAGTAATGGAATATTTATTTTCTCCTTCCGGCCAGGATCCATGCAATGGCCCAGATAAAAAAGACAGGTATTACCCCATAGGAAATATAAGGGATAAGATTTTCATCCCATGGTTTCAGGTAAAGGGCCATGGCAAGAGGGTAACCAATTGTCAGGATAATTCCAAACCTGATTTTGGCACTAAGTTTTTTTAACTTTTTTTTAGAAGACTTTTTTTTTACAGGTTCTGCC
>JAADHV010000056.1:0-23150 GCA_013151635.1 Deltaproteobacteria bacterium | reverse complement strand
ATCAGCAGCACTAAAACAAGTATCTCACTTATCCCGGTCAAGATTTACTCCCTTAATAATATGGACATGATTTAAATCTTAATTTTATTTCAAATAACGTCAAATTTGTCAATGAGATTAAAAACCGGGAACAGATTATTTTCAATTGGAGACCATATGCCGAAAAGATCTGAAATTCAGGCTTTAAAGGACGTCGATCCTGCGAATAAATCCCGTGATGATATTTAAGATTTTCTGAGGCTGTTCTAAATGGGGAGAGTGTTTTAATCCGGCAATCACATTAGTTTCAGCGTGTTTTACATGGGCGTTGATTGATTTGATCTGCTTTATGGTCCCGTATTGATCTTTTTTCCCCTGGATGGCAAGCATTGGGACTTTGATCCTGTCCAGGTATTTTTCAATGTTCCAATTTATAAACTTTGGATTCAGCCAGGCATTATTCCATCCCCAAAAAGCATTATCCGTATTTTTACCATGATATTTCTCAAGTGCTTTTTTTAAATTACCCAGTTTATAATTGATCTTTGCCTGTTGGATGCAATCTTTGGTGATCTGTTCACAAAATACGTGGGCAGCCAGTGTAATTAATCCTTTCAGGCCTTTTGCATAAGGGCTGCCTGCAAATATAATTCCAATGGACCCGCCGTCTGAATGACCAACCAGTATATAGTTGTTGATTTGAGTTTTCTTTATAATGTCCGGAAGCACCCTTAGAGCCTCTTTATGCATAAAATTTATTTTCCATGGAACAGGGCAGGGATCTGAACTGCCATATCCAAACCTTGAAAAAATCAGGGAAGGGCAGCCGGTATTTTTTGATACTGTTTCCGGGAAATCTTTCCACATCCCGGTGCAACCAAGGCCTTCATGCAAAAAGATCAGGGTGGGGCTGTCTTTTTCCCTTTTTTTGTTCCATTGTATCTCAATTTTTCCAGAATCAAGTTTTAAAAAGTCTGTCATGTTTTCAAATCTGTTTATCAGGTTAATTAGACATTTTTTTTATTTTTTCATTAATATGTTATAGGCATTCTGGATTTCGAGGAATTTTTCATTTGCAAGATTGGAAAATTCTTCACCAAGGTGTGATACTTTATCCGGATGGTATTTTTTTATGGCTTTCCTGTATGCTGTCTGAATCTCTTTTTTTGAGGCATCAGGTTTAATTCCAAGTACCTCGTATGGGGTTTTGGGCATTTTTTGAGAAGATGTTGTTTTTCGATAGGCTGTGCCACCTGCCTTGCTGCTTGCTTTTGCACCTGAATGGAAATTTTTGGCAGCAGAGTCACAGGTGTTTTTTGTATGGGCGTGGCCAGGTCCCTGGGATTTAAAAGGCCGTTGTCTTTTAAAAAAGAAGTTGGGCAGTCTTCCATGCCTGATAAGATAAAAAATAGTGGCGAGAACAACAGTATCATCAATCCAGCCGATGTATGGCAATAGGTCCGGAATTATATCCACGGGGCTGATGAGGTATGCAAGACCAAAGATTATTAAGGCTATTTTAAGATAAAGGCTCAAGTGATCAGTCCTTATTTAAAACATCAATCATTGTATATAGCTTTTTTGACTCACCGGGTTTGGCAAGCTTTTCTATAAGAAAAAGTACGGCATCAAAGGTACCGCTGACGTAAATATCCCTGCCGTTGATATTGTGTTTGAATTCAAAAAGAGCAGATCCGTCTTTTGCTTTCAGGGTATAGGTATGCCATCCGTGGCCTTTAAGGTGGCTTCTGGGAATTTTCAATTCCTCTTCCTGTATTTTGGGTTCTCTTATCATTTGGATATCATTAACATCAAATTTTACGCCAAGCTTGTTAAAATACCCTACCATTGCCTTTGCTGTGCCTGAAGTATCTGCTTTGCCTTTTTGGTGGCTCTCGATAACCTCTAAGGCATACCCCTTGAAAAGGCCCGGGAAAGTATTTGCACCGTATTCCATCATTGCCTGGAATCCCACAATCTGTTTGGCCATGTTGGGAGCGATAACAGCAGGTGTAGACGAATTTTTCACAAGCTGTTCAAGCTGCTTCCTGTCCCCCCCTGTAGTTCCCATGACAAACGGCAAATTATTTTTTGTATAAAAAACCGCATTTTTGTTGACCGCACTAGGATGTGTATAATCAATGCTGATAAAAAAAGGGAACCGGGATTTTATCAGGCTGATTTTATCATCCCTGGTGTCGGGTTTGACAAGTTCAAAGCTAAGATTGGCAATTGTTATTGTTTTGTCTTCAATTTCCTGGCCGGTAAGGGAAAACAAGATCACATTAAACCTGTGGTCGGCTATGGCAAATTCAGCCATTTTTTTTGCTACCTTTCCCGGCAGGCCATTAATCATGACATTTATTTTTTCCATTTGAAAAAGCTCCTTATATATTTTGAATAAGTTTTGATAATTGGGGTATTTTATCTGTATTCAACCCTGCAATAATTTTTTTTAAAGATTTTACAGCATCAGGGATATAGTTTTCAAAAACTTTTTTATTTTTTATTTTACTTAAAAACCCAAAAGCTCCAAGAAATTGCAGGTTCCTTGTTAAACAGCAATATTTATAGCATTGTAAAAATTTTTGGCTTTTTTCCGGGGTCAGTTGTAACTTTGCCAAGGTGTACTGCAAAAGATCATTTTTTATTTTTTCGTCAAGATTAACATAAGGGTCAATCAATAAAGATGCAAGATCATATTGTAAAGGTCCTGATCTTGCCGATTGGAAGTCAATAAAATATGGCAGTCCCCTGTTCATCATGATATTTCTTGACTGCATGTCCCTGTGCATTAACCCTTTTAACCCGTGTTTCAGTGCATGGTCTGCAATATATTCAAACTCATTTAAAAACCTGGAATGTGAAACACCCAGGTTTAAATAGCCCTTTATGAATGCTTCCATGAAGTACCGGCATTCTTTTTCAATTATAAGATTTTTTGAATAGGTTTCAGTCTGGCATGTCCATTCTTTTTTAAACCCCTGAAAACCCCTGATTGAAAAATCAATGATAAGGTCTATAAGATTTGTATATATCTCAAGGGTGAATGCAGCATCTTTTTTTTGTTTTACCAGGGTTTCTAGGTGGACATCCCCCAGGTCATCGAGGATAACCATGCCTGACAGCTCATCATGATTGATTATGCGCGGCACAGGGATTCCTTTTGAAAAAAGATGGTTTCCAATATGAATAAAGGCCTTAAGCTGTGCCAGATCATCAGTTTCCGGCATGCAGATTCCATGGTCAACAATAACTTTTGATTGGTTTTTATATGTAACCCTGTACCATTGCCTGTCTGACCCGTCGCCTGCAAGCCTGTCAACTTGAATATCTTTAATCTTACCCTGGTTGACTTTAAAAGCCAGAGCAGCAAGTTCAAGAAGTGAAGTCATTGAATATTCATCTTTTGTACCAATATCCGACCAGAAAATATCTTTTTCTATAAAAGCTTTAACCTCTTTTTTCCTGCAAAGGCTTTGATATACTTCAATGCTTGAAAATACTTTCTTAGAGGGGAAATATTTAAAAATTTGAGGAGACAAAACCTGAATACCTGTAAATGCAAGTCCATCCAGGTTTGAATCAAAGTCTTGTATATATCCCTTGCTATCGGTTTTTATTTTATTGAACTTATCATGGTCATGGAGGACAAGGGTTGCAAGGTGATTTGATTTGTTATGAAACTCATACACCCGGTTTAAGTCAATATTTGAAATAATATCAGAATTAATGACAAAAAAAGGGCTGTCCTTTAAAAAAGGCTCTGCATTGGCAATAGCTCCACCAGTATCAAGAATGACGGGCTCATGAATTATTTTAACATTATACCCGGTCTGGTTGATAAAATCTTTAATTTGTACGTGCAAATGATGGGTGTTGACAAGGATCTGTTCACATCCGGAATCCACAAGTTTTTCAATGGCATGTTCAAGTACGGGTTTTGACATTAAAGTAAACAAGGGTTTGGGGATTTTTTTTGTATAAGGTAAAAGCCTTGTGCCGAATCCTGCCGCAAGAATCAGTGCTTTCATGGCATCAGGATGCGGTTAAAAGAATTAACCGGTCAATAATATTTTTATAGTATTCGATCTGAATCCGGTCTTGTGATCCCGAGACACCGTTTTTTGTAAAATAATTGGCTGCATTTTTATAATTGATCTGGGACAAGGACTCTTTTAGGGTGATGATTTTCCCTTTATAAAGTTTTGTGCCGATTGAATGGATTTTTTTAACCCTTTCTTTTCCTTCGTATTTGTCTGCTTTATACTTTTCAAAGTAAATAAGACAGGTTTTATAGGATTCAAAAAACGGCTGTAAAAAGGCGGCAAACCATTTGAGTTTTCTTAATCCCTTGGAAGTAATGTGAAACATATCGGATTCAGGTGAATCAGGTACAAGTATTCCCTCGTTAACAAATCCTTTAAGACACCTTGAAATATTTTCTTCACAGGTTGTTTCTTCATCAAAGAAAAATTCATCCGTAAACATTTTTTCTAAGAATTTATACCGGATCACAAGGTCTGAAGATGAAAATTGAAACCTGTCAGTTTCAAGTATGGCAACAGCTGTATATGCGAAATTAAAGAAAAAGGAGATAACTGAATTTTTATAATAGTCCAGGATGGCCCTTTTGTTATCCTTTACTATGAAAACCGTATTTTCGGTAATATCATCTTCATCTTCATCGGCAAGTTCTATGAAATTCCTTGAAATAAAGTCGTTAATGACTGATTTCAAGGTATTATCAGGGTCAATGACAAGTGTGTCGGAAAGGTTAGCATTCATGAAGGTCAGCATATTCATGTAAGTGTCTACCCTGGCAATCATCTGCTTTTTTATAAAAGTATTTTTTGAACAGTTTAAGACAGCGCTTGCAATAATGCCGTGTGGCGTGGCTACAGCATTGGAATTGATCGAATTTATAAGCTTATACCCGAAACTTTTTACAAATCGCATATACTCGTCTTTTGATATTTTGGAAAGGTCAATGTTTTTTTCTGCAATATAATCCTTGAGTGACAGGGGCTCATCAAATTTCATATAAACTTTGCCATATTTTTTCTTTAGAAACTTACGGGCATTGATGAGGCCTTTCAGCGTTTCAGGGTTTTTTTTGCCGCCTTCTATCTCCTTTAGGTATGCGTCTTCTTCAAGGACATGGTCATAACCTATATAGACAGGAACAAAATAAAGATTGTTGCACGCACCATTATTGTAGGCATTGATAAGCATTGCAATCCCGCCGGGTTTCGGTGATAAAAGTTTGCCAGTCCTGCTTCTTCCGCCCTCAATAAAGATTTTTATATTAAATCCTTCATAAAGAAGTTTTTCAAGATATGCGGCAAAAATTTTGGAATAAAGCGGGGCACCTTTAAACGTCCGTCTTAAAAAGAATGCACCGGCCCCCCTGAACAAAGGCCCCAACGGCCAGAATGAAAGGTTTTTGCCTGCTGCAATATGAGGACAGGGCATATTGTTCCTGAACATGACATATGGCAGCAAAAGGTAATCTAAGTGGCTTTTATGGCATGGAACCAGGATAAGAGGCGCTTTGGTTGAGGTTTCCCTCATCCGGTTGATTTCTTCCTGGTTTAAAACCAGGTCTTCAAAAATATTTTTAAACATCCAGGTTAAAAGCCAGTTTGCAAAATTGATAATTTTTAAATTATAGTTTGCAGCAATTTCATTTATATAACCAGCGGCTTTCTTATGGGTCTTACTCAAGGCAAGATTATTCTCCAAAGCATACTGGGCCAGGTATTCGCGTAAAGATTTCCGGGTTAAAATATCTTCTGTGATTTCCTGCCTGGATTTTAAAACAGGCCCTGTAATGCTTTTTCTCTGACGGTTCAGGATATCGACCAGGTGCTTTCTCAACCTATGGGCCTGAAATTCAGAATCAAGCTGTTCAATCTCGGGTCTGCTGATGAACTCTCTGAGGTTAACAGGAGTTGCAAGTTCAACCCTGATTTTTTCAGGTTTTTTTAAAATGGTAAAAAAGCGTTTTATTAATCCTGGCTTTTCATGGGTTCCAAAAAGGATATCAGTTAAAGACGGGTTTTTTCTCATTGGTTTTGTAACATAAATAATATCCTCGGGAATAATCATAACAGGTTTGGCAATGCTCTTTTGAAGTTCTATCAAAAGGAAAAGGGGATCAGGTGTTGCTTTAATAAAACGTTTATAAAAATCATTTTCTTCAATCAGGCAGACAAAGCCGGCCTTTCCGTTTAATAATTCTTTTGTGACGTAACCTGTGGCATATGCATCATTGAGGCGAAAATGATGAAAAAAGTGGTCCATGTGGCAAAGAAAGATCTGAAACAGCCTTTTTACAGGTAAAAGGAAAAAGAACCTGAAATCAAATCCTATCTGGGGGTATGGCAAACCAAGGCTTTCAAGTTTGGTATGATAGTACAGAAAATCCAGAACCCTTTTATTTTTACTGGCATAAACGACAATGGAATCTTTATCAATATTTTTTATTTTTTCTATATTGTGGTCATCAAAATTGAGTTTATTGATCAATCTTTTAATCAGCTTTTGAATAAAATATCCTGAGTTGCCGGGATAAAAACACAAAAAGTAATCATAAGTGTTACCCAGCATGCAGTCAATCAACTTGCGAAGCCTAAGCCTGAAATTTGCAATAAGGCCTTTAAGTTTTTGAAATAATTTCATTATTTTTCCTTTAGAGGATTCTTTACTAAATGATATAAACTTTCATTAATTATCAAAGGTTTATTGGAATGGCAATCTTAAAATAGCCTTGATAAAGACAATGGCTTATGTTATTTTTTCCCATCCTGTATTGACAATTTACGTATTTGTTTAATTGTAAGAAAATAATTTATTACAGAATTAAATTTTAGGAGGATCGCTTTTATGAAAACGTTAATTGGTGGAGCTATTGCAGTTCTTCTTGGTGTTGTGGGCCTGGCTGTCTGGTTTAATCAGTTTCTAGTGCTTCTTGCGGGATGCATTCCACCGGTACTTCTTCTAGGTGGCGGGCTTGCTCTCTATCTTGGCTTTGATGAACTCAAAGATTCCTGGAAAAATGATGAAGGTGCTGATGCACCTGCTCCCCAGGATGATAAAGCTAAAATCCAGGAACTTGAAAAAGAATTAGATGACCTGAAAAAAGATAAATAAAAAATACTATAAAATCATCAAAAAAGGCCTTTTTCAAACCAGGCCTTTTTTGATGGCAGAGGTTGCAAGAAAATCCGCAACCTCGTTCTCCTTAATACCAGAATGGCCTTTTACCTTGATAAAGGCTAAATCGGAAAATTTTTTCATCAATGCTCTAATTTCAAAAACAAGTTCCTGATTTTTTTTGGGTTTCCAGTTTTTCGTTAAAAGGCCAATTGAATAACTTGAATCTGAAAAAATGCGAACCGGCAGGTCAACACGCTTTAGTTCTCCCAGGCCGGCTTTTATAGCGGTCAGTTCTGCAAAATTATTGGTTGCAGAGCCAATATATTTTGAGATTTCCTTTCTTTTTTCACCATAGATTAAAACTGCACCAATCCCGGCAGGGCCTGGGTTTCCTGACGAAGCGCCATCAGTATAAATTTTTATGCAATTTTCCGGGAGATCTGTTTTAAAGTTTTGTTTGTTTGAAGAACTTTTGGCATCTGGCTTCCGGGAGGCCTCTTTTGATTTTTTTTTTGCAGGGACAGCCTGGTCTTCGGGGTTTAAGCTTTCCGGTTTAACCCTGTATTCATAGTCTTGTTTTAAATTATATTTTATTAATACCTTTCCTTTTTCAACCAGGAGCTTGTTATTCAAGTCTGTTTGTGCCCAAACCTTGTTGCCTTTAAAACTCATTCTTTTCCATGAGTTTTTCTGATGCTGATCAGTCATATAAATGATATTTTCCCGAAAGAAGGTTAAAATTGTCCAGATCTTTTTGCCATTGGTCCGATAAAAGGGTTAAATCCTGCAAACCTGCCAATTGGCTGCGAAGCTTTTTACTGCCAAGTATCAGGTCTATGGGCATTTTTTCAAACTCATACTCGTAAGGGGGATTTTTAAATTTAAAATCTTTCTCGTGATATTTTATAATTAATTGCATCAGAAGCAAAGATGAAAAATAAGGTTTAAAATCTTTTTTTGAAGTAATGTGGATTTGAAACCCCTTACAAACATTACCCTTCCATTTTCCCGACAACGGCTCAAAGCTGACAGGCCTGAGATATGCGCCTTTTATCATCTTATCTGCCTTGGCCTTGATTTTTTCTGTATCTATAAATGGTGCACCGAATTGTTCAAAAGGAAGGGTAGTGCCCCGTCCTTCTGATATGTTGGTTCCTTCAAAAATGACCTGCCCCGGATAAACCAGGCAAGATTGCGGTGTTGGTAAATTCGGGGAGGGAGGGACCCAGTAAAGCCCTGTGTCCTGCCAATACATTTTTCTTTTCCAACCCTTCATGGGGATGACAAAAAGATCACATCCAATATTGAATTCCCGGTTAAAAAATTGTGAAATTTCCCCGACTGTCAAGCCATGGCGCATGGGAACAGGAAATCTTCCCACAAACGAGGCATATTTTTTTTTTAAGATATTACCTTCTGTCACAGTACCGCCAATAGGATTTGGCCTGTCAAGGATAACAACCTTTTTATTCAATTTTTTCGCCACTTCAAGGCAAAATGATATTGTATAAATAAATGTATATACCCTTGTTCCGACATCCTGGATATCTACGAGTAAAATATCGATTTTGTCAAACATTTCCCGGGTTGGAACCCTGGTATCATTATACAGGCTGAATACCGGGATATTAAATTGCGGTTCCGTGAAATGGCACGATTCAATCATGTTGTCCTGTTTTTCAGCATAAAATCCATGCTGTGGGGAAAACAAGGCTTTCAGCTGTCCCGGGAAAAGTCTATTAACAAGCTTTGATGCATGATTAAAGTGGTAATCAACCGATGCAGGATTGGATAGCAGGCCAAGCCGTTTCCCCTTAAGATATTCCGGCGGTTCTTTGATCAGGCATTCAAGTCCTGTTGCAATATGATTTTTCATGACTCCCTTAAGTTGATTCAGGTGTTTAAAAGTCTTAATTATCATAACCATTGACAAAATTTCAAATCCTAACTAAATATTATTCTTTTCATCATTAGGAGAAATCAGGACATGAAATTTAAAACCAGCAGGCAAATTAGTACTATTAAACCCTATGAGGCGGGTAAGCCTCTATCCGAGGTTGAAAGAGAATACAAGATAACCAATGCAATCAAGCTTGCTTCCAATGAAAATTCGTTGGGGTTCTCCCCAAAGGTTTATGATGCAGTCTTGGAACATATGAAGGATATGAACCGGTACCCTGAATCCTCTGCCCATGTTTTATGCAGCAAGCTTGCCCGAAAATTTCATGTCCGGCAAGACAATATTGTTGCAGGGAACGGTTCTGATGATATTATCGCACTCTTGGCCCAAGGTTTTTTAAACCCCGGGGATGAAGCCTTAATGCCGCTACCCTCATTTTTAATGTACGAAATCAGTGTTAAAACAGCCAAGGGTGTCCCTGTTATGGTGCCTTTGACTGATTTTTCCACAAACCTTGAAGGCCTTGTTGAAAAAATTTCATCAAAAACCAGGCTGGTTTTTATTACCAACCCTTTTAACCCCACTGGCAGCACGATTACTTATGATGAGTTTAGTGCATTTTTACAAAAAGTACCTGAAGATGTCATTATTATTGTGGATGAAGCATATATTGAATTTGTCAGGAATGATGCGGTCTATAACTCTTTAAAAAATCCATTGCAGGATTCAAGGATTGTCACTTTAAGGACATTTTCCAAAGTCTATGGCCTTGCAGGTTTCAGGGTCGGGTATGGAATCATGGATTCAGAAATCGCTGAAATCCTCAACAGGATAAGACAGCCTTTTAATGTGAACAGTCTGGCCCAGGCAGCGGCTGTTGCAGCTCTTGGCGATGAAAAATTTTTAAAAAACAGTATTAAGACTGCCCATGACGGACTTGATTTCCTTTTTGCTGAACTTGGTGAGTTGGGAATCCATTGTTTGCCCACCCAGTCCAATTTTTTAATGCTGGATTTAAAAACAGATGCAACACGCGTATTTGAGCATATGCTGAAACTGGGCGTTATTGTAAGGTCAATGAAATCATACGGGTTTAATACTTTTCTACGGGTGAACACGGGAACAAAAGAAGAGAATAAAGCTTTTATCAAGGCGCTTAAAAAGGTCTTGTTTTAAAAAAACAAGGAATTTTAATAATGAACACCAGGATTGTTACCATTGACGGCCCTGCCGGGGCGGGTAAAACCACTGTAAGCAAGCTGCTTGCAAAAAAACTTGGCTGTGTCTATGTTGACACCGGTGCTCTTTACAGGGGAGTTGCCTTTGAAATTTTGCACCGGAAGATCGACTGGGAAAATGATTCTGCACTTGAAAATTTTCTGGAAGACCTTGATATTAATTTTGTCATGGAAAAGGACAGTCTTTTGCTGGTGTCATCCGGAAAAGATATAACAAATAAAATAAGGACACCTGAAATATCAATGCTGGCATCTTCTTCTTCTGCAAAGCCACAGGTCAGGAAAGCCCTTCTTGGTATTCAGCAGAAGATTGCAGAAACAAAAGATGCGGTTTTCGAAGGCAGGGATATGGGAACTATAGTGTTTCCCGATGCCGCACATAAATTTTTTCTCTTTGCTGATTTAAATATCCGTGCAAAAAGAAGATTTAATGAAATGCCCGGTGATACAAAGGATATCAACCAGGTACAAAAACAGATGGAGATAAGGGATCTTAATGATTCTAAAAGAAAATCGGCACCTCTCAAACCTGCGGTTGACGCTATAGAAATTGACGCCTCTTTTTTAAGTGTTGAACAAGTGGTTGACAAAATGCTGAAAGTTATTGAAAAAGCCTGACATACTTTAAAATTCTGTTGATTTTTACGATTTCATTTGGTATAAAAATAAATTGTACTTATTTATAATTTAGTTCTTGTAGATAAGTATAAAAATTCGATTAGGGGGAATAATATTAATGAATGACATTGCTGAAGAAAACGAAAACCAAAAAATGAATACTGAAACTTTAGAGAACAAAGAAGTCTCATCACCTGAAATTACAGGCGATGAAACAATGGAAGAACTTTTGGACATTTATGAGTCCAGCCTTAAAAAATTTGAAGAAGGGCAGGTCGTAACCGGAACTGTAATATCTGTAGGCCGGGACACGGTCCTTGTAGATGTCGGATATAAATCTGAAGGTCAGATCTCTATTCATGAATTCATTGATGAGGAAGGCAATGTAAATGTCAATGTAAATGATCAATTTGAGGTTATGATTGAGGTGTGGGATGAAGAAGAAGAAACTGTTCTTCTATCCCATGAAAAAGCCAAAAAAGTTAAAGTCTGGGATGCCATTAAAGAAATTTATGATGCAGACGGAACCATTGAAGGTGTCATTACAAGCAGGGTGAAAGGCGGGTTTTCAGTCGATATCGGATTGCTCGGCTTCCTTCCGGGCTCACAGGCTGATCTTAGACCCATCCGTAACATGGATGAAATGGTTAATAAGACTTATACTTTTAAAATCCTTAAATACAACAAAAAACGAAACAATATCGTTCTTTCAAGACGAGTTCTTCTTGAGGCGGAACGGGCAGAGCTCAGAAGCACAACCTTAGAGGCCATTGAAGACGGCAAGGTCATGGAAGGTATTGTTAAAAATATTACTGAATACGGTGTTTTTGTTGACCTTGGCGGCGTTGACGGTCTTCTTCATATTACCGACATTTCATGGGGCAGGGTAAAACATCCATCAGAACTCTTTACAGTTGGAGACAAAATCAATGTCAAGATTCTTTCCTTTGATTTTGAAAAAGAAAGAGTATCCCTTGGTATGAAACAACTCACACCGGATCCCTGGACAACTGCGGTGGAAAAATACCCGGTTAAATCCAAAATTACAGGTAAAGTTGTCAGCCTGACTGATTACGGCGCGTTTATTGAGCTTGAAGAGGGTGTTGAGGGACTCATTCATGTGTCGGAAATGTCCTGGACAAGAAAAATCCGTCATCCATCCCAGATGGTAACTGTAGGTGAAGAAGTTGAAGCAGTTGTCCTTGACCTGAAACCGGAAAACAGAAGAATATCCCTGGGCATAAAACAGACCGTGGATAATCCATGGGAAGTTATCTCCCAGAAATATCCGGTTGGCACTATTATCGAGGGTAAAATTAAGAATATCACTGAATTCGGTCTTTTTATCGGAATTGATGATGACATTGACGGCCTTGTGCATATTTCAGATATTTCCTGGACAAAAAGGATTAAACACCCCTCAGAAGTATATAAGAAAAATGATATAATCCAGGCAGTTGTCCTTGATATCGATAAATCAAATGAAAGATTTTCTTTGGGTATTAAACAAACCCAGGCAGACCCATGGGAATCGGTTGCCCAGCGTTATGAAGTGGGCAAGGAAATATCAGGGGTTATTACCAACCTTACTGATTTTGGTGTGTTTGTTGAACTAGAAGAAGGTATTGAAGGCCTTGTTCATGTGTCTGAAATCAGCAAAGAGAATGTTAAAAGCCCTAAAGAACATTATAAGATCGGTGAAACCATAACTGCAAAAGTTATGAACATCAACAGTGATGAAAGACGCATCGGACTTTCCATCAAACGCCTTGAAGAAGACGATGATGATAAGTATCTTGAAGAGTTTGCCAAAAACATGAAGCCTGCAACCTCGTCTTTTGGTGAAATTTTGAGAACCAATATCCAGGAGCAAATTGAAGCAAATAAACTCCAGGGTTCAAATGATGAGGGAAAAAACGACAGTGAAGAGGCTGATAAATAAGAAAAAGCATAGCTCAAAATTTATTGTCATTCTTTTTAAGTGTTAAGTAATGTAAAAGGGCTGGGTCACCTGCAGTTGATCCAGCCCTTTTTTATTAAACCGATAAATTAGGACATATCCATGTTTGCCAGAAGACATCCATTCTTATTTTTCTTTATGATTATTTCAAGTTGTTTAACAATTATGTTTATAGGATTTGTGGCTCTTGTATCATTTGGTTCAAAAATGGTGACGGCAGAGTTTACACAACAATATACTTCACCAGGCGGCAATATTGGTATTGTGGAAATCAAGGGCGTGATACTGTCTTCAAAAAGAGTTATACATGATATTAAAACATTCCGGGATGATGATTCCATTAAAGCCATTATTTTGAGGATTGATTCTCCAGGGGGAGGCATCGGCCCGTCCCAGGAAATTTACCGTGAAATCATGAAAACCCGTAAGGACAAAGTAATCATCACCTCAATGGGGGCGGTTGCAGCCTCCGGCGGATATTATATTGCATCTGCAACTAACGGCATAGTTGCCAATAAAGGCACAATAACAGGCAGTATAGGCGTGATCATGGAATATACCAATCTTATGGAAATTGCAAAAAAGATCGGCATATCCCCGGTTGTAATTAAAAGCGGTGAGTTTAAAGACATGGGCTCTCCTTTAAGGGAACTTAAAGATTCGGAAAAGAAGATTTTTCAAGACCTGGTTGATGAACTTCATCTTCAATTTGTAAATGATGCTGCAAAAGCAAGGGGTATTGATGTAAAGAAGATGGCAAAACTTGCCGACGGAAGAGTTTATACCGGCCAGAAAGCACTCAAATTAAAATTAATTGACCGGCTGGGAAACCTTGATGATGCTGTGAGGTGGGCCGGTGAAATAGCAAATATCAAGGGTGAGCTAAAACCTGTATACCCCAAAGAAGACCAGATTACATTTATTAAAAAACTTGTAGGTACTTTATTCAAAGATATCAACATCTCCGGCACCGTAACGGATAATCTCCGGTATATCATCAATTAAGGAGACAACACTGGATGGAGAGCCCGGAACAGGTCCGCCGTCAATAACAATATCAATAGTTTTCCCGAAATAATCACAAAGAAGCGAAGGGTCTCCAAATACCTGTCCGTCAGGGTTGGTGGCACTTGTTGAAATAATGGGGTGACCAAGTTCATCAACTATCGCCAGGGCAATTTTATTATCAGGGACCCTTATCCCGGCTGTTCTTCTCTTTGTCAGCATCATTTTAGGAACAAGTTTGGAGCCTGACAGAACAAATGTATAGGGTCCTGGCAATAATCTTTTCATGTTCCTGTATGCAATATTAGACACTTTGGCATATTTGGAAATATCTTTCAGGTCAGGACAGATAAAGCTGAACGGTTTGTTTTTAGCCCGCTGCTTTATGGCATAAATTTTTTCAATGGCTTTTTTGTTCATGATATCACACCCGATACCATAAAATGTATCAGTAGGATATGCCACAATCCCACCTTTTTTAATGGCATCTGCCACTTTTGCAATCTGTCGCTTCTGAGGGTTATATGGATTGATTTTTAGCAGCATGCTTTTCATTGTCCCGGTTTTATACCCTTTAAATTAAGGTTGCATAAGTGAAAATTAACAAAAGACAAGGTATAAATAAAAATCATTTCTGTCAAATCAAATATCATTGCCGGGCCGATGTTTTGACGATAACTTATGACTTAGACTTTCTTGGCATATTTGAAGGGTGAAGATATCATTACAAAAAGAACGCCGGAACTGAGAAAACTATTCAGGATTCCACAAGAAAATGAAGTGCAAGGAGCAATGATCGCAGGTTATCCGCAACGCCGTTTCAAAAGAGGTATTAAAAGGCAACTGTCAAATGTTTCCTGGATAAGCAATTAAGCTTTGACCAGCAGTTTTTTTTCGTGTAATCCCTGCTTTCAAACAATAATTTATTAGGTCAAAGGGAATATTAATCTTGCCAAAAAATCTTATTTTTGGTAAATGAACGTGTTTATATACTGATTTGATATCAAATATTCAAATATTGTCGGTGGTTTAATACCCTGTTAAATTGCCGGGCAAATAGTATTAATAAACATTTTCCTTTCTGGAGGTTAACTTATGTCCCATATATTATTCGAAGAAGGGCTGTCATTTGATGACGTCCTCTTATTACCCGGCTATTCTGCTATCCTGCCTGATGAGGTTTTGACAAATACTCGTTTGACCAGAGAACTTAAACTTAATATTCCAATTGTCAGCGCAGCAATGGATACGGTTACAGAAGCATTGACAGCCATTAGCATGGCAAGGGCAGGGGGGCTTGGATTTATCCACAGGAACCTCAGTATCGAAGACCAGGCAGTTGAAATTGACCGGGTAAAAAAGTCAGAAAGCGGAATGATTGTTGATCCCATAACAGTTAATCCGGATGTTCCCATTTCAGAAATTCTAAAAATTATGGCAAGATACAGGATTTCAGGTATTCCTGTGACCAAAGGCGATAAACTTCTGGGTATCGTGACAAACCGTGATTTAAGATTTGAGACCCGGTTGGAAAAGCCTGCCAGGGAAGTTATGACCAGTGAAAATCTTGTGACGGTTCCGGAAAAATGTTCTCTTGAAGAATCCAAGATCATGCTTCACAAGCACAGAATAGAAAAACTTCTGGTTGTAGACAGGGAAGGAAAGCTCAAGGGCTTGATCACTATAAAAGATATTGAAAAAATCAGGAAATACCCAAATGCCTGCAAGGATTCTTTAGGCAGGCTCAGGGCCGGTGCTGCCATTGGAGTGGGATCTGATATGATGCAAAGGGTTGAAGCATTGTTAAAGGTGGGAGCGGATGCCCTTGTGATCGACACTTCCCATGGCCATTCAAAAAATGTAATTGATGCAGTTAAAAAAATAAAACACAGTTTTTCCGATTGCCAGGTTATTGCAGGAAATGTGGCCACGGAGGTCGGAGCAAAAGCTTTGATCGATGCGGGAAGTGATGCTGTCAAGATCGGTATCGGTCCGGGTTCCATCTGTACAACCCGTATTGTTGCAGGCGTAGGCGTACCACAACTGACTGCCATTCAGAATTGCAAAGATATATCAAAATCAACCGGTGTTCCAATTATTGCAGATGGCGGTATTAAATTTTCAGGTGATATTGCAAAGGCACTTGGTGCAGGTGCTGATTCAGTCATGCTTGGGAGCCTTCTTGCAGGTACTCGGGAAAGTCCGGGTGAAATTGTTATCTACCAGGGACGGTCTTACAAGGCATACAGGGGAATGGGCTCGGTTGAAGCCATGAAAAAAGGCAGTTCGGACCGCTATTACCAGAAAGATACCGGGGAAGATGATGAACTTGTCCCTGAAGGCATTGTTGGCAGAATCCCTTACAGGGGGACGGTTAAGGAAAATATTTTACAAATGATCGGCGGTCTTAAGGCTGGTATGGGATACCTTGGTGCTTCAACGATTAAAGAGCTTCATGAAAAAGCAAAATTTGTGAAAATCAGTGCTGCAGGCCTCAAGGAAAGTCATGTGCATGATGTCATTATTACCAAAGAAGCGCCTAATTATAGAGTGGAGAGCAAATAAAAAGGAATGGCTGAATTATCATCACCATTTTATCATCTTCATCTTCATACAGAGTATTCTCTTCTTGATGGTGCAATAAGACTTGATTCCTTATTTGGAAAATGTCGCGAATATGGCATGGATGCCGTATCCATGACCGATCACGGCACCATGTTCGGCGTTGCACAATTTTATGAAAAAGCAAGAAAAGAATCCATAAAACCCGTGATCGGGTGTGAAGTCTATGTCGCGCCCAGGACGTTGAATGACAGAACCCAGATGGATCATAAAGGATTGAGGCACCTGGTTCTTCTTGCAAAAAACCGTGTAGGATATGCCAATCTTTGCAAGCTTGTTTCCATTGCCCAGTTAAAGGGGTTTTATTATAAGCCACGGATTGACAAAGAGCTTTTGTCCAATCATTCAAAAGGATTGATAGGACTTTCCGCCTGCCTGAAAGGTGATATCCCCCAGAATATTCTTTTAAACAAGATGGATGATGCAGATGATGCTGCAAGGTTTTATCTAAAGACCTTTGGCGAGGATAATTTTTTTCTGGAAGTCCAGGAAAACGGGATGGAGATCCAGCATAAGGTAAACAAGGGTATCCTTGATATCAGCCAGCGGCTTTCCATTCCCATGGTTGCCACAAATGACTGCCATTATCTTTCCAAAGGTGATGACAAAGCTCATGAGATACTTCTCTGTATACAGACAGGGGATACATTTACCAACCAGAACCGTTTTAAATTTGATTCTGACCAGCTCTATTTCAAGTCTTCCGGAGAAATGATTGAGACCTTTAAAGATTATCCGGGATCAATTGAAAATACAAGGGAAGTTATTTCAAAATGTAATGTTGAATTTGATGATAAGACCTATCATTTCCCGCGATATGCACAGTCTGAAGACGAGTCTGAAGATGAGATCTTTAAGCAAAAGGCCATGGAAGGCTTTGAGAAAAAGCTTGAGCTTATTAAGAATTCAAATCCTGATATTAACGAGCAGGTTTACAGGGATAGAATAGAATATGAAATCGGCATAATACTTGGTATGGGGTTCCCGGGATATTTTTTAATTGTTGCTGATTTTATTGAATATTCAAAAAAAATCGGTGTGCCGGTGGGTCCTGGCAGAGGGTCTGCCGCAGGGTCCATGGTAGCGTATTCAATGGGTATTACAGCTCTTGATCCCATTGAGCACGGGCTGATTTTTGAAAGATTTTTAAATCCTTCCCGCATCAGCATGCCTGATATTGATGTTGATTTTTGTATTGAGGGCAGGGACCGGGTTTACAAATATGTCATAGACCGGTATGGCGGACCTGACTATGTCTGCCAGATTATTACTTTTGGAAAGCTCAAGGCAAAAGCCGTCATAAGGGATGTGGGAAGGGCCATGGGAGTCCTTTTATCCGAAGTCGATGAAATTGCCAAAATGATTCCTGACAATGCAAAAAACCTGACCCATGCCATTGAAGAAGTTCCGGCTATAAGGGAAAAATGTTCCGAGTCTGATGAAAAGGCCCAGATGCTTGAGGTTTCCCTTCTCTTAGAGGGACTGCCAAGGCATGCTTCTACTCATGCTGCAGGTGTGGTGGTTTCTGATAAGCCATTGAATGAATATCTTCCTTTATACAAAGGAAAAGAAGGGGAGACCCTGACCCAGTTTGATATGAATTATGTTGAAAAACTTGGGCTTGTGAAATTTGATTTTCTGGGATTAAGAAACCTTACCGTCATTAAAAATTGTATAGAACTGATTAAAGGCCAGGGTAAAACACCGCCTGATCTTTTAAATCTTGATTACAATGATGCCAAAACTTTTGAGCTCTTGCAACGCGCAGACACCACAGGTGTATTCCAGCTTGAAAGCTCAGGCATGAAAGATTTGATTTTAAGGCTGAAGCCGGCCTGTTTTTCAGATATTGTTGCTCTTGTGGCCCTTTACAGGCCTGGTCCCTTAGACAGTGGAATGGCAGACTCCTATGTCAAACGGAAAAACGGACGGGAAGAAGTTGTTTACCTTTTTGACGAACTGGAACCTGTGTTAAAAGAAACCTATGGTGTTATTCTTTACCAGGAACAGGTCATGAAAATTGCCGGCGTGCTTGCCAACTACAGCATGGCGGATGCTGACGGGCTTCGGAAAGCCATGGGTAAAAAGATTGTTGCCATGATGGAAGAGCACAGGGCTCTTTTCATGAAAGGGGCGAAAGAAAACAATCATGATTCCAAAAAGGCGGCAGAATTATTTGATTTAATGGAAAAATTCGGTGGATATGGCTTTAATAAATCCCATAGTGCAGCCTATGCCCTGATTGCATATCAAACAGCCTTTTTAAAGGCCAACTTTGCCCTTGAGTTCATTGCCGCATTAATGACCTCCGAGAGAAACAATTCCGATGCCGTCATAAAATACATGGATGAATGCCGGGCCCATGATGTAAAAGTGCTCCCACCGGATGTAAATAAGAGTGATGCTCATTTTACCGTGTCTGACGGATGTATAAGGTTTGGCCTTGCAGCAGTGAAAAATATTGGAGAGGCAGCAATTGAAGCTATTGTTGAATCAAGGAATATAGAAGGTGGATACAAAAGCCTTTATGATTTTTGCGAACATGTCAATGTGGGCAAGGTAAATAAGAAAGTCCTTGAAGCCTTGATCAAGTGCGGGGCATTTGATTCGACTAATACCAGGCGCAGCCAGATGATGGCGGTTTATGAAGATGCCCTTGAGCATGGATCAAGGATACAAAAGGAAAAAGCCGACTCGCAGCTGGATTTATTTGCAGATTCAAATATGGGTACTTCACTTCCTGTCAGCAGGCCAAAACTGCCTGACATTGATGAATGGGAGGAGAACCTTCTTTTGTCCATGGAAAAAGAATCTTTAGGGTTTTATATTTCAGGCCACCCCCTTGATAAATATGATAAGATAATTCAAAAATACACCATTGCAAATTCCATAAATATCCATGATATGGCTGATGGAAAAATGATCCGCATTGGCGGCACCATAAAAACCCTTAAGCTTCATAAAACAAAAAAAGGGGATATGATGGCATTCTGCGCAATTGAGGACCAGGCAGGCTCCATTGAAGTTGTGGTATTCCCGAATCTTTATGTAAAGACCCATATGCTTCTGGCTGATGAAGAAATTGTCATTCTTGAAGCAGAGATTCAAAAAAAAGAAAATATTGTCAAACTTATAGCCAATAAAATGGTGCCGATTGAAAAGGCTTCCCTGGAATGGACAAATGGTGTGCTGATAAAGTTTGATGCTGGAAAGTCTTCTTCTGATACGCTTGAAAAACTAAAATCAATTATTGAAATGTATCCCGGGGACTGCACTGCCTGCCTGAAAATAGATATTGATGGCAGACCGCCCGTATTAATTAAGCTTGCACAAGAGTATATGACATCTTGTGACCCTTCCTTTTTTTCAAAAGTGGAAGAACTGCTCGGGCAGGGGAGCATTGAAACAAGATGCGCGCCTGTTAAAGAAAAACAAAAGAAAAACAAACCCTGGCTGAACAGGAAAAATTAAAATTTAATTGCCAACACCAAGATTGTCAACTATCTGCCGGTTCCCGGCAATTTTCTGCACAACATAAAGGACTTTATTCTTTTCTTTTTGAGATTTGACAATGCCGGTAAGCGTTATGACATTGTTATTTGTATCAACATCAATATTGTTTGACCGGACACCAGGTTCCTTTATAAGCCCTGCTTTTATTTTGCTTGTGAGGATAGTGTCATTTAAAAGTTGTCCTGTACTGGTTTTTCCTATAATGAGCTGGTTTTCAACCCGTCTTACCCCTTCAACACCCCTTGCAATATCTGCTGCCATTCTTTTTTGAGATGAAGATTCAACAACCCCTATCAGGAACACAACACCGTTTAACACGTCCACGTCAATATGGCGTGCTTTAACAAAGTCATCTGCAATCATTTTTGTTTTCACGGTTGATGAAATAACAGAATCATCGACAATGCTGCCAATGGAGCGCTCGTCAGCAGCTCCTTTATAGCCGGAGTAGGCAGCACCGCCAACAACTGCGGCACCGCATCCTGAAAGGGTTAAAGATGCTGCCAGGGCAAAAGATAAAAGCAAAGTTCTATAATTCATTTAAAGTCTCCTTATTCAAAGTCATCAAGGTTCAGGTTGTCCAAGTCTGATAAATCCATGTCCTTTAGCAAGTCATCCTCATCAGGGACGACATCATCATTTATGATCTTGGGCTCTTTTTTAGTAACTGCGGGCTTTTGAACCGCAAGGATCTGTTTTTTCGGAAAAAACTTATCCTTTAGCATAATACCAGTCATATAAAGTAAAAATCCAATACCAGCAATATTCAGCAGGATAATCAGTATTCCAATGATTTTTTTTTGCAGCATGTTTTTTTTATTTGCCCGGTTAATAGTTTGACGCATAAAGCTTTTGTGTTTATATATAATCTTTGAAAATGATACAAGGGTTTTGAATTTTTATTTGAAAGGAAAATAAATGAGCTGGCTTGGCAAAATGATCGGGGGAACCATCGGGTTTGCATTGGGCGGCCCCATAGGCGCTGTGGCAGGTGCTGCATTCGGGCATACTTTTGTGGATAAAAAAGAAGAGATTTATCTTTCATCAAAGCCGGGTGCCCGGGACACCCTGTCTTCAAATGAGGAAGCCCAGCTTGTTTTTTTTACAGCAGCATTTTCCATGCTGGCTAAAATTTCCAAAGCAGACGGCAAGGTGTCTAAAAATGAGATAAATACTGTTGAAAATTTTATGAAAAGGGATCTTCAGCTTGATTTAAACAGCCAGAAGACAGCCATTAATATTTTCAGGCAGGCAGTTAATTCAAATGAAAGTTTTGATGCCTTTGCCATGCAGTTTTATTCTGTATTCAGGACCCAGCCAAATATAATTGAGCTTATGATGGATGTGCTTTTAAGGGTTTCTGCAGCAGACGGGAGCATTTCAAGTGAAGAAGAAGCCATGCTCTTATCTGCCACACGGATTTTTAATTATTCCGGTTCAGACTATGCAAGACTTAAATCAAAGTATGTAAGAGAGACCAATAAATATTATGCTGTTTTAAAATGTGATGAAACAGCATCCAATGAAGAAATAAAGAAACAATATCGAAAACTTGTGACCGAATACCACCCTGATAAAATTGAAGCTAAAGGACTTCCTGAAGAATTTATCAAATTTGCCAATGACAAGTTTAAAGAGATCCAGGAAGCCTATGAAAATATAAAAAAGGAAAGAGGCCTTTAAGCATGCTTTTTTAAAACAGGCCTTTTTCCTTTGCAATGTTCATATAGGTTTCGACAAGGTTTGCAGGTGGTTCTGTTTTTTCTGTTTCTTTTTTGTCTTTAAGGCTTACAGCATCAAACTGGCAGGCTGTTACACAAAGGCCGCAACCTATGCACCGGTCTAAATTTACACTTGCAATAATTTTTTCTTTGTCCACCTTAACTGCATCCATGGGGCAAATCTCTTCGCATGCCTGGCATCCTGTACACTCATCAGGATCAACACCTGCCTGGAAATTAGAGCTGACAATTTTTGCAGGTGCCGGGAATTCTTTGATATTTTTAAGGATCTGACAGCAGCAGCCACAGCATAGGCAGATATTCAAAGGTTTTTTTGCATTGGACGGCTGGGGAACAAGCCCTTGTTTCACACCTTGTTTTATTATGTCCAGGGCTTCTTTTTTTGTTATTGTTCTTCCTATACCGCGGCTTTCATATATATAGGCGCCCCCACCGAATACAAGGCAGGTTTCACTTGGCTTATCGCATCCCTTATCCATGATCTTATGCTCTTTCCTGCATATGCACGGAGCCACAAGGATTTTTGACTGGGATCTTATAATATTTTCAACCTGTTCGTAATCCATGATATTCAATTGGGTGTTTACAGCCTTGGCAACCGGTATCACCCTTAGCTGCCGGGTTTTATTTTTATACTGGCTTTTGATAAGATGCGGAACATATTCGTTAAAATCCTTGATCAGTTCACGTGTCAGCCGGTTGACCTGGTATTCCCAGATACCAACCACAAAATGCAGAAGCATGAACGTGTTTTCTTCATTCCTGTTAACATGGATAATTAATCCTTTTTTACCCATTTCAATCAGCACGGGTTCAATTTCTCCGGGGTCCATGCCGGCTCTTTTTGCAATTTTTCCGGCAGGTTCCAACATCAATACAAGGGACAAGGCAAGCTTTGCTTCCTTTTTTGTAAAAAGCTGTTTTAAAATTCTAAGCTCAACACCGGATTTGGTTTCAGGAAAGCCGCTGGGGGTATTATCAAGGTGGACTGCAAGTTTTTTGTAAACATCTGTCATGGTTGAGATCTCCGATATCCTATAAGTATTCTACAATTTTTCCTGTTACGTTCATGTCACTATCACAGTGTTCAGGGATAAGATCAAGAATTTTCCCCCCGAGACCAGGGCCTTTGTTTATAAGGACTGTTAAATAATTGGAAGTGACAGCCTTTAGTCTTCCTGTTTTTGTGTCAACCTTATGCTGCACAATGCCTTCAAGTTTTTTATTAAGGTTGGCAAGAATAAAAGCTTTTCTTTTTACCTTGCCAAGCTCCCGCATCATAGCGCATCTTTCTTTAATAAGCTTTGGGTCTACTTTATTATCAAAATGATAGGCCGCAGTTCCCTTCCTGGCTGAAAATGGAAAGACATGAAGATATGATACAGGAAGCTTTTCAATCAATTCATAGGTAT
>JAADHV010000088.1 GCA_013151635.1 Deltaproteobacteria bacterium | reverse complement strand
TTCAAGGGTAGATTTTCTTTGAAAAATAAGAATCGCATCAAGGTGGCATGAAATCAGGTGGACCGATTATTTTCTCTATCATGGTTTCCCATCTTTCGAATACCATAAATCTGAAGGTACAATGAATCTGGTTCCAGAATTCTTTGCGGGAACTAAAATCCTGCCGGCATCTCTGGTACAGCAGATCTTTTTAGAAGAAAAATACTGTGAGCCGTCAATTGGGATAAGATACCTGCCATCGAGAAATTGATAGTGTTCAAGATATTTATTTTTTTGAAGCTGATGCAGGTAATCTGAAAAAATCATTTCCAACTTAATGGCAAAGCCGGTCATGAAAAAATCATGCAATCTGTATTCTGTCTTGTCAGCATCACGGGCGTCTTCGACTTGAAGAAACCGTTTTGATAACATTTTTCTCAAACCCGGAAAGCCCAGGTGTTTTTTAATATGCACTGGAGTTTGCCTTGTTGTATTGTAACATGTTGAAAATATACAATATTTTTAAAGCAAAGTCTAGATTTATTATTTCCTGTAATATCAAGCATTTACACAATGTATCGAAGCGATACTGCGAAAAAAAGATTTAACTTCCCATGTAAATCTTACTTAACTTTGGAAAAAAATAGTCACCGAGAATTGCTGCCTGGTGTGTTGATAATTTTATATTGACTTATTTTTTTTTTTATTTTAAAGGAGTAGATAATTTTCAGGTGCCCGATAAGGGCATAATAGGGAACCCTGTGAAAATCAGGGACGGGCCCGCCGCTGTAATCGACGACGAACGCTGCATTCACGTCACTGGCTTTTATAAAGCTGGGAAGACGCAGCCTTTAGGATGACTCGAAAGTCAGAAGACCTGCCGGAAAAGAAATACAAGATGTCTGACCCCGCGGACAAGGGAAGGGCAAATACAATCTGCGGAAAAATCAGGGAATCCCCAGATCATTTATTAACAAATGGTCCGGGGATTTTTTTTGTATAACTCCCCGGCAGAAATTCAATGCAAAGGGAGAAAAAAATGAAAAAATATGTATTGGCATGCCTGATGGCCCTCTTGTTGGCCATCCCTGTTATGGGGCCGGCTCGCGCATCTGAGCCTGAGCGACCCGGAATAAAACTTGATGATATTGTTGTCACCGCAACCCGCAGTGAAGAGCAGATTAAAACCATACCTGCAAAGGTGGAAGTCATTAATCACCAGGAAATCGAACTTACCACGGGCGAAACCCTGACAGAACAATTAAAAAAGAATGCATCCATCGGTGTTATTGAATATTCAGGAGTATTAGCAGGAATAGGGATCAGGGGTTTCAGACCTGAATTTTCAGGGATTACCAGGCATTCCCTTATTCTCATTGACGGGCGCCCTGCCGGGGCCACCAACCTGGCCACGATTTTAAGCGATAATATAGAACGAATTGAGATCCTCAAGGGCCCGGCATCCTCCTTATACGGTGGTGAAGCCATGGGTGGCGTTGTTAATATTATTACAAAAAAAAGTACGGGTAAACTGTCGGGTATGGCAGAATTCGGCCTGGGGTCTTATGATACTGATTTTCAAAAAGCCGCTGTAGGGGGCAGTATAACAGATAGAATGGATTTTGACCTGTCCGCCGGCCGGTATGATCAGCAGGATGATTTTGTGATGGGAAACGGGAACACTCGTGCTAATACCCAATATATGACCCGGAATGGTGATATAAGATTTGGCATGGATTTTGGTGAAACCTGGCGGGCGGATGTCCGTGCGGATGGATATCAGGGCCGGGATATTGAAAGTCCGGGTGATATTTTTAACGGTGATGCCACATCCGGTCACAAGGATATTAGCCGGTATGGACTTGACGCGACCTTTGGCGGGAAAACCTGTGATATGAACCATATCAGTTTCACCGTCTATAAAACCCGGGAGCTGCAGGAAAATTACAGCCATTATACCGGGTGGTCAGCCCCCTATACCCAGGTGAATCCCTATCGAAGCTATGATTCTGAAATAAACTGGTCCGGGGTCCAGTTAAAAGATACTATAAGCTGGAACAGCCATAAATTCATCCTGGGGCTGGATTATCAGGATATTGACAAGGAAAACCGCAGTTACAATCAGGATGGCACAAGAAAAGCCCCCTGGTCACCGGATGAAGGCCGTAAAAATATGGCAGGGTATGTGGAAAGTGTCTTAAGTTTTATGGACAGGCATCTTACCGCAACCCTGGGTGGAAGATATGATACCTTTGATGTCTCCACGGAGCCCACACCATATAAAACCGATTTTACACCTAAAAGCGAATCCTTTTCCACTTTCAGCCCAAGGGCAGGGCTGGCTTATTTGTCTGATGCAGGAATAAGACTGCATACAACCATTGGGAAAGCCTTTGTACCACCCAGCGCAGGCCAGCTTGCAGGATACAGCATCAATTCCTGGACAGGTGCTGTTACTAAGGGAAATCCCAACCTGGACCCGGAATCTTCTGTTACCTGGGATGTGGGTGCAGGGCTTGAAAAAGCCGCGTTGGGATTTAGTTGCGACCTGACCTATTTCCATACAGATGTGGATGATAAAATCATCACGGAAACTACAGGTCTTGTTACCACGTATAAAAACAGCCTTGGTGCGGAAATGCACGGCCTTGAATACCTTGTTTCCTATGATATCGGTGTTCCCCTTCAATGGGACAGAACCCTCACATTTTTTATCAATGGCACCCGCATGTTTTCAGCAGAAAAAGAACAGACCGATCATACCATGAAAGACATCCAGAATGTCGCCAACCATACGGTGAATTACGGTGTCCGCTATAATGACGGCATTATTGATGCCAAACTGAACTGCAGGTCCCAGGGTACAATGAAGGATACGGACTGGAATAATGCACTCCGGCCGACCGTTGAATATCCGGGGTTCACAGTGGTTGACCTGTCAGCAGGCATTCGTTTTAAGGTTAATCACAAAATCATGATCAAAATCAAAATAGACAATCTTTTAGACCATGATTATTACGAGAAAAAAGGATATCCCAAGCCGGGCCGTGGTATTTTTGTCAGTTACAGGTATAGTTTTTAACAGAAGAAAACTCCATGGAACTGAATGAATGGCGGCTTTGGCGGCCTATGCAATCAACCGGCCTGATCGCCTGGGGTGCGAGGCGGCTGCAAATTATGATTCTGTGGCGACCATGTCCGGTGGCCGCCATATTGTCGAGACTGCCCTGGACAAGTTCGGAAATGTTGATATCCTGATTTGCAATGCCGGTATTGTAAAAGACCGTACCTTTATGAAGATGACAGAGCAGGAATGGGATGATGTCATATCAGTGCATTTAAAAGGAACATTCTGCGTGACCCAGCCTGCTGTGAAAGTGATGAAAGCAAAAGGATATGGCAGAATTGTTTTTACAGCATCATCTTCGGGTATGTACGGGAACTTTGGCCAGTCCAACTACGGGGCAGCAAAAATGGGGGTTATAGGCATCATGAACACGTTAAAGCGATTTCCAATTTTCTGTCACAGACATGCCGGCCAAAGGGTTATAGGCATCATGAACACGTTAAAGCTGGAAACATCCAGGTATGATATCAAGGTCAATACCGTTGCCCCGAATGCAGATACCGGCATGACAAAAGGAGTATTCCCCGATGAAGTGTCCAAAAGGATTAAACCTGAATTTAACGCTCCTGTCGTAACCTATCTATGCTCTGAAGAGAACCGGGAATCAGGCTTTATCTTCACTATGAGCGCGGGTTGGTTTGCACGGTCAGCAATGGTTTCCGGCAATGGGGCATGTATCGGTAATGCTGCCCGGCCGATCTGTGCAGAAGAAGTCAGGGACCGGTTTGACCAGATAAAAAGCCTTGAAAACGCAAAACCGTATGACCATTGTGGTTTAATATATGCTCTGGGAAGACCGCTTACCGGCAGATAGGGGACGGACTTATGAATTTCCCAACTGCTTTCTGGCATGGCAATTATTTTTTTATCATGGATTCAGGCATGCGAACCGCGACTACATAGCCTTTGGCACAAACAGTATCTCCAGCCATGACCTTTGATTCGATCACAGCTTTTTTTTGCGTTACTTCAACCACCCTGCCGCGGATTTCAAGTTCAATACCCATGGGCGTAGGTGCAAGATAGTCTACTTTTAAGGAAGCCGTGACAAACCTTAACACAGGTTCACTGGCCATGTCCCTGTTTTCAAACCGGTAGGAAGCGGCAGCAGCAGTTCCAGTGCTGTGACAGTCTATTAAAGAGGCAAGAAGACCACCGTAAACAAATCCCGGAATAGCAGTATGATATTCTTTTGGCAGGTATTTTGTTACGCTTTCTTCTCCTTCCCAGAAAGTTTTGATCTGGTGGCCGTGCTTGTTAAGAGAGCCGCATCCGTAGCAATAACTGAAATCTTCGGTATAATAATCCTGAAATGCTTTCATCTTGAGTATATCCCCTCAGTAAGAAAATGGTATTTGAAAAGAGCTGTATTAGCCTGCAATGAAATGGATAATATGAAAATTAACCATCCGAGTCAAGAATTAGTCCATGTCTGGTTTTTATCTGGCATGGCTGTCATGATGAGATCCCTTAGGCTTTCCACCATTTTGAATTCACCATAAAATGATTTTCAGAAAGTAACTGCCCTGGTTTGGGAAGACAAAGATTTATTTGGTTTTTTGCTGCTGTTTTTATTATCCTTTCGACTGGTTCATTCCAGGGATGAATAGCCAGATCATACGTTCCCCAGTGTATTGGCAGCAAAAGTTCTCCCTTTAAATCCATATGTGCCTGAGCAGCCGATTCCGGGCCCAGATGAATTTTATCCCAGTTTTTGTCGTATGCGCCAATCTCAAGAAATGTCACATCAAATGGCCCGTATTCTTCTCCGATTTTTTTAAAATCATCATGATATCCACCGTCACCACCGAAATACAGTTTTTCCTTTTTCCCTTCAATTACCCAGGAGGTCCATTGGCTTTTGTTCCTGTCAAAAAGACCACGTCCGGAAAAATGGATAGTGGGAAGGGATGTGAGTTTTATCGAATCATCTATCAAAATACTATCATACCAGCTGGCTGCAAAAATCTGGATTTGCGGTACCCCCCATGCTTTTAAGATATAGTCTACTCCAATGGGTACATAAAAAGGTATACCTTTTTGCGATAGATATTTTACAATACTTTTATCCAGATGATCCATGTGATCGTGGGATATTAAAACGCCGTCAAGATCAGGGATATTATTTTTATTCAATGGGTTTTTAAAAAATCTTTTTGGCCCGCCAAATCTGACTGGAGATAAATGCATACTCCACACCGGATCACAAAAAAAGCGTTTGCCTTGAATTTCAATATAAATTGATGAGTGGCCGGTCCACATGATTTTTAAGTCATCTGAAGGTTTTGTTGAAATTTTATCCGCATCAAAATAAAGTTCTTTTTTTGGAGATGTATTATTTTTATCAAACAGCCATCTTTTTGCAGTATCAAAATTGGTTCCTTTATTCATTATCCGAACAGGCTTTTTATTCCTGAACTTTCCATTTACAAAATAATCAGATTTAAATATTTTTTTCATGTTTTTCATATAATCTAAAATTCCAAAACCTGAAATGATAGAACCGACAGAACCGAAAAGTGAAAAAATAAATTTTCTTCTTGTCATTTTCTATCCTTTATTCCTTTGATAGTTTTTTATATTAACATTAAATTTTGGTCTTTTCTTCTTTTCTGCTTATTAAAGTAAGGGCTATGTGGATTTAGATTCCAGTCCGATCAGCAAATCTTCAAGTGTTTCAAGGAACCAATCTGAAAAATCAATGGTAAAAATTTCCATTTGCTTTTTTTTAATAACCCTGGAAAAAACAGGAGCCGGGTCAGAAAGATGCTGGAATCCAATGATTAATGCATATATTTTCAGTATAAGCTTTGAACCGCCCCCTGTTTTTAAAAAGGACAGACATCCTTCAAGGTGATTTCCGGCTTGAAAGAGCCTTCCGGCAACTCTTTCTTTAAATTCCAGTGCCACATTTTCACTGATATTCTGTTCGATAGTAGTATTTAATATCGCAAATAACCGTAACAGGACCGGATGGCTCTCAATCAATTTCTTGTGGATTTTTATTATCTGATCTTTGGAATTTTTTTTTCTTCCCTTTTTTAATCGCTCCAATTCAAAGTCCAAAACATTAAACCACTTGTCAATCTGCTGCATGGTTAAATATGCAAACAGTTCCTCTTTTGTTTTAAAATAGAGAAATACAGTGCCTTTTGCTACACCGCTATTTTTTGCAATATCCGAAATACTCACACTTTTATAGGAGAATTTTTCATACAATTTGAGGGCTTCCCCCAGTATTTTTTCACGGCGTTCTTTTTTTTGCTCATCTGAGACTGCACGTTTTTTTGAGATAGTACTCCACTCCATTTTAGTTGCATTCATCACAAAGTTTTTAAAAAGCCAACAATTGACCAGGGGTCATTAATAATGATAAATTTAACTGACCATTGGTCAATTGTCAAATGATTTTTTGCAGGATGATTATATTTATATAAAAGCAAGGCATTAGTTTGACAACTATGAGGTACACTGATTCCTTCAGCAAGCCTGTTGCCGGGTTGATGGCCTCTTTAATAATTTTATTTGCATATCATTTTACCTGTCTGTTGCTGGTTGTTTGTATGGTTTCAAGCCAGGCCTTCATCCGGAGCAGTTTTTTGTCCTTAAAAGAATAAAGTCCTTTATTGATCCATTCCAGGGCTTTATCGGGATCATAGGCCATGGCACAGGCATTGCCGAGTTTTAAAATGGTTTTTGGGTCTGTTTTGCTTTTTAATACATTTTCATAAATCAGGGCTGCTTTTGCCGGTATGTCCAAAGAAAGATAAAGGTCTGCTTCAAGCAGGCGTTCTTCACGGGTCAGCGGGGACAGATAACCGTAGATAATCAGGGCGGACAAGCCCTTTTCAAGGTCCTGGTTTCCAAGATGGATATGACAAAGCGCTTTCCACCATTTGGGTTCCAGTACATCTGTCTGTGTGAGAAAATTGGCATATGCCAGGGCTTTTTTATCCATGCCCAGCGACAGGTACTGGTAAAGAAGGATTTCCTGCCATTTTTTCTTTTTCCCGGTTCTGGATTTTTGGGCAAGCTCCTCAAGCCAGGGCAGGGCGGTCTTATATTTTTCAAGGGAGAACAAGATATTGACAAGGGTTTTTTTCCAGGCAAGGGTCAGTTTGCCCGGATGGGCTTTGATCAGGTGTCTGAATACAGACAGCGCCTTTTCAGGGTCCCTGGCCTGGAAATAACAGATCGCTGCATTATACAGGTGGACCGGCTTTCGGGTTTTTGAGGTATCATATCCCTTTTCAAATGACCCGGCTGCCCGGGCAAAGAAACCGGCTTCATATTGGCTTTTTGCAAGATTCAACCAGGCTGCGGCAAAGAAAGGATTTGCCCTGGTTGAATCCTGATAGCTTTTTATGGCATTTAGAGAAAAGATTTTATTGCCTTCTTTTTGGGCCAGAATGGAATAATAGTTTCCTATAATAAAATGGATATAATAATGGTTATATCCTCTTTTTTGAACCTGTTCTTTATCAAGCCCGGCCTTTTTTGCCGTGAAGTCTTCCAGCAGGTGGACGGCCTTGCGTATTTTCCCGGTTTGAAACAGTGACCGGGCTTTATTTGCGCAGATACCGGCAGCCAGGGGAAGGCGTTCTCTGGCATTCGCCAGAGCCAAAGTCAATACCAGGAAAATCATAATGAAGATGGCCTGTTTCATTCTTTCTCCAGTTTGAACCGTATGGTGGTCCGGGCCAATGTGGCAACAGGGATTCCTTCCACCGTTCCTGGCTTGAATTTCCACTGGGAAACACAATGAATGACATTTTGATTAAATATATTTTCAGGCCGGGCTTTCAGAATCTTGATGTGCTCCACTTTTCCGTTTTTTGTCACAAGGAACTGGACGGTTACAAATCCTCCAACCCCCCGTCGGCTGGCCCGGATTGGATAGATGGGAGGGATTTTTACAAGTGGGATAAGGGGGGAATCCAGTTCGCCCATGCTGTAGTGAGCCTTAAGAACCGGAGCATCCATGGAAAAATGTTCAAGGCCTGGCATAACAAGGTCCATGGGTGCAGCCGGAAGCTTCGGGTTCAGTTGAAAGGCTAAGTGTGGTTTCAGGGTGACAGGCCTTGGTGCAGGGGATCTCATGTGAGAACCGGCCGGTTTTTTTTCTGGCCTGGCAGGTTTTATTTTTTCCGGTCTTTGTTTCCGGGCTACAGGTTCCGGTCTTTTTATCCGGATAACACGGATCTGTTCGATGTCCTTAAGGGTATCCGGCCTGTCGGGGATTCTTTGAATCAAGCCCGGCATCAGGCCGAACAGACTGACATTTAACACAACAGAGCCAAAAAGGGCAAACGTCCACCCCCAGAATGATCTGAATGTTGTCATAATGGTGTTTTATTCTCCCTGGCCAATGCTTGCCGCAATGGAAATATTCTTGGCACCGGCCAGTTTGCAGGCATCCATTACATTGATCACAAGTCCGGTCAGGCTGTCTTTATCCGCCACAATTACCACACTGCCCTCCGGGGTTTCAGCCAGGGAACGTTCCACATTGGCCCGGACAGCCCTGACATCCACCGGATGCCTGTCCATATAAATGGTATTGTCTTTTGTTATGCCGATAAGGAGGGTTGCTTTGGTTTTGCTTACGGCTGTAGATGCCGTGGGCCTTGAAATATCCACACCGGTCTCTTTTACAAAACTTGTGGTGACCAGGAAAAAAATTAATAAAATAAACACCATATCAATCAAAGGGGCGATATTTAATTCAAGGTTTTTTGAATTTGCCCGTCTTGCGGCTGTGATATTCAGCATGGGGTCCTTCCTTTTTTATAAAAAGCGTTTTAAATACATACCAGTGGCAGCAATCCGGTATTTTAGGTTATGAGCCCTTCTGAATAAAAAACCGCTCATGTAAAGACCCGGAATCGACACCATAAGCCCTGTCTGGGTGGTGATTAATGCCACGGAAATACCTCCTGCCATGGCTTTGGCATTTCCGGTTCCGAAAATGGTGATCACATCAAAGGTCGCCATCATTCCCGTAACTGTGCCCAGAAGCCCTAAAAGAGGTGCAACGCCCGCCAGGATTTGAATGGTCGAAAGATAGGTATCAAGAGAAGAGATCAGGCAGACAACGGTTTCATCAAGGATATACTCATCAAGCTTTTTGTCATGGCTTCGAGCGGCAAGAAACTGTCTTACCAGAAGGGAGTTGGCACCCTGATATTTTTTATCCGGTAATTGATTGTACCTGAGCATTTCCCCGGCCTTGATCCTGGGAATGTTTTTTACATAAAGCCGCCGCAGAAACAGCACCCGGTTGATAATCAGGAGCCACATGAAAAATGAGACGGTCAGGATCGGAATCATCACCGCCCCGCCCGAACGGATGTATTGCTCAATGGAAAACAGCAGCACCTTGATCATAGCCTAATCCTTGCTTTCATTCCGGGTCTTGAACACCATGTTGACAAATGCCACGGCTTTTTCTTCCATTCTTATTATCTGGGTTTCCACCCTGCGGCTTAAAAGTGTGTGGGCAAGCATTACAGGGATGGCCACAGACAGGCCCAGCATAGTGGTGACCAGGGCTTCTGAAATTCCGCCGGACATCATTTTAGGGTCGCTTGTGCCATAATAGGTGATCACATGAAAGGTGTTAATCATGCCGGTTACAGTTCCTAAAAGCCCGAGCAGGGGGGCAATGGCAGCCAGCATGCCAAGGGTGGATAAAAATTGTTCTATTTTCGGGATCTCGCCTAATATGGCTTCCTGAAGTGCATTTTCCATGTCCTGCCGTGTCTGGTCTTTTAATGCAAGAGCTGTCAGAAGCACTTTGGGAATGAGTTTGTTTTTTTTAGATGCCAGAAACTTATGGCACCCCTCCCAGTCGCCTGCAAGCATCAGGTCCCTGATTTTTTCCATCAGGGTTTCAGGGTTTGTCCGCTTCCGGGAAAAAAACAGGATCCTTTCAATAATAATAAGAACAGCCAGTACCAGGATAGCCAATATGGGCCAGACAATGGGCCCCCCCTTGGGAACCTGTTCCATAAGGTTGAGCTGGTGGGCCAGTTGGCGGATTGCCCCTCCTTTTGAGATATCCATATAGACATCATTGCTGTTTCCTTTTATATATGCTGTAATCTTGTCTGTAATCCTTTTCGACGGCAGTTTGGAAAGGGCAAAATACCGCTGGCTTTTGTCTGAATATAAAAGGAACCCGGTCTCTTTATCCAGCACATAGATTCCGGTAAAATCACCCAGTATCAAAAGGGTTGCTTCCTGCTGCCTGCCCTGGCGATCGATAATCCGGCCGCTTGTCAGCTTCACCTGCCCGGAAGTATTGATATCTTCAAACAGATGATCGGCTATCATCTGGACATCATCCATGGATGGGAATTTTTCCTGGAGGATGATCGGTTCTAAAAATTTGTGCCGTCCCGGTGTCAGGCCACTTTGAAGGCTCTGGAGCAAAAGGCTTTTCAGATCCTTGGCATTGCTCCGGACAAAGCCTGCATACTCACGGTTGACAGCACTGGTCTTTGCCAGTTCCTGCCTGAGCTGGTTCTCCCGGGCCTTTAAGGCACTGATATGGTTTTGAACCTGCTTGTTCCGGGTTTTCACCGTTCTAATATCTGCCTTGAGTTGCCTGATGGCTTTTTTAAGCGCTTTTTTATTATTTTTGATTAAAAACAGCTGGGCACCGGCCTCTTTTTGGGCCTCTTTTTTTTCATTCAGCGCTTTTTTAATAAGCTGCTGCCGTTGCTGCTCGAAAACCTGGTAATCCACTCTCGTATCCATTTGCACGCCCCGGGCAAAGACCTGGGTACACCCGAAACAGGCCATGAAAATGCCAAAAACAAGGGCTTTTTTTATCATTGTTTTCCTCTTTGTTTTGCCAGTCGTCCCAGGGGGAGGGACAATAATCCCACAGGCCTTCTTTTTGTACCGATTTCAACTGCAGACCGAATGGCCGGAAGATAGTCATCTGCCAGGGGCAGCCATTGCTTTCGGACCACGTTATAATATGCACAAGACTGCCGGTCCAAAGATAAAAAGAAAAGGGACACCCTGCCCAGGCGGAAAATATTGCCCAATACAGCTTCTTTTTTTATTATCACCTTATCCTGGTATACCTCGATGGTGGCGCCATACTCAGCTTCTATAAAAAGAGCTTCCATCACCTTCCTGTATTTTTCGGCCATACTGGTTTCAAGGTCATTTAATACCTTATCAAGGGTTTTCAGGCGGGTTGACCGCTCTTTTTTTAAAAAAGGCGGATCAGTGGCGACCAGTGTTTCAAGTCTTGCATATATTTTTTTTAAGAACGGAAGCATTTCTTTTTGAATTCTTAAAGACTCCTGTTTCTGCTTTAAGAGGCTTTGGATCAGGGCCTCTTTCCCGGTCTCTGCCTCTGTCAATTCCCTGTTTTCAGACACCAGTATTTCATGCTCTTGTTTGAGGCGGTTATACAAATGCACCAGCTTTGTTTTTTCCTGTTCCCATTGATCTCTTTTTTTCTGGATTTCCCGGCGGGTTTGAATAGATTGCGCCACCGGCTGTTTCACTTTTTTTGCTGTATTTTGCCCGCACCACCCAGGTAAGGGAAAAGAAAAAAAGCTCCATAGCCCTAATACTGCACATGCCTGGCATACTGATATGATGTGTTTTTTTTTAAATTTCATTTTGAATCCATTGCATCCTGGCTGGCCAGGAAAATTAAAGGTTTATTGGAAACCGGGTTGGGCAGGACCATGACCCTTGTATGATATACGTCCAGGATCGATTGCTCTGTTAACACCTCTTCAGGAGTTCCGGCCTTGAAAATCCGGCCGTTTTCCTTGTTCAGCAGGACAAGCCGGTCTGAATATTCACCGGCCAGGTTAAGGTCATGAAGCACCATAAGGACAGTTAAAGATAATTCTTGTCTTAATCGACGGATTAATTCCAGTATCCGGGCCTGGCGGGTAATATCCAGATGGGACGTGGGCTCATCCATGACAAGCAGGGAAGGCTCCTGGGCTAGTGCCCTTGCAATGGATGCAAGCTGTCTTTCCCCACCGCTGATTTCATGGATTTTAGACTTTGCCAATTTTATCACACCGGTCATTTCCATGTATTTTTTTGCAATATCAATGTCGTGTCGGTTTTCAAAAAACTGGTATTTTTTAAAGAAAGGCAGCCGCCCGAGGAGGACATAATCCTCCACGGTCATGGCCACCGGATCTGTTGTCTGCATGACAATGGCCACCTGCCTTGCCATCTTACGGCGCAACATGGGGTTTATGTCCCGTCCATACAGGCGGATACGGCCTTTTCCAGGCCGGTTGATTTTTGAAATTATGTTTATCAGGGTTGTTTTCCCGCAGCCATTGGGGCCGATCACGGTGACAAATTCCCCTTTGGAAACATTAAATGAGATATCCTGTAAAATGATATTTTCCCGGTACTGGAAACTTAAATGTTCTATTTCAAGCACCGGGTTCATAAGGTTACCTGTTTTCTTGAAAGTGCCCAGATAAACATGACCCCGCCGATGATCCCGGTGATGACTCCCACAGGAAGCTCAAGCGGGGAAATAATAACCCGGGCGATGATGTCGCATAAGGTCAGGAATATGGCGCCTGCCAGAAATGAACTTGCCAGGAGTATCCTGTGGTCCGGGCCTGTCACCATGCGCATGAAATGCGGAACAATGAGTCCCACAAACATTATGATCCCTGCAACCGCAACACTCAGCCCGGTTAAAAAGGATGCGGTGATAAACAGGATTTTTTTGGTTCGCGTGGTATTGAACCCTAAGTTTGCGGCTTCTTCTTCTCCAAGCATCAGGGCATTGAGATCAAAACAGAAAAAATAAGATATGATAAGCCCTGCAAGGGAACCGAAAAAAGCGATTCTGATCAGAACGGTATTGGGTTCATCAAGGGAACCCATAATCCAGAGAACAATGTTCTGAAGATCATCAGTTTTTGAAATCGCCATAAGAAGCATGACAAGGGAAGAGGCCACATATGAAATCATCACACCGGTTAGAAGCATCCTGTTGGACCGGATATGCTGTGGCCCTCTGTTCAGGCTGTAAACCAGGAATATGACCAGGCTTGCCCCTGAAAAGCCTGACAAAGGGTAGGCGATAATACCGATAACAGAATAAAACCGGAACAAAATATTGATGCATACCCCCAGAGAAGCCCCCCCGGAAATGCCCAGCGTATAGGGTTCCACCAGGGGGTTTCGAAACATCCCCTGCAAAAGGGTCCCGGCAAGGCTGAGGGCTCCGCCGATGGACATCCCCAGTATGATCCTGGGCAGGCGGATACCAATAAGAATACTGTAATCAGCCGTTCCTTTGCCGTTTAAAAGGATGCCCGGTATGGTTTTAAGTTCAATGCCCGCACTTCCCGTACACAGGGCAAGGACACCCACTGCCATGAGAAGGGTCACAAGGCCTGAAAGCATCAGGGCCCATTTTTTTATTTTTTTATTTTTCATTGCTCACGACTAGTTCAGGATGAATCAGGGCTGTAATTGATTTCAGCCCTTTGACAAAGGTCTCCGGTGTAGGGCTGCATATGGTTTCGGGGTCAAGGATAAAGATCTTGTTGTTTTTTACGGCACTGATGGAATCAAATGACATCCATTTTTGCTTTTCCAGCTCCCCGGCTTTTTTAGAGGTGCCCATGGTGGCAATGAGAATGACCTGCGGGTTTTGTTCAATGACTTTTTCCCGGCTGTATATTCCGGAGGATTCGTTTTCCGCAATATTGATCCCGCCGCCATACCGGATATATTCATTGATGAACATGTTTTTATTTGCCGAATGCAACGGTTTCATGCCGATCTGGATAAACACCCTGGGCTTTGGAAGCAATTTTGTTTTTTTTAAAATAGCTTCAACCTGTGTTTTCGCCTTTTCAATAATTTTTATAGCATTAGATTCTTTCCCGAGTACCCGCCCAAGGTCTAAGGTCATGTCACACATCTGCTGGAATGTTTTCGGGTTCCGGGTTCTTTTGATCCTGACGGACTCACGTTCTAATATCTGCAGTTGTTTTTCCCGGGACAAGGCACTTGCTATAACCAGATCAGGGTGCAACCGGATAATTTTTTCAACATTCATCCGGGTCACTGAGCCGATTTTTTCCTTTTGCATGGCCTGCTTTGGGACATTGCAATAGGTTGTATCGGCAATCAGTTTATCTTCAGCCCCCAGAAGGTAAATGGTTTCCGTAATAATCGGGGACAGGGACACCACCCGTTGAGGGATGGTCTTCACTGCGGTAACGGGTTTTCCTGCTTCAAGATTTAACTTTTCCAGGGCACCTGTAAAAATGGCATTTAATGCGGTTTTAAGGATGACGGGAATATTGTTGTCAGTCACAAGGTCTTTTATTCCGTCTAAATCCTTTCCGGCAATATCCCTGGCAATGGTTTGACACCATTGTTTAAACGCTCCCGTATCCTTGATACGTCCTTTCAGGTATTCGTCACTCAAGGCCATGGCGGATTCAACAAATGATGCATACCGGGGTTCAAGCAGCAGATGCTCCACCTGTGCGGCAAGCGTATTCTTTATTTTTGATTTCTGGTGTATGCAGTCGCACAGTCCTGATGTCAGGTCAAAGACAGATATCCCCCGTTCCTTCAGCCGTTGGAAAATATTCCGGCCAGGCGTAATTTTGTTCTGGTTTAAAATTGCCTCTCTCACACCGCTGTAAACCGCTTTTGCAATCAGCTCTCCCATTTTTGAATGGCCTCCGGCATTGTCCACAGGCGGTCCTTCTCCCTGGACGACTATCATATTGTCAGTTCCCGTTCCGGTTGCCCCATAAATTAACGGGGTATAGGCACTCCTGATATCCAGATCGTCAAGCACGGCGGTCTTTGCTTCTGTTGCCGAAATGATGGCCCTTGTCATGGCCCTTTTTGAAAGATGCATATTGGTTAAAATAATGATATTAATGGTGCCGGGTTCATAAAAGGCTCCCACATCCTTTGACATACGGACAGCATTGGACATGACCCCGGCGGTGACAAGAGCAGTCACTTTCATTTTTCTGTACATCCTTGTTTTCACGCTCAGGTTATCCATGTCTGCACCGGTTATGAGGAAAGAAGCACTTTCCTTCTTTTTCCCCACGGCTTTTAATATGGAGGACCGGATATGATCTATGCCAAGCTTGTACCCGGGAGCCCAGGTGGGCGGCGGCGTATAATGATTGCCCACGGTCAGGATATGATTCCGCTGTCCTTCAAGGGTGGAAACAATGGTTTGCGGACGAAGAAAATCAATGACCAGGGTTTTGTTCATAAAATCATAAATCCGGCTGTATTTTATGGAAGCGGACTTGATATAATCAAGGTCGATATCAACCGGTTTTGAGCGTACCACCTTGATGGGGGAAATATTGTTTTCCGGATTGGCAAATTCATCTGTGTAAATCATGGAAGCAAGCCATGAGACAAAATAACCGGTATGGGTTGAGGCCCTGCAGGTTAATTCACAGGGAAAATAGTAAACCCTGCCGTTTCTGACCGCATCCACATCCTTCCATCCGGGAAGTGAAAAAAACTTTTCTGCGGTTTTCCGGTCCCGGCCACAGCCGTAGATCACTTCAGGGTTAAAGGCCAGCCATTCTTTCCTGGTCACTGGTACGATGCTTCCTTTTTCCCCGAAATCAGGCGGGATGCCGCCGGCCCTGCGGATCATTTCATTTTGGAAAGAATCGGCTCCCGGTGTCATGACGGTATCTCTTCCCATCAGGCGGAGCACCCGTTTCTTGTTGCCGGTAACAGCCTTTGCAAGCTTGAGCCTGATATGTTCAAGCCCGGCTTTATTTTTATCAATGACCTTTTGTGCGGCCTTTTCACGATGAAATATTTTTCCAAGTGCAAGTATATTCTTATATGACTGCCCGATACTCTTGGTGTCATAAATAAAAAGCGTGCAATTTGAGTTCTTGAAAGTTTCAATTATTTTTTTATGAAATGACGACAGGATAATCATGTCCGGTTTTATTTTTTTAATTTTTTCAAGAGACGGATAAAAAAAGCCGCCAATGATTTTTTTTTGTGATGCGCCTTTAAGGGTTGAATCATGATAGGTGATTCCTGCCACTGCATTTTGAGCCCCGATTTTAAACAAAATTTCTGTTGCAGAAGGAACAAGCGATACCACGCGCTGTACGGGCTTTTTAATTTTAAGAAGGGTCCCATGTGAGTCTGTGACAACAATGCCCCTGGCAAACACGTTTGATTGAAATATCAATATAAAAAGAATAAAAACAGCTCCAAAGGTTCTCAAATCAATCCTGTATTTTTTATCCATTTTTTCTTTCCTGTCCTTTAACCGGTTAATCATAGGTTGCATACCCCCCCCCAAAAAAAACAAAACTCCGGATCGATTATTAATCGATCCGGAGTATCCCTTTTCTTTGTCCAAGATCCTTAAATACCATTTTAACCACGAAAGATATTCAAATATTCAAGGCAGGTCTTCTGACTTTTGGATCATCCTACTTGCTTTGCCTTCCCATCTGCTTTAAAACAGACAGTGGCTTTAAAAAGCTTTCGTCCCCAATTTACAGCGGCGGGTCCGTCCCTGAATTTCACAGGCGTTCCCTTTTAAGCATTTTTTGCACCCGAATAATTGTTTTAGTATTTAGAACTGCCTTAAAAGTCAATATAAAAATAAAATTATATCCGTTAATATGAATAGTATTTTTATGCATAATCTGATATACAAAAATGAATAGCTGATTTAATTTTATGCAAATTGAATTTTTTGCAATTTATCATACCTTGATTTCCTGTCTATTTCTTCCTGGCCTTGTCACGGAGTGGTGATTGACAAATGTTTTTTTAACATGCCGGATCAACAATACGATGTGAAAGGGAAAGAGACCAGTCACATAATGGAAATTTGTATCCGGTCAATAGCATTCAAGACACGGGGAAAGTTACATGAAGCAAAGCCCTTGCAAGACATGCGGTGCATGTTGTGCTTTTTTTTGCGTTTCGTTTCCGGACAACGAAACAAATGCGGTGTTAAAAGGTGTCGTACCAATTGAGATGACATCCCGTTTAAATGAATTCAAAAGTTATATGAAGGGTACAAATTCCCATAATCCTCGCTGCATAGCCTTGGATGGGCAAGTCGGTTTTAAGGTTAAATGCATGATTTATAAAAATCGACCGTCCATTTGTCGCGATTTTATTCTCTCATGGAAAAATGGTGTCGGCAACCTTCTTTGTGACAGGGCAAGAGCGGTTTTCGGCCTTCAGCCCTTTACTCAGTATTGACGTAAAAGATGTCGCCAACAGGGTCATAGGTTGACGGAAAGGCCTTGATAAATTCAAGTATTATGCTATTGCAGGAGCCATCCAATAAACCAAAAATGTAAAATCTTAAAATTTTAAAAGAATCAATGGCCGGGTCGGTTAAAATGTCTTCAGGGGCCCTGCGGCTTAATTTGTGGCTGAAAGAATGAAAGATCTGTGAGATTTCATCCTTTAAAAGAAATTGTATTATTTTTATTTTAACCGGATTTTTTTTTGCATAGTAAAAGATGGAGTCAAGGAAAAAAGATATGGCAGACAGTTTTGCCGAAAGGCAGCCTTTTTTTTTGCACAATTTCAGGTGGGTGTTGATTTTTTTAAAATATAATTTTTTGCTTTTACCGGACAGGTGTTTAAAACCGGTTTTTGAAATAAATACCTGTTTCAGGTGTTTAAGAACAGAGGGGGTCATTTTTTTTCTTTGAAGCCGCGGTTTTTCTTCAAAGATGGAAAGATATTCTTTTAAGCTTCTCATGCCGGGCGGGGTCAGTTCATCCGTGCCATTATCAAGGATGATGGATTCAATCTGCACATCCAGCAGGTGATCCAGGTGATGGCGGGTCTGATTTAGATCATAGCCTTCAAGGGGTTTGAAATAATCAACCAGCAGGGCGTTTCTGCCGGTTTTTTTTACCGGAAAAAACCTTGTTCCTGCTGTAACACGGATTTTTTTATGGCCAAAGGGATGCAGCGCTGTGGTGAAAGTGGGAATAATGATAAATGCCCCGTCAGGTGTCAGTTCCATGCCATACCCGTCGGTGATGGAGGGTTTGATGGAAATGAAATCTTCATCAAATCCTGCGGGAATCAACAATTCATCCAGATCGTGTTGTTTGCTGATGGGGCTTGTAAGATTTTTTTCGATTTCCCCGATACGGGTTTTATTTTTTGAAGTAATACTGACGGAAAGATTTGAATTGTTTTTCAAAAGTATTTCTAGTACAGGTTCCTTACCCTTTGGGACCTTTGTTAAAATGCTGTATTCAATGGGTATGGTTTCAAGGTGTTCAACGATGTCAGCAATAGTTTTTTCCCCATGTTCCCAGTCCAGAGGGTCGGATGCCCCATAAAGGGAAATCTCGTCATTTTGTTGATTTGCCATATGGTTCAGGATTTTTAAAACAGCCTTATAAGAGAAATGGGATCTTACCAGGGGCAATGCCCATTCATTGCACCGGATGCAAAAGTTACTGCACCCACAGGTCAATTGAAAGGTCATGGCGGTTTTATACAAGAGATTTTTCTGGCTCCTGTTCAAATTAAGGTTTGTTTCCCAATCGTGAAAATCCACATGAACGATATTTTTGCGTGATTGTTTGATGGAAAACACAAGGCGTTTTTTCAGGCGGTCATGACAGGTTTTAATTTCATGGAAAGAGTGTTTTAAAAGACCGGGGTAAAATTTTCTGATAATGGTCTGTATCTGGTTTAATAGTTTTTCCGTATTTTCACTGAATCTTGAACTGGTTTCGGTATGCCTGAGAATACCGTGGCAGATCTGTCCTGCGGTTTTATGATGATTTTCATATATGGCAACCAGAAGTTCATTTCTTTTTTCTTCTAAAAAAGAATCATTGAATTGTATTGGAATTTTTTTTTTATCTGCCATTAAAGGAGAAATATCATTTCTGGAATTATAAATAAACAGGGGAGTTCTATTTTACAAGAACCCCCCTTGAATAAAGATTAATATCTTTTGTTATTTATAAATTTAACCGCGAACCTCTTCTTTGACCTGGGTTGCAAGCTTGTAAAGAATGGTCAGGACAAAAAAGCCTGTGGCATAAACCCCAAGGGCAATCATGACTTCAGGCCCTGTGGGTGAGTATTCTGTTACATGGTGCAGAGGAGACGGTACAAACCCGCCTGAGATCATGCCAAGGCCCTTGTCGATCCATGCACCGAAAACTATCATGGCACAGGTGATCGGCAACAGGGTATGGTTGTTCCTCAATTTCGGAATTAATAATAGAATAGCTCCTGTGGTCATCAATGTCAGGCTGGTCCACATCCAGGGAACCAGGGCCGTGTACCCGTGGTATCCGAACAGGAGATACTGGACGTGGGCTTTATGCGCGGGAATATTTGAATAATAGGAGACAAATATTTCGCACAAAAAGAAGAACAGGTTGGTAATAATGGCGTAACAGACAATTTTTGACAAGGTCTGCATGGCCTCCCATCCAGGATCAAATTTGGTGAATTTTCTGATAATATAGCAGAGAATAATCAAAAATGCAGGTCCTGCCGCAAATGCCGATGCCAGGAACCTTGGCGCCAGAATGGCAGTCAGCCAGAACCCGCGGCCGGGAAGACCGCAATAAAGATATGCGGTTACCGTATGGATACCAATGGCAAAGGGAATGGAAAGGTAAACCAGCGGTTTTGTCCACCATGCCGGTTCAACCTGGTTCCTTTCCGCTTCAAGAACCTTCCACCCAACAACAATGTTCAGGAAAAGATAACCGTTTAAAACGATCATATCATAGAACAGCATTGAATGGGGCGTCGGGTATAATAGTACGTTCAGCGCACGGGTAGGTTGCCCTAAATCAACAATGATAAAAAGAAGACACATGATAAGAGAAGCAACTGCTAAAAATTCTCCAAGAATTGTAATCCTGTGAAATTTTTCATAATCATGAAGATAATAGGGTATGACAACCATGACCCCTCCTGCGGCAACTCCTACAAGAAATGTAAAGTTTGCAATGTAAAAGCCCCATGATACGTCCCGGCTCATGCCGGTGATCATAAGGCCGTTCGTGAACTGGTCAAGATAAACGACCGCTCCTGCTCCCATTACAGCGAGCAGAAAGACTATCCATAACCAGTAATTTTTACTTCCTTTAATAGCTATTTCAAGCATACTCGGCTCCCCTTACATGATATAGTAAACAGAAGGCTCGGTACCCAGAGACTGTTTACGTCTGATTGTATAATGTTCATTTAAAAGTCCCCGGATTTCAGATTTGGGATCTTCAAGGTCTCCAACCACAATAGCGCCTTTGCTTGCTCCCACACAATGGGGAAGCTTGCCTTTGGCCAGCCGTTCAGCGCAAAAATCGCATTTTTCAACAACCCCTTTGGTACGGGTGGGGTAATTGGGGCTGATTTTTTTGATAAACGGTCGCGGATCTCTGAAGTTAAAACTTCTTGATCCAAAAGGGCAGGCTGCCATACAGAACCTGCACCCGATACAGCGATGGTAGTCCATCATGACAATTCCGTCTTCTCTTTTAAAGGTCGCCTGTGTCGGGCATGCCCTGACACAGGGGGCATGTTTGCAATGGTTACAGGTTACAAGGAAGGGAAGACCATGGAATTTTTCAGCAAGAAATTCATCCTCCTTATCAGGGAATGCATTATCAAAATGCTCTTCCCATATCCATTTGACTTCCTGTTTGTGATTTACAGGCCTTGTATGGGGGTATTTTTTTTCATCCACTTTAATGTTAAAGTCAGGGACGTTATGGGCTTTATGGCAGGCTTTAGAAACACTTTTCGCTATTTCATCCGTTATCTTACCGGTATCAATTACCATGCCCCATCGACGGGCGTGAAGCGCTTCTTTATTTTTGCTTTTCACCGCATGGGCTGTACCACGAGAATCAGATGAAGCAAAGTTAATTGCCGGAGAAGCACCTAATCCGATGGCAGCAATACCCGCTACTTTGAGAAAGCTTCTTCTACTTTTTTCCATCATTCAATCTCCTTGGGGTTTGTGTGACAATCCCAGCAATAGGGATTAACCGAAGCATATGTATGACATTTGTCACAGAATTTTGTCTTGTCTACATGGCAGCCAAGGCAGGAATTTTTACCGGTGGAAATACTCATGCCGAATGTATGGCCGTTTGCAGCCTTGTACTGCCTGTCAGAACTTCTGACCACGGAATCTCTCCATTCATCCAGAAGGGCCATGTGATTGGCTCTCATTTCATATTTATCCAGCACGCATTTTTTTTCGGTCTTGGCGCGGCCTAAAAGTTCCGGTTCGGGGGCTGCCTGGGTCGTTGTAATCATATTAAACCAGAACGGTGAGAGCACGGCCAGGACAAAAATGACAAGTCCTGTGATGATCATGTTTTTATTCATCGCTTTCCTCCTCTTCTACGCCTGGCAAGGGTTCAAACCTCAAGTCTTCTGTTCTGTTCTTTTCTCCTGGCAGGATCAAAGCGTTTCCAACCAGCTCATGGATCCCGTAAACTTCCACATCCGGTACCCAGTATTCGCACAGCGTTGAAAGGGCTGCCCTGTCAATGGCACAGATGGTGCCAAGGGTGTTGACGCCGAATTTTTCGTGGACGTATTTTAAGGCATTTGCTCTTGGAAGGGCCCCTGCCATTCGAAGTTCCATGTTTTCACCGGCATTTAAACCTGCACCTGAACCACAGCAGAAGGTCTGTTCCCGGATGGTGTTCGGCGGCATTTCATAAAAGTTATCGCAGACGTTTTCAATTACGTACCGGGGTTCGTCCAGGATCCCCATTCCTCTTGCAGGGTTGCAGGAATCATGGAAGGTCATGATGCGGTTTGAGTTCCGGCTCTTGTCAAGCTCAAGTTTTCCATGCTTGATAAGGTCGGCTGTAAATTCAACGATATGGACCATTTTTGTGGACCTGGCATTCTCAAATTTGGTTCCTGTAATCGGATTCACAGGTTCTTCAAGAAAGTCGGCAGGGCCGTTCATAGTATCCATGTACTGATGGATAACCCGCCACATATGGCCGCACTCGCCGCCCAGTATCCATTTTACGCCCAGGCGTTTTGCTTCTGCATACATTTTTGCATTGAGACGTTTCATGGTCTCATGGGAGGTAAAGAAACCAAAGTTTCCCCCCTCGGATGCATATGTGCTCCAGGTGACATCCAGTCCGTATTTTTCTTTGAGATACTGGAACAGGATCAGGTATCCCTGGCAGGTGTAGGTCCCTGGATCTGCAAACACATCCCCTGATGGGGTGATAAAAAGGATATCAGCGCCTTTTTTCTGGAAGTTGGGCGCACAATTGACCCCTGTCACGTCTTCAATGTCTTCTACAAAGAAATCCAGCATGTCTTTGAAGGCATGGGGCTGGATACCAAGATGGTTCCCTGTTTGAAAACAGTTTGAAACAGGAGTTGCAATCCAGTCAATGTTAAGACCGAGCAGGTTGAAAATTTCCCTTGCCATTATGGTAATTTCAGCGGTGTCAATGCCGTAGGGGCAGAAGACGGAACACCGCCTGCATTCTGTACACTGGAAAAAGTAATACCACCATTCCTTGAGTACATCCATGGTCATGGGTCTGGCACCTGCCAAAGCTTTTCCGCCCGGGATTTTACTCAGTATTTTCCCGGCAGTGGAAAAATCATTCCTGTAAACGGATCTTAAAAGTTCAGCTCTTAATACAGGCATGTTTTTGGGATCGCCGGTTCCAAGGAAAAAATGGCATTTATCAGCACATGCGCCGCAACGGACACAAATATCCATGAACACTTTGAATGTTCGAAATTTTTCCAGGCGCTCTTTCAAACCCTGGAAAATAATTTCCTGCCAGTTATCCGGAAGCTTCCAGTCATCTTCAAGAGGGTTCCATGGTCTGGCATTGGGCAGGCTTAATGTTTTAACGCTTTCTGCCTTTGCCGCATAACAATACATTCCGGGTCTGATCTGGACCGAAGTATTCATCCAGTTGCCCGGTTCCGATTTTTTTTTCGGACCATAGTCTATTTTATTTAATAATTCATCCGGTTTGATTTGGTCAGACATTTATTACTCCTTCTTATCCACTGGCAGACCAGCTTCAATCATTTTTTCTCTGAAGTGATCCTCATACTCTTCGTATGTATGGGTTTTCACATCATAGTTCCAGGGATTAACATGTCTTTTTGCACGCGTATTGTTTGCCATATTTCTTGTCGGGCTTAAGAAGATCCCCCCCATGTGCATGAGTTTGCTCAAAGGGAAATATGCAAAAAGGGTACTTACCATAAAGATGTGGGCATAAAAAAGACCGCCAACGCCCTCAGGAATTGTGGGGCTGAAGGTGACAAGGCCCATGGTAAGCGTTTTAATGCCGATAATGTCAACCTTTGTAAAATATCTCATGGACAAACCGGTTGATGCAATCCCGATAATAAGGAATAACGGGAAGTAATCAGCTGCCTGGGAAATATAAGCCACCTTGGCATCAAAAATTCTTCTTGCAAGCAAAAATAATACTGCAAGAAGCAACACAACACCAGACAGCATCAGTCCGGGAAGACCTAATTGCACAATCCCGTCAATGCGCTCAAGTATTTTAAGGCAGGATGGTACAGGAGACGTAAAAAATCTGAAATGCCTTAGCAATACAACCAGAAAGGAATAATGAAAGGCAAGGGCGCCCACCCAGAGGAAAATTTCCCAGGAATAGGAAAGCCTGTTTGAAGCATTTTTGTTAAACGCTGCTTTTGTGTTTCTGAACAGAGACCTGAAAAGAAAAATTTCAAGAATCATACGCACAAACACACCTGTTGAAGTATCAGGGTTGTCAATGGTGCTTTGTTTTATCCATGGTAGAGATTTCTGTTGTCCGCAGGTTGTTGGAATCCTGAATGGAACAGCAGAAGAAGCCCAACCCAGAACCTTGTATACAAACCCGGCAAGGAAGGCAATCACCGCTACATAGGGGAAAACAATTCCGAAGAACCACTGAAGCCCTGCTCCCTCAACCCCTGTGTATGCTACTAAAAAAAGCAGAAAAACAGCTGTCAGGGGGATCAAGTACTTTTGATTCATATTATAACCACCTCATTATTTTATGCAGGACAAACCTGAATTTTGTCGTGCATGTTAAGATTTTTTCGAGCTAACAAGATCATCTTCCGATAGCTCAGCTACTAAACCCGCCCTTTCAAAAGCCCTGTGAATGCGTCTTTTGCTTTCAGTGGCCTTTAAAAGGAATATTTCTTCTTTACATTTCATAAATTTGTTAAATGCCGCAAGCGCAATTTTGTCAACAATTTTGTCAAATTCCCCGATCAGGCTGTCGTCAAGAATGTTTTCACCTATTTTTTTTAAAGTAAAAACAAAACTGACGGCATCTGAAGCTGAAAACGCCTGAACCGCCCTGATGCGGATAACCGGGTCAAGTGCTTTTTCAAGCGTTTCCTGACTGAAATCTTCTGTGATAAGACTGAATACACCTTCAATGGTTTCACGGGTAACGGCCCCGACAGGGTTATCAAACCTGTTGGAATCCTTACCCAGTATTTTCGCTGTTTGTTCAGGATATGTATCAATTGTTGCCTGGAACCATTTTTTTATAAAGGGTCCCCTGTTTTTTTTAAGTATCTGTTTTAAATGCATGTTTTTCAATTTTTTTTATATAAAAATAAAAATATCTCCTTTATATAATTGTTAGAAGGATATAAACTCCCTTTAATTGTATGTCAAGGGTTAATGCGCCTGAAACAGCAGGTCAAGGATGTTCTAATACCTGTAATTATTCACCATCAGGTAAAAATTTTTCTTTTTTTGTTGAATAAATCCAATCATTCATTTAATAAGGGTGGGGAAGTGACAACTCAAATTTTAAACTCATTGGTTGAAAAGAAAAAAGGATAGTTATGAAAAAATACTTGATTCTCATTTTTGGTTTTATGCTGGTTTACGGCACGGCAATGGCTGGTTCTTCAGGATATGGTCTCTCTTTTGGATATGGGCAGGCTGACCCGGATATAGATGTCTATCGTGTGGGTCTGAAAAAAGATTTTTCTTCCAGGTGGCTTGAAACCAAGACCGGTTATTTGTCAGGTTATTTTGAACTTTCTTTAAACCACTGGGAACATAACAATGAAGATATAAACGGCATAGCTCTTTCTCCTGTTTTTGCTTACTATTTTGGACAAAAGTCAAATCTGATCAAGCCCTATATAGAGGGCGGGATCGGTGTTACTTATATTGATGAATACCATATCGCAGACAGGAATCTTTCCACTAACTTCCAATTCGAAGACAGGATCGGTATAGGCGCAAGGATTGGATTTGTTGATTTGAATTTTAGATATATGCACTACTCAAATGCATCAATCAAAGCTCCCAATCACGGTATCGATATATTAATGTTTACAACTGCAATTCAATTTTAATGAAAAATATTTTAATTTCAAACAGGTATGATATGAGAAAACAAAAAATATTTCATTTCATTTTTTTTGTGGTTTTCGCCTTTATGATATCAGGTGCAGGAAGCATCCAGGCAAATGATAAAAAAGATATGGGCGGGTGGGGCGCCAATGATACATACAACAAATTTTATAATGCACAGGATGTAGAAAAAATAAAAGTTGTTGTGACAGATGTAAAAGAAGTTGTTCCTATCCCCGGCATGTCTCCGGGGGTTGCCCTTGTTGTCAAAGAAGGGAAGGAAGGGGACGAGATCCTGGTTCATCTTTGCCCCGTCTGGTATAAAAAACCAAACAGGATCGGCATAAGAAAAGGTGATAAAATAAGCCTGAGGGGTTACTTTACTGAAATTAATGGCAAAGAAGTAATCATGGCTGCAAAAATAAAAAATAAAAATAAATCTTTTAAAGTCCGCCTTACATCGGATGGCACCCCATTCTGGACACTGTCACCTGCCCGGCTTCAAAAAGAACTTTCAGGAGACTAGGAATTCCTGGTTTTGTTCGTATTTGTGGCGGAGAAATAGAGATTCGAACTCTAGATGGACTATAACGCCCATACTCGCTTAGCAGGCGAGCGCCTTCAGCCACTCGGCCATT
>JAADHV010000125.1 GCA_013151635.1 Deltaproteobacteria bacterium | reverse complement strand
CGAGGCAAGGGCCATATCTTTTATTCTGACTTGCAGGCGGCAGGGCTTTTTCACAATAAGGATTATTGTCGGGAAAGGCCTTCATTCTGATTTCGGGCCGGTGTTACCAGATGTTGTGGAGGATGTATTAAATGAAATGAAAAACCAGAACCAGGTGATTTTTTATAAATGGGAGAAAAAAACAAAATCAAAAAGCGGGGCTGTTATTGTTTATCTTAAACAATTTGAAGGTTTTAAATGATTATTTTTTCCTGAGCTGGTATTTTTTAACCGCCCTGTTATGTTCTTGGACAGTCCTTGAAAATTTATGGGTTGAATCTTTTTTAGAAACAAAAAAAAGGTAGTCTGTTTGAGCAGGATACAGGGCGGCCTTTAAAGACAGGGCTCCTGGATTTGCAATGGGGCCTATGGGAAGCCCTTTGATTTGATAGGTGTTGTAAGGGGTAATTGTTTTAAGGTGTTTTCTTTTAATGTTGCCGTCAAAATTTTTAATGCCGTATATTACGGTAGGATCACTTTGGAGCCGCATGTTCTTTTTAAGGCGGTTATGAAAAACCGATGAGATGAGTGGTCTTTCTGTGGCATTGCCCGTCTCTTTTTCAATGATGGATGCAAGGGTCACAATATCGTGGATGGAAAAGTTCAGAGTTTTTGCCCGGGCTTTCCAGACATCTGTGAAGACTTTTTTAAAATGATCAACCATGGTTGCAATGATATGTTCGCAGGAAGCATGTTTTGGGAAAAAGTAGGTGTCAGGGAAAAGATAGCCTTCCAGTGTTGCTGATTTGATCGACAATGAGATAATAAATGCCCTGTCATGGCAAAGGGACATGAATGTTGTTTTGCTGCAAAAACCCGCCTTTTCCGTCAGCGTTGCAATTTCTTTGATATTAAGCCCTTCGGGTATGGTCATCTTGTATAATTTTACTTTGCCTTTTAAAAGGATTTCAAGAATCTGTTCCGGGGATTTTGATGCACTGAGAATATATTCCCCGGCCTGAAGTTTTTTGCCGGCTTTTTTGATTTTTGCAAATAACTTAAAATATGTTTTATTTGATATAATGGATTCTTTTTCAAGGTTTTTGGCAATTAGCCCGAGGCTTTGTCCGGGTTTAATGATAAAGATTTTTTTACCGGCAGCAGGATTGGAAGGTTGTTTAATAAAAGATGATATCTCAATAAACAGGAAAATACCACTGGCAGACAATAAGATAATAATTGCTGAAAGTATAATCGCCGGGATTTTTAATTTGTTTTTTGCCATATGATTACAAGATATCCAAAAGAATAAAAGGGTATCTTTGATCAAGATACCCTTTAGACGGCATGATTTTTTTAAAATGCAGTATTAAACTTAATTATTCCCTGCAATGGGGAAATCAGTGTCCGGGTTGTAGCAAATCCTGCAGCAGTCCAGGCATCTTTTTGCTTCTTCATGGGCCGTATCCTCCGGCAGAACAAGATCAACTTCAACAAAAGAATCAAGCCTTCCGTCAACTTGAATCTCCGGCATTTTTGCCCTTGGTGTCTTTTTAATGCCGTCCACTTTTTTGAAGATGGATTCGCGAATCCTTTTTTGCTGTAGAGAATCTTTTACCGGTTCAACAGGCCGGCCTTTCAGGAACAAGTCAATGGATCTTGCGGCACGCCTCCCACCGCCAATGGCTTCAACAACAAGCGATGGCCCTGTAGCTGCATCCCCTGCCGTAAAAATATAGGGGATGGAAGCCTGCATTGTTGCGGGGTCATTATCAATTGTATTCCACCTTGTAAGTTCGAGTTCAACCATCCTTTTATGGGGATCCTGTTCTTTAAAGGAAGGATCAGGGGACTGTCCAATGGCGGAGATAACCATGTCCACCTCAAGGAGGGTCTCAGAGCCTTCAATCGGCTCGGGGCGGCGTCTGCCACTGGCATCAGGTTCACCAAGCTGCATTTTAAGGTATTCAATATGGGTGGTTTTATCACTGTCATCACCAATTACCCTCGTGGGTGCGGCCAGGAAAACGAACTCAATGCCTTCTTCTTCAGATGCCACGATTTCAACCTCATTGGCCGGCATTTCCTTTCTTGTCCTCCTGTAAACCATGTAGACTTTTTCAAGCCCTGATCTTAAAAGGGTTCTTGCACAGTCAACAGCTGTATTGCCCCCGCCAACCACGGCAGCTCTTTTCCCCAGGTTTACTTTCTTGCCACTGGACATTTTTTGCAAAAAATCAATTCCTGTATAGCAACCGTCAAGGTTTTCCCCTTCTATACCAAGAGAATAGTCTTTCCAGGCACCTACACCGAGAAATACTGCGTTATACCCTGATGCCATCAAAGACCCGAGCCCGAAATCAGCGCCGAATTTAACATGGCAGAATGACTTGATGCCAAGATCAAGAATTCCCTGGATTTCCCAGTCCAGGACTTTTTTTGGAAGACGGTACTCAGGGATGCCGTATCTGAGCATGCCGCCAAGTTTGGGCATGGCCTCAAAGATATCGACCTGATGCCCGATCCTGCGAAGGAAGAATGCACACGAAAGCCCTGAAGGCCCGCCACCGATCACAGCAATTTTTTTGCCCGTATCCGGTGCGCATTTAATGGGTATCCTGGAACCTGAATCCATTTCATAATCCGAGGCAAACCGTTTGAGCTGGTTTATGGAAACCGGCTCATCTTCAATTCCCCTCCTGCATTCACTTTCACATGGATGCGGGCAAACCCTGCCACAGGCCAGCGGCAGCGGGTTTCTCATACGTATGGTTTGAACCGCTTCTTTATATCTGCCTTCCTTTATCTGGTTGATATATCTTGGGATGTTAATTTCAGCAGGGCAGGTCTGGGCACATGGTGCCAGGGGATCCTGTTTCTGGTTAAATTTCATGAGTTTTTCAGAAAGGGTTTTTACTTCTATAATCTCTTTTGGGCAAGCCTGCTGGCAGGCACCGCACCCTACACATTTGTCATCATCAACCACAGGGTAGCCTTTGGGGCCAAGTTGGAGAGCACCGAATTTACACGCCTTTACACAGTCGCCAAGGCCGATACATCCTACGCTGCAGACTCTTTTCCCTCCGAATACAACCGCCATTGCCCTGCAGGATGAAATTCCCATATAGTGGTATTTATCAGCAGCACGGGATCCGCCTTCACACATGCTGTAAGACAGCGGACTTTCTGCAGAACATACGTCCACCCCCATTATTTGCGCTACTTTTTCTGCACCTTCTTTGCCGGATATAATGCAGAGGCTTGGCAGTTCCTTTCCTGTTACAATTGCTTCCGCTGCGGCAGAGCATCCTGCATAACCGCAGCCACCGCAGTTTGCACCGGCCAGGTTGTTTTCCACATTAGCGATTCTCGGGTCTTCATAAACATAAAATACCTTGGATGAAAGGCTTAAGATAATACCGCATACGGCGCCTATGCCTAACATGAACAATAAAGCTGGGATCATAATATCACCTTATAAGTTTGAAATATTCCTCCTCATGAACGAAAAAGAGCCGGGATTATTCCAATTTATTTTAAACCATTCCTTTAAATGACATAAAGGTTATTGCAATTATGCCTGCTGTTATAAGCCCTATGGATGTGTCCTGTAAAGGCTTTGGAACCCTGGCAAGAAGGATTCTCTCCCTGATTCCGGCAAACAATATCAAAGCCAGTCCATATCCGATCGCATAGGCAAAGGATGCAACAATGGCTTCAAGAAATGAATATCCTTCCTTCATGTTAATCAGGGCGACACCCATAACCGCACAATTTGTGGTAATAAGGGGAAGAAAAATGCCCAGGCCTGAATAAAGGGCCGGAATGCTTTTTTTAAGAAACATTTCAACAAACTGGACCAGGGATGCAATCACGAGGATAAATGAAACCGTCTGCAGGTACTCCACATCAAGGGTTTTTAACAGATATTCGTTTACAATCCAAGTGAGTCCTCCTGCCATGACCAATACGAAAATAACAGCCATGGCCATGCCAATTGCAGTTTCCATTTTTTTGGATGTGCCCAGGAACGGACAGTTTCCAAGATACTGGGCAAGGAGAATATTATTGATAAAAATACAGCTTATAGCAAGAACAAACAGGTCTTCCATTTTATTTTCTCCTTTTTATTGTTTCCCCATAAGATTCATGAAGCAGAGCATCAGTCCAAGTGCAACAAATGCACCCGGCGCCTGAATCATGAAGGCAAACGGATGGAACCATGCCCCCATTTCAAAAACAGGCGTTCCGCCCCAGAAGGTAAGGGTCCCATGGCCTATGATTTCCCTGACCCCACCTAAGGCACCCAGTGCAAGGGTATATCCGATACCCATCCCCAGGCCGTCTGCAAGGGAGAGAATAGGTGAATTCTTGCTGGCAAAGGCTTCTGCTCTTCCCAGAAGAATACAGTTTACAACAATCAAGGGAATAAAGATTCCCAGTTTTAAATATAATGGATATGTAAAAGCCTGCATCAAGAGTTCCACAATGGTAACAAATGTGGCGATAATAACAATATAGCAGGCAATTCTAACTTTTGAAGGAATTAAATTCCTGAGCATTGAAACCAGGAGATTGGAAAAGACCAGTACAAATGCGGTCGCAACTCCCATCCCGATCCCGTTTTCAACGGTTTTTGTTACTGCAAGGGTCGGGCAAAGCCCTAAAACCAGCCTGAAAGGAGGTATTTCAGCCCAGAGTCCTTTTGTAAATTCTTTTGCCAAGGATTGTGCCATGATTTATATTCTCCTAAATAGTTGCCCTATTTGATCTGTTTCAGAATTTCAGGTTTAAGTTTCCGGTATATTTCTTTTGCCTGTCTGGCTGCAACGCAGACCCCTTTTGAGGTAAACGTGGCACCGGATATGCCATCAATGTCACCGCCGTCGCTTTTTATGGCAAATTTTTTATCAAGACTCATGCCGGCAAACTGGGAAACAAAGGTAGGGTCATCTTTTGCCCTGGCACCAACGCCTGGAGTTTCAGAGTGAGTAGTTACCCTTGCACCAACGATATGATCTGTTTTAAGATTAATTCCGACCATCAATCCCACTGGTCCTGCAAATCCGATCCCGTGGGTTTCAAAGGCAATTGCTTTTGAACCGTCTGGAAGTTTAGTCGGAAAAATTTGCCACTCAGTCTTTCCGTCTTTTACGGTAAATCTTTCCGCTAAAGGATTATTGGTCGCTTTCGGAAAGAGTTCTTTAATAGCGGGAGCTTTTTGAAATTTTAGAACCTGATTTTCGATTCGAACCTCGGTCCCTGATTTGACGGCAGCCAGCAGCCCGCCTGAAACAGCCGTCAACACGGTTAAAACTACAATCATACTAATCATTTCACGCATTGTTGACTCCCTTCCCCCAGGCTTTGGGTCTTATTTTATCCATCAGGGGGTTCACAAGGTTTGCTAACAGGATGGCCAGTATGGTACCGTCAGGATAAGCACCAATGTTCCTCATCAGGATGATCATGGCCGCGGCAAAAAAACCGTAGATGAACATGGGAATCGTGTTGACCGGTGAAGATGAGTTTTCCGTTGCAAGAAAGAATGCACCAAGCAGTGTATACCCTGAAAAAAGATGAAGCATCGGGCCTGCATAAACATCAGGCTTTGCAATGTTGAAGCAAAAGGAAGTAATTATGATGCCCAGAATAAATGAGATTGTAATTTCCCATCTTATGTATCCCCGTAAGATCAGGTAGATACCGCCTATGATAAGGCCAAGGCCGAATGTGCAGCCGATGGCACCCACCTGCCTGCCCATTATAAGATCTTTTACCGGGAAAAGGCCGGCAACCGCCAGGGCCCCTTTAGCTTTAAGTGCGGCCAGGGGTGCAAGAGCCGTAAACCCGAATTCATAATTAAGATATGCAGCATCGAAATCAAAAAATATTTTCCAGGAAAGTATTAGAAATGCCATTCCAATGAGGGCGGGGTTAAAGGGGTTTGCCCCGATACCGCCGAAAATCATTTTTCCTATCACCACGGAAACAAAGGTTCCTGTGATGACAAGCCACCATGGGGATGTGGCAGGGAGCATCATGCCGAAAAGAAGTCCTATGACAGCAGAATCAAGATCACCGATGGTGATCTTGTTTCTGGATATAACATTTAATATAAGTTCCCATACCATGGCACTGGAAAGAGATAGTGCAAGTACACCAACAGCGGGTGCACCGAACTGAATAACACCGAAAATGACAGCCGGAAGGGCTGCAATCATGATATTCAGGTTCATCTTAAAAAGACTGTCTCCATCATGCCAGAAAGGGGCATGGGATACGGTTAATTTATATTTATTCATTGGCAGTCTCCATTTTAGACATCTGCTTTAAGTTTTAAAAGCTCATGTTTCCCAAGTCTGATATATTGGAATAATGGTATCTTTGCCGTACAGACGTATGCACAAAGACCACATTCGATACAGGACTCAAGATCATATCTGTCGGCTGCCTCTTCATACTGGTCAGCCTCAAGGTATCGCACAAGAACATTAACAGGAATATTTGCAGGACATATCCTGATACATTTCCCGCAATTGACACAGGGAGTGTCGGACAGTTCCGGAATCACGTCCCTGTCCTGAATTATTACCGTATCCATATCAGGCTGGACAGGGTGGACAGGGGTATATGTTGCAAATCCTTTCATGGGACCGCCGATAATGATTCTGTCCTGTTCATTTACATGGATGCTGAAAGTCTTGAAGATTTTTTGTAAAGAGGTTCCGATGGTGGCTTTTACCCTGTATCGTGTACCTTGTTTGTCAATAATTGTCAGGATTTTTTCAAAACAGGGTGATTTTGTTTTATAAGCTTTTGCCAGGGAGGCGACAGCTTCAGCACTGATAAAGCAAACCCCTAAATCCTCAGGCGTGTGCCCTGGGGGGAGCACCAGGTTTAAATGTTTTTTTAAAACCATTGCCGGTAAATTGGAAGGGTATTTCATTGATGTCTTGAATACCTGGATAGAATCAAATTCCCCCTGGATATTTAAATTTTCAGGGATAGTGATACAAAGCTTGGGAACATTAGTGATTTTTTTTAAAAGTTTTGCCCCTTGTTTTATTTCATCCAGAAAATTTAAAGTTACGTACTGGCTGGTTGTGGATAAAAGATCCGTGTCTCCGCAGTTAATGACAATTGTTTTAATTTTAATGTCATCACTGGCAAGGGTTTTTAAAGGCGGTGCCCCCGGCAGGGTCCTTAGAAATTCATCAGCAGATGCAATGCCGTCCTTTAAGTCATATTTTAAAGTATCTGCACCACCTGCCTGGTTCAGATCATTTTTAATGATAAAATAAGTGGAATTGTTGCCAAAATCATCCGAGTAAGTGTCAATCTCGCTGATGGTCCCTGATACGGGAGAAATCGTATACTCATAACTTTCATTGTAAAGGCGCAGCTTCTCACCTTTTTTAACCGTATCTCCTGTTTTTATTATAGCTATTTTTGTACTGTCAATTGGTTCATTCAATAATAAAATAAGGTTGGACGGTATTGGTATTGACTCCGGCTCTTTAGTATCCGGTTCCACAAGATCATAGTCGAGTCTTAGCTTGGTTAACGTGAAAAAAGATCGTCTAATCATAATAAGTCCTTGTTTTGTAAAAAGCTTTGGTCATTCATATATTGCTAATAATTTAAAAGAATCCAATTAACTATAATGTATGACACGAATTACATTCTACCGGACCTGCGCCAACATCTTCATGGCATCCCTTGCACTTGGCATGAAATGCATCAGCTCTGGATGGCAAGTCTTCATCACCTTTGTCTTCATGGCACTCACTGCAGTTGTAGGTTTCATCATCTTCAATGTTATGATGGCAGTCCTGGCAATCATCCGTATAATCGCCTGCGTGTACCGAATGGGTGAATAAAACTTTGCCGGCTTTGGTCTGAAACATCAATCGTACCGGATTTTCAGGTGCAGGGGGGGTAAAAGAGGCATAGCATATAATTCCTGTGACCAAAAATATGGTCATAATTAATATAGCTACTTTTAGGTCTCGTTGTGATGTCATAATACTTCTCTCTTATCTATAGGGTTTAGAGTTCATGCGACAAACCCACAACTAGCCTGGCGTTATATTATATTGCAGCTATATTGGCAAGGAAAAAAATATAATTTTAAAGCATTGAACAACTGGCTGGAATAACTTGGGATTTCTTTTTGACAAGAAAGGGTTTATACTCTTCTTTCTTTGAAAGTGAGTTATTTTTTCTTCTGATTATATAAAAGGCCAGCCCGAAAAATAATGATCCTGAGAACATTGATATAAGGGATGGGTTCATATTAAAAAAAGGGGCAAGGCTATTGCCGATCAAAGCACCTGTGACGAGTAAAATAATGGGAAACACATATAGAAGAAAAGTTAAATAAAGCACATGCCTGGATTCAAGCCCAATGAGCACAGTATCGCCTTTTTCAACATTGAGTGTGTTTTTGACCATAACGGTCATTTCCTGTTGATCACCGGCTGTGTCGCAGCTTTCCCTGGATGAGCAGGACTTGCAGGCACTGGATCTGGTCGTTTTTACCCAGGCAAAAGATGGATTAACATCGGTTACAATTCCGGTTTCAGTGATCATGGTTTGTTTTTTTCATCAGGCAACAATATTAACAATCTGGCTTTGTTTCTGGGCAGAAGCAATATTCTGCTCTGTCTGGTTTTCTGGTGCGCTGGCCTGTGTTTCAGCGGGTTTTTCAGAGGTCTCTGTGGCCAGCCGGTCCTGTGCTTCCCTGGTAATGCTTACTTCAAAAGCTTTTTGGGCAGCATTGGTGCTTTGAGTATTAAGATCGGTTTTGGATGCTTCAAGGTTCTGATCTTGAAGTGTGTTATTAACCGGGAAAGTGGTATTAGGGGTGTTTGCGTATGCGCTGGCCCCTTGTAAACTGTTAATATCCATGATTTTCCCTCCTTGATTTTTTCTTTTCCTTTTAAGAGAATAAACCTGATATGGAAGGATGTCAAATTTTTTATCATTTTTTCTTGACAAAAAAATTACACTGGTATAATCTTCCCGAGTCTTGTCGAAAGGCACTGCTCCCCAGTAGCTCAGTTGGCAGAGCAATTGGCTGTTAACCAATGGGTCCGCGGTTCAAGTCCGTGCTGGGGAGCCAATTTATAATAAATAACCTCTGAATTTTTTCAGGGGTTTTTTTTCAGATGATGGGAAGCTCGATAATGAACCGGGTTCCCCGGTTTGTTACAGGTTCTGTCTTCATTTTCCCTTTGTGGATGTCGGTTATAATAAAATAAGATATGGAAAGCCCGAGCCCTGTCCCCATATCCACAGGTTTGGTGGTAAAAAAAGGTTCAAAGATCCTTTTTCTTGTCTTTTCATCCATGCCAGGGCCGTTATCCTCAATTTCTACCCGGACCATATCTCCTGTTTCCAGGGTTTTTAAGATAAACCTCGGACTATAACCGGCATCCTTGATTTGACTCATGGCATAGGCCCCGTTTTTGAGTATGTTGAAAAACACCTGTTGTATTTTTGTCCTTTCACACGCGGTCGCCGGCAAATCGGACAGGTATTCTTTTTTGATCAGTATTTTTTTGAAATCATATCTTTTTTTAAGGTCATAATCAGCCCTGGCAATATTTATGGTCTCATCCAGCAGCCGGTTCATTGAATGGGGAGCAAGATGCCCGGATTCCTTGCGGATAAAACTGAGCATGTCCTTTACAATACCAGCCGCACGCTTCCCGGCCGTTTTGATGTTTAAAAGCATTGCATTGATTTTTCTTTCTTTCATGTATGCATTTATCCTGGCCATGCTTGTGCCTGCATTTTCGGCCGCTTTTTGATTTGCAGGCATGTCTTTTTCCAGCCTCTGTTCAATTACCTGGGCATTTTGCAGTATCCCGGCCAGGGGGTTATTAATTTCATGGGCCATCCCGGCAGCAAGCCCGCCAACAGATTCCATTTTTTCAGAATGGATCATTGCCTCCTGTAACAATACCTGTTTTGTAATATCGTCAACTCGAATAACAGCACCTTCAAGACCGCTGCCGGTGAGCGGGTATAAAGTTGTCTGCAGGGTTTTTGCAGGGCTGTCAGTAATCTGCAATTTTTTTTTTACGGTATGGATTGTTTTTTGAACAAGCGTTTTTGTAATATCTTTTTTTGTAAGACCGATCATGGGAGCATAGGACATGATATGGGTGTTCAATGCAGCTTTTGTATTGATCCGGGTCATGTTTTCAGCTTCCCTGTTCCACTGGGTTACAATTCCATTGTTGTCAATACCGATAATGGCAGACGGCATGGAGTCAATAATGCTGCTAAGGTAAAGTTTGATTTCATTGATTTTTTTTTCTTTTTCTTTAAGCGACCGGTTCTGGTCCTCAAGCGCATTATAAGAGTAAAACAGCTCATTTGACATCTGGTTGAATGTCCGGGACAGATCGGCTATTTCATCCTCTGTGTGGATGGGGACCTGCTCGTTTGCCTTCAGGGACCTGATTTTATCCATTGTATCCCGTAAGGAGGTAATGGGCTTTATGATCATCCTTGAAAGAACCAGGTTTAAAACAAGCATCATCATGATAAAAATAACCAGAAGTATTCCGCTGATCAAAAGCCATGATTTCCGTTTTTCAACCCGTATGCCTTTAAGTGAATAATCAATGGTCACAAATCCAATGGTTTCCCCAATAGCCTGAATTTGCCTTGTATAAGTTAAAAAGTCCCCAAAAGGTCCGGGGGAGAAAGAAAACATTGTTTTTCTTTTTTCCCGGTTTAAATTATTTGTTGTTTTTTCCCCTTTTTTAAAAGGCCCTGAGTCAGAAGCGATCAATTCGCCGTTCCTGTCATAGACTCTGACATGCGCCACACCTGCAATTTTTATTATGGCATTAATCCTGATTTTAAGAGCCCGGATGCTTTGTTCGAATATTTCATTTGCAAAAGATTCCTGATCCCGCTCCATCAGGGTTTTCAGCAGCAGTTGGTTTTTTTCAAGCATGACCTGGAACCTGCGGTTTTGAAGACGGAACTCAATTTTGCCTACAATGATGGAAATAACCAGAAATGAGATCAGGAGGGCAAGACTGGTTTTATATCTTAAGGAAAGCTTCATAAGGGATCGTCTCAGGGTAAAATGCTTTTAAGGTAAAAAGATTGGTTGTTAATATATTTGATAATGACAACAGGCTTTGTGGTATCCCCGTTTTTATCGAATTTAATATTTCCGCTTGCACCTTTATAGTTGTCCATTGAATACATTGCCAGTTTGATTTTGAAAGGCTCAAGACAGCCTGCTTTTTTAACAGCCCGGGAAAAAACCATGACTGCATCATAGGCACCTGCGATGTCAAAACGTTTGATTTTTCCATATTTTTCCCGGTAATGATTTACAAAGACCCGGTTTTTTTTAGAAGGCAGGTCAGGATGCCAGAAGGCAGAATGGAAACAATTGTTAATAGCATTCCCGGCGTAACGGTAAATCAGTTCATCCCATCCGTCCCCGCCGATGAATGTTGCAGTGATTCCAAGTTCACGTCCCTTTTTCACGATCTGGCCTGCATCCTGGCTGTAGCCGGGGACAAAAATTACTTCAGGGTTCATTCTTTTTGTTTTTTCTATCAGCAGGTCAAAATCACTGACCCTGTCAAGGTAGTCCCCTTCCCACAGCAGTCTTCCGCCTCTGGCCCTGAACCGGTCAATAAAATATCCTGCAAGATCCATACTGTATTTATTCCCTGCATTGGTCAGTACAACAGCGGTTTTTAAAGAAAGTTCATCAAAAGCAAAATTGGCAAGCACCCGGCCCTGGGTAAGGTCAGTATAGCAGGTTCTGAAAATATAATCACCCAGCAGGGTAACCCTGGGATTGGTGGAAGTAGGGGTGATCATGATTATCCCGGCTGCCTGGAAAATCGGGGCCGCAGCAATAGAATTTGAGCTTCTGACGGCGCCGATGACGGCAAGGATATTTTTTTTTACAGCAGTTTTTGCAGCCTGCCTGGAGCCTAAAAGTGAACTTTTATTGTCCAGTTTGACCAGTTCAATTCTATGTTTTAATACCCCGCCTTTTTCATTCAACTCGTCAACTGCCATTTGAATTGCCCGGAAAGTATGAATATGGCTGCTTCTATATGCCCCTGTAAAACCCATTAATGCACCGATTTTAATCGTATCGGCAGCTTTGACAGCATAGGGCAAAACCACCATCAGCATTAAAAAAATAATGCCGGTTATTTTAGCGGGTTTCAATATTTTTTATGCTCCGTTTTTTCAGGGTTTTACCTGTTTAAAATACACTGAATCATGGTTTTTAAATTTTAAAATAACAGCAGACTTGTTGACAGGATCACCGTTTTGATCAAATGTAATGATTCCTGTAACCCCTTGAAAATGATCTGTGGCGGCAATGGCATCTCTTATGGCCTGGTGGTTTGTGGAGCCTGCCTTTTCTATGGCGCTGGTCATCACCATGACTGAATCGTATACAAGTGCAATGACAGGGTGATTGGCTGTTTTGTGTGTTTTGGAATAGTTTTTGACAAACTGCCTGCTTGTGGCATCATCTACCAGATGATGCCATTGGGCGGAATAATAATTGCCTTCAATTGCATCTCCTCCGAACCTGTACATCTGGTTAAGCCAGCCGTCCCCGCCCAGGAAAATGATGGCAAGCCCCATGGACCTTGCCTGCTTTATAATGAATCCTGATTCCCTGAAATGGTCCGGGATAAATGCAACATCAGGATTCAGGGTCTTGATTTTTTTAAGCTGGCCGGAAAAATCCGTGGCACCCTCAATATAATCCGTATGCCAGATTACCCTGCCTTTTTCATTGAATTCACGGGTGAACGAATCTGAAAGGCCAATACTGTATTTACTGCTGGTATTTGTCATGACAACCGCTTTCTTAGCATTCAGGTCAGTCATGGCAAAATCTGCCATGACTTTGCCCTGGAAATTATCATTAAAGCAGATTCTGAAAATATAATTGCCGGTCAGGGTGACCAAAGGATTTGTAGAAGAAGGTGAAATCATGGGAATTTTGTTTTTTTGTAAAACCCTGGCAATGGCAATGGAGTGGGAACTCCACACTGCTCCTATAACACCGCTGACCCCTTTTTGTACAGCTTCAAGTGCCGCCTTTTTTGAACCAATGGGAGTACTTTTGTTATCCAGCTCAACCAATTGAACACGGCGGTTCAGGATCCCGCCTTTTTTATTAATTATTTTTACGGCATACCTGGCCGCTTCAAACCCGTTGGCACTGTCAAGAGATGCATTCCCGGTCCGGGCAAGAATGATTCCTAACTTTATTGGTGCAGCTGAACCGATACTGGAAAAAATCAGCAAAAATAAAACAACCCATATCAATTGTTGTCCGGAAAATCGACGCATTTCCCCATATCCTTTTTTTTAAAAAAATATTTAACAGCCCATTGCCCTGCCGTCTTTGCCTTCTTTCTAAAGTTAATACTAAAAAAACATTTAAAAAACAAGCTGTTAAAACACAAAAACCCGGGAGGCAATGGTTTGTACCAGCAGTTATTTTTTTTTAAAAAAGTAATGAATGAACAGCAGAGTAAGGTAGGCAGCACCGCTTAAGACAATGATGGTCGGGCCGCTGGAAAGGCTGAATGAATAGCTCACCCCAAGGCCTGCCCATGTAAATAAAGTGCATAACAAGATCGAATAAAGCATCATCTGCCACAGGCGTTTTGCATAAAAAGAGGCAATGGCGGGGGGGATTGTCAGCAATGCAATCACCAGCACGATTCCCACAATCCTGACCAGGAGAACTATGGTAAGAGCAGTGAGGATGAGTAGCAAAAGGTAGAAAAAAGTCGTGTTTATCCCCCTTAAGGACATAAATTCGCTGTCAAAGCAAACACTGAAAAACCGGTTGAAAAAAAGAACGCAAACACCCAGGATCAGCGCGTCAAGGCACCCTACGTACAGAAGATCTTTACTTGAAATCAAAAGGATGTCTCCAAATAGATACGAGCTGAGATTAAAATAGCCCGGGGTCTTGTCAATGAGCAGGATTCCGGATGCCATGCCAAGAGCCCAGATCGTACCGATAATGGTGTCCTCGCGTTCTTTTGCATGGAGGCTGACAAGCCCGACGGTAACGGCGGCAATGATTGCGGCAAGGATTGCCCCTAAAATCGGATCAAACCATGCAAGATTGGCTTTTACCTGGAGAAAAAGGGCAAGGCCGATACCGCCGAATACGGAATGGGAAATGGCCCCTGCAAGGTATCCGATCCTTTTTGTGGTGACAAACGTACCGATAATGCCAAAGGATATCGAGGCTAACCCGCCCATTATAAATGCATATCTTAAGAACAGGTTGTCAGGGTCGATGACCGCATGAAAAACATCAATCATTAATATGCCCCTCTTTGGCGCACCGATGGTCATGCCGTACCATTTTTAAGTCTCCATGGTAAATATCCTTTATCAATGCCCCGTTCATTATTGTTGTGGGGTGTATAACGACCTGGCGGTTTACACAGATTACGCTTTTTACATATTTTGAAACAAAGCCTATGTCGTGGGACACAAGGAGAATGGTCATTTTTGAGTTCAGCTTTTTCAAAATGGAAAACAGGTTTTCTTCTGTCTGATGATCCACATTGGCGGTGGGCTCGTCCAGCAAAAGGATGGCAGGATCGCTGCAAAGAGCCCTGGCGATAAGGATGCGCTGTTTCTGGCCGCCGGAAAGTTCGTTAAACCCGGTATTTACAAAGTCTGACATTCCCACTTCATCAATGGCATCAAGTGCCCTGGCCCGGTCTTTTTTTGAAAACCACAGGGTTTTCCTTGCAAGCCTTCCCATTAAAACCACATCCATGACATTGGCTGGAAAAGCCATGTCAAGGTGGGCATACTGGGGCATATATCCGATATTATGCCTTGCCTTGTCAGGGGCTTTTCCAAATATGAGAATTTTGCCTTTGTCCGGTTTGATCAGGCCCAGGATCAACTTGAGGAGGGTGGTTTTACCACCCCCATTGGGTCCGACAATGCTTGCGAATTCCCCTTTTTTAACCACAAGATCCACATCCTTTAAGATCCTGCGTTGTTTGTAGGCAAAAGAGACCTTTGCCAGTATGATTTCATGGCTGTTGTGCATAAGGGCTTATTTTTTTAATGTTCCGGCAATGGTTTTTGCAATATTTTTCATGTTGGCCAGGTAATCATAGGCAAGGGGATCAATTGATACCACTGCGCCTTTTATAGCTGATGCAATTTTTTGAGCGGCATTACGATCAAACTGGGGCTGCACGAAAATCACCCGTACTTTCTGGTTTTTTGCAAGTTTGATGATATTGGAAAGCGTTTTGCCTTTAGGGCTTTTTCCCATGGTTTCAATTGCAACCTGTTTCAAGCCGTAAGCATCTGTAAAATAACCGAAAAAGGGGTGGAATACAAACAGGTTCCGGCCTTTTAATCCTCTGAGTGTGGTTTTAAGGTTATTGTCAAGCTCATCTAAGTCTTTGATAAATAGTTTATAATTTTTTTCATACTTGTCCCGGCTGTCAGGGTCTAAGTTTGAAAGTGCCTGGAAAATTGTCATTGCCTGTATTTTTACAAGTGCAGGGCTCATCCAGATATGTGGATCTTTTCCTATATAACGGCTGTGTCCCCCGGTGCTGTCGTTTATGGCATCTTTGTCATGGTGGTGTTCATCCATATTCCTTAAGACAATGCCTTTACGGGTATCCACAATCGTTATGCCGGCAATGGATTTGATTTTATATAAAATACCGTTTTCAAAGGGTACTCCGATCCTGAAATATACATCAGATGAGGCAAGTTTTTTCATCTGGCCGGGTGAGGGGGAATAGGTTGCAGGGCTTTTGCCGGGTTTTACAAGTACATCAACATTAACGTTGTCCCTGCCGATTCTTTCAACAAAATATTTTTGCGGAAGAATACTGACTTGGGCTTTTATGACAGGTCCGGCAAAAAGGTTAGCCGGCAGCAGCAAAAGGATGACTGCTGCCGCAAGTACAAAATTATTTATTGAAAGATTCATTTTTTCCTTTTAAATCTGAAAAAAAGATCGACTTGATATCGCTATCTGATACTATATCCACGCCTGCAGTGTCAATGCTGAAAAAAAAGAATTTTGTTACATTTTTCACATATTTGAATGATTAATACTTGACATACAAACCTTTCCAAGAATAACATCTTATGAAAATCATATCAGGTTGTATGATTATTTATAATAATTGCCATGCAGGTGGCAGTAATGTGCAGTACAGGCGGTTAACTTGGAAGACAACAGTGAATTTAAGATTCTTACAATAGATGATGAGTCTTATATCAGGCAGAGTATAAAATCTTATCTTGAAGATTATGGATTTACCGTTTTTGAGGCAGAAAACGGTAAAAAAGGCCTTGAAGTATTTGACCGGGAGAGCCCTGACCTGGTTTTGCTGGACTTGCGAATGCCTGAAATGGACGGGCTTCAGGTCCTTGAAATATTAAAGGAAAAAGCTCCTGATATCCCGCTTGTCATTGCCTCTGGGACAGGGAATATTACTGCTGTTGTGGAAGCGCTTCACCTGGGGGCATGGGATTATATTCTAAAGCCCATTGAGGATATGAATGTGCTTTACCACTCTGTTAAGAAGTGTTTAAAAGAAAGCCAGCTTAAAAAAGAAAACAAGGAATACCAGGAACGACTGGAAGAACTTGTAATGGAAAGGACCTTTGAACTCCAGCAAAGCGAACAGCGGTATAAGGCCATTTTCGAGTATACAGGAACAGCAGCCATCATTATTGAGGCGGATGACACCATATCAATGGCGAATTCAAAATTTTGCGAGTTTGCCGGAATGGAAAACCGGGATATTGCAGACCGGAAAAAATGGTATGATTTCGTGGCAGATGAAGACAGGGAAGTCATGCAGAATTATATTGATGCAAAGATAAATTCCAGGACAGACAACCATGCTCCCATACACTATGAAATTAAATTTATCGCCAATGACGGACAGGAAAAATATGTTTATGTAAGTCTTGGTATTATCCCGGGAACTGACAGGACGGTTGTCTCGTTATTGGATGTGACGGAAAAGAGAAAGGCGGAACAAAGATGGCACAGTCTTGAAAAACAACTTAGAAAATCTCAGAAAATGGAAGCCATCGGCACCCTGGCCGGGGGGATTGCCCATGATTTAAATAATATTTTAAGTCCTGTCCTTGGATATGCCGATATGATCATGCGGTCTTCCGAGCCTTTGGCAGATGTTTATCAACGCAGTGAAAAAATTCAGAAAGCCGCTTTAAGGGCAGCTGATCTTGTAAGCCAGGTTTTATCCTTTAACCGCCAGGGTGAAGAAGAAAAGCGCCTGATAAAAATTCATCCCGTCTCAAAAGAGGTATTAAAACTGCTCAAAGGGTCAATCCCTTCAACTATAAGCATTGTTGATGATATTGACAGGAATTGCGGGTCTGTGGAAGCCGACCCTACACAGATTCACCAGGTCATTATGAACCTTTGCACCAATGCATACCATGCAATGGAGGAAACAGGGGGTACATTAAAAGTTGGGTTAAGGCAGTTTTGCTTAAAGGCTGCTGATATGGTGGAATATCCGAACCTGATTGATGGTGAGGGATCTTATCTTGTCATAGAGGTATCGGATACAGGTTGCGGCATGACCGAAGATGTCATGGAAAGGATTTTTGATCCGTATTTTACAACAAAAGAAGAGGGTAAAGGTACAGGTCTTGGGCTTTCCACAGCCTATAGCATTGTAAAATCATGTAAAGGGGATATCAGGGTAAAAAGCAAGCCCGCAAAAGGAACGGTTTTTACCATCCTTCTACCTGTTGTTGATACAAAAAACAATACGGAAAGCCAGGATACAACAGCAAGCAGCACCACCAGGGCCGGTTTCGGTGAAAGGCTTCTTGTGGTTGATGATGATAAAGATATCGCACTTATGTGTAAAGAAGGGTTTGAGTTACTCGGGTATAAAGTGGAATTATTTTTTTCAAGCCTGGAAGCACTTGATTTTTTTAAAGAAAATTATCATACTATAGACCTTGTGGTAACAGACCAGACCATGCCGGGGAAAACAGGGATTGAACTTGCAAAAGATATGGTGGCCATTAAAAAGGATATTCCGGTTATCCTTTGTTCAGGATATGCAGGAGCAGTCAATAAGATAAAAATAGAAGAGGCCGGTATAAAAAGTTTTGTTATGAAACCTGTAACGGTGGAGGGCCTTTCAAAACAGATCCAGCAGCTTTTGAGAAAATAAAATTTTTTGGCTTTTTTATAAGGGAGGACAAGATGACGGCCGGACCCAAACATTTTTTAATCCTTGACGATGAAGAAAGCATTCGACAAAGTATTGCAGCTTACATGGAGGATGACGGCTATATTGTTTTCCAGGCGGCAAGCGGAGAAGAAGCCCTTGAAATAGTAAGAAATACCCGTATTGATGAAGCAGTCGTTGATATCCGTCTTCCCGGAATTGATGGGAATGCGTTTATGATTGAAGCCAGAAAGATCCTTCCCGACATAAAATTTGTAGTTCATACAGGCTCGGCAGATTATATGCCGCCGGATGCAGTCAAAGCCCTGGGGGTAACATCTGACAAGGTTCTGATTAAGCCTGCAAGCGATCTTAAGGTATTGTGCCAGGCACTGAAAGACCAATATTAAGGACACCAAAGATATCAATCATGGATGATAATTTTACAAAAAAAATTCTTGTTATTGATGATGAGATATATATCCGGGACAGCGTGATAGGGTTTCTTGAAGATTTCGGGTTTGAAGTCATTGATGCTGAAAACGGCAGGACCGGTCTGGAACGGTTTGAAAAGGAAAACCCCGACCTTGTGTTATGCGATCTCAGGATGCCCGAGATGGATGGCCTGGAGGTGCTTGCAGAAGTTGCAAAAAATAATCCCAAGACCCCTATTATAATTGTTTCAGGTGCGGGAAATATTTCAGATACTGTGGAAGCATTAAGGCTCGGGGCATGGGATTATATCATAAAACCGATCCAGGACATGAATGTTTTATACCATGCAGTGAGCAAGGCATTTGAAAGGGCGCAATTAATAAGGGAAAAACACCAGTATCAAAAAGATCTTGAAAAAGCCAATAAGGAATTAAAGGTTTCCCTTGAAACCCTTGAAAGGGCACGGGACCAACTGGTGCAGTCTGAAAAAATGGCAGCGCTTGGGGAACTTGTTGCAGGGGTGGCCCATGAAATCAATACACCTGTGGGGGTCGGTGTTACAGCAGCTTCCTTTCTGGACGCCAAAACGAGCGAGTTTAAAAAGATTTATTCTTCAGGGGACATAAAAAGAAGTGACCTGGAAAATTATCTCAAGACCGTTCAAGAGGTATCCAACTCAATCCTGATTAATATGGAAAGGGCAGCAGAATTGATTTCCAGCTTTAAACAGGTAGCAGTGGACCAGTCCAGCGAAAGCAGGCGCAGGTTCAACCTCAAGGAATATATTAATGAAATACTTTTAAGCCTGAGGCCACGGTATAAGAAGACCGGCCATGAAATTAAGGTCAAGTGTGATGAACAAATAGAACTCAATTCTTTTCCGGGCGCATTTTCACAAGTCCTTAATAACCTGATCATGAATTCTTTGATTCATGGATTTGAAAATGTTGACAAGGGCATCATTCAAATTGATATTACGCGAAAGGGTGATTCCATCCTGTTCATTTATAAGGATGATGGAAAAGGAATGAATAAAGAGCAGAAAGAAAAAGCCTTTGACCCTTTTTATACCACCATGCGCGGCAAAGGCGGTACAGGACTTGGCATGTCCATTGTATTTAATCTTATCACGCAGACACTCAAAGGCAGTATTGAGTGTGACAGCTCTCCCGGCAACGGGGTTTGTTTTACCATGAAATTCCCGGAGCACTGGGAAGACAGTTAAATATGCAGTTTTTAAACCCATCCAGGTGGTATCTTCACCCTGTTTTTATTTTTACCTGTTCCATTTTTGCCCTTGCCACATTCCTTGTGCTGACTATCAATTGGTACATGGAAATCACTTCTGCCTTGGAAGTGATTATTTTAAAGTTCCATATTGACCCCAAATTAATTTTTCCTTCAAAGACCGGGATGACCATATTGGTCTTAAGTGCATTAATTGCAGTGGTTCTGATTGGTATTCTGCTTGCGTTTATATATTACCAGAAAACCGTCAACCTTTTCAGGCTTCAGCATAATTTTATCTATAATTTCACACATGAACTAAAGACCCCTGTGACTTCTTTAAAGATTTATATTGAGACCTTTATCCGGTACCCCCTGGATTCCTGCGATATAAAAAAATACAGTGAAAACATGCTGGAAGATATCAGCAGGCTTACGGAAAATATTAATAGTATTCTTAACCTTGCCAGGATTGAAAGTCAAAATTTCGGTTCCGAAGTTACAAGGAACAATCTTGTAAAGCTGGTTGAAAATTTCTGCAAAAAAAATGCTTCCCTGTTTCGGGACCTGGATATTGAAATCGAGAACCAGTCTGCAAGTGAGATGATTTACCCTGTGAACCTGTTCCTGTTTGAAATGCTTTTAATGAACATTATTTCCAATGCAATAAAGTATAATGAATCAGATGAACCAAAGCTCGCTATCCGGTTTAAAAGCTATATACAAAAAGTGACAATTGAATTTGCAGATAACGGGATCGGCGTAAGCAAAAAAGAAGTGAAAAAAATTTTCAGGAAATTTTATCAATCCGGGCGGAAGCATGAAAATGATGTCTCAGGATCAGGACTCGGGCTTTACCTTGTCTCCAGCATAGCTATCATCCATGGGTGGAAGGCATCGGCATCAAGCAGGGGAAAAGGGAAAGGGACAACCTTTACAATTACCATTCCAAGGGCAAGCATTGCCAATGTCAGGGAGAAGAAATTATGGAAGCGGCTGAAAAAAAGCGTATCCTTGTCATAGAAGATGAGATTCATATTGCAGACGGGATCCGTTTGAATCTTTCCATTAAGGGGTATCAGGTGAAAGTCGCCATAGATGGTATTGACGGCCTTGAGCAGTGGCGGTCCTGGGAACCTGACCTGATTGTTCTTGATATCATGCTGCCCATGATTGACGGGTTTTCCATTTTAAAAACCATCCGGCAGGAAGATGAAAAAATACCTGTTCTTATCCTTTCTGCCAGGGGGGATACAAAGGATAAAATCAAAGGGCTTCGATACGGTGTAGATGATTATCTGTCAAAACCTTTTGACCTGGAAGAGTTCCTTTTAAGGGTTGAAAGATTAGTCAAAAAAAAGGACTGGTACAAAGAGGCAGGAAAGGATAAAAAACCTGTGTGTGAAATGTTTGACGGCAGTCATTACGATTTTGGCGATAACCATATTGATTTTGTTTCCTTTAAAGCTTTTTGTGTTGCCGGCGAAATTGTTTTGACAGAGCAGGAAATTGTTTTATTAAAACTTTTTATAGCAAATAAAGGCAAACCCCTGTCAAGGGAAATGCTGCTGGCTGCGGGGTGGGGATATTCAAGGGACACCTCAACAAGGACAGTGGACAATTTTATTGTAAGGTTTAGAAAATATTTTGAGAACGAGCCCAAAAAGCCCGTATATTTCATCAGCCGCCGGTCTGTAGGATATATTTTTGACCATGATTAAAAAAAAGTCAGTCAAAAACAAGGGATAAAACATAATCATCATCAATGGATGTTGAAATCACGTCTATATTTATTTTTTTCTTGTTGTGAAAGATTTCGTTGTTAATGACCTCCACGTTGTGAAGACTTTCATTAAATCCTTTTTTTATATATTTTAAATAGGCTTCTTTGATGGTCCAGTGTTTGAAAATTTCACAGGCATCATCTTTTAGATTCAATATTTCATTTTTTGTAAATGCTGTTTTCAAAAAGCCGGCATCCGGTTTTTTTACGATTTTTTCAATATCTATTCCAATGGTTTGTTCTTTGTTCTCACAGCATGCCACTGCTGTATAGTCGTTGCTGTGGGAAAGTGATACAGGAATGTCAGGATAATTTGTTAAAAAAGGTGCCCCTTTGTCAAGGTAGGAAAATGTAATCTGATCAAGGGCAATGGTTTTTAAAAAGATGTTTTGAATCATTTTTTTGATCAGGTACCTGCCGCTTATCCATTCTATTTGTTTTTTTAATGCTTTGAAACTATTTATGGTCTTGATTTCCCCATCACTGAGAAAGGGTTTGATAAAATCTGTTTTTTGAAATATTTCATTTACCATCGGCCTGTAATTATGGTACGTAGTTTTACAAAAAATCGAGCGGACAATTTCCGGTATTTTGGAATACCATATGGTTACGCCCGGTTTTGGAGACAGGGTGGTTATGCTGATTTTGTTCATGGAACTTGAAGTCATATCAGGCTTATACATCAAGCACCTTGGTTTTACAATCTTTTAAGGGGGAGTTATGGATCTTTTCAGTTATTATAAACGCCATGGCTGGATTAGATCCGCCATGACCATTTCAATGGTTGTTTTATGCATTTTAGTGGCTGTGATCTGTATCGGTTATTTTTACCATAAAGACATACATTCAGAAGCCATGGAAAATCGCTGCAAAGAGATTTCAGCCTCCATTGTCGGGGGAATGACGGATGCTTTGTCCACAGGTGATAATGAGCTTGTACGGGGCCAGTTCAAGAGGCTTCATAAGCTTTTGCCTGAGATAGAAGTGTTTGTCTATGATTATAAGTCAAACATCAGTTTTGCGACAAATCCTGATATGGTAGGAAAATCTTTTAACAATTTTTTAGATAACCCTGATATGGTTGCGCAAAATGATAATATGCTTAAAACAGGAGACATAGGCAAGCTTATTAAAAAAAAGGTCAGGGATCAATTGTATTTTGGATCACTCATGCCAAGCCGGAATGAAAAAACCTGCTATCACTGCCATGGCTCTTCAAGGAGTATCATAGGCGGCATTGCAGTCCTGGTTGATAATTCCAATGCAGTAAAATCAATGGAAAAGGCACGTAACTTAAGCATTCTCGTGGGTATATTCGGCATGGTTATTGTTATTTCCCTTGTCTGGACTATTTTTTCCAGAATGGTGTCAAAGCTGAATATCACCGTTGATGAAATCAAGGATACCAGCGATTCTGTGGCAGGGTTTTCCCAACAGGTAAGGCAGATTTCAAACCAGATTGATACAAGTGCAGGACAGGGGAATAAAATGGCAGCCCTGGCATCAGAAGCTGCAATGGAAATTTCAGAGCGTATAACCTGCATTGCATCGGCAGCCGAAGAAGTCAATTCACAGATCAATGATGTTAATAAGAACTCGGCAAAGGTGTCACAGGAAATTAAAACTTCAAACCTGAACATATCGGAAGCATCTTCCAATATCGGTTCTGTTGCAGCGGCAGCCGAGCAAATGTCATTTGCAGTTAATACCGTGGCAACGGCCATGGAACAGATGTATGCAAGCCAGAGTGAAATCACGAAAAGTTCTTCCAGGTGTGCTGCCATAACAAGCGGTGCCTCCAAAGAAGCTTCCAGGACTTTTGAGGTGGTCAATAAACTTGGTGAGGCAGCTTCCCAGATAGGTGATATTATTGATTTGATAACCGGGATAGCGGGTAAAACAAATCTCCTGGCACTCAATGCTGCCATTGAGGCGGCAGGAGCAGGTGAGGCGGGAAAAGGGTTTGCAGTTGTTGCAAATGAAGTAAAAGAGCTTGCAAAACAGACATCTTCTGCAACTCGTGACATAAGAAGAAAAATAGAGGGCATGCAGGAAAATACAGGAGAAGCCATTGAGGCCATAGGTGCCATTACAAAGGTAATAACCGAGGTCGATACGATCATGGGGGCCATTGCATCCTCGGTTGAAGAGCAGACCGCTACAACTAACGAGGTAACAAGAAATGTTGCAGAATCAGCTGATTCTGCCGATTCTGTTGCAAAAAATATTAATCTTGCAGCAGATAAAACACAAGAAGTGGCCAGGAGCATGAAGCAGGTGATGGATTTTGAAATGAGTGTTTCCGATAACCTTGAGCAGACAGCAATAGCAGTGGGTGAGATTGCAAAAGACGTTACACTCTCATCCCAGAGAGCGGAAATGGTGTCCCAGAATTCCACGAGGCTTTCCAAGGTGGTCAATGAGATATTGGAAGGCTCCATGTCACAAAAAGAAAAGACGGACAAACTGGCCGGGATTGCAGTTAAACTCAAACATTTGACAAAAGCGTTCAGAATATAAAGCATGGATCTTTCAAAATCCAATAATAAATCCCGGTATATTACGTTCAGGCTGGCAGATAACCTGATCGGGATTAATATCCTGGATATCAGGGAAATCATTCCCGATATAAAGATTACAAAGGTTCAACAGGCCCCGGAATTCGTGTTGGGGCTTATAAGCCTGAGAGGGCAGATACTGACTATTATAGATATCGGTGTTATGCTGGGGCTTGAAAGCCGCATCGTCCATTCCGGGACCCACATTATTATTTTCAAGCACAAGGATGCCGGATTTATTGTTGATCAAATTGGTGATGTGATTGGTGTCGATCAAAAATATATTGAATCCATCCCGGCCAATATTAACCATGATATCCAGAAATATATGGAGAATATCATTAACCTGCCCGAAGAGGCTTTAATGATATTAAATGCTGAAAAAGTATTGTCATATACTGAAACCCATGATGAAACTGCCAAGGAATCCCCATGAACAGCGAAGACCATGACTCTTTAGATGCAATGTCATCGGAATTTATTGCTGAAATAAAAGATGACCTTGCCAGCCTGGAACCGGATCTTCTGGTAATGGAAGAAAAGGGTGCCAATGTTGATGATGATCTGGTTAATCATGCATTCAGATCCATTCACAGTATTAAAGGTGGTGCCGGGTTCATCAATTTCAAAGAGCTTTCCGGTCTGAGCCATGGCATGGAAAATGTGTTGATGAGGGTAAGGGAGAAAAAACTTGTCATTACTTCTGAAGTAGTTGATGCGCTTCTTTCAGGATTTGATAAAATGAAGCTTATGGTTGATTTAATGGGCACAGGAAAGACCTGTGATTATGAGGATGAGAAAGAGTCCCTCCAGAAAATACTAAAGCTTGGAATTCCTGAAATTGTAAAAGGCGAGATAAAAAAAAGGGTAAAAGAGCAAAAGAAACAAGCCATAGAAACAGACAAGACCCTGCAGGCCGTAAAACCTATCGGAGGCAATGCAGTTTTTTATGGAAAAGAGTTCCTGGTGGATAAAAACAGGCTTGAAAATGCCTTGAACAACCAGAAATTTGTATATGCTGTTCATATAAGATTTGAAAATGATCTTGCGGCCAAACAAAAGGATGTGGATGCAATTGTTGAAGACATTAAAAGCATTGGGGATATCCTGTTTTCCGAGCTTGAAGGCCCGGACGCAACAGAGGATAAGAAAGGTTTTTTTTGTGTGATCGCAACCATACTTGACCTGCCGCTGCTTTCCCAGGTCCTTGAAATCAGCAAAACACAGATGGCCCTGGTTGATCGCCAGTTCACCGATTCCGAGACGATCCTGAAGGGTTTTTTACCTAAACCCGGGTTTGATGACCCGGAACCGGCCAAGAAGGTAGTTGAAAAGAAACTTGAGCCTCCTGTACCCGCCCAGACGATCAGGATCAATGTGGATCTTGTTTCAAAACTGATGAACCGGGCAGGAGAACTTGTTCTTTCAAGAAACCAACTGCGCCCCTTCATGGATAAATATGCCCGGGGAAACAGCAAAGCCACCCACATGATGCAGAACCTGGATATTGTGACAACAGATATCCAGGAAACCATTATGCGGATGAGGATGCAACCGATTATTGACCTTATGGGAAAATACAAACGGGTTGTAAGGGATATTGCAAGGAGAATCTCAAAAAAAGTTGATTTTATCCTTGAAGGTGCTGATGTCGAGGTCGACAGGAATGTACTGGAAAAATTGGCCAACCCCGTGACTCATCTGATCAGAAATTGCATTGATCACGGGATAGAAACCACGGAAGAGAGGCAAAAATTATCCAAACCCGAAACCGGAACGATAAGTATAAAGGCCTTTCACCAGGGAGGGCATGTCCATATTATAATTTCAGATGATGGAGCCGGCATAGATCCCCAGCTGGTATTATCAAAAGCTTTTGAAAAAGGGCTTGTCCCCGAAGACCAGCTTGATACGCTGACGGACAGGCAAAAGATTGATTTGATTTTTTTACCTGGATTTTCAACATCTGAAGAAATTACAGATATATCAGGCCGCGGGGTTGGCATGGATGTCGTCAAGACCAACATATCAAGGTTGAGGGGACAGATCGAGATTGATTCTGTGAAGGGTGAGGGAACAAAAGTCCACCTGATTATTCCCCTGACCCTTGCTATTGTACCTTCTTTAATTGTAAGTTCCGGGGATTCAAAATTTGCTATTCCCCAGGTGAATATAAAAGAGGTCATCTTTCTTGAACCCGGAAAGATCCATAAACAGGTTGAAAACATAGCCGGCTCAGAGGTTTTGAGGTTAAGGGAACAATTGTTTCCTGTTTTAAGACTGCGCAATATCCTGGGAATTAAAACCTATATTCAAAACTTCAGGACAGGGCAGAAAGAGGAAGAGAAAAGAAAGGTTATTGCAGACAGGCGGCAGAAAACCAATGCCTGTGACAAATTTGAAAAAAGAGAGCCGGGAAATGACCGCCGCAATGCCCTGTGGGACACCAACTATGTCATTATTTTAAAGCTGGGGGTGAATTTTTTCGGTCTTTGCGTGGATGAACTTTATGACATTGAAGAGGTTGTGATAGAACCCCTGCCGGAATATATAAAGCACTTGAAGTGCTTTGCCGGTGCAAGCATACTTGGAAGCGGCGATGTTATCATGATCCTGGATATACCGGGGATTGCCTCTTTTTCACGCTTAAGTTTCGATACCATTAAAACTGAAGAATTAAAACGCAGCAGGATAAAAAATAAAAATACTGAAGAAAAAGGGGAAAAGAAAAATCTTATTGTGTTCAGCAGCGGGGATAATGAGTATTTTGCCCTGGAACTTAAAAGTATCTTAAGGCTTGAACCTGTTAAACCGTCCGATATCCATTATACAGGCAGTCTTAAATATCTTGAGCATAACAGCCAGGCAGTTTTACTCTTTTCAATGGATGAATTTCTCTTAGCAAGTAAATACAGCATGGGTGATGAAGAGTTTTTTGCAATTTTTCCAAAACATATCTCAACTAAGGCTGGAATCATTGCATCAAAAATAATTGATACAATTGAAACAAATGAAATAATAAATAAAGATGCCACAAGCCCTGAACATGTCCTTGGGAAAATATTTATTGAAGATATGATGGTGCAGGTTTTAGACCATGAAAAATTTACCAGCCTTATTGAACATAAAGCTGCAACAGCAAAGGATCTTGTTTAAGGCGGGTTATGAAAATACTGATAGTTGATGATAAAGCATCCATCCGGTCGGCAATGAAAAACATTCTGGCAGACCTTGGCTTTAATGATATAACACAGGCGGTTGATGGTGAGGAAGCCTGGTACAAAATAAACAATGAGTTCAGGAAAACCGGGATACAAACCTTTGACTTGATTGTATCCGATATGGAGATGCCGAATATGTCAGGTCTTGAACTGCTTCGGGCCGTAAGGACCAACAGGGATTTAAAAGACACGGCGTTTATTATGGCGACAACTGTCACGGCAAAAGCAATTATTCTGGAAACCATGCGACTGGGTGTCCAGGCATATATTATCAAACCCTTTGATGCACCAATGGTTGAGCTTAAGCTGAAACAGGCCGGTATACTATAGGAAGCAAATTTAATATGGTTGACAACCTTAATATAATTATTGCAGATGAAGACCCTGTCTTTATTCATCTTTTAAAAGAATTATGCAAGTCGCTGAACGGAATCAATGTCCAGGGGATCGCACGCTCCAATAGAATGCTTGTGGCTAAAATAAATTCCTGGAACCCGGACTTGATCCTTCTTGATCTTGCCTCGGATACGGGCGGGATTAAAATTATTGATACCATAAAAAACATGAATCACGACATTAATGTGATCATCACTTACAAGCCTTTTGATCATAATTCCGATGTCCTTGTCAGCGCACTTGAGGCAGGTGTTTATGAATGCATGGAAAAACCTTTAGATAAAAATTCAAGGCAGTATAATGAATTCCGCCTCCATCTTTTAACCATTACAGGACTTTTAAGAACAAGGAAAAGATTTTCAAAAAGACCGAAATTCAAGTATAAGAATAAGTTTTTTATGCCCCTTGAAACACCTGGCAAGCCGGTAAGACCTGCGCTCTTCACGGGGAAAATTGATATTATAGTCATGGCATCTTCAACCGGCGGGCCTGAAATTTTAAGCCGGATTTTTTCTATATTGCCCGGTAATCTTAAAGTGCCTATCCTGCTGGTCCAGCATATCCCGGCTGCAATGACACAATATTTTGCAAAAAGCCTGGATGATAAATCCGAGCTTGATATCTGCCAGGCAGGTCATGGTGATATTATCATGCCGTCAAAAGTTTATGTAGCACCGGGCGGGCAGCACATGACCGTTTCAAAGCCGGATGACCAGGGAAAGAGGGTTATGCAGCTTGATACAAGACCGCCGGTGAACAGTGTCAGGCCATCTGCGGATGTGCTGTTTGAGTCCGTTGCCGGGTCTTATAAGGGGAATATCCTTGCGATAGTCTTAACCGGTATGGGGGAAGATGGTAAAAAAGGAGTGGCTAAGATGAAAGCTAAAGGATGTACCTGTATCACCCAGAACGCAGAAACCTGTGTGGTGTACGGGATGCCAAGAGCAGTGGATGACGCCGGGCTGTCCGATGAAAGCCTTGATCCTTTAAGCATTACACAAAAAATTGTTATGGCAGCTCATTAAGACCGGATGACAGATGACGTATGAACTGACCATAAAATTACTCCCGGAATTATATACAGTCTTTCATTTTTTTTCTTTGATTGCAGCCATACATGCAGGCTTAACAGTCAGGACATCCCAGGGCGCCGTTGCCTGGACCGTGTCGCTTGTGGCCTTCCCTCCTGTAGCGCTGCCCCTGTACCTTGCTTTTGGCAGGAAAAAATTCAAGGGATATATTGAGACGCTTAGAAAAATAAATGCCGGGAATAAAAATTCCTTGATTAAATTATTGGCCCCTATATCAAGGTATAAGATCAGTTCAAAAGAAACAAAACTGGAATATTTTGACAGCCTGACAAAGCTTCCTGCTTCCAGGAACAATTCCGTTGATCTGCTTATTGATGGCACTGAAACATTCAATGCAATCTTTAATGCCATTGACAGGGCAGAAAAATACATCCTGATCGAATTTTTCATTGTCCGCGATGATGAAACAGGAAACAGGTTAAAAGATCATCTTATTGCAAGAGCAGAAACAGGTGTTAAAATATTTTTTTTATATGATGAAGTAGGTTCCAGAAAACTTGATCACCAGTATATTTTACAAATGCGCAGGGCCGGTATAAATATCCTGCCTTTCTGGACAACACAGGGTATAGGGAACAGGTTCCAGATAAATTTCAGGAACCATAGAAAAATTGTAGTTGTAGATGGCAGTATCGCGTTTATCGGGGGACATAATGTCGGGGACGAATACCTGGGGCTCAGCCGGAAGTTTGGCCATTGGCGGGATACCCATGTAAAGATAAAGGGCCCGGCAGTGCAGTCGGTGCAGTTAATATTTACAGAAGACTGGTACTGGTCTGCCCGGAGCAGACCTGATGTGGACTTGAGGTCAGAGCCTGCCAGGGATGGAAATATGGATGCCATTGTATTGCCGTCAGGGCCTGCTTCCAAGCTGGAAGTCTGCTCTCTCATGTTTGTACAGCTCATCAACCTTGCAAAGAAACGCCTCTGGATTGCAAGCCCTTATTTTGTCCCTAACCAGGCTGTTGTTGTTGCATTGCAGCTGGCAGCACTCCGCGGGGTTAAAATCCGTATAATGCTCCCTTTAAAACCCGACCATCTCCTTGTGTACCTTGCCTCGTATTCTTTTTTATACCAGATGTCGCATTCCAATATCCGGTTTTTCAGGTATGAAGACGGATTTATGCATCAGAAAGTGGTACTTGTTGACGATGATCTTTCCCTTGTCGGAACGGCAAATGCTGATAACCGTTCCTTTTACCTGAATTTTGAAGTGGGAATTCTTGTCCATGATGCTGATTTTGCATGCGATGTGGAAAAAATGCTTAAAGCCGATTTTTTAAAATGCCGGGAATCAGGCATAAGGGATTATGAAAGTAAAAGCTGGGTTTTCAAGCTTGGAGTCCGCCTTTCCCACCTTTTTGCTCCTGTCATTTGAATTATGGCCTGCCATTTATTCACTTTATCCTATGGTTTTTACACTTTAAAGAACCGCTTCCTTTGGCTGAAACACAATTCTGATACTATTACACTAAGATAAACTGCTCCTATCCATACCAGGCATCTCAGGTCTGTTCTGAAGAGATACAAAATCAGTACTGCCCAGGAAGCAAGGGAGAGCAGCAATCCTGCTAATGGCATTGCGATATGTATGCCAATTTGGGCTCTAAGCCTGATGGCTGCCAGGTTAACGGCCCCAAAAATCAAAAGGAAGGTAGAGCTGGCAAACGATGATATAATGGTTAGATCGGTTGTGTTTACAAACAGGAGAGCGATGGCTGTTATAACAATAAGGCTTATATAAGGGATATCCTTTGTCCTTTCTAAATGTGAAAAAACTTCAGGAAGTTCGGAGTCCTGGGCCATGACCATTCCAAGGCGCGCGGTTCCGAACAGGGTCGCGTTAATAGCAGATGCTGTGGACAGCAGGGCGCCCAGCCCGATAAGTACAAAGCCGAATTTGCCCAAAAATGGTTTTGCCGCCACCGCAAGGGCATATTCCTTATACTTGATTATGTCGGAAGTAAGAAGATTTCCCACCGCAACAAAGGAAACAAGGATATAGATAACAGTCGAGATGAGTATGGAAGCCATAATGGCCCTTCCAAGATCCCTGGAAGGGTTGTCCATTTCTTTTACAGCGTTAGGAATTAACTCAAAACCCTCATAGGCTACAAAGATAAGGGCAGCTCCCATTAAAACGCCTTTTTTGCCCAGATTAAAGACGGGCAGAAAATGATCAGGTTTTATATAAAAGAGTCCTGCTACTGCAAAGACTGAAAGAATCAGGACTTTGACAATGACAATCACGTCCTCACTTTTGCCAGCCGCTTTGACTCCATAAAGATTGATTCCAAGGAACAAAAAAAGGACAAATGATTCCAACAGGTGGGATGTTGCGGTGTAATGCCCTGCCTGGCCGAGCATGGCCGCTCCATATACACCAAAAGTATATGCATAGAGCGCCAATGTCCCGATGTAGCCTGCAAGCAGCAACCACCCACCGATACCTGAAAGATTCCTGTGTTTAAATGCCCTCTCAAGATAGGTAAAACTGCCGCCGTCAGAGTGAAAGGAAAGTCCAAGCTTTGTGTATGAAAAACCGGTTAAAAGGGCAATGAAACCCCCTATGGCAAATGCAATGGGTGCAGCGTGGCCGGAAAGTGATACAGACAGTCCCAGAACGGAAAAGATACCCCCTCCCACCATACCTCCAACTCCCATTGCGATGAGTTCCTTCAGGCCAAGTTTTTCATTTTTGTTTGTTTGTTGATTCATTTATTATTTCAAGCTGTTACCCAAGTTCTAAAGTGACATCATATGCAGTAAATAGACGACCAGAAGCATCCCGATGAAAACCAGTAAAATTCCCACCAGGATATCACTGACAATACTTGGTTGATAGCTATCCTCCATATGCACTCTGCGGTTTTTTACCTTGGTCTTTTTTCTGAAATTTTTTTTTAAGCATACATACTCTGTTATTTGTCAGTCTAAAATTTTTTGCCCCTGCCAGGGCCTGTAAAACAAAATTCAACACCCACAGCCTTATGGTCTGATGACCGAATTTTGTTAAAAATTTTTGTCTTTTTTATCTTCAGGCCTTTATAAAAAATATGATCCAGGGGGTACCTGAACCTTTTTGTCCTGGTGTCGGGATGGAAACGGGCTTCTTTCAAGCCTGAACGGGTAACTATTCTTGTAAGGATAGCAATTCTTTTTTTATTCCACGTGTTAAAATCACCGGCAAAAATAGCAGGGCCGCGGTGTTTTTTGATCTTTTTCCCAAGGTCAGCCATTTGAGATTCAAAGGCTTTTGACTTAACAAAATTAATGCCGTGGGTATTAACCACAAGCAGTTTTTTTTTTGTTCCGGTTAAAGAATATTTAGTAACAAGTGATATTTTCGGGGTATGAGTTAAAGGTTCTTTGAACTTTGTTCGAATATACCCTGAAAAAATGGGTGAGGCTTTTGAAAGTGTCATAACCCCTGTGGCATATAAAGATTTTTTGCAGTATGAAAAACTCTGGGCAAAGTACCAGCCCATACCACTTACACGGAAGGCTTGCCACAGGTTTTTTTTAAAACAAGCCTCCTGGATCAGGATGATGTCTTTGTTTTTTGAAAGTTTTATGAAATCGTCTGAAAACCCGGGTCTTTTTTGTTTGTATACATTCCAGTTTAGAATTTTTATGGATTCGGAATCAACGGTTTTTTGTGAAAAGTTTTGGTTTGATTCAATGACATGACCTTTTCCCGGTGTTAATATTTGATAATAATTATTCACAAAAGTTCCTGAAAATAAAAAAATTACAATAATGACAGCAAAGGCAGTACATGCAAAAAAAAATTTTGTCCTGAAGCTGCCTGTCTTAAATTTCATTTTAAATTATATTCGTCCTGATTTTATATTAAAATTTGTGGACATTTTTATAAAGCTTTAATACGTTAATAAAAATTTATAATACATACAATATTTATTCGTTAAAAGGTTAAAAACTATTAAGAGGGTTAAGATGAAAAAATATCTTATTTGCCTGTGTCTTGGAATCCTGGTCGGTGCGTTGATTCATTCTGTGCTGGTGAATAATAATAAGACATTTTGGAAGCCTGTTATTGAAAAAACAAGTTTTCAATATCTTGATTATTCTGTTGAAGATATTATAAAAGGAATCCGGGAGGCTGAAGCAGAGCTTAATAATAATCAAAAGGGGAAACTGGATAAAACACTTAACCATACAATGAACCTTTTGTTAAAGCTTGAATACTATTACCTTCCTGTAACGGAAGTAAGACAATTAATTTTTGACGCAGACCGGTGGCTTTCCCTTAACCAGACCCTGAATGCAAAAAATAACCTTGCAAAGGCCGGTAACCGCCTGGCCCGTATAGAAAGCTTAAACGGAAACACGGGATTAAAAAAATCAATAGGCAAGCTTGATAATCTGGTTAAGGAGGCCATGCTTGAAATCGACGGCCCGTATAAACAAGCTGCCGCAAGACTTGAAGCTGCCGGGGCAGAGGCAAACCTTATGCTTCTTAAAGGAGAACTTATCCTTTCAGGGGGAGATGAAACCATGGACGGGATAAAGTAATATGAACTGGATTCCTGAAATACCACCGGATTTGGCCCATTTTTTATTTGTTACCCTGTTTTCATTATTAATTGGCCTTGAACAGCGCAAACATCATGCGGATGCGGCAGATAACAGCTTGTTCGGCACTGATAGAACCTTTACCCTGATTGGAATATTAGGCTTTATCCTTTATATTATTTCGCCGGAGAACATGTATGCTTTTTTTGCAGGTGGCTTTTGTATCACCCTGTTTCTTTCCATATATTACCATCACAGGATCAAGATAAAAAAAAGCCTTGGCATCACATCCATTATAATTGCATTAATCACTTATTGCCTTGCTCCTTTAATTTATTTGCAACCCTTATGGATGTCGCTTTTGATCGGTGTGAGCGTTTTAATCCTGACTGAAGTAAAAGAAGATTTGTTTAATTTTTCACAGAAAATCGGCCGGTATGAGTTTTTGACCCTGGCAAAATTCATCATTATTGCGGGGATTGTGCTTCCCTTATTGCCCCATGATCCTATTTCCAGGTATTTCAATATTTCCCCTTATCAATTATGGCTGACCATTGTGGCAGTATCAGGGATTTCTTATTTAAGCTATTTAATAAAGAAATTTTTGTTCCCTGATTCGGGAATTTTTTTAACAGCCTTGCTTGGAGGCATGTACAGCAGTACTGCAACCACCATTATCCTGGCAAGGAAGAGTAAAGAAGGCGGGGCCACAGGGCAGATTGCCGCCGGGATTATATCGGCCACTGCAATGATGTATTTAAGGCTGCTTATTCTGGCTTTCATGTTCAATATAAAAATTGCTGTGAAGCTATTGCCGGGTTTCTTTGTTCTTGTTGTTGCAAGTGTTCCGTTTTCCTGGTATTTCTGGCGCCAGGCCCGGAGCCCGGCAGGGACTGAAAACCAGTATCAGCATAAAAGCAAAAATCCGCTTGAGCTTAAAACAGCCATTGTTTTCGGCCTGCTGTTTGCATTTTTCGGTATCCTCACCCAGGTTGTGGTCCGGAATTATGGAAATTCAGGGGTGAATTTTTTATCATTCATTGTTGGCGTGACAGATATTGATCCTTATATCCTGAATCTTTTCCAGGGGACAGGCACCATTATCAGTGTTGAAAACATTGTCAAGGCAACCATTATTGCAACGGCAAGTAATAATTTGATTAAAATGGTTTATGCGGTCAGCCTGGGAAGCCCTGCACTCAAGAAAAAAGTGATTGCAGGGTTTTCCACTCTTATTGTGATAAGTTTCTTATTGAGCCTTTACTTTTATTAATAAGGTTAAATAAACTTTCCTTTGCTATTTTAATAAAAAATGGGGGATAAACTTAGGGTCAATATCCTTGGGATCAACCGTGGCGTACTCATCTTCAATCTCTTTGATCAAGTTTGCCAGAATTTTATAAAAACCTTTTTTTAAATTAGCCTCAGTCATGCCGGTTGCTTCCCGTGTCCAGAGAAAAAGGTCGTTTAACTGGATGCTCCCGGGTTTTTCTTCTTCTTGTTTTGAAAACAGGACCGTAAAAAAATCTTTAAATACTTTCACATCAATAGGCTCAAGATCCGGTGCAAGATTCAGCCGGTCTTTTGCCCACAGGGTCAAAATTAATGTTTTATAGGTTAAAATACCTTCTTTAAAAGATTTAATATCAAAAGAAAGTTTGCCTAAAACCGTATCCAGGGCGATGATCTGATCCAGGATACTGCCGGTCTTGTCGATGTTGGAAAGAGATTTGAAATTTGTGTACAATTCACCTGAAGCATAATTGTCATAATACAATGGCCTTTCAAGCATAAGCCCCCCTATTACCCCTAAAAAATTTTCCCCGAGAAAACTTAAGGGCAGGCGGCTTTTGTTTATGAAACTTTTTTCAAACCAGTTTTCCGCTTTTGTTTTCAGGTTGATGCCAGCCCTTGAACCTGTCCTGAAGATATCTTCAAGGAAATATTTTTGTATCACATCTTGGGCAAGAAAAGGCGTTTGCCTGCCTTCAAGAATTACTTCAAGGCCTAGATTCAGATATGCACAGGTTTTCAGGATTGCTTTTTCAAGGTCCTCTTTGCTTCTAAGTTTGATCTTGTCCGCGGATATGACCTTATTTATCAATGCTGCAAGTTCGGATTCAAGGCAAAGGATAAAATTATGATCAAACAATTTAAGGGTTTTTACAAACAGGTCATCCCCTTCAATAAATTTAAAGAAAAACTGGGGGGGCAAAGGGATATCGGGGTCAAAGGGTTCAAGTCTGGTGGTTTCCGGCCGTTTTCGAAGAGAAGAAATCCGGACCGGCTGGTAAATGCCAATGGCTTCATGGGTGGGTAAAAATCCTTTTTCGGCAAGCCTCAGGTTTTTAAGGCGGAATTGCTCTTCTTCTGTTTCAGCCGTCAGTACGGCACAGGTTTCAAGCAAAAGCCCGTGAAAAACCGAAAGATCCATCCCGGCCAGGGCTTTGAGCATTTTTTCAATGAGTTCCCATGCTTCCTGGTTGTTCTTTGGTGCTTCCACGTCTTGTTCAATGATTTTGGGTTTATCCGGAAACCTGAAATAGAATTTATCATCAATGGTGATGTAATCATCAAAATTATCCGGCGGAAACTCATCATGTTCCCTTATTTTGATTTCCATGTTTTTAAACAGGTAAAATTCAAAAAAATCAGGTTTTTCCTTGATTACCCAGCGCAAAAATCTTTCAGGGTCAGCCTGGAACAGCAGGTCAAAAGTTTTTGTCATATATTCAAGGTCAAGCCGGTCGTTGTCCCATACTTCCACATCAAGGATATATTCCCATTGTTCTGACCTGGCCATGGACAGGACAGGGATAAAATCATCCGGTCCGATTTTGTGCATAAGATAATAAAGATCCTGGTCAGGAAAGGATTGTACAAGTGATACCGGTGCCCTGGCATCAAGGATCAGGTCAAGGGCTCTTTCAGATTCGCTGGCAAGGATTTCATGGCGTGCTGCCCGGAGTTTCATCTCTTTTTTTTGAATATTGGCAAGCCTGTAATTTGTTTTCTCGTTCATGTTAATTCCCCTGTGTATTTTTATGGCAGATATTGATGTAGTGGTTTATTTCAGGAAATTCTTTGAATTTATCAAAGAATTCCAATGCTTTTTTAAACCGCCCTGTATTCATCAGGCTGATTCCCATGCATACGTTTAAGTCTTTGTTACAAGGCCGGAATTCAAGGCCTTTTTCAAGTACAAGCATGGCAGCCTTGAAATCTTTTTGTTTCTGGTGCAGCATGGCAAGCCCTAAAAAAGCTCTTGGGTCCGGGGCATATGACAAGGCCATGTCATAGAGCAGTTTAGCAGTCTTATCCTGGTTTTTTACCCTGTTGTCTGCGGCATACTCACCATGGGAAAATGTCATGGCAAGCCTTGATAAAAAATCAGCATGGAAAGGGTATAATTCCTTTTTGTCTACAAGTTCCAGGTTTTGCGCAAAGGTATCAAGTTTGTTGTAAAATTCGCTTCTTAAAGCATCTCCGAATATTTTGACTTTTTTAAAGTCAAGAAGGCTGTCCACTTCAAACCAGGGCAGGTCTTCTATTTTCCGGCTCCATATATCATCTGATATCAAACAGCGGGTGACGGCTTTTTGATATAGATATGTGCCAGGGAAGATGACAAGCAGGTAAAAAATGGTACTCAAGGGCCTGATGGCATTCAAAAGGTCAATGCTTTCTTTTATGGTTTTATCTGTTTCTCCGGGTGATCCGTAAATAAAGTATGCACGGGGCAGTATGCCATGGGATACGGTTTTAGAAAATGCAGATATGATTTTTTCCTGTTTAATGGGTTTTCCAAGGACTTTACGGATTTTTTCAGACCCTGACTCAACCCCGAAACTAATCTGTATGCATCCTGCCTTTCTCATATGAAAAAGAAGGTCTTCATCAATATAATCCACCCTTGATATGGCATTCCAGGTAATACCGGGGGTTTTTTTAATAATAAGATTGCAAAACTCAATCACCCTTTTTTTATCCATTGTAAAAGTATCATCTGAAATATAAAAATGATTTATGCCTTTTTTTACAAGGGCCTGGATTTCATTTGCAAACCATTTAGGGGAATGAAACCTTAAATTTGAATTTCCCCAGAAGCCTGGTGAACCGCAAAAGGTGCATTTGCCCGGGCACCCCCTTGACATGGCAAGGTGCTGGTACTTAAAATATTTTGAAGGGTGGGCAAGCAAATCAAGTGTTTTTAAACCAGGTCTTGGCGGTGTCGCAAAAACGGTCTTGTTTTTTTTAAAGGCAAGGCCGTTTATTTTTTCAAATGCATTGTCATTGCTGCTGTCAAGTTGTTTTATAAGTTCAAGAAAAGTTATTTCACCCTCTCCTTTGACAATAAAATCAATTTCAGGGCAGGTGGCAAAAAGATGGTCTGAAAGAAATGTCGGGGCAGGCCCTCCAAAAACAATAGTGGTTTCAGGAAGAGCGTTTTTTACAGCTTTTGTACACTCCATCGCGTTCCACCGGTTCGGGTTAGTCACGGAAAACCCGATAACATGAGCCTGTTCTTTTGCAATAACTTTTTTGAACGTGCCAAGAGGATCATCTTCCATGCCGGCAAGGTTAATGATTTTTACATTAAACCCGTTTTCAATCAAAAGGGCACCGATATAGTAAAGCCCTATGGGAACAATACCTGCATCTTCCCTGTTTATTCCTTTATCAAGGCAGGCCGGGTTTACAAGCAGGATTTTTTTTTGCCTTACCATGAACCAATAATAATATCGTTAAGTTTTCTTTTGGGAACATGGTGAACCTTTTGTTCATCCCTCCAGTATTTGATGTCCCCGCCTTCTTCAAGGTCATCAATCCTGATTTTTTCAACAGGCTTTCCTAAAGCCACGACCAGTTTGGGCTCCAGGTGATCGGCGATATCAAGGCATGCTCTAAGCTTCTTGATATTTATGGCACCGAACATGCACCCTCCAAGTCCCATGACTCTTGCGCCCAGAAGTATGGTCTGGGCTGCAATGCCGTGGTCGCACCAGAATTTATCGGAAATATTGTGATCACCCAGGATGATAATATAAGCAGAAGGTCTTTCTTCTTTTACAGGCCCTTTCCAGTCCTTGAGATATGCGGCCCAGCCAAGGCATGAAAATATGTCTTCATTTTTTTGTTCATCACAGCAAATTATATATTTCAAAGGCTGCATATTGGCGGCTGACGCGCAGTTCCTGGCATTTTCAACCAGTTCTTTTAAAGTTTTTTCGTCAATTTTATGGGAGTTGTCAAATCGCCGGCAGGATCTGTTTCGTCTTACAAGGTCTTTAAAAAAGGATGGAGTCATGATTTTTTTTCCTTACATTCCACGCGTTGGAATTTTGGCATATTAATATCAATCCACTTCAGGATTTTATCCATTTCATCTGCAACCTGCTGCAGGGCCAGGCCACGGTGGCTGACCTTCCCTTTTTCTTCAATAGTCAACTGGGCAAAGGTTTTATTTAATTCAGGATAGAAAAAGAGCGGGTCATATCCAAACCCGTTGTGGCCAAAGGGTTTTTTTGTTATAACACCTTTACACTCCCCTTCATAGGTTAATGCCGCGCCTGTGGGGACTGCAATGGAAATCACACACTTAAAGGCCGCGTTCCTGTTATCTTTATCTTTCAGCTCGGCCAGCATTTTATTAACATTGTCTTCGTCAGAAGCATTTTTTCCCGCATATCTGGCAGAATAGATTCCCGGCGCGTTGTCAAGGGCTTTGACACACAGGCCTGAGTCATCTGCCATTGCAGGATACCCTAATATTTTTGCCGTAAATGAGGCTTTTTTATAGGCATTGTCATCAAAGGTTTCTCCGTCCTCAATCGCTTCAGGGATGGGGCCGAAATCATCAAGATTTTTAATATCAATGGGAAAGCCTTTTAAAAGTTTTTTAATTTCCCTTGTTTTCCCTTTGTTTGTTGTTGCAAGAACTATTATCTGTTTCAATGGTTTTCTCCATTTTAATTTCAGGTTCGGGTCTCTGCCAGGATAATATAAGATCAAGCAAAGTCTTTGTAAACCCTGTTTTTCTGGTGTAAACTATTATAGAAAATAGTTTTATCATAATTTAGGAGTTCATATGTCTGAATTTGCCAATGCCATGGAAGTGTTTAAGCTTCTGGATAAATCCAATTGCAGAAAATGTAATGAAAAAACCTGCCTTGCCTTTGCTTCAAAGGTTTTTTTAGGAACAAAACCATTGGAGCTATGCCCTTTTGTGGCAGGACCTGTCCTTGGTTATATCTGCAATTGCAAAGGCGTGCCCTGACAGGAAAATGGATACCCTTCAGGGAGCTTAAAGGCGGTCATGAAATGAACGGTCTGTTTGTCCAGCGATCGGAAAAACCATTAAAGCAGCTCGCGGATAAATATCCTCACCTGTTTGAAGACTTAATTTTGATTTTTAACGGCAAAAGGGTAGAAAACCATTATGAATCAGATATATTACTGGTTCTCTACCCCCTGCCAAAGCTTCCCGTACTGATATGTTACTGGAAACCTGAAGACGGGATGGAGTCCGATCTTCACTTGTTTTTTGATTCATCAGCCGACATGAACGCCAATTTAAATATTGTTTATGGGGTTGCTGCCGGTATTGTCAGCATGTTTGAAAAAATTTCCATGAAACACGGCGCAGGCCTTGCATCCTGACTGTAATTCAGCCCGAATCCGCTAAAGGGTTGTATTATGGTTTATGATTTTCAATAATCTTTTTTTGACAAAAAGTGCCTTCCTGTCATGCCAGAATCATGATATGTGTTGGTTTGTGAATAAAATTGCCCCCAATTATGTGGGCGGCATTAATAAATTGCCGGCAGATAAAAATACACAAAAAGCTTAATCTGAAAAAGGACATATAATGAAACGCTTATTTTTAATTTTACTGGGCATGATTTTTTTATCAGGTTTTTCACAAGCCTTTGCGCAGGATTGGGATAAGATTGTAAAAAAGGCCAAAGGGCAGACCGTTTATTTTAATGCCTGGGGCGGGTCGCAACCAATCAATGAGTATATCCGTTGGGCTGGTGAACAGGTGCAAAAAAAATACAAGGTCCGTGTTATACATGTGAAAGCAACCGATATCGGTGATGTGGTTTCCCGTATTCTTGTGGAGAAAGCAGCAAAAAAAAATAAAAACGGCAGTGTGGACCTGATGTGGATCAATGGTGAAAATTTCAAGGCTATGAAGGAAAACAAGCTTTTGTACGGACCGTTTTCTCAAGAACTGCCCAATTACCGCCTGGTGGATACGGAAAACAAAAAAACAGTGCTTTATGATTTTACAGTACCGGTTGATAATATGGAATCCCCGTGGGGAATGGCCCAGCTGGTATTCTTATACAATACAAAAAATATGGCAACCCATCCGGAAAGTATGTCAGACCTTCTTTTGTTTGCAAGGAACCATCCCGGCCGATTTACTTATCCTGCCATTCCCGCGTTTCACGGCACCACATTTATTAAGCAGGCACTTTATGAATTGATTAAAGACCCGCGGGTTCTGGATCACCCGGTGGTTTTGCCGGATTTTGAAAAAAACACCCGGCCATTGTGGGATTTTCTGGACAAGCTGCATCCTTTTTTGTGGCGAAAAGGAAAAACCTTTCCTGCAAGCGGCTCTCAGATGTTAAGCTTGTTAAATGATAATGAAATTTTTATTTCTTTGAGTTTTAACCCAAACTCTGCTTCCAATGCCATTGAAAACGGTGAACTTCCCGACACGATCAGAACTTATATCCATACCACGGGCACCATTGGAAATTCTCATTTTGTAGCCATCCCCTTTAATTCGTCGGCAAGAGAGGGAGCCATGGTATTTGCAAATTTTCTTTTAAGTCCCATGGCCCAGGCAAGAAAAGCCGATCCAAAGATCTGGGGCGATCCGACCGTTCTTGATACACGGAAACTAAAAGGCCGGGATAAGGCCTTATTTGATGCTGTCCCAAAAGGCATTGCCACCCTTACTCCCAAAGAACTGGGCAGGGTGCTGCCCGAACCCCATGTTTCCTGGGTTGATGCCCTGGAAAAAGAATGGCTTAAAAGATACAGCAAGTAAAAGCGGGCACAATGGCACACTTGAAAGGGCAGGGAAAGACTTTTATTTTCCCTGTTTTTATCATGGGTTCATTTTGCATAACCATTCTGGCAGGTCTTCTCGGAACACTTTTGCCCTCCTTGAATTACCTGCCTGTTATCGGTCATACACAGATTTCCTTGAAACCATGGCTTGATTTTTTTTCCTACCCCGGGATTAAAACATCCATTCGTGTGACGCTTTTTTCGGGTCTTGCAACCTCTTTTGGTGTTGTAAGCCTTGCGTTTTTGTTTATTTCTTTTTTTTACGGGAATGCATTATGGAAGTTTTTTGAAAAAATTCTTTCCCCGGTCCTTTCCATTCCCCATGCTGCATTTGCAATCGGGTTCGGCTTTTTGATCGCACCTTCAGGGTGGCTGGTCAGGATGGTATCTCCCGGCATGACAGGTTTTGTCTATCCGCCGGACTGGGTTTTCCTTAATGATCCTGAGGGAGTAAGCCTTGCCATTGGTCTTGTGATCAAGGAATTCCCTTTCCTGATCATGGTTGCCATGGGAGCCCTGGGCCAGCTTGAGATTGAAAAAACAATACTGGCCGGAAAAGCTCTCGGGTATCAAAAAGAGCAGGTCTGGCTGAAAATTTTGATCCCTAGATTGTATCCCCATTTAAGGCTCTCAATTTTTGCCATTATTGCATATTCCCTTTCCGTGGTGGATATGGCCATTATTTTAGGTCCAAGCTCCCCCCCGACTCTTGCCGTATTAATATTAAAGTGGTTCAATGACCCGGATGTTAACTTTAAACTGATGGCTGCCGCCGGGTCGTTATTCCTCTTTTCCATGGTGGGGTTAAGTATTTTATTTGTTTTTTTCATGGAAAGAGCAGTCTGTTTTTTTTTAAGGTTCCGGATCACAAACGGAAAACGCCGTTCTTTTCCGGCCCGGTTTAAATCTATTGTTTTTTTTATGGTCGCAGGTATTATCTTTTTCACCGGTGCTGCATCTGTAGTCCTTGTGATATGGTCCGTGACATGGCGGTGGCAGTTCCCTGATGTTTTCCCTATAGTATGGACATTAAAGCTGTGGGCAAAGGGTCTTGCTTCGTCTTTTGATCCTGTGATGACAACCGTGATCACGGGAATGGCATCGGCTTTTATCGGGCTGGTTCTCACAATCGGCTGCCTGGAGCATGATGCGGATTCAAAGAAAAATCAAACCTTGAATTATAATACTTATATCCATTATTTTTTATACCTTCCCCTTCTGATTCCCCAGATCACGTTTATGGCCGGAATCCAGCTTTCCCTGGTGATCCTGGGGATGGATGGCTACTGGATCACCCTGGTGTGGTCCCACCTGTTGTTTGTCCTGCCATATATGTTTATTTCCTTAAGCGCCACATATCGTGCGTATGATACTCGGTTTACAGACCAGGCCATGCTCTTGAAAAGATCCTATCCGTCCGTTCTTTTCAGGGTCAAATTACCCATGCTGCTGAAACCTGTACTTTTTTCCTTTGCCATAGGATTTTGTGTGAGTGTGGCACAATATATTCCAACTATGCTTGTGGGCGCAGGAAGGTTTTCAACCATAACAACCCAGGTGGTTAACCTTGCTTCAGGTTCGGACCGAAGGGCAATTGCGGTTTATGCATTGATCCAGCAGTCTTTAGCCATGATAATTTATGCCGTGGCTGTTATTTCCCCCAAAATTTTGTATTATAATAAAAAAGGAATGCAGGTATAAGGAAAAGATAATGCCCCTTGAACTGGAAAATATCAGCATATTAAAGCAGGAATCGAGCCTGTTCGACCCTTTGACCCTTGTGATCGGTCCAGGTGAGGTCGCAACTGTCATGGGCCCGAGCGGGTGTGGAAAGTCTACACTTTTGTCTGCCGTGTCAGGGAGTCTTGACAAGGTTTTTACCCTTAAGGGGTCCATCAGGTTAGATGGGCAGGATATGTTATCTTTACCCATGGAAGAGCGGAATATCGGCATCCTGTTCCAGGATGACCTTCTTTTCCCCCACATGGATATCGGCAAAAATCTTGCTTTTGCCATCCCCCCCCAAAAATCCCGTGTCAAGAAAAATCAAATTATTAACACGGCTCTTAAAACAGCAGGGCTTGAAGGGTTTGCAAATCGTGATCCTTCAAGCCTTTCAGGAGGCCAGAAAGCAAGGATCAGCCTTTTAAGAAGTCTTTTGGCAAAGCCTCGTGCACTGCTCTTGGATGAGCCCTTTTCAAGCCTTGATCAAACCCTGAAAAAGAAAATCAGGTCTTTTGTTTTTTCACAGATAAAAAAAATGAACATTCCGGCCCTTCTGGTCACCCATGATCCGAAAGACTGTCCCGAGGGCGGGGTGGTCATAAACCTGAATAAAGAGGATAATCTTTATGCTTGATCCCTTTGCTAGAAAACTTGTGAATAGACCGTTGAATGCATGTGCCGGTTTCCTTAAAAAGGGCAACATCAAACCGGACCAGGTAACTATAGCAGGTTTTGCCCTGGGAGTGCTTGCTTTTTTTTTGGTCTGGATGAACAAATATAAAATTGCATTGTTGTTTATTCTCCTTAACAGGATCATGGACGGGCTGGACGGAAGCCTTGCAAGACTGACAAAAAAAACAGATGCCGGCGGGTTCCTGGATATCTGCCTTGATTTTATTTTTTATTCCGGTGCCATCGCAGGCTTTGCACTGGCAGATCCCCAGAAGAACGCAATTCCTGCCGTATTCTTAATGCTAAGTTTTGTGGGAACAGGGACAAGTTTTCTTACCTTTGCTGTCATGGCCCAGAAAAATGATCTGAAAAATCTTACCTGTCCCAATAAATCCATGTATTATATCGGGGGGCTGACAGAGGGTACGGAAACCATTCTTTTTTTTTCACTCATGTGTATGTTTCCTGATTCTTTTCCTTTCCTGGCTTTCTTTTTTTCTTTTCTCTGTCTTGTTACAACCGTTACAAGAGTTTGGTCAGGGTATAATACCTTGAAAGAAATTGCAGAAAATAAAGAAAATGCGATGGCCGGCACGAATACTGATATTTATCATAACCCTTAAGTTGCAGGTGAGATTTCAACAATTTAAGAAATAAGATTTTTTTTGACATTATTCAAATAAACTGGTATGACCTCTTACCAGATGTTTGGTGAATAACAAGAAAGATAAAAGGGAACCCTTTATGGATAAACCTTTGAAACCGGCACAATTTGCTGAAAAGAAAATAGTGGAGGCCATATTGGATTCTACCTACCGGCCTGGCGAATCCCTTCCGGCAGAGCGTGTTCTTGCAGGTATGGTCGGTGTGACACGGCCTACATTAAGAGAGACCCTTCAGCGGCTTTCAAAGGAAGGATGGATCACGATCCGGCATGGCAAACCGACAAAAGTAAATGATTACCTGAAAAAAGGAGGGCTTGGGATCTTACACTCCCTTGCAGGACATGGAAGGACCCTGCCCACTGATATGGTGTCAAACTTGCTGGAAGCAAGGGCAATAATTTTTCCCGGTATTGCCCAAAAAGCCATATCCTGCAGCCCTGAGAGGATTTTAAGAGTTCTTGAACTATCCCGGACTTTAAAAGACAGCCCTGATGAATACGCCAGGTATGACTGGGAATTGCAGATGCTCATGGTTAATGCGGCAAATAACCCGGTTTTTAATATGATTTTTAATGATTTTGCACCGCTTTACGAGATCCTGGGTGAGAATTATTTTAAAAATAAGGAAGTGCGGCTTGTGTCTCTTGCATATTACAGGGATTTGACAGGGGCAATAGAGCAAAATAATACCAACGTGAAAAAAATTGTAGAAAAGACCATGATACAAACCCGGAAGATATGGTTAGGATTAAAATGAAGTTTTCTGATATTAAAAAAGAATATGACCTTGTTGTGGCAGGGGGCGGGATCACCGGTGCCGGTGTTTTCCATGAGGCGGTTAAATCAGGATACCGCGTGCTTCTCCTGGAAGCAAAGGATTTTGCGTGGGGTACATCAAGCAGGTCTTCGAAAATGGTCCACGGTGGTTTAAGGTATCTTAAACAGGGAAAGTTTTTATTGACAAAAACTGCTGTAAAAGAAAGAGAAAGGCTGTTAAACCAGTATCCGGGGCTTGTTACCCCCTTAAAATTCATAATGCCGGTGTTTGACAATTACGGCCCTTCCATGTCAGCCATGAAAACCGGTCTTTTAATCTATAGTCTCATGGCAAAGGAAAAGCAGCACAAAATCTATACAAAAGGCAGGACCCTGGAGAAAATTCCCGGGATCAGAAGGCAAAATCTTGTGTCAGCGGTTGGATTCAAGGATGCCCAGGTTGACGATGCAAGACTTGTACTGAGGCTGATTTTTGATGCCTGCCTTATGGGCGGGACTGCGCTTAATTATACAAAAGTTATGGGGGTTGAAAGGGATGGAAAAGGTAATGTTGCAGCCCTTGATGTCATGGATGAGACATCCCTTGCCAAAGCTGAAATCAGGACAAAGGTGCTTGTCAATGCAACCGGCGTGTTTGCGGAAAAACTTCATCCATCTCCTGTTAAAGGGTTTCATATCCGCCCTTTAAGAGGGAGCCACCTTGTTTTCCCTCTAGAGTTGTTCCCCATAACCCGTGTTTTAAGTTTTATCCATCCCAGGGATTTAAGGCCGGTATTCTTGTTTCCCTGGGAAGGTGCGCTTTTTCTTGGTACAACAGATGTTGATCATGATCAGGACATGGAAACAGAACCGTTTGTGACAAAAAAGGAAGCAGCTTATCTGCTTGAAGGAATAAATCATGTCCTGCCGGGCCTTGATATATCTTTAGCTGGCTGCATATCTTCAATTGCAGGTGTAAGGCCGGTATTAAGCAAAAAAAAGAAAGACCCGTCCAGGGAATCAAGAGAGCATGCAGTATGGAAGGACAAGGGGCTTATAACGGTCACGGGCGGGAAACTCACGACTTTTAGAATGCTTGCCGATGATGCCTTAAAGGCAGCCGGGCCCTATCTTTCAAAGCAAAGGCAGGAAAATTATGTGCAAAAAATGAAAGGTCAAATTTTTTCAGATGAAATAAGCCGTGATGTGCCGGAAAAGGCCCTGGAAAGGCTTTCCGGGCGGTACGGGAGACTGGCGGGGCAAATGATCAGCCAATATGATAAGAAACTATTCACCCAGATAGAGGATGCAAAAAGCCTCTGGGTTGAGCTTTGTCATGCGGCTGAGCATGAAAACATCTGCCACCTTTCCGACCTGTTATTGAGGAGAACCAGGATCGGCCTGCTTCTCCCCCGGGGTGGAGACCATTTGCTTAACAGGATTGAAGCCCTTTGCAAACCTTATCTTCCATGGGACGAAAAAAGGTGGGATACAGAAAAAAAATCCTACATGGAACTATGGACCAAATATTATTCTCCACCCCTTAAAACTTAAAGGAGCCTTGATATGAAAAGGAAAACAATTCTTGCCATTGACTGCGGAACTCAAAGTCTCCGGGGTATTCTTTTTTCCAGGGAAGGTGAAATCCTCTCCCGGGCCAGGGTAGAATACGAACCATATTTTTGTAAATATCCGGGGTGGGCTGAACAGGCCCCTGAACTCTATTGGGACAGCCTTGTTTCGGTTTGCAGGAAATTGAAAAAGTCCAACCTTAAATTGTTTGAATCCATTGCCGGGGTCGGGGTGACAACCCAGCGGGCCAGCATGGTGAATGTGGATGAGAAAGGCATGCCTCTCCGGCCTGCAATCCTTTGGATGGATCAGAGAAAATCAAAGCCTTTCTGGGGGCAGAAAGGTCTGTTGAGCACAGCCCTTAATATTTCAGGCCATAAAAAAAAGATTGAGGATATTCAAGTCCAGGGAAAATGTAATTGGATCATGCAGAATCAGCCTGAGATCTGGGGGAAAACGTATAAGTATCTCCAGATTTCAGGGTTTTTAAACCACAGGCTGACAAAAAATTTTACAGATTCTATTGCCTCACAGATAGGCCATCTGCCCTTTGATTATAAAAAACAGGCCTGGGCGAAAAACCTTCAATTGTCCAAAAAACTGTTCCCTGTGGAAAAAGAAAAACTTCCTTTTCTTGTGCAACCCGGTGAAAAGCTTGGTATAATTACCTTGGAGGCAGAACAGCTAACCGGGATAAAAAAAGGTGTCCCTGTGATTGCCTGCGGGTCGGACAAGGGATGTGAAACCCTTGGAGCAGGTGTTGTCAACTCTAAAATGGCAAGTTTAAGCTTTGGTACGACAGCAACAGTCCAGACCATGTCTGAAAAATATATAGAGCCCATAAAATACCTGCCGTCCTATCCTGCTTCCGCTCCAGGCTTTTATAACCCCGAAGTTGAGATTTTCAGGGGATTCTGGATGATCTCATGGTTTAAAAAACAATTTGCCTGGAAAGAAGTTGAAAAAGCATTGAAAATGGGTATTCCGGCAGAAGAGGTTTTAAATAAATGTCTTAAAAGGACCAGGCCCGGTGCCATGGGGCTTATTGTCCAGCCATACTGGGGGGCAGGACTTGACCACCCTGATGCAAAAGGTGCCATGATAGGTTTCGGAGACGTACATACAAAAGATCATGTGTACAGGGCGGTCATTGAAGGACTGGGGTTTGCTCTTTGGGAGGGCATGGAAAAAATTCAAAAGAAAACCGCAGAAAAAATAGAAAAAGCCGCTGTATCGGGCGGTGCGTCTCAAAGCGATGAAATATGCAGGATAACGGCGGATATTTTTAATCTTCCCATGGTAAAGGGTAAGACCCATGAGACATCCGGCCTGGGGGCGGCCATTCTTGTGGCAAAGGGTCTTGGATGGTTCTCAAGCCTTGATGAGGCAGTTGGCAATATGGTCCATGTCAAAAAAATATTTGAGCCGGATCAGGAACATGTAAAAATTTATCATGCATTATATTCAAAGGTTTATAAAAAAATGTATTCGGCACTGGAACCATTGTATTCACAAATCAGGAAAATAACAGGATACCCGGAATAAAATGAAAAAAAATAAAAAAGATTATACACCGTCCTGGCTGGAAAAAGAACCGGGTGAAAAAACGTTCAGGTCCATATTTAAATGGGGAGCTGAAAACCTGTATAAGAACCCCAGTTCAGGATTTTATTCTGTTATAAAACAGGAGCTTAGACTTTCAGATACTGATTTTCAAACCCCTTTTAACACAGGCTGCAATATTGTTGAAAATTTACACAAAACAAGGATCGCACTTAAAGATTTACAGGAGTTTGAAAACCTTGTGGGCCGGGAAAACATTTGTTTTGATACCTATTCCCGCCTGAAATACTCCACCGGCAAATCAATGGAAGATATTTTTAATTTAAGACAGGAAAAAATTGAAGATATTTGTGATATCGTCCTGCATCCCCGGGGCAGGGCAGATATTGAAAAAATTGTGTCCCTTTGTCATAAAAAGAAGATTGCACTGCATGTATATGGGGGCGGAAGTTCCGTCACAAAGGGGCTTGCATGTCCAAAAGGCGGTGTCACCCTGGTTTTGAACACCCATATGAATAAAGTAATCTGTTTTAGTGAAATCAACCATACCATTACGGTTGAACCAGGTATGATGGGCCCTGAGTATGAAAACCTGTTAAACCAGGCTCCTGAAAAATTGAATGCAAAAAAAAGCTATACAGGCGGGCATTTCCCCCAGAGCTTTGAGTTTTCTTCAGTTGGCGGCTGGGTTGTCACCCTGGGTTCCGGCCAGGCATCCTCTTATTATGGAGATGCTTATGATCTTGTTGTCAGCGGGGAATATGTGACTCCCGCCGGGGTCTTTAAAACCAGTGATTTTCCTGCTGCTGCCACAGGACCGAAAATAAATGATATCATGAAAGGGTCTGAAGGATGCTTTGGCATACTGGTTGCCGTAACCATGAAGATTTTTCCTTATCAACCTGAAAACGCGAAAAAGTTTACCTTTATGTTTCCGGACTTTGAAATTGCCGTTAATGCAGTGCAAAGGATCAGCCAGGCCGGGGCAGGCATGCCCTCTGTTTTGAGACTGTCTGATCCTGAAGAAACTGATATTGCAATGAAAATGTATGGCTTAAATGAAAATTTTTTAGATAAGTTTATGAGGTTTAAGGGCCTGATCCCCGGCTCACGATGCCTTTTAATGGGCCAGACAGACGGTGAAAAATCTTTTTCAATAAGCCTTTTTAAGGAGATTAAAAAAATCTGCAAGAAAAACAAAGGGTTTTATCTTACAGGGTTCCCCATGAAAAAATGGCTGAAAGGCAGGTTTTCAGACCCTTACATGCGCGATGCCCTGAATGATTTTGGCGTGCTTATAGATACCCTTGAAACATCTGTTACATGGGATAATATCCATGCCCTTTATCATGCTGTAAGAAGTTATATCAAACAGCACCCGAATACCATCTGCATGACCCATGCATCCCACTTTTATGCCCAGGGAACAAACTTGTATTTTATTTTTATCACAAAAATGCAGAACAGCGATGAATTCATATCATTCCAGCGTGGAATCATAGATAAAATTGAAGAAAACCATGGGTCCTTGAGCCACCATCACGGGGTTGGAAGAATGATGGCCCCCTGGATGGAAAAGCACCTGGGAAAAAACCAGATGGATATTTTAAGGGCAATAAAAAAGCATTTTGATCCCAATAATATCATGAATCCGGGAGGCCTTGGATTATAACCGGGTAAGTGACCTTTAATGTATTAAATAAGGATCTTAAACCCAACTTCTGTCCCTTGGTGTTCTTTGCTGTCAATCCATATATCCCCTTGAAGAAGGTCTATGATTTTTTTTGATATGGCAAGTCCCAGGCCTGCACCGCCATATTGCTTGGTCGATATTTCCTCACCGATTTCAAAATTTTTAAAAACCGTGTGTATTTTATCTTCCGGTATACCCATGCCGGTGTCTGCAACGGTAAATTGAATAAAACGATCTTTTTCCAAGCTGTCCCTGGAGCCAGAGTCTATGGATAAATTAATTTGTCCCTGCCGGGTGTACCGGAGAGCATTATTCAGTATATTCATTAATACATGACGGATCAGTTTGGGATCGGTTTTAATAATTTCCGGGACATCATCTGCCACAAAAAATGAAAATTTAAGGTTGGCTTTTTCCGAGTGCCTGGAAAATAATTTAACCACCGGCGATAATGCTTCACGGATATTGGTGTCTGATTTTTTTATTGTTACCCGGTTGGTTTCAAGGCTTGCAAGCACCAGCAACTCTTCAATCAGCTCCAGCAAAAGATTTGAGGCATTAAGCTGGTCTTTAAGAAACTCTTCTTGCTCCTCATCAAGATCACTGTCAAGGAGCAGTTCCCCAAGACCCATGATCGCATTCATAGGAGTCCTTAATTCATGGCTCATGTTTAATAAAAAATTGCTTTTTGATTTATTGGCAAGCTCTGCCTGTATCTTTGCCAGATTCAATGCGCGGGTTCTTTTTTCAACCAATTTTTCCAATTGTTTTTCTCTTTCATAGAGCTTTAAATGATTTTTTACCCGTGCAAGCACAATCGGAGGGCTGACAGGCTTAATCAAATAGTCAACAGCACCGATATCCAGGCCTGTTTTCTCATCTTCAATTTCACTCATGGCTGTCACAAATATAACCGGGATGCCTTTTAAAGCCTTATTTTGTTTTAATCTTCGGCAAACTTCATAACCATCCATACCAGGCATCATGATATCCAGCAGGATCAGGTCCGGTGGATTTTCCTGTGCTGCTCCAAGAGCGGATTCGCCATCCATGGCCACTGCCACATCCCATTTAGCACCAAGAATATCAACCAGTATATCGATATTGCTTTCAATATCATCAACAATTAGAATCAAATGTCTGATTTGTTCGCTCATAGTCTGGTACCCCCTGTTTGCAGGCCTATCCTCATCCTGAAAATAATCGCTCATAAGATGGCTGTTTCCAGGGCGAAATTAACTGCAATTTTTCGATAGGGCTTTTCTTTCTTCATCAAAATCAGCAAATCCTATGGCTATCTGCCGAAAATCTTCTGCCAACTCTATAAAAGCCTGTAGCACATCAGGGTCAAAATGACAAGGCTCTGTCCTTTTGTCACCATTGACAATGATGTCCACAGCCTTTTTGTGCGGAAACGGCGGTTTATACACCCGTTTGCTGATCAAGGCATCATAGACATCCGCCATGGCCATGAGCCTGCCCACAAAGGGTATTGCCTCTGCCTTGAGGCCATAAGGATAGCCTGAACCATCCCATTTTTCGTGATGGGAAATGGTGATCTCCTTGGCAAACCGTAAAAAAGAATTTTCACCCAGTTTTCGCTCTGCTGCCTGGATAGCATTATGGCCATATATCACGTGCATTTTCATTTCCTCGAATTCTTCTTTGGTCAGCCTGCCTGGTTTGAGAAGGATGCTGTCGCACACCCCTACTTTACCGATATCATGGAGCGGGGCGGATTTGTAAAGAAGCTCAATGGTTATATCATCCAGAAAATCACTGTATTTTGGGTGGGTTTTCAGATGCTCGGCCAGAAGTCGTACATAGTTTTTGGTTCGCTGGATATGGCCGCCTGTTTCCGGGTCCCGGTATTCAGCCAGGACAGCCAGGCCGTCGATGGTCACCTCCTGGGTCAGCGCAAGTTCCCTTGTCCGTTCCATAACAAGCTCCTCTAAGTGGTCCCGGTAGAGCTTCAGCTCAAGCTGGTTGCGAATCCTGGCGCGAATCAGCGCAGGGCTGAACGGTTTGGTAACATAATCTGCCACTCCAAGTGCAAGCCCCCTGGCCTCGTCTCGTTCTTCGGTCATGGCAGTTAAAAAAATAATGGGAATCTTTTGGGTATTCTCATCCGCTTTTAAGCGTTTGCAAACTTCATAGCCATCCATACCGGGCATCATGATATCCAGCAGGACCAGGTCCGGTGTCTCTTGGATGATCGTCTGTAATGCGGTTTCGCCGTCCATGGCAACGCTTACCTCATAGTCAGGCCCAAGAGCATCCAAAAGAATATCTATATTTGATTCAGTATCATCCACAACCAGTATCCTGCAGTTTGCCAGATCAGCCATTTTCTTCTCCTTTACAATGATCTGTTCTTAAAATAAGACGGTCTATCATCACTTGGGCATCCGTAAATTTATATTTATTGATCAGCCTGTTAAGATGCCCGATTTCATCACTATACCCAACCTGCCATGCATAGGTGTTGATCTTTTCCATTATCTTTTTGCAGGGCTTGGGTGTTTTCCTTTTCAGGTGTGGTTCAAGCTCTTGCAGCAGTTTTAAAAGGACAGTAATATTCCCGTTCTCCATTTTTAGGGGTATGCCTTTGCCCGTAGGTTCTTCTGTGGTTATAAATTCTTTAAGGCTGCTCATTATTGCTTTGATGTTATGGTCAAATGCTTCCAGGAACTGATCTGTATTTTTTTTATTTTCCTGTTGGATTGCAGCTTCAACCCTGGCCGCAGCAACCTGTAAATCCTTTGCTCCTATGTTACCGGCCACACCTTTCATACTATGGGCCAGCCGGGAACCCGTTTTTATATCTTTTTTTGCAAGTGCTTCTTTAATTTGCCGGGTCGCGTCCTGATACTCTCTGTAAAATTTAACCAGAAGACTTTTGTATAATTCCTCATTACCGCCAACCCGGGAAAGAGCGCTCTTGATATCAATGCCCGGTATATCCGGCAGGGACTGATTGTCAAATGATGTTTTCTTCCCGGCCAAAAGTTTCAGCTCCCCTCTTTTGCCCGGTTTAATCCATTTTAGCAGCGCAGCAGACAACTGGTCAATATTAATCGGTTTAGTCACATGATCGTTCATGCCGGCTTTAATACTTTTTTCACGATCCATTGCCATGGCATGGGCTGTCATGGCGATGATCGGCATCTGATCTGCCAGGTCCCTTTTTTCCTGCGCCCGTATTCTTTTTGTGGCCTCAATACCGTCCATCACCGGCATCTGGATATCCATGAGGATAGCATCATATTGATTTTTCTTATTCAGTGCTACAGCTTCTTTGCCGTCATTGGCCAGTTCTACCACCAGGCCACCCTGTTCTAAAATTTCTTTGGCAACCTGCTGGTTGATGTCATTGTCCTCCACCAATAAAATTTTTGCCCCGTAAATCTGGTGCAGCCGGTCAAATACCGAACCAGCCAGGGTCTTTTGCGCTTCTCCTTTTTCTGCCCCGGCAGCCATCGTATTTTGTTTTTGCATGGGTTGCATCCCAAAGACGGCTGTAAAACCGAAAGTACTTCCCTTTCCTGCTGTACTGTCAACAAACATTTCACCTCCCATTATCTGTACAATCTTTTTGGAGATGGAAAGTCCCAGACCGGTGCCACCGTATTTGCGGGTGGTAGAGGTGTCAGCCTGGCTGAAAGCCTGAAATAATTTCGCACTCTGTTTTTCAGTCATGCCGATTCCGGTATCGCGGACAAAAAACCGGAGTATTGCCTTATCAATGCCTTTTTTCACAAGCTCCGCTGAAATGACGATTTTACCCTGGTCTGTGAATTTGACCGCATTATTTACCAGGTTGATGAGCACCTGCCCGAGACGCAAAGGATCGCCAACCAATGAAAAAGGAATATTTTCAGGGATTGAAAAAATGATCTTTAATCCCTTTTCATCCGCTTTATGCAAGATCAGATTGGAGACAGTGTTCAGCACATCCTCCAACTGGAAATTAATTGATTCAATGAAGAGTTTTCCAGCTTCAATTTTGGAAAAATCAAGAATATCATTAATAACCCCCAGAAGGGCATTGGCAGATGATAGTATTTTGCCGATATAATCCTGTTGTTTAAGACTGAGATCGGTCTGCAGGACCAGATGACTCATGCCGATGACAGCGTTCATCGGGGTGCGGATCTCATGGCTCATATTGGCCAGAAAATCGCTTTTGGCCCTGGTGGCTTTTTCTGCTGCATGGCGTGCACTTTCCAGGTCTTTCATGTTTTTGTGCAGTTTTGCTTCAGCTTCTTTCCGTTCGGTAATATCGCTGACAAGGCCAATCGCATTCCATTTGCCTTTTATTTTAACTCCTGAAAGGGCCAGTTCAACAGGGAATTCTTCACCGTTTTTTCTCAGCCCGAAGAGCTCCCGGACTTCACCGATACAACCGCCTTCCCCTGTTTCCCGAAAATGATGGAAGGCTCCAAAATGATCTGCATGATATCTTTTCGGGACAATAAGTTTGTGTAAATTTTTGCCCATCACCTCTTTTGTCCTCCACCCGAAAATTCTCTGTGCCGCTTTATTCCAAAAAGAAACATTACCATCATTATCAATCATAATTATTGCATTCTGGGCGGATGAAGTAATTTGGCTGAGGATCTCTTCCCTGTCACGCAGTTCAGATGTACGCTCTATAACAAGGTCCTCAAGATGTTCCTTGTGCTTTTTTAATTCCTTTTCAGCACGGCGTCTCTCAGTGGATTCCATTGCCAGGGTAACGATATCCGCAATGGAACGGATAAAGGTTTGTTCTTCCGGTTTCCACTCTCTTTTAAGGCCCACATGTTCAGCACATATCACCCCTGTCAGTTTTGAATGCGAAAATATCCCTGCATCCAGCATAGAGGTAATACCCAGGGGGGTTAAATATGCTTTTGCAAGTTTACAAGTGGCTGGATCATTATGCACATCATCTGCAACTATTATCCTTTTATCCTCAACAGTCTTGAAGTAATTGAGAAAATCAGCCTTTTCCAGACATGATTCTTTTTTATGCAAATTTTTGCTCAAAATAAACAGGTCCTTGCAGATCAGTTTGGAGAAATCCCGATTAAACAGCCAGACACTGGCCCGCTCAACATTCAGGGCGATTGCCGCTTTTTCGGTTGCAGCCCGGATGGCTATGTCAAATTCAGAGAATTTGATCCGGGCAAGTTTCTGTAAAGCTATATTATGGCGAAAAAGCCGTTCGGACCGTGATCGAACTTCTTTTTCCGCCTTTCTTCGTATAGTAATATCACGGATTGAAGCAATAACAGCTATTTCCCCACCTGTCCCGACAGGGCTTAAGCCAACTTCCAAAGGGAATTCACTTCCATCTTTACGGCTTCCCCATAAGGCCACTCCAATACCCATGGACCGCACCTGCGGGTTTTTAAAAAACAGTTCTCTATACCGGGGGTGGTTTCCGGCAAACCGTTCGGGAATAAGCAGCTCTATTTTCCGGCCCAGTAATTCCTCATTGGCATACCCGAATAATTTTTCAACCTGATGGTTAACCAGGATGATATTGCCTGCTTTGCCGGTAATAATCATCCCGTCTGGTGAGGATTCTATCAGCACCCGGAATTTATCTTCACTTTTTTGCCGTTCAACAACTTCTTTTACCAATTGTATGTTCATCTTATCGGCTTTCCGCTTTTGCTCAGCCAGTCTGACAGCAAAGCCGAGAAAAAGAAAAACTGTAATTGATAAAAGACCAATGACTGTCCGCCGTATGGCAAAATAGGATCTATAGGCCTCAGCCGCATTAATTTCAAATGCCTGGCCAAAATGATACTTTTCATGCCAGCGCCAAGCACCCACAACCGGTATCCCCCGGTCATTCCTGTAACCATCCAGGTTAAACCCTGATTCCCCGGCAGTTGCTTTTTGAGCCATAAAAGTCAGGGGAAGATCTTTGCGGGGTCTGGTGGGCTGAAAGCCTTCAACCAGGTTGCCACCCGGGTCCAGCAGTTTCAGGTTCAAAATAGCCCGTTCATGTTCTTTGATAAGCCCGATGGTTCGGAGTTGATCATCAAAGCGGCTTTCTGAAATCAGGTTTCCGTCTTTATCAAATGTGTAAGAGTCACCGGTCTGGCCGGTTCTGGCCAGTTGAACGATCTTGGTGAAATCAAAAGACGGGTTAATACGGATGATGAACACGGCTATGATCGACCCGTCATCATCTTTTACCGGCACTCCGATAAACATGGTCGGCTCCTCCTGAACAGGCCTGCCGGCCAAACCGGGCGGGGTGATATCCAGCCGCATGGGCATGACAAGTTGAGGCTTCCCCTTAAGCATATTTTCCATATAGTTATGGTAGTGAGAAAAAAAATTTCCCCGGCCAAGATTTGTATCCTGCATAGAGGCAATGTTGATACCGTCAGGTGCGATAACGAGCATTCCCAAATCGGAATGTTTTTCTAACAAAGGCTTGATGATGATGCGTAATTGTTGCTGATAAGCGCTATTGGCCAGTATCTCTCTGTCCCTTGGCAAGACAAGCAGTTTCTTGACCAATTGTTTCACGTCCGGCCTGTCAACAACCAGCAGGGAATCATCAATCCGCTCATCAACCCACCTGTGTATAATCTCATAGGTCGTATCAAGAACTCTTTGTAAGGTCTCCCGAATATCGAACCTGATCTGTTTTTCAATTCTGTTTAAAGCACCCCAGGACAATAAGGAAACAAACACTAAAAGAGCAGCAACAAGCAAAAGCCCTTTTTCCCCGGCAAGCGAAAATTTTGACTTTTTATTTGGCGCTGAAATTTCTAAATTTTTTAAACTTGAAATGGATTCGCTCATAAGTCACACTTTGCCGATTTCGAAACAGTCGCCTTTATGTTTGATTTGCTATTTGTTTTCGTTCATTATCAGACTTACAGGAAGATATTTAGGTTATGATAATACGTAAAATATAGGACAGAAACTCGCTTCTTGTCAAGAAAAGTATTGAAAAAAACAGCTCAACAATTAAATAAAATTTTTTGAGTAGTTTTGAAAAATAAAATTATTGTTGACTTTATTGTTAAGATACTATACAAAAGTATCCATGAACGATAAAATGTCAATTGCAAGAGAACTCATTGAGAAGTTTTACCGGCTGATGAATAAATTCAATGACCTGGAAAAGAGGCCCTGCGATTTTGACGTTGGAGAGACGATGTATCCCTCGGAGATCCATACAATAGAAGCGATCGGGAAAAACAGCGGAATAAATGTCACCGAACTGGCAAAGGCGCTGTATATTACAAAAGGAGCTGCTTCTCAGATGATCGCCAAACTCAAAAAGCGCGGCTTTGTCAATAAGGTCCGGAGTATGGATAATGATAAGGAAGTGCTTCTCATCCTTACAGACAAAGGGAAAAAAGCTTTTGACGGACATGAACGATTTCACAATGCCATGTATGTCGACTTAGCTGATTATTTAAGCAATATTAAAAAAGAACAGATTGATTGGGTAAAAACAGCATTTAACAAGGCGGAGTTCTATATAGATCAGTATCGCGCTTAAAATTTTTTTATTTATATTGTTTAGTAACTAAATAAAATATGAAAGAGAAAAGAAAATGTCAAACTTAAGTGTCAATTTCGCGGGTTTGGAACTGAAGAACCCTCTAATCGCCTCAGCGGGTCCCATTACCACAAATGTTGAATCTGTGGAGAGATTAATTGATTCGGGCATTGCCGCCATTGTCACGAAAACAGGTTTTATAAAAAAGGAATATGAAAAATGGGTCGGCAGAAAGAACATTTTTCCATATAAACCAGTATTTAAATATCAAAGCCTTGAAAGTGGAAGACTCCTGTCTCTGCCTGCGCTTTCCGATATACCTGTTAAAGAAATGGCCAAGCGGGTGGAAAAGATGAAAAAATTAAACATACCGGTAATCGGAAGCATTATGGGCCTGTCGCCCGGAGGATATCAGGAAAGCGCAAAAATACTTGCCGAATCAGGAGCAGACGCTATTGAGCTTGATCTTTGCTGTACCATGCCTGAATTCACAACAACATACAAATATGCTGGCCAGAACGTAAATTTTTATCCAAAAAAATACGCTCACCTCATTGCGGCAGTCAAAGACAGCGTCTCCATACCGGTTGGTGCGAAGTCGACAGTGTCATTATATATGTACGGAAAAATATTTGAAGGGTTGATAAGGGCAAAACTAAAAAACAGTCTGCCGGATTTCATAACTCTGGTGGGGCAACTGGACCAGAATCCGGGCGTAAGCATGGAAACCTTAGAGCCCCTGATACCCCACATACCCACATTCGGATGGCAGGGAACTCTATCTGGATTGACGTATTCGGCTCTGGCAACATTCAGCAGCGCCCTTGGCATCAGAACGCCAACTCTTTCAGCATCCGGGGGGATACGGGACTATGAAGGGGTAATACAATCCATGGCACTTGGCGCAACAACAGTGCAATTTCAGACTGTCATTCTGGATAAAGGCCCGAAAGTTATTTCTAAAATTCTTGATAAACTTGACGCTCACCTTGACTCAAAAGGCATAACCAGTATCAACAACATCATCGGTATTGGCAGCAGGCAATATATACCGTCCCTTCTTCTCGGCAGATTCATGCTGGAACGGGATACACTTTTCGGGACTATGCATGCCGTTGTTTCAAGCAAAGACTGCAATGGCTGCGGCATTTGCGAAAGCGTATGCACAGAGGCAGCGGTTTTAATAAATGAAAAAAAGGCAGAGATTATTCAAACCAGATGCCGGGCATGCAACCTCTGTGTCCTCAAATGCCCGCAGAAAGCGATCTCCATGGAGAATTTAGAGCGTTTAGATCAACTCATTGAACGATACAAACATACAGAGAGCTCAAAATCCTTTAAAACATTCATGCGGAAAAGCAGAATCGGGTTTCTCGACAAAATAATGATTTATAGAAATCTAAAGGAATGGGGACTCGCATAAGCGTTACTCATGGGGATGAAAAATTTAAAGAAAAGAGTTTGTTATTAAGATAATAGATATGCACATACATTTAACCTGAGACCCTGCCGGGGTTTAGACTGGCATGACTCTGAAATTTGTGCCTATGGAATTTGGACAAATTCTACAGGAAGATTTTGTTTCTTAAATTTATTTTTCCAATAGGTCAGGTTGGGTTTTAAATTGTTTGTCCTGCAGTAGGCATTTTGAGCCAACTCGGATCTGGACCATACGTCGATATGGTATCTCCAGAATTGAGCACGCTTCTTATTTGCTGCTTTGGATCTGTCCGACATTGTATACCCTGAAGTAAAATTAAAAGATAGCTCAGGGAACCTCGAAACAAACGCCTGTATTGTATCATTGTTCTTTATTTCAAAATCTATATTTGCTGCCCTTAAATCAAAAGAATGTTCAATTGCTTTGTTTAGAACCTGATCAAAATTAACTATTTCACTTGCTATAGATAGTTTGCCAATTAAAAGAATGAGAAAAAAAGGGACAAATCTTAAAAATTGAATTTTCATGGAATTTGAATATTGCCTTCTTAGCAGAGTAATAATTTAAAAAACAGACAGACTCAGCCATGAAAATAAGTTAACACGGCTGAGCCTGTCAGGATTCGTGATTAGGCTGGTTGCCACGAATTTACAATAATAGTCATAAAATTTTGATTTGCTCTGACATCTTCCATATTTGAAAGTGCAACTCCATTATCTGAAGAAAATGTCGTCATCTCCTGAATAATTAAATTAATGTCAGAAGATGTAAGATAATCGCCATTGGATAACTGAACTTTTTCAATATCATTATTTGGATTAGATTGATTCCGAATCGTGACCTTGTCAACTTCGTTCACGCTAAGGGCCAGCTCAAAAATAACTTTTCATAATTAAGGAGAAATATATCACACTAACTTGTAGCAAAGAATTTAATTGTTACTTGTATCTTATTAAAATTAAAACAAATAAAATTAAAATCAACGGTTTACAAGGATGTTTTATAGTGGTATAGTTAACCCAATAATGCCAAATATTAGGAGAACTATACCACATTATGAAACCGAAAAACTTAGATCTAAAACTAGTTAAAAATCTTCTGAAACACTATAAAATAGCCACGATAGATCAGTTGAAAAACGAGTTAAATACTAACAGTACCATGACAGTTTTCAGAAAGCTTAAATCTTTGGAATATCTTAGCAGTTATTCTCATAGAGGAAAATATTACACACTCAATTCTATTGCTAAATTTGATGAGACCGGATTGTGGTCTTACAATTCAATATGGTTCTCCAAATATGGAAATTTGATAGAGACAACCAAAGAATTGGTAGATCAGTCAAAGGCTGGTTTTTCAGCTCAAGAGCTTGTCCATATTCTAAATGTGGAAGTAAAACACCCATTATTAAAGCTTTTTAAAGAGAACCGTTTATATCGAGAAAAAATTTCAAGTAATTTTATTTATTTTTCATTGCACCCTGAAAAAAGAAAACAGCAAATTATTCTGCGAGAAAACAATGGCTTGTATGCCGGATTTGATCCTTCATATGAAATTAATGTTTTCCGTGAAGAACTCAAAGCGGCAATTATTCTTTTTTACAGCCTGTTAAATGAAAAACAACGCCGGATGTATGCAGGGCTTGAATCATTCAAACTGGGTCATGGTGGTGATAAAAAAATTGCCCGGCTTCTTGGTTTAAGTACTCATACCATAGCAAAGGGGCGCACAGAATTATTGGGTGGATATATTCAGACACAAGAGATTCGGAAAAAGGGCGGCGGCAGAAAACCTGTGGAAAAAAAATTCCAAAAATTATCAACAAAATCAAAGAAATCCTAAAGTATGAAACCGCTGGACATCCTATCAGTGGACTTAAATGGACCCGGAAAACCACTGAAAAAATATCTCAACAATTACAAGCTATCGACATTGATATCAGCTCCAATACAGTTTGTCGCCTTTTGAAGAATATGGGTTTTTCCCTTAAAGTTAATTGTAAAACAATCGAATCCGGATTAAGAAATCCTCCAGACCCTATAAAACGAGATCAACAGTTTGAGTTTATAGGGCACCTCAGAGAGCAGTTTGCCAGGCAAAGGCTTCCAGTTATCAGCGTTGACACCAAAAAAAAGGAATTAATAGGAAATTTCAAAAACAATGGGCAAGCCTGGCAACAAAAGGCAACAGAGGTTTATGATCATGATTTTCCAACATATGGTGTAGGCAAAGCAGTTCCATATGGCATTTATGATACCCAAAAAAATACAGGCACAGTTTTTGTTGGTCATAGCAGCGATACGCCATCTTTTGCTGTTGAGTGTATTGAAAAATGGTGGAAAACTTATGGAAAAAAGAACTATCCCAAAAGCAATAGCTTATTGATTTTAGCGGATGCTGGTGGTAGCAACAGTTATCGATCAAGGGTATGGAAATATAAACTTCAAAAACAACTTTGTGATTATCATGGGTTGTCGGTAAATATTTGTCACTATCCGCCAGGTTCATCAAAATGGAATCCAATAGAACATAGGCTTTTCAGTGAAATCAGTAAAAATTGGGCAGGTAGACCTTTGGAAACCTTTGAAACTGTTTTAAAATATTTGCGGACAACAAAGACCTCCACCGGTTTAAATGTTAAAGCACACTATGTTGGAAAAAAATATAAAAAAGGTGAAAGGATATCTGATAAACAAATGAAAGAACTTCAACTAGTAAAGCATGAGACTCTTTCTGACTGGAGTTACAAGTTGACCCCATCAAAAATGTAAAGTTATTTTTGAGTCAGCCCTTAGCAGCCTTTTTAAGTTTCTATCACTTCATTGCATCAATTTTACTCTTGGCAATTGGCCTGTATATTGAATTTCCATATTCCGTAACA
>JAADHV010000136.1 GCA_013151635.1 Deltaproteobacteria bacterium | reverse complement strand
AAAATTAATCTTGTTTTTTTATTCATTACCTTATCTTTCTAAAATAGATGGCTTTTATATATAAGGTTAAACTGTTTTTGATGAAATTATTAATCTGCTGGCCAATAAATTTTTACAAGTAGAATTAATATCTTTTCTTTTAAATCATATCATTCTTTTTTACTTGATATGTAACCGTAATCAAAAGCAATTTTTTTGTAATTTTGTATCAAGAGTTTTGATAAATTTACAAAATTTCTGTCCATAGTGTCCACATTGTCCATAGCGTCCACGACTTCTATCTATTCAGCGTGATATTCTTTTTATGTTTTTTACTTTTATGGGGAGAATGTCATGGCAATTTATACTCTGGAAGAAATTGAGCAGGAAATTTCAGACTGGAAAGCAGCACTTAATGCTGTCCGGCATGGTAAAGAGTATTCCATGGGAGCAAGAAGGCTTGTCCGGAGTGACTTGCCTGAGATAAGGGAGCATCTTGAGTGGCTTTCCAGCCAGAAGGCCGGGCTTGAAAACGGTTCCAGGGTTGTAGTCCGACAAGGAAGAGTTGCACGATGAACAGCGCTCCTGTTTTATATGGACCTGACAACCGGCCTTTAAGGCAGTCTGGAGCAGCACCTTATGGATCCCATGAAGTTTCAAGGTTGGCAGGAGGATTAAGAGGAAGCCTTTCCAACTGGTTTGTCTCCAGGAACAGTGAACACTCAGAAAGAGCAGAACGTCAGACAATTGCAGACCGTGCAGAAGATCTTGCTGCCAACGATACCCATGCAGCATCCAGTATTGATTCTATTGCAGTTAACAGTATTGGTACAGGGCTTATCCCACAGTCCAGGCCAAATGCCAAAGTGCTTGGCTGGAGTGAAAAGCAGGTAAGAGATTTCCAGACCCAGGCTGAATGGGCATGGCATATCTGGCAGCAAAAATGTGATGCAGCAGGCAGGCTTGCTTTCTGGCAGAACTGCCTTGTGGCTGTCCGGACATTGCTGGTTAAAGGTGAGTTTTTCCGCATTCCATTGATGGTTACACGTCCTGGCAAGATTTTTTCTTTTGTACTGCAGTCAGTGGATCCTTTAAGAATTTACACGCCATCTGATTTGAGTGAAAAATCAAATATCAAGGATGGGGTTGAATTTGGCGAGCATGGGATACCAAAAGCGTTCTGGGTAGCTAATCCAAAAGGTGGCTTTATCAATAATGACCTTAGTTCCAAGGATTTCACCAGGGTTCTGGCAGCAGCAGGCCACCGTCCCGGGATGATTCATACTTTCATCTCAAAATCAGAAGAACAAGCCAGGGGTATTTCTATCCTTGCACCTGCCATGAAATTTTTTAAAGACCTGAATGACTATCTTGACTTTGAACTTGTGGGTGCAATTATTGCCTCATCTTTTCCTGTTTTTATTGAAACAAGTGATCCATACGGCACCGCAGACAGTTTTGATAACTCTGTCAATAACAACAGCACAAAAACCCGGTACCAGGAAACATCACCTGGCAGTGTCATGTACGGGAATGCAAATGAAAAACCCCATATTTTAAAAAGTGACCGCCCGGGCAACTCATTTGATTCATTTGTAGAAAGAATATTAAGGGCAATAGGTGCTTCCATCGGTATGCCCTATGAAGTCATATCAAAAGATTTTTCCAGGACAAATTATTCATCTGCCAGGGCTGCCCTTCTGGAAGCATGGCGGGTGTTTGCAGTTTATCAAAAATGGATGGTGGATGGGTTTTGCCAGCCGGTCTGGATGATGGTGCTGGAAGAAGCATGGCTGCGGGGCATGATTCAACTGCCAAAGGGATCCCCTGACTGGTATGACGCCATCTTTGCATATACAAGAGCATCCTGGACACCGCCAAGAAAAGGCCATGTGGATCCGCTCAAAGAAATCAAAGCCCATGTCCTTGCCATTCAAAATAACATTTCAACCCTTGCTGCTGTTACGGCAGAAACTGGTCAGGGTGACTATGAATCCAACCTTGAGCAGAGAGCCCGTGAAAGAGGTATGGAAAAAGAAAAAGATATTGTGCCTCCCGGGGGTGTTAAACCGGAAAATGTAAAAGCTGAAAATACGAATACCAAGGAGCCATCTGACAATGGATAAAAATAGCCTGAAAGCAACACACAATTTTAATATCCTGACAGAGCCCTGGGCAATTACCAAGGATGGCCTTGAATCCATTTTTTATCAGCTAAATAGAGACAATGATATTGATTCTGGTATGGCGTCAACGACTGATGAAAAACAAAATGAGGTCAAGCTTGATATAGTAAACAAAATTGCCATCATTCCTGTTCAGTCATCACTTTACAGATCTTCTTATGACACCATCAGAAACAAAGTTGAAGCTGCTGTCAATGACCTGTCTGTCAAAGCCATTGTCCTAAAAATCAACTCCCCTGGCGGGCTTGTGAGCGGGTGCAAAGAGCTTGCTGATTTTATATCTGATGCCGGGAAGAAAAAACATATCTATGCCTATGCTGACGGAACCATGTGTTCAGCTGCCTTCTGGATCGGTTCTGCTGCAATAGATATTGCAGCTCCTGTTACTGCAAGCATTGGCAGTATCGGGGTCAGGACAATCCATATTGACTGGTCAGAATGGAACGAAAAAGCAGGGCTTAATTTCACCCATATTGCTGCAGGTAGTTATAAAACCCTGGGCAATGAAGATGAGCCTTTAAATAAAAAAGCAAAGGAATACTTCCAGTCCAGGCTTGAAGCCCTTTACACTATTTTTGTTGATTCTGTTGCTGCCAATTTGGGGGTTGACAACAAAAAAGCCCTTTTAATGGCAGACGGCAAGGTTTTTCTTGCAGGCCAGGCTTTGGAAAAAGGTCTTATCAACCGGATTGAACAGGATTTTGAATCATATTTTTCATTAATTTTACAAAAGGAGAAGATCATGGATCTTAAAACTTTAAAAGCAGATCATTTAGACATTTACAGCCAGGTGCTGGAAAAAGGCAAAGCTGCAGCAACAGCTGAGAATGAACAAAAGATAAAAGAGGCAGTAGCAGCAGAAACCAAAAGAGTACTTGGTATTGTCAATGCTGTGGCAGGAGACAAGATGTCCAAAAAACTTGGCAAAGTTGTTGAGTCCGGAGCAAGTGCTGAAATTGTCAGCACCCTGAAAGATAGCCTTGGATTAAATCAGGATGATGCGGAGGCTAATCAGGAGACTGCTTCAAGAGAAAAAATCCTGAAAGGTCTTGAAGAGGCTCATTCAAAAGGAGTGGAACAGCAGACCGGTAAAGAAAAGTCCGGGCAAAAAACATTAGAAGACCAGGCAAAAGAGTATTCGGACCTGGTCAATAATTAATACCAAAATAGCTTTTAATTAATAAGGAGAAATAATCATGGCTCAGGATTTTGGAATTAACAGTGTAGAATACCAGGACAAGCCGTTTCTTGGCGATCATCCCCCGATTATCATGCCGGGCACCCTTCTTTCAGGTCAAAACCTTGTGTCTGGTACGGTTGTGGGTGTTGTTACCTCAAGCGGGAAAAAGATGATTCTTACACCGGGTGCCAGTGACGGATCCCAGAATGCAGCAGCTGTTCTGCTGGGTGACCTTGATGCAGGCTCTGGTGATGAGCCCGGCGTATTTGTCGAGCACGGAGTGGTCATGGATATGTATCTGACATGGCCTTCGGGCATCACTGCACCACAGAAAACAGCTGCCATTGCCCAGCTTAAAAGTGCTGGGGTTTTTGTCAAATAACCTGATTTTAAACCGTAAGGTTAAAGGCCACACGTAAAAAAAAATTTAATTTAATATAGGGAGAAGTAATCATGGAAATACCTGATCTTGCCTGGAGAGTGCAGACAAGGGCGATTGAACAGATGAAAGTTGTGGGAAGGATGCTGCAGGACCTGATTTTTAAAGTAAGAACCCCAAGACCTTCAAAATTTATTGAAGTGGACATTATCAAGGGAGGCAGAAAACTTGCTCCCTTTGTCACAGATATTGAAGGCGGTACCATTATTGAAGGAACCCGCCATCAGAACAGGGCAATTAAGACTCCAAGGATTAGGCCAAAAAAACGGCTGACTGCAGATGATCTCATGGGTTCCAAAGCACCGGGGCAAATTTATTATGCCGGAGGAATCGGTGACATTCATACAGCCAGAAAAAAGAAAATTGCCCTTGAACAGATGGATCTGAAAAATCAGATTTTCAACCGCATTGAATGGATGTGTGCCCAGGCCCTGACCGGAACCATGTCTGTTGTCCAATCAAATGTTTCATTCCAGGTTGATTATCTTATGCCGGCTGCACACCAAATTGTCCTTGCCGGCGGCGACAGGTGGTCTGAGACAACTGCAAAGGTAAGAAACAATGTTCAGGACTGGGCACAGATGATCATTGATGCTTTAGGATTTGGACCGACAATTGCCATTTGCGGGTCAGATGTTGCCTCAGCCCTTGGAGACAGACTTGCCGAAGACAAATGGTTTGATGCAAGATCCCTGTCTGCTGGTGAATTTTCCTGGAAAGCCTCTTCAAATTATCTGGGCCGTGCCGGTGGAATTGATTTTTACAGGTATGGGTCAAAATATGAGAATGATTCAGGGGTTGATACAAGCCTTATGCCTGCTAACAAAATATATTTTATTGCGACCCAGGCCCAGTTTTCAATTGAATTTGGTCTTATCTCAGATCTTGATGCAGGAGCTCAGGTCATGGGTGAACTCTTTTCCAAGGCATGGTTAGAAAAAGATCCATCTGCTTTGAACATTCTAGCAGAGTCAAGACCTCTGCCGGTTGTATGGCAGCCCGAAGCTATTATTGAAGCCCAGGTTGTTGATTAACCGCCATGGGCGAGAGTATTCCCGCCCGCAATCAACTGAAGATTACAGGCAAAAATATTATAAAATTTAATGGAGGAATCATGTCAGGAAAAACAAAAAAAATAATTTTGTTAAAGACAGTTTTATATAAGGGCAGGCACTATCCGCCCGGGTCTGAGCAAAACTTGCCGGTGGATATTGTTGATGATCTTATCGAAAAAAAAGCTGCAGAACCTGTGATGGCTGTTAAGCCGGAACAGGAGCCCGAACCCGAACCCAAAAAGAACCAGGACAATAATTAAT
>JAADHV010000023.1 GCA_013151635.1 Deltaproteobacteria bacterium | reverse complement strand
AACTGAAATTTATACCCATGTGATGAAAAAAGATATTGATTCCGTTAAAAGTCCTCTTGATTTATTATAACGGGCAGGGATGGTGTGATGGATTAGCTTACCTGAGAGAGAATATTCAAGATAGGAGTACCAGACAAAAGTCAACCCCTTTTTTAATATATTTTCAAGACGCAACTATCCTAATCTCTGTAAGCGCTTTATTAACTCCATCTTTTAAAGCGTGTATAAATTAAGTGGCGGGGCCTGCGATCTGGGTCTTGTCAATATTTTGAGGCATCAAAGCCATAAACTCATCGGCCGTCATGGCTTCCGGTAAATTTTCAAAAAGATATTTCAGATACCAGTACGGTTCGAGGCCATTTGCCTCATGCACTGGCATTGGCACCTTCAGGGGTGCAAACAGCCAATTCCTACCCACCACAAAGGGTCTTATGGCATTTTCCTGATGGATTCCAAGACCGTCAATCAACCAGGCAAGTTCCTGTTTTCCAACGGTCAAAACATCCTCTTTGGACTCGGGCCATTTAAAATAATCCTTTTCCAGTCTTTTGTGCCAGAGACAAAATCCGTTCTTACTCCAGTGGAGTACCTGGGTCAATGTGGCTTGTGAAAAGCCGTCCGGGATTTTGATTCATCCGACATTGTTTAAGCCTCCTTTGATTTGAAAGCAGGCTTAATATGTCATGATTTAAACCGGATTATAAGATGCGGTTCTTCAAGAGAGCATGCTCCCTGGCCCTTATTAAGACCGGCGGATGGGTGGAGTACGCAGATAAACACTATTGATCGAATTTCAGCCGGGGGGTTGATCCATTTTATCAGCTTCTTCCGCCGCTCCATTTAAGACGGGTTTTTAATACTTTAAAATAAGACTGGTCTTCAAATGATATCATTCTTATATCATTCCGGCTTTTTTTAATAAAGATCCTGTCACCGGGATCCATTTCAAACCCCTCCTGCCCGTCAAGGGTCAGGATCATATCTTCCGGGCTGCCCTCCAGCCGGATTTCGATTTTAGCTGAGTCCGGTATGATAAGCGGCCTGTTTGTCAAAGTAAACGGGCAGATCGGGGTCAGGATGATGGAAGGCACAGCAGGGTGTACCACAGGCCCCCCGGCAGCCAGGGAATAGGCGGTAGAGCCGGTAGGGGTTCCGACGATAAGTCCGTCTGCCCTGTAGGTTGTAAGATAGCTTGAATCAATGTATACGGCACACGATGCCAGTCTTGACAGGGCGGATTTATTAATTACCGCATCATTCAGGACATCAACATCAATAATCTGCTTGTTGCCGCGTACCACTTTGATATCAAGGCGGGTTCGTCTTTGAATCAGGTATTTCCCTTCAAACAATGAAGTGACAGCAGACAAAAGATTATCTTCAGTGGTTTCAGCAAGAAAGCCGACTTCACCGAATTTGACACCCATCAATGGAATTTCCAGGTTTTCTATGAATCTTGCCGCGCTTAAAAAAGTACCGTCCCCGCCAAGGACAACCATGCACAAAAGGTCACCAGGAATATTGCTGTTCTTAGAATGTTGAATATCTATGATGACACATTGATTCCCCAATCTTTTTTCAAGTTCCAGGGCCGTTTTTTCAGCTTTGTCATCATTTTTTACAACAAGTCCGATTCGTTTTGTGGTCATGATTTTATCGGCAGCCTCCGTCATATGGTTTGAAACGCTTATTAAAGATTAATGCGCCTTTGCCCAGTTTTCACCGGCTCCGAAGTTTACTTTCAAAGGCACTTTAAGCGGGTAAACATTTTCCATTATATCTTTTGCAAGCTCAATCAAACGGTCTTTTTCTTCAAAAGGGCATTCGAAAATAATTTCGTCATGAACTGACAGGAGCATTTTTGAGGCCATATCGTTTTTTTCAAGGCAAGCCTTCATTTTTATCATGGCAAGCTTGATAAGGTCGGCGGCACTGCCCTGTATGGGCGTGTTAATGGCTGCTCTCCTTGCAAAATTCCTGATATTTGCATTGGAAGAATTGATATCATCCAAACGGCGCTTCCTGCCGAAAATCGTTTGAACCTCACCTGTCTTTTCTGTCTCTTCTATGGTGGAATCAATGAATTTTTTAACACCGGAATATCGCTTAAAATAATTATCAATATAGGCATTGGCCATCTTGCGGCTGATGCCAAGGTCATTGGCCAGCCTGAATCCGCTCATGCCGTAGACAATGCCGAAATTAATGGCTTTTGCCTGGCTTCTTAAATCCATGGTAACAAATTCCGGCAAAACCTGGAAAATTTCCAAGGCAGTCCTTTTATGTATATCCTCGTCATTATTAAAAGCTTCAATTAGAATCTCATCTTCAGCATAATGGGCCAGGATTCGAAGCTCTATCTGGGAATAATCGGCTGAAACCAGTGTGTGGCCATCTTTGGGTATAAAGGCTTTCCTTATTTTTTTCCCTTCCTTTTTCCTGATGGGAATATTTTGAAGATTTGGTTTGGAACTGCTTAAACGCCCTGTTACGGTTATGGTCTGGTTAAATGAGGTATGGATTCTTCCTGTCTCTTTGTTGATAAGCTTTTGCAAGGCATCCGCATATGTTGATTTTAGTTTGCCAATGGTTCTGAACCGTAGAAGTTTTTCAGGCAGCTCATGGGTTCTGGCAAGTTTGGTAAGGACTTCAACATCTGTTGAATATCCTGTTTTCTTTTTTGTTTTTTTAATGGTTTTCAATTTTAATTTTTCAAACAGGATGGCTCCAAGCTGCTGGGAGGAATTGATGTTAAATTCTTCTCCGGCAAGGGAATATATTTCTTTTTCAAGGTTTTTCAGTTCTAAATTAAAGGTGTTGGAAAGATGCTTTAAAGCGTTTCTATCTACTTTTATTCCTTGCATTTCCATGTTTGCAAGAACCGTTATAAGGGGTATTTCAATATCATTCATCAGGGCGGAAAAGCCCTGGTCCTTTATCTGTTTTTTGAAATGCAGGTAGGCCATAAAAGTTATGTCAGCATCCTCACTTGCATAATTCACCGCTTTTGAAATAGGGACTTCTTGAAACCCGATCTGGTTTTTCCCCTTGCCTGTTACATCTTCATAGGAAATGGTTTTATAACCAAAAAGGTTCATGGCAATCCTGTCAAGGCTGTGGCCCCTTACGGAGGGGTTTAAAAGATATGAGGCAATCATGGTATCAAAAGCGATTCCCTGGAGGGTGATACCGAATCTTGACAGGACAATATAGTCATATTTAATGTTCTGGCCCACCTTTTTAATTTCCGGATTTTCAAGGAGGGGTTTGAAAATTCTTAATATGTCCTCTTCCGGGACTTGCTTTGTTTTGTCAGGAAAGGTGTGGCCAAGGGGGATGTAAAATCCCTGGTTTTCCCTGAACGAAAAAGAAATCCCCACAAGTTTTGCCTCCATGGGATGTTTGGAGGTGGTTTCAGTATCAATGGCAAAAATTTTTTTATTTTCAAGGACATTGGCCAGTTTTTCAAGCTCTCTTGCAGTATTAATCAGCTTATATGTTTTTTCGGATTTATCTGCCTTTTGTGCAAATTCAGTGGCAAGTGCCTTGAATTCAAATTCCCGGAATAATTCAAATGCTTTTTTCCTGTCAAAGTCTTCCAGCTTGAAATCTTCAATCTGCCCTTTTACGGCAACAGATGTGTCAATTGTGGCAAGCTTGCGGCTTAAAAGTACAATATCTTTGCCTGCCAAAAGGTTTTCATGTAATTTTTTTTTGCTTTTAAGACTGTCAAGATTTTCATAGATATTTTCGATTGAGCCAAACTGGCTAATAAGTTTTAAGGCTGTTTTAGGCCCAACACCTCTGACACCGGGAATATTATCGGCACTGTCGCCGGCAAGTCCCAGGATATCAATAAATTGTCCAGGCTCAATCCCCATGTCTTCCTCTATTTTTTTTTGGTCCTTTATGGTGTCTTTCATGGGATCCCAAAGGGTGCATTTATCGGTAACAAGCTGGATAAAGTCCTTGTCCCCCGTGACCATGACCACATGGAACCCTTTTTCCTGGGCAAGCCTGGAAAATGTGCCCACAAGATCGTCTGCTTCATAGCCCTTTTTTTCAACAACCGGAATATTTAATGCTTTGATTATCCTTTTTATATCAGGGATCTGAAGTGCAAGTTCTTCAGGCATGGGCGGGCGGTTGGCCTTGTATTGATCATACATTTCATGCCTGAATGTGGGGCCTTTAACATCAAACATGACAACTGCATATTCAGGGTTGTTGTCCTTTAATAATTTTAAAAGGATCCTTGTAAAACCAAATGTGGCATTGGTCGGATGGCCTTTAGAAGTATTCAGGCTTCTTATGGCGTGAAATGCACGGTAAAGGAAAGCACTGCCGTCGATTAGGAATATTTTTTTTGAATCTGTCATATTAAAGCCTTTTTTCTGGAGATTGAATTTTTATCCGATCAAGGGCATATATACTATCTTTTTAATTAAAGGAGAAGTATATTTATACGATGAATCAAAAAGCTGAGACAAGAAAAGAAAAAAGGCGCAGGAAACAGTCAAAGCAATGTCAATGCTGCAAAGGAAAGTTCATGTTCTGCTGGAATTGCAGGTGCGGGTTCTCCATATGCCAGGAATGCATGTACGATAATCTTTGGGGCATGACCTGCAACGGAATTACCTGGGAATGCCCGGATTGCGGTGAACAAAACGGGTATGGGAATCAATAAGAATTTTAAAACTGCAAAGGAGGGAAACATGGTAAACAAAATCAATGTCGGGACTTTGATATCAGGCGGCGGGACAAACCTTCAGGCAATTATTGATGCGTGCCTTGATAATAAAATTGATGCAAATATCCTTTTCACAGGTTCTGATAATCCAGGGGTAAAAGGGCTTGAGCGGGCTGAAAAAGCCGGTATTGAAACCTTTGTCGTGGATTATTCAAAAATCATAGGATCATTAAAAGAAGAGGGAATAAAGGACAGTGATCTTCCTTATGATTTCAATTTTAACGAGATCCTGTCAAAACAGCAGTTGGTTGAAACAGGGTCATCCAAGGAACAGGTTGAATTTTTTTTAAAGAGCCGTGCCATTGCAGAAAAAAAACTTTTGGATATAATTCTTGGCTATGATATGGACCTTCTTGTCCTGGCCGGATTTATGCGTGTTTTGACACCTTATTTTATCGACAGGATCAATAAGGAACCCGGAACCTATAAAATAATGAATATCCATCCTGCGCTTCTTCCTTCTTTCCCGGGTACGGACGGGTATGGAGATACCTTGCGTTACGGGTGCAGGATCGGCGGGTGTACTGTCCATTTTATTGATTACGGGGAAGATACAGGCCCGATTATCGGGCAGAAGGCATTTGAAATTGATGATACCGATACCCTTGATGATATAAAGAAAAAAGGTCTTGAAAAAGAGTGGCAGCTTTACCCTGAATGTATTCAAAAATTTGCTGATTCCCTTTAATTAAAGGAGTGGTGCTGGTGGATGATCTCCAAGAATCCAAAACTTTTTGTCCTGTAACCGGTTTCCGGGTTATTTCAAAACCTTCATGGGCCTATGAAGGTAAAACCGGCGGTTTTAAGGTAACCGTCACCCTGATAGGAGAACGAATTCTTCACATCAGGGCCCGGGGTTATGTATCATACGATGACCAGGTGAAAAGCATTCATCTCCAGGACTATATTGCAAAAAGAGCCATTGGTGAAAAAGAATCCTTTATACAGGTTCAGGACTGGGAGGATCTTACAGGCGCTTCTAATGATGCCCGGCAGTATTATATTGATTACCTGAAAGATAATGACAGGGTAATGGGGGTAATTTTCTGCAATACATCGTTTATGTTCCGGATGAGCATTCAACTTGGAAAAAGGCTTAACCTGGTGCCGTTCCCCCTTCACATAGCAGATGATTATACCCAGGCCCTTAAAACAGCCCAAATTGTATTGGAAAAATGGACCCCGAAAGAAAACCCGTTGCCGTTTATTTTAGATGAAGGCGGTCTGGATTCTTCCGCCTGTAGAATTACAGGCCTTGAGATAATAAGGAAGCCTGGATGGGCAGATATCAAACTGGATAATGGTTATTTCTGCAATATCAGGCTGATTGGCGAAAGGATCATAAACATCAGCCTTTCAGGAAATATTACCGGGCAAGGGACCCTCCGCCTTTTGGAAGTCCATAATGAGTTTATAGATGCCATGGGATTGTCAAATAAAAAGTATGTTGAAATAAGGGAATACAGCCGTATTCAGGGTATACCCCCTAAAAAATCAAGATTAGAACTCCTCCGGTTTATCAGGCAGGAAAGCCGGAATAACCGTATGGTCGGGTTCTGGCTGTATAATGTACCGGTACAATTAAAAAGCAAATATCATATCGGATTGAAATTTGAAGATAACAAAATTCCGGTCAGGGTTGTCAATACCTATAAAGAAGCCATTACAGATGCGGTATTGGTATTAAGGGAACATTCAATCCAGGTGGATGCCTTTGATTTTTCAAAGCAACGGTTTTTTAAAAATGACTGGAAACTTGAAAAACAAGGCTATCAAGTTATTTTTGAAATTATCGGTGATGATATAATATACAGCGAACCCCATGGTGTATTAAAAGAGGAGTATGTTGATGACCTGTTTGACCTTTATAAAAAAGTCATCAAGGAAGCAGGATTTGAAAAAGACAAACAATATTTTAGAATCCTGAACTGGGAGAATTTTGAAAGAAGTACCTGGCGGGCCAGAAAAAAATATATTCAAAAAATAAGAGAAATTAATAAGCTTTACCCTAGTTCATTATCTGTGGTTTTTGGGATGAACAGTCTCATGAGCCTGATGATTAATGTCAGTAAGCCGTTTTTCCCATTTGTCACCTTTGCCGTTAAAGATATCCACTGTGCCATGGAAATTATTGAACAGGAGCATGGATTTTTAAAATATAAAAAAAAGGAGATTGAGGACAGGGGTCACGATTTTGAATTTAATGCCAAAATGGATAAATATAGGAACCAGTTGCTGAAATATATGGGCTCCCTTGACTGGGATAAGAAGGGAATTAATGGCCGGAACATAGAAGATTCCCACCCGTTCAGGGAAGTTTTTGATGCCCTGGCAATCATTAAAAATGATCTGGATGTGGTCTTTGAAGAAAGGAATGAAGCCGAGACCCGGTTGAGGCAGAGCGAGGAGAAATATCGCAATATTCTGGAAAATATTGATGACGGGTACTATGAAGTTGATCTAAAGGGCAATTTTTTGTTTTTCAATGAAACCCTTGTGAAATTGTTAGGGTATTCAAAGTCAGAATTCAGTTTAATGAACTATAAACAGATCCTTGATAAGAAAAAGGCGAAAAATATATTACATGCCTTTCAGAGGGTATATAATACAGGACAGCCCGAAACTAATTTCGGGTATGAAATGATAAGCAAAGACGGTAAGGCTTTATACGGTGAAATATCAATTTCCATGATATATGATAATGATGGGAATAGTACGGGATTCAGGGGGGTTGTAAGGGACAGGACGGAAAAAAAAGCTCTTGAAGATGAATTGATAAGGCATCGCGATAATTTGGAAAAGATGATTGCAATGCGGACCCGGGAACTTGAAGAAGAGACAATTCAAAAAAATTATATAAAAAAAATAAACACCTCGATTTTTAATATTTCAACTGCGGTCAATGCAACCCATAGCTTAGATGAGCTTTATCATTTAATCCACAGATATTTAAATGATATCATTGAAATGCCAAATTTTTATATCGGCATATATGATCAGGAAAAAGATATGATTAAAATACCATATAATACTGATCATTATGACGGGAAGGTTACTGAACTTTGCTGTATATCGAAAAACAGATCTTTGGCAAGCGAAGTTGTCGTAACAAGGAAACCACTGCTGTTGAGAAAGCAGGATCTGATCAAAAGGTCAAAGCAAAACAAAGTCATAGGGCATGTGCCTGAGAACTGGCTTGGAGTCCCTCTGCTCAGCCAGGATAAAATAATCGGTGTTATGGCTATCCAGAATTATACTGACCAGGATTATTTTACTGATCAGGATCTTGAAATACTGATTTCTGTTTCAAACCAGGTCGCCCTTGCCATTGAAAGACAGCAGTCATTAGACGACCTTCATGAACGGGAAGAAAAATACAGGAAACTGATTGAAACAACATCAGCCGGGTACTGGCAGGTTGATGAGAACGACCGGACAATTGAGGTCAACCAGGCCCTGTGCGATATGATAGGCTATGAGGAGCATGAGATTATCGGGAAAACACCCGTTGGTTTTTTCGAGAACCAGTTAAAAAAAGAATATAAAAAACTGCTTGAACAAAGCAGTCAAACCCCTGACAGAAGCTATGAAATAACCTTTGTTAAAAAGAATAAAGACTTGCTGTATTCAAAAGTGGATGCAACATCTATGTTTGATGAGAACGGCAGCTTTAAAGGTTCATTTGCCTTTATTACAGATATCACGGGAAGAATTAAGTCCCAGCATGAACTGCATAAAGCCAAGGAAAAGGCTGAACAGGCATCAAAAACAATTAAAACCATTATGGAAAACCTCCAGGCCGGTGTGGTTTTAATCAATGCAAATACCCATATAATTGAGCTTGTAAACCGGGCAGCCGCGAATATGTTCGGCAGTTCTTCCGAAAAAATTATAAATAGAAAATGTCATCGTTTTTTATGCCCGCAACAGGAAGGAGACTGCCCCATCACTGATTTAAAAGTAAAAGTGGATAATTCGGAAAGATATATGCTCAATATCCATGGGGGGAAAATTCCAATACTGAAAACAGTGAATACGGTTGTGTTGAACGGCGAAAAATTTCTTCTGGAAAGTTTTGTGGATATAACCGACCAGAAAAAGGCCAAACAAAGCCTGATTGATGAAACAAGGCGGGCCAATAAAATGGCACTGGCCGCAGAGGCGGCAAACAAGGCAAAGTCGGAATTTTTAACCAATATGAGCCATGAAATAAGAACACCGATAAACGGTGTAATCGGCATGGCTGAAATTTTAATGGACAGCTCTCTTGATAAGGATCAGAAAACATTTGTTCAAACTATCAGCTCGGAAGCGGATTCTCTTTTGGGGATCATCAATGAAATCCTTGATTTTTCCAAAATTGAGGCCGGGAAAATGGAATTGGAAGAAATAAGGTTTGATCCAAGGAAAATGTTTGAAGACATTGCAGACGTTCTCAGCATCAGGGCAGATAAAAAAAGACTTGAGTTTTTTTCTTTTCTGGATACTGATATCCCTCCCCGCCTGAAAGGTGATCCGGGCAGGCTTCGTCAAATTATCATGAACCTTGCCGGGAATGCATTAAAGTTCACAAACAAAGGAGAGATATTTATAAGCGGCAAAAAGATCAGGCAGACAAATAAACATGTCACGGTTAGGTTTGAAGTAAAAGACACCGGGATTGGTATCCCTCTTGAAAAGCAGAAAGCTGTGTTTGAAAGTTTTGCCCAGGCAGATGGTTCCACAACAAGAAAATATGGCGGCACAGGGCTTGGAACTACAATATCAAAACAATTGGTTGAACTTATGGGAGGGCAGATCGGCCTGGAAAGCCGAAAAGGCAGGGGAACAAAATTCTGGTTTACTGTTAATTTTAAAAAGGCGGAATCAAAAGCCCATGATGATGGCCCGGCAAATATCGATTTAAAGGAGTTATCCGTTCTTGTGGTTGATTCCAATAAGACCCATCAATATATTATTTCCAGATATTTGATATCATTTGGTTGTGAACCCATCCTGGCCCGGGGAAGCAAAGACGCTTTCAATATACTTGAAAATGATGGCCAGGGTGAAAAAATTGATCTTATCCTTTCAGGTTTTAACCTGTTAAAAAAAGATGGTTTTGAATTTGCAGAGCATATTCGTAAAATAAAAGCATATGAAACTATCCCCATTATCATGCTGACTTCCATGGGAACCATTGGTGATGGCAGGCGGTGCAGGCAAATCGGTATTAACGGGTACCTGTCCAGGCCTGTAAGGAAAAAAGAACTTCAAACAACAATTGCATGGGTTCTGGGTTTAATTGATATGCCGCCCGATAAGGAAAGGCATCTCATAACAAAACATTCCATTGAAGAATCCGTGAACAAAGATATTAAAATTCTTGTTGCAGAGGATTATCCCACCAATCAGAAGATTGCAGTGAGACACCTGAACCGTGCAGGGTTTAACGTTGTTCTGGCAAAAAATGGTGTTAAGGCTGTCTCTATGTTTAAGAAGACACAATTTGACCTTATTCTCATGGATATTCAAATGCCTGAAATGGACGGATATGAAGCCACGAAAGAAATAAGACAGATTGAACACCATATTTCAAAAAGCATGTCAAAAATATTAAGGACCCCTGTTATCGCAATGACGGCGCATGCCATGAAAGGCAACAGGGAAAAATGTATCCAGGCTGATATGGATGATTACCTTGCAAAGCCGCTAAAAAGAAAAGATTTGATTCACATGGTTGAAAAGTGGACTTCTTTAAAGGAAAGGCAGGCAGACTCAATACTTCAAATAGAAAAAAATACTGGCGAAACCATTGAATCGCAAGGTTGTGGGGAAAAAGTAAACCTGCCCATTGATATGAAAAGGGCCATAGAAGAGTTTGATAATGATGAAGATTTTTTCAATGAAGTACTCAAAGGGTTTTTGGAACATCTTAATGAACAATTAGACCTGATTCGAACCGCCATTGATACAGGAGATTTTGAGACAATCGAAAAACAGGGCCATTCAATCAAAGGAGGGGCAGCTAACCTTACGGCAATAGATTTGTCAAATGCGGCATTTTGCCTTGAAAAGGCAGGGAAAGAACAAAGCAAGGACCAGATGGAAGATATAATGAGCCGGCTGGAATCAGCATATGAAAACCTTTGTAAATACGTTAAACTAAATGGTGAATCTTAAAGAAAGATAAAAGTGATTTTTTGTGTTAAACAAAAAAGGCCTCTGCCATCCTTATGGCATCAAGGTAAAACCCAGGCAGTTTTTTTTCTATGGGAGTACCGGACATAACAGCGAAGAAATTATTTTCCCAGTTTCCCTGTTCAAAACTTATAATGATATTTAAAATTTTTTGAAAGTCCTTGTCCTTCCCCAATAATGCAGTTTTTATTTTGTTTGAAAATGAGATGTTTTTTAAAATATCCTTCATTTTTCTATCCAGCATGGCATCCATAAAAGAAAATAGTCCAAGAGTGAAAAGTTCATCTGTTGTGAAATGCGTTTTTACAAGCGATCCGCATTGTTCACACATCCTGGCCCGGATGACCGAGGACCGGATAAGTTCGTTGGGTTTATCCTTGTTCAGGTTTGATACTGCAACAATGTTGATGAATTTTCTAAGCTCGTCTATCCCAAGATAAGTAATGGCATCTTTAATTGTATTAACAGGTGTTGGCCGGCCAAAATAAGCTGAATTAATGAATTTCAGCAGTTTAAACGATACTGATACGTCTTTTTTGATAAAGGTTTCTATTTTTTTAAAATCAAGTTCTTTGCGTCCGGCTTCGTCCACCAGCTTTAATTTGGTGATCTGGCCGGATGATATGTCTTTTTTCGAAAGCACCTCCGGCCTTGCAAAGAAATATCCCTGGAACAGGTTGAACCCCATTTTTTTTGCCAGTTCAAATTCATCGTAGGTCTCAACCTTTTCAGCCAAAAGGGTGATATCATAGTCTGTTTGAATGCTTTTTACGATATCTGCAAGGCTTTCCAATGGTGTTTCAATCAGGTCAAATTTGATAATATGACACAATTCCATCATGGGTTGGAATTTTTCATGGTAAATAAAGTCATCAAGAGCAATTGTAAAACCTTTTTTTTTGAATAGTTTCAGGGAATCAATAATTTTTTTTTCAGGTTCAATATTCTCCAGCACTTCTATTATTATATGTTTTTGAGGGAAAAGAAGAGGTGTTTTTTTCAGGATCAAATCTTTTGTGAAATTAATTAATCCTGGTTTATTTCCTAAAATTTCTTTGAGCTCAAAGGAGAAAAAAGTATTGGCTAAAACATTTGAAGTGGCAATATCACCGTCAATATCCGGAAATGCATTTTCTGAACCGAGTCTGAATAAAAGCTCATACCCGAAAATTTTTTTTTGGCCTGTGAAAACAGGTTGCCTGGCAACAAAGATATCCATACTTATCCCGTTTTGAGTTTAGACTTTTATGATAACACAGAATCAATGGCCTTTAAAAGCACCTTTTTCTTTACGGGTTTTGACACGTAATGATCCATGCCCAGCTCCAGATACCTCTCTTTATCACCTTTCATGGCATTTGCGGTCAAGGCGATAATGGGAACGTGTACTCCGGTTTTCTTTTCAAGGGATCTGATTTTAAGTGTAGCTTCGTCCCCGCTCATGACAGGCATTTGAATATCCATGAGAATAAGGTCAAAATGTTCTTTTTGATATAATCTGACGGCTTCTTGCCCGTCCTCGGCAATGGTAATTGAATGGCCTGATTTTTTAAGCATGATGGATACAACTTTCTGGTTGATAAGATTATCTTCGGTTAAAAGGATTTTTAAACCGGAAAATGCCGGCAGGGATTTTTTGTGGGCCGGATCTATTTCCCTGGTAATTTCATAAGGAGGCCTGGCATTTTGTTTTTCAAGCTTTATAGTAAACCAGAACTCAGCGCCTTCGTCTAATTTGCTTGTAACGCCTATTTTGCCACCCATCAACTCTGTAAGCTGTTTTGATATGGCAAGACCAAGCCCGGTCCCGCCAAATTTTCTTGTGGTGGAAGCATCTATCTGGGTAAAAAGATGAAACAGTTTATCGGTTTTTTCTTTTGGGATGCCAATCCCGGTGTCTTTTATCTCGAACAGCAGGAGACAATTTCTTTTTGACTCCTTTTTCAACCGGATTTTTATAAAAATTTTACCCTTGTTTGTGAACTTGATGGCATTATCAGTGAGATTTATCAGGATCTGGCGGATACGTGCAGGGTCTCCTGACAGGTGCTCCGGGATATTTTTGTCGATGATATAAAAAAGGTCAAGGCATTTTTCAAAGGCTTTTGGAGCAAGCGTATCAATAACGGCATCCATCATCTTTTTTATATTGAACTCAATAGTTTCTATCTCAAGTTTGCCAGCTTCAATTTTTGAGAAATCAAGTATATCATTAATCAGGGCTAATAAAGCATTGGCGCTATGGCTGCATGCTGCCACATAATCCTTTTGTTCCTGTGATAAGCTGGTATCGGAAAGTATTTGCAGCATTCCTATGACCCCGTTCATGGGTGTCCTGATTTCGTGGGACATATTGGCCAGAAACTCTGATTTGGCTTGATTGGCATCTTCGGCAATTTCTCTTGCCTTTACAAGGTCTTTTGTCTGTTTTTTAATTTCCGATTCAAGCCTTTTTGCATTTTTCTCATGCTGTTCAAAGTTCAGCGTAAGTATTTCCATGTTCTTTTTTTCAAGAAGGCGAAGTTTCCTGTTCATCTGCTCTTTTCTTGTCCGGGAAAGTTCTTTTTCTTCTTGCAGCTTATTATCGCTGAAGAATGCATCAATAAGAAGCTGCACCAGATTCTGAACAAAATCGGAATCTGGCAAAGAAAATTTTGGCATGCTGATCAAGAGGGTTGATTTTAAGTTTTTTATATGGTGGGCGATCAGGGTGTCGGAGTCGCTCTGTTTTATTATAAAAGCTTGGTTTCCGGCTTTTAACTCCTTTTGAAGTTTTTTTTCAAAACCTTCATCAATCTCCGGAGGAGGGCTTGACGCAGTCCTGCTGTCAGCGTCAAAAAATAAACAATAAGGGCAGCCGGGTAATTTTTCTTCAATAAACCGGCAAAATTTTTTCCGGCTATTGTTTATAATGGTTAAATCATCAAAAATATTATCAATCAAATCCATATTTTATTCCTGGTTCAGAGAAAAAATATCATCAGCTTTTTTTAATTCATCAGGTAAGTCCATTGCAATGGTTTTATACTCTTGAATCAAATTGCGCATATGTTTTAACAGCGACTCTGGAAGTATGCTTTTCATACCTGGCAGAGGGCTGTATTTCAAGCGGTATACTAAATATTCCGATATCTTGATAATCCCGATGAGGCTTTCCGGGTCAACATCATTTATGCTCTCATGATGATACTTTATGCCCTCTCGAACTTCAGCCGGTAAAAGCCAGTCCTTTGACAGCAGGAAGCCGATTTTTGCATGGTCCGTTCCAAGGATTTCCCTTTCGCAGTCATCAATTTGTTTTTTTTCATGAGCAAATAGATCGCATGCCTTTATAAAGAGACCAGGTTCAATCTGATCTTCAATAATGAGTCCGATATCGTGGATTAATCCGCACAAAAAAGCATTTTCCCCTTTTTCTTCAAAGATTCTTTCGCTGATCAGTTGTGAGCAGATACCAACAGCAGCAGAGTGGAGCCAGAGATCGTTCCTTGAAAAATTTGTATTGATTTTATTATTTTTTATGATATTTTTCAAGATATCCATAACAATCATATTTCGCAAATTATCCATACCGACAAAAGCCACTGCTTCTGCAATACTTTCAACCTTTGATGCCAGTGCGTAAAAAGGGCTGTTCACAATTTTTAAAAGCCTTAAGACAAGGGTCGGGTCCAGGCGGATAACCTCTTCAAATTCCTGCAGGCTCTTTGTATCGTCAGAAATCATCCTGGTCAAACGAACGGCAATATCGGGTAATGTTTTCATTTCCCTGAGCCGGTTTAATATATTGACGGCACTTGGCATCAGGTTGATACCTTTGCATTGAATTTTATATAAAAACTTTTAAGAGCTGGTACCTGTAATAGAATCAATTTTATAGCAAAATAAAAGAAAATGCAACAGGCAAACTATAACACAAAACAGGTGCGGGTCAGTTGATAAGTTTGAGCATCAATGGCACGGCTGTCCAGGTTCCGATGGCAGACCCGAGGTTAGTGAAAATAACCACAAGCAGGATCCTTGTCACATTATTACGCCAGAAGCCTTTTATGGATACAATATCCTGCGGGATTGATTCAAGATCTTTTACCTTTGGCTTTCTTGAAAAAGCCTCCACAAGCCCTGATACCCAGCCTGCGGCAATCATCGGGTTTAGCGAGGTTAAAGGGGCAGCAATAATCGAAGAGATAATGGTAAAAGGGTGCGCAAGAGCAAGAACCGCCCCGAGACCTGCAAAAATACCGTTAGCTGCTATCCATATCCAGATCATATCTGCCCCTGCACTTTTCCCTTCCGATAAAAAACCGGCTATGAACAATACTAAAATAGCTGACGGAATGACCCATTTCAGTATTTTCCCGATCCTGCCCGCAGGGGGAATGATATTTAGTTCATCAAGGTCTGCCCTTTTGTTTCCGGCAAGATATTTTCTAATTCCGGGGGCATGTGCAGCACCGACAACAGCCACAATCTTTTCACCCGGTGAAGTCCTGATTTTTTCTGCTAAGAACCTGTCCCTTTCATCTATCAGGGATTTTTCAATAATCGGGTGTGTCTTTTTTACATCAGACAAAAGGGTTTGAAGAATATCTTCCTGCTTCATTTTTTCGATATCTTCCTCATTGATGTCATCAGAGGCGCTAAAGGAGAACACAAGGGAGAACATGAGTTTTAATTTTTCCCAGAACCCCATCCCTCTCCAGACCCTTGAAAGGGTGATCTGTATCTCACGGTCGGCTGGAACAATTAAGGCATTGATCCTTTCAGCCGCCTTGATGGCATTGATCATTTCCTGGCCGGGCTTGATATCGAATTTATCTGCCATTTTTTTCTGGAAAGAAGCCAGAAGCAGGTTAACAAATAAAAGCAGGGCTTTTTTTTCTTTAATGACTTTTACAATATCCATGTTGCGCCATCTGTCCGCATCCCTGAGTGATGAAAGTCTTGTCTCGCAAAGTTCAACACAGACGGTGTCAGGGGTAAGTTCATGAATTGTATCTTCCGCAAGTTTTGCGCTCTGCCTTGAGACATGGGCTGTGCCGATCAGGATGATCTCTTTTCCATTACAGGATATACAATCTATCATGCGGTCCTGTTTCTCTTTTTTATCAGTGTTGCCTGATTTTTCCGGGAGATTTTCCATGAACCTTTTTAAACCTTTCAAATCTATTAAAATTGTATGGTATTATAACCATATTATTTTTCATGGCAATACAAAATAATCCAAATTCTTGACCTTGACCATAAGTTTTGATATTCAGAACTCTATGAAATCAATCGATGAACAGATATTAAGAACAGCAAAAGAAATTATCGTTAAATTCATTGAAATGGGAAGGTTATCACCTTCTAATATTCATGAATCCTTTAAGGATATTTACGCCACCGTCAATGAAACCGTTAAAAAAGCTGTGAGCCCAGAAGCCCCTCCAGATGATAAACAAGACTGAAGATATCTTCCCGGGAATTAAATCAGGAGCAGGGCAGGGCCTGATTAAGGGGTGGAAAGGATTTGTCTGCAAGGAGGCTTTATGCTAAGCGAATTAGCCATAAAAAACTTTGCGATCATTGATGATTTACGCATTTCGTTCAGGGATGGATTTTCCGTATTAACCGGTGAAACCGGTGCGGGCAAGTCAATTATTATTGAAGCGGTTAACCTGCTGCTTGGCTCAAGGGCATCGGCTGGCCTCGTGAGAGCGGGCTGTGATCATGCTGAACTGGAAGCTTTTTTTGATATTGATACGGATTCAAGAACTGCCATGATTTTAAAGGATCAGGGCATTGATGGATCTGACGGTCTTATTATCCGACGGATTGTTTCATCTTCCGGCAAAAACAGGGTTTTTATCAATTCAAGGCAGTCAACCCTGGAATTTTTAAAACAGGTAAGCCGGGATCTTGCAGGGATTTCAAGCCAGCACGCCCACCAGGGACTATTAAAAGAAGAAAACCACCTTGATATTTTAGACGAGTTTGCAGGCACGGCCCTGTTGAGAAATGAAGTTAAAGCCCTGTACCAGTCAATTATTCCCTTGAAAAGAAAAATAAGGATGCTCAAAGAAAGCCTGGACCAGAAAAGAAAAGAACAGGATTTCCTTGAATTCCAGATAAATGAAATCAGTGCTGCCGCCATTCTTCCGAATGAAGACGAAGATCTTGAAAAAAAACGGCATGCGCTTTTAAATGCATCGCAAATATTTGAAGCTGTTAATCGTTCCATCCATGAAATTTATGACAGGGAAGGATCTCTTATCGAGAGGTTGTCTTTTTTGAAAAACGGCATGGAAAAAGTTGGTACATCAGATGAATTTATTCAAAAAATTTCAGAACAGATTGCAGGCACCATATTTGATCTGCAGGATATTGCAGAAGAATTAAGAAATTTTTCTTCCACCATTGATCTTGATCCCGCATCCCTTGAAATGACTGATCAAAGGCTGGATTTAATTTCCAGGCTGAAAAGGAAATACGGCCCGGGCCTGGATGACTTGTTTGATGAGTACGAGACCATGCAGAAAAAACTTTTTCAGACAACAAAGATTGAGAACCGGATAAAAACATTTGAAAAGGATGTCCTGGTTTATTTAAAAGAGATCAAAAGGAAAGCCGCGATTTTATCCGAAAAAAGGAAATCAGCCGGTAAAATTTTATCCGGGCTTGCCGGAGAAGAGCTGGATGCACTTGAAATGGGACAGGCAAAATTTGAAGTTGCCTTTTCCAGTCAGAAGGCCTTGGATCTGGAAGATATCTCAACCGATAGCCGGGAAAAAATAGGACCGGACGGAATTGATAAGGTAAGCTTTCTTCTCAGCGCGAACCCGGGTGAAGCATTAAAGCCACTTGTTAAAATTGCTTCAGGCGGTGAGCTGTCAAGAATTGTCCTGGCATTAAAAGCGATTCTGTCTGGCACTAAATCCCTTGAAACATTGATCTTTGATGAAGTCGATGCAGGTATAGGAGGAGCAGCTTCTGAAAAAGTGGGCCTGAAATTAAAACAATTGTCGCAAAGATATCAGGTGATCTGTATTACGCATCTTGCCCAGATTGCAAAATATGGGGGGGACCAGTTCAGGATATCAAAAGATGTGGCTGACGGGCGGACTTTTACGACAATTATTCCATTGAAAGGGCCAGATGCAAGGGTTGAAGAAATCGCAAGGATGATTGGCGGGGCCAGCATTACAGATGCAACCCTGACTCATGCAAGAGAGCTGCTTGAAAAGGCTTTGTCTTGACAAAGATTCATATATGGTTATGTTAAAGGATTGTCGAAAAGTCGAAAGATAAGGAGTTGCTATGCCGATATATGAATTTAAATGCTCAAAATGTGAAGAGTTTTTTGAAGTCATTGTAATGGGTTCAAAAGATAATAATATAGCAGGTTGCCCTAAATGCGAATCAAAAGAATTTGAAAGAGTTGTATCTAAAACCAATTTTTCTATGGGAAGTTCATGCGCAGGGCAGCCTATGGGCGTTCAGACCCGGGAAAGAGAATGTTCCGGCGGATCATGTAAAACCTATACCGTTCCAGGTGAGGCAAGGTAGCCGGAAAAAAGTATAGATCCGGTTACAAATTCTTAAGTTTCCCATCCGTTTTAAATTCGTTGTAAATCAGCCGCATAAGGCAAAGGAGGTTTTTTTTGAAAGAAGTTGCAAAACTTGTGATTGACGGGAAAGAGCTGACATTACCCTTAATTGAGGGTTCTCAAGGGGAAAAGGCAATTGATATCAGGAGCCTCCGGCAGGAAACAGGATACATTACATTTGATCCCGGACTTGGTAATACCGGGGCCTGCAGGAGCAGCATTACTTATATGGATGGTGAAAAAGGGATTTTAAGATACAGGGGTGTCCCTATTGAGCAGCTGGCTGAACACTCAACTTTTGTAGAAACAGCCTTTCTCCTGATTACAGGCCAGCTTCCCACAAGAGATGAACTGACCCGGACCAGCGTTTATTTGAATGATTTTTCCCCCCTGCATGAAAACATGAAGGCATTTTACCAGAATTATCCTCCCAAGGCTCACCCCATGGGAATCCTTTCTGCCATGGTTAATGCAATGAGAAGTTTTTACCCGGAACTCCTTGATATTGAGGAGGAGATGAACAAAACATATCTTCGCCTGATTTCCAAAATCAGGACAATGGCAGCAATGGCTTACAGGATTTCCAAAGGGGAAAGAGTTGTTTATCCAAGGCCGGATTTGTGTTATTGCGCTAATTTTTTAAATATGATGTTTGACAGCGTGGTAATCCCTTATCATGTGGATAAAGACCTGGTTAAGGCTTTAAATGTATTTTTAATTCTTCATGCCGATCATGAACAAAATTGTTCCACCACGGCGGTAAGGGTTGTGGGAAGTGGCAAGGTCAATATCTACTCCGCGCTTTCAGCAGGTATCTCAGCACTCTGGGGGCCTCTGCACGGCGGGGCAAACCAGGCAGTTGTCAATATGCTGGAAAGAATCCATAGTGAGGGTTTAACGGTCAAGGAGTGCATTTCAAAGGCAAGAGACCGCAATGATCCTTTCAGGCTCATGGGATTCGGGCACCGGGTCTATAAAACCTATGATCCAAGGGCAAAGATCATGAAAAAAATGTGTGATGTCATACTTTCAAAAATAAGGAGGAAAGATCCGTTGCTTGATATTGTCCAGGAACTTGAGGATGCAGCCTTAAATGATTCTTATTTTAAAGAAAAAAACCTTTATCCCAATGTGGATTTTTATTCTGGTATTGTATTGCGGGCCATGGGAATTCCCACCAACATGTTTACTGTTATGTTTGCTATCGGACGCTTGCCCGGATGGATCGCCCAGTGGAAAGAGGACGTGGCCGATCCTGAAATGAGAATCACAAGACCGCGCCAGATTTATTCGGGGAACCTGAAACAAGATTATATCCCCATTGATGACAGGGGATAATATATAAAATAATGGTTAAAGTGATTGCCCACAGGGGGGCCAGGAGCATTGCCCCTGAAAATACCCTGATGGCGGCAGAAATTGCCTTCAAAACAGGTGCAGGCCTCTGGGAGACAGACGTCAATACCACTCTGGACGGCCACCTTATCCTGTTTCACGATAAAAGTCTTTTAAGGTGTACCAATGCAGCGTCAAAATTCCCGTCAAGGGCTTCTTATAATGTTAAAGATTTTTCCATAAGGGAAATCATGCAGCTTGATGCCGGGTCATATTTTATTGATACTGACCCTTTTTTACAGATTTTTAAAGGCAATATTTCCAAAGAAAGACTTGCATCCTTTAAAAAAGCCTTTATCCCCACACTTGAACAGGGGTTGTTGTTTACAAAAAAGATGAATTGGAAAATCAACCTCGAACTAAAGAGGTTTTGTCAGGCAGACAATGATACTTATATCCCTGATAAGACACTTGAAATTATTCGTGGCAGCGGGTTGCCTTTGAACCGGGTGGCTATTTCATCTTTTTATCATGAATGGCTTTACAGGGTCATGAAAAAAGAACCGGAAATTGAAGTCCAGGCACTTGTCGGGGAAAATGATACTGATCATCCCCCCGAGTTCGGGGACTATGCGTTTCCAACCTATAATATTAATGCATGTCTCGTGGATTCGGACATGATCAAACGCCTGAAGGCCCGTGGCAGGAAGATAAACCTTTATACCGTGAACGACCCGAAGGAGTTCTCACATTTTGCAAACCTCGGGGTTGACGGCATGTTTACGGACTTTCCGCAATTATTTTCTGCAAAAATTTAGAAAAATAATATTTTGGATGCCTTAATGGTGTAATCAATATCTGCCTGACAGGATTAAAATCCATACAATTACAACAATTGCAATGCTGACAAAAACCGCAGCAGATCCCATATCCTTTGTCTGTTTTGCCAAGGGATGGTATTCAAGCCCTGTCCGGTCCACGAGCGCTTCTAAAGCCGAATTGAGTAATTCCGTAACAAGTACAATCATGACTGATGATATCAGCATGGCCCTTTCAATTCCGTTCCGGCCAAGGAAAAATCCAAGCGGCAGCAACACTGCCAAAGCAAACACTTCCTGCCTGAATGCGGCTTCATGTTTCCAGGCGGCCTTCATACCGGCCATTGAATAGCCTGCGGCCTTGATTATGCGGACAATGCCGGTCGGTTTTTTTTTGGTCATATAGCCTTTCCTTTTGTGGAATTTAATCCTTAGTCAAATCCGCATTATTTTCAGCCCACCGGTTCAGCTTGTTCCTGAAAACATAGTCCGCCCCCTGGTAATAGGATGTCATTTCTTTTACCTGGGGGTATGAAAATGTAATTTTTTTAAGAGAAGGTGTTTTTGATCTCCTGTCAATAAGGCTTATCATTTTTCCCGGTGACAGGATCAAAAGCTCTTTATCATCCATAAATCCCAGTTTCTGATAGTTCGCGATCAGTGCCCTTCCCCTGAAATCAGGTGCCAGGATATTTTTGCCAAAAAAGAAACTGTCATAAGAAAAATTAAGCAGGGCAAGCAGGGTCGGGCCGACGTCAATTTGACTTGACAAGCGGTCTATTTCTCCCGGTTTAATATATTTTGGTGCATAGATAAACAAAGGGATATGGTATTTTTTAACCGGCAGGCCTATTTTACCGGCGCTGGCAGCACAATGGTCCGCCAGTATTACAAAAACAGTGTCGTCAAACCAGGGTTGCTCTTTTGCCTTCTTAACCAGCCGGCCCAGGGCATAATCTGTAAATTTTACACCCCCGTCTCTGCCGCTGCCTGTTCCGCCCTCACCCGGCGGCAAATCAATTTTTCCTTCAGGGTAAGTAAAAGGCTGATGGTTTGTGGTTGTCATGATGTGAAAGAAAAAAGGTTTTTTTAAAGCGTAAACTTTATTTGCTTCAGTAATAGTACGGTTAAAGAGATCTTCATCTGAAACCCCCCATGCGTTTTTAAACGTGATTTCCTTGTCACTGAAATTGGTTTGATCAACAATCCTGTAACCGTTTCCTGAGAAAAAGGCATTCATGTTATCGAAATACCCGCGCCCGCCATAGAGAAAGACAGTATCATATCCCATATCCTTGAACACTTTTCCCAAACTGTACATATTTTTATTATCCGGCCGTTTTATAATTGAGCGGCCCGGTGTCGGGGGAATGGACAGTGTAATGGCCTCAAGCCCCCTGACGGTTCTTGTGCCCGTGGCATAAAAATTTGTAAACAGTTTTCCTTTTTTAAACCATTCATCCATGAAAGGGGTGATATTTTTTTGTTTTCCAAAACGACTTAAAAATTTTGCGCTCAGGCTTTCAACGGAAATAAGAATAACATTAAGTTTTTTTGGCGGTTTTTTATCTTCAACCCGCCTTAAAATATTGTATAAACCTTTATGATAATAATGGGTGCCGGCTTCTTGAACCTGTTTTTTTAACATTTGTGAGAGGGCTTTATCATCCCCTGTTGCATAAAATTGCCTGAAGTCAAGCATGTTATTACGGAAAGCTGCAAATAATTGATAGGGCCCGTTTGATGCAAGTTCATTGACATAATTGTTGTCTGAAAGACGGCGCTGGGACTGGCTCAAAAAAAGGAACGCAGCAAACGGGATCAAAAAAATACAGATGGCAATGGCAAGCCTTCTGGAAAAATTTTCTGCTGTATGCATTGCCTTTACAAGAGAGGGCCTGAGAAAAAAGAAAAGCACGGCGGCTATTACGAACAAAACAGGTAATATCCAGAACACGGGATAGGTCTGGACAATATTATCTGTGACCTCACGGCGATAGATAAGATAGTCTACAGAAATAAAATTAAATCTTGCTTTGAATTCTTCCCAGAAAAACCATTCAGCAACAAAACCAAAACAAATACTGTATAATATTAAAAAAGCGGTCACCTGTGCCGCAAACCTTATGATAATATTTTTCAGCCATTTATTGGGTAAGACCAGGAGCAGAACCACAAAGGGAATAGAAAAATAGCTAATAAAGGCAAAATCGTAAACCAGGCCCAGGCCGAAAATATAGATCACTTCAAAGATGTGATGGTCAAGAGCATCCCACATCCTGATATAAAGGATTATTCTCATTAATAAAAAGCTTGAAAGCGCGATGACTGCCATTTTAAAAATCATGGCAAAGCGTGTTTCGGGTGTATTGAAAATTTTATTTGCCATTTTGATTCCATCTCCATTCTTTTGGATAGAAAATATAATAAAAAATAAATGCAGAGTACCAGCAGATGACCAGGGTGAAAAGGTCATGGCTTGGAAAGTGGGCCCCGCGAATCTGTTGCCCTGTTCCAAATATGAGGCCGAGAATCAGGCCAAAGAGCAAACCATAGATTCTATAAGGCGACCGAAGATGCAGCATTAAAAAATAAAGACTGAAAAAAGCATACCCCCCTGATGCATGCCCGGCCGGGAAGGCCTCTCCGACAGGCATCCCGTTGGGGACATGATCAAAAAGCCTGATGTAAGGCTGTGTGCCTGAAAAAATTTTTAGCTCCCAGGGGGTATAAATATGGGTCAGGTGCTTTCCCGCGCTGACTATTAAGGGGCCTGCAGCACTTGACACCAAAAAGAAGACTAAAAGTTTTTTTAAGCTTTTTAATGAATCCAGAAAAAAGGAAAGAATAAAAAT
>JAADHV010000053.1 GCA_013151635.1 Deltaproteobacteria bacterium | reverse complement strand
CCGGGTTTACCATTATTATGGGAGACTCTCATACCTGCACGCACGGAGCTTTCGGGGCCTTTGCCGCCGGTGTCGGGACAACCGATCTGGAAGTTGGTATTTTAAAAGGGGTATGTACCTTTAAAATTCCTCAAACCTGCAAGATTGAAATTATCGGGATATTGCCAAAAGGAGTATTTGCCAAGGATATTATCCTTAAGGTGATTAAAGAATTAGGTGTAGACGGGGCCACCAACATGGTCATTGAATTCAGGGGCAATATCGTGGATGATATGAACATGGACCAGCGTATGACCCTGGCCAATATGGCAGTTGAAGCCGGCGCAACCAGCGGCATCTGCCTTCCGGATATGACAACGGTTGAATACCTCTGGGAATTTATCAAAAATGATTATTCAGACAGGCAGGAGGCGCTTGAAACATTTTCCAGGTTTAAATCCGATGATGATGCGTTTTATGTAAAAAAGAAGACAATTGATGTGAGTAAATTATCTGCGTTAACTACCTTTGGATATAAACCGGATAATGTAAAGCCCGTGTCTGAAATGAAGGGAACTAAAATTGATCAGGTTTATATAGGTTCATGTACCAACGGGCGGCTTGAAGATCTGAGAATTGCGGCAAAAGTCCTTGAAGGCCATACCATAAGCAGGCATGTCCGGGGAATTGTATCTCCTGCCACACCACAAATATTTTCCAGAGCCATGGAAGAAGGGATTATTAAAATTTTCATGGATTCAGGCTTTTGTGTTACAAATCCCACGTGTGGTGCCTGCCTTGGCATGAGCAACGGAGTGCTGGCTGACGGTGAAGTGGCAGCTTCCACAACCAATCGAAATTTTAACGGCCGCATGGGCAAGGGCGGTATCGTTCATTTGATGAGCCCTGCAACAGCAGCAGCCAGCGCTATTAAGGGCGAAATTTCAAATGCTGATCTTTTTAGTAAATAAGGGAAAGAAACTGATGAAAGAATTTAAAGGAAAAGTATTGTTTCTGGATCGCGCAGATATCAATACAGATGAAATTATCCCGGCCAAATACAAATATCTTACCGAGATTGAAAAATCTGCCATGAAGCCGCATTTGCTTGAGGATTTAAAGCTTGAAGGCTTTGATCCGAAAACAGATCTTGAAGGAAAGACCATTATTGTTGCAAAAGAGAATTTCGGATGCGGTTCTTCAAGAGAGCATGCTCCCTGGGCCCTTGAAGAAAACGGGATTAATGTCGTGATCGCCGGAAGTTTTGCAAGAATTTTCAGGCAGAACATGTTCAACTGCGGTATGCTTGCCATTGAACTTTCAAAAGATCGTATCAATACTATTTTTGATGAGTTTTCAAATATTGAAGTCCAAATCTCAGTTGATGTTGATGCAGATGAGATCCTGGTTCGGTCAAAAGATCAGGCTAAAAAAATTGAATTTCAAATTTCAGAATTTGACAGGGCCCTTATTAAGACCGGCGGATGGGTGGAGTACGCAGATAAACACTATTGATCGAATTTCAGCCGGAGGGTTGATTCATTTTATCAGCTTCTTTCTCCGCTCCATTTAAGACGGGTTTTTAATAAAGATCCTGTCACCGGGATCAATTTTGCAAGAAAAAGCAAAATTGATTTTTTTCCTAAAAAATTTTTATTGCCTATTGACAAGATGGTGGCTCATAATGTGTGTTATGCGGTTTTTATAGCTTCTGCTTCTAATCTTATCATAGGAATATGAACATTACCTTTTGAATCTAGGGGAAACTTATTTATGTAATTTGATGCTAATTCACTAATAAATAAATCCTTTTTTTCTTCAGGGATTCTTTCTATATATGGTAACCAAGTTGTGCGTATCCACCCTTCCAAACCTTGTTGTCCGTTATGCGTCATATCTTTGGGAATGAGTTGAACACGTTTAACATCAAAACCAGATTTTTGTAGCCATTGAGTGTATTCATTTTTGCCGTGAAAACCCCAAGGAAATACAAAATTATTAAAGTATGGTTCCCATTCCTTTTTTTTCTGAAGATCTTTCACAATAGAAAATATATGTTCAGCATTACCTTTGCCACCCATTTGCAGAAGCAATCTGCCTCCTGAACGAAGAGCATTATATATCCTTTCTAAGATAGCTTTATGATTTTGAACCCAATGTAGAGCTGCATTTGAAAAAATAATATCGAATTGTTCTTTAAATGATAACTGGGCTACATCCATCAATATGAATGAAAGATTGGGATGATATATTGTTGGATATTGTTTTGAGGCCAACTCTATCATTGATTCGGCATTATCCACTCCAATAACAGAACCATTAGAAACACAGCTTGCAATTTCAGCTGTTATCTTTCCATCCCCGCACCCTAAATCGAGGATATCTTCTGTTTCTTTTGGGTTTAGCTTTTCAATTAATTCCTTTGCCCATTTTTGTTGAGTTTGTGAATGTTTTTTATAATCTTGTGCATTCCAATTATATTTTTTCATTTTTTCTCACATAACTAAAAGCGTTTTATCAATAGTCCTGCATACAAAGGGACCTCAATTGCTAAATTTGGTGTAGTCTCAAAACTATTAAACCGGTTGTTCCGGCGAGCGGGATTATTGATAAAACTATTGTTGAACAATGCCGCGGATCACTTGCTGAAACATTTATTTTGACTATGGGTTTTATATCGACTGCCTTATGATTGTGCAAGGAAGAATTGGAATATTTTTTTTTAAAATCATTTAAAAAGCATATTCATGAGGTATTCCAGGCAGTCTCCTTTTTAGATGGTAGAATATAATCCATATATTCCGGTAACAGTTTAAAGATCCTTGCAAGACGTCCTTTGCCGCACTTGGGGCATACTTTGATATTAATGCCCGTAAGTCTTTGCATCATATCTTCCAGGGATTCAATATCAGCTTGGGTAAATTCTTGACCATTATCCTGCGCTAACTGTCTAATCCGTTCGATATTTTTTGATTTATACTGTGTTCTTTCGGTGAGCCTGCGTAAATCAATTTTCCAGGCATCTTGCTATCAACAATTGGGTCAGGCAATTGGCCATGATAATTTCAAATTGGGTGGATGAGTTTCCGGACAGGTGGTCCTTTTTACTTCTTGTCTTACGTGTGACCTTCAGGTTATGTTGGGATTTTCCTCCACATAGGGGCTATTTTTGAACCTGAAGGATTACCATTCCGCTGATTAAGAAACACAAACAAATACCCTGCAAAGGGATCTGTTCTCAAGACCGTTTTACATTGTGGCCATCGGTTCTTCCTCCTATTGGATTTGGATGATTTTATAGAACCGATACTACCATTTATAAGGAGCTGACCCACGCATGCTCACCCAAAGGACACCCTTGTTTTCAGCTAATACCTATGCTAACAGATAACCATGTTAACAGGATTCACGTATAGGGGACTTTCACCCCATAAGTTCACACCCGTGCCGGGTGTACACAAGCGGGTAAACCAGACGGATAGAAGCGCGGCGGCCTGACGGGGCAATTTAGGTAGCGCCGCTGGTTACCCTTGTCGTTAGGTGTTTTGAATTCTAAAGGAGAATAAATATGAACAAAGCAAATAAGATAGGGTTTAAAGCTAAAAGAGTGATAAGAAGTTATTGCCAGACCATAAATGCTGAACCGGAAAAAGTTTTCCCCCTTCTTTGTCCGGTAAGAGAAGCTGAATGGCTTGAGGGATGGAAGTATAATTTAATTTATTCTGAAACCGGCTTTGCTGAGGAAGGATGTGTGTTCAGTACAGCATATAAAGGAGAGGAAAATACAATATGGATTATAACAAAACATGATAAAGATAATCATATAGTCGAATTCGCTCGTTTTACACCAAATTCCAGAACGTGTGTATTGACTATTTCTGTGAAATCAAAGGGAAATAATACTTCGAATGTTTATATTACGTATAATTATACTTCCATATCCGATGAAGGGAATCAATTCATTGATGATTTTACAGAAACTGAATTTCTTGATGCTGTTAAATTTTGGGAAAAGTCAATGAATTGTTTCTTAGAAAAAGGTGAAAAACTGAAAAAAATAAAAAATACATAACCATTGTGCAAGAAGCCCGGGCCAATTTCAAAAAAGAAACGGTACACTAAAAGCTTCAATCATGCCATTAACTACCCCGGTTGCTCTGGCGGGATCATATAAGGCAAGACAGAGTATAAATATTCCAGTCCACCTCCGCAGTCAGGGCAGCTTGGAATGTATTTTGTTATTGTGATCTGAACTTCCACAACTTTGGTGGCATTTCCCATCCTTTCTGGAGAATGCCCCACCGGGAACTATATAATGGAATGGGGGTGATACTGGAGATACAGGGTCTCATTAAACCTGAGACCGCAGGAATAAACCGTTGTCAAAAAAGCCTTGTTTTGCGGTGTGGTCACACTGTCAAGAAGAAGACGGATTTCATCAAGGCTCAGAACCGATGGCAGTCTTTTTCCCCTTTTGGCATGGACCATTGCCAAGGTATGTCAATTTTTTTTAAGCACATTGGCAAAAAAGAACTTGATACCGCTGTAACAGATGCGTAAAGCAGCGGCAGACCATTTGTCTTTGTTTTTCCGGTGAAGGAAATAATCCTGTAGCTGTGTCTCTGATAGTTTACCAGGGGATTTGCCATAGAAATCAACAAGCTGACGGACAGACCGTGTATAGCATTCACAGGTTCTTTTACTCATGCTTGCAACTTGCAGGATTTTAAAAATTGATATCAGATTCTGCCGCGCAACGGCTTTCTTGAACATGGCGCTTGAGTTGATCTGGGGATTCTCAGCCAATTTGAAAAGTATCGGTTCCAACAATAATTTTTTAGGTGCGGAGTTTGTCGGAATTAAATCCCCCGGCAACTCAGCTGGTACGTTCTGTAGTAAACAAAGTGAATTCATTTTACCCAAAACAATGTAGATGAAGAAAGGAACAATGTGAATAAAGAACGAATACCCGAAACAAATACAGGAATTACCGGGGAGATATTAGTTCAGGATTACGATGAATTCCAGAAAAAGCTTTGCGATAAAGGCCTCCTAGAAACTAAAGAAGTCATCAAAGCAGGAATAGTTGGAGGCAATGTATTAGAAATTGGTCCAGGTCCAGGTTATTTGGGGCTGGAATGGTTAAAAGCAAATCCAGACGCAACTTTATATTGGTTGGAAATCAGTCAAGATATGCTACTTCTTTCTCAGGATAATGCAGAAAAATATGGATTAAAAAATAAAATTTTACCTCATCTTGGTAATGCAACACAAAAATTCCCGTTTAATAACGAACATTTTGATGGGGTATTCACATCAAGTTCACTTCATGAATGGGAATATCCTGTAAAAGTGCTAAATGAAATGGAAAGAGTTCTCAAGAATGAAGGAAATTTTTTTATTGGAGACTTAAAAAGAAATACGAACCCTCTAATTAAATTTATCATGAAAAGAAATTTAAACAATAAAGCTATGAAGCAAGGATTAGATTCTTCTGTTAATGCTGCATACTTAAAAAATGAAGTTTTATCATTATTAGAAAAAAGTAATTTTAAAAAATATAACGTAAAAGAAAACCTTTTTGGATTGTCAGTATTTGGTATGAAGGTTTAAAAACATCTTTATTCTCGTAGTTATCTCGCGGCAACTTTTTTTAAAATAGTGGTAGCGCAACTATTATTTAAAACCGTTGAAGTGATCGGTTTTAAATCAGGCTAAACGTATATAATATATTGAAACCTTGTAAAAATATACAGAATCGGGTAGCCGGGGGTTTTAATCCCCCAGCCCCCACAACACCCTGCATGCGGGTCCGCACAGAGTGTTTCACCAAAATGACCGGTTTGAAGAGGCATGTAAAAAAAGGGTCAGCCGGAAGTTTAATTGCCGACTGATCGGTTGCATTTATTGCTTTTTAATTTGTCTCATTCTGTAACTATCACCTTCAATAAGCACCGCTTCTGTGTGATGTAAAAGGCGATCCAGCAAAGCTGAAGCCAACGTGCTGTCATTGTTGAAGATTTGCGGCCATTCCTTGAACACCCGGTTGGTGGTTATGCTGGTGAATATGACGGTATTGTTCTTCAAACATGCCCCTGATACCCCAACGCTATGGCGATATGGGTTTTTCCAACACCCACCGAGCCAAATATCAAATATCTTACCGAGATTGAAAAATCTGCCATGAAGCCGCATTTGCTTGAGGATTTAAAGCTTGAAGGCTTTGATCCGAAAACAGATCTTAAAGGAAAGGCCATTATATTCCTGGCAAAACAATGATTATGATAAATTGTTTTAATCAATTCGGTTTCTGCACGGTAACATGTCATCTTTATTGTATCGTGTCCTTTCGGTGAGCATGCGTGAATATACAGGGCCTGTTGCAGTAAAAAAATAAATATGTCCATTCTCTTTATCCATAGCCAATTTTTCATTGAGAATGGTAGCACTTTTAGGGAAAGTAAGTTTGCAGCATTTTTCCTCTAATTTATGTTGCAAAATATTTTACGACATGTTTCTTGAAAAATCAATAAAATCAGCATTCTTCATGCTTGATATCAGGAGTTCTGAAGTTATTCCCGATCTGCCGGGCTTGTCCAACAACCGGATAAGATCGTGGCTTGTTATGAGGAATTTTAAAACACCCATGGTATATATCTTTTAACCTTTTTATAATAATTGCAGTATGCTTCACCATGCTTTTCAAATAAGTACTCTTCTTCGAGTCGTACTTGAAATTCGATCAAAAGTAAAAATGATACTGCCCAAATCAAAAATAACATCGTAGGAAAAATAAATAGCGTGGAAATACAAACCAGAAAGAGTCCCGAATATGTCGGATTTCTACAATATGAAAATATTCCATTATCTACAAGATTTGTTTCCGCCTCTTTATCTATTCCAACTCGCCATGCTACCCCCATTGTTTTCTGAGCAAGCAAACATATTGATAATCCAAAACACCCCATAAACAGTCCAATTATTACCGTTATAATATCTCGAAGTTCATAAAAATAGTAAAAACCTGGAATATTCTTTATTCCCAATGAATGAAATACTAAAAGTCCAACTAAGACAACTGTCATTACATTTGAAACTGAAGCGAATAATCTTTGGGATGGCCTTTCATCTTTTTCAAGAACCTCTGGATCAAAACCTTCATTTTCCATAAGGGCTTTTCGTCTAAATTTCCAAAGTGCAAAGTATGCTATAAAAAGTACGGCAGCAGAAGTACCTCTTAAAATTTCAGCTTCGATCTTCATAATTTCACCTCATAACGTTCAGCTGAGTTGCCGGGGGCGTACTGTCGACAAACTTTGCTTGGTTAAAATTTTGGTGTTAAAGCCAATAAATTTTAAATCAGCTCAGTATGCCCCGGTCAACTCAAGCGCTTTGTGTACACCCTGCACGGGCGTGAATTTATGGGGTGAAACTCCCCTATGCGTGAGTCCTGTTAACATGGTTATCTGTTACATAAGTATTAGCCGAAAACAAGGGAGGAGCCGTGAGGGATCGTCTGAAGGGCTTGAGCAAAGCGAAAGGCGAGCCGCAGGCGAGAGCGACCATGGGGAGCGGCTACATGGAGTGCAAAACTATGAGCCGACGAACAGAAACAGCATATAAGGCCCGGGTTGCCCGGACAAAAGTCCGCCATCTTCTTCATCAAAGCAAACCTTCAGCATAAAAATTGAGTAAGAAACCCTCAATATGTGTGTTATAGCGCGGTTTTCCTCTCTGCTTCACGTTCTTTGGTTACACAATATACTCCCTTACCTTCAAAACCGGGATTGAAACACAAATTGTCGGATATGCATTTTGCTTTTCGTCTATCACCAGATTGCCAGCGATTGATTAAATCTGGTTCCCTGATAAAAGGACGGCTCATTGAAATATAGTCTGCTGTGCCTTCAAGAATAATTCTTTCTGCAATTTTAAAAGAACGCATACCACCTACCAAAATTAAGGGAATGGCAATTTCATTCTTAATTTTATGAGCATACTTTTGGAAATATGCCTCTTTATCTTGGGAATTAATGCCTGGCCTGCTTGGGCTTGGAGACAATTTACCTGTTTTGATAAAACCACCACTTAATTCAATGGCGTTGAATCTGGCAGTGGCAACCAACTTTGCTACCTGAATCGACTCTTTGATGTTGAGACCGTTCTCTACAAAATCTCCACAGTTCATTTTTATTAAAATTGGAAAATTTTCACCAACGACTTTTCTTACTGACTGATAAATTTCAAGATGTATTCTGGATCTATTATCAATTGAACCTCCATATTCATCTTGACGTTTATTAAAAACAGGGGAAAGAAATTGACTGAGCAGGTAGCCATGGGCAGAGTGAATTTGAACACCATCGAAACCTGCCCTTTTTGCTCGTTCTGCTGCTGTTGCATAGGATTTGATTAATTTTTCAATTTCATCTTGAGTGATTTCTTTTCGCTCTGTCTCGGCAAGACCTTCAAAATTTGATACCACCAGAGGTGGTTGCTGAGTTAGACTTTCTTCTGCATAATTCCCTGCATGGGCTAATTGCAGAATAATTTTGCCACCGTTTTCATGAACTGCGGTGGTCAATTTTTTTAAGCCCTGAATTAATTCATCTTTATAAATTCCTAACTGCCACGGTGTTCCTTGCCCTTCTTTTGATATGTAGGTGTGGCTGGTGATAATTAACCCCACACCGCCTTTAGCAAGTTCCACCATTCTGTCAATTAATTTGGGGGTGACGGCACCATCTGTTGTTGCCAACCCCTCCCAGGTTGCAGAACGGACAAATCTATTCGAAAGATTCATTCCAATGAGGGAAGTGGGTTCAAATAATTTACTCATATTTTTTCACCTGCTTACAAGTACTGATTCCGTTGATAGGTGTATTTTCATGAGCAATGACTTCTTGTTGCTCTGGACCATCCAGCCTCATTTTTACCAAATATTCTTCTTTGGCTCTTAAGTTACCTGTTAATGCCATAACGGGAAAGTATTTCAAATTGCGGATTATTTTTGTGGCTTCCAAACCATTCATTATGGGCATGTCAATATCCATAAGGCAAAGATCGTATTCCCCTTCATTTGTTTTGGCTTGATCAACAGCCTCCTGGCCATTCCTAAAAAAAAGCTGGCGCTGGTAACTGACTTATTTAATACAGCTACTTTCCAATAGGCCCGCTGTGGCCCAGGTCAGCTACGACGTCTTGTTCAAGAAAGCCGCTATGCGGCAGATTTCCATGTTAATTTTAAAATCCTGCAACTTGCAGGGATGAGTGAAAGAACCTGTGAATGCTATACACGATCTGTCCGTCAGCTTGTTGAGTCCTATGGTAAAAGCCCTGCCAAACTATCAGAGACACAATTACAGGATTATTTCCTCCATCGAAAAAATAAAGACAAATGGTCTGCTGCTACTTTACGCATCTGCTACAGCGGCATCAAGTTCTTTTTTGTTAATGTGCTTAAAAAGGACTGGCATACCTTGGTGATGGTCCATGCCAAAAGGGAAAAAAGACTGCCATCAGTTCTGAGTCTTGGTGAAATCCGTCTTCTCCTTGACAGTGTGACCACACCGCAAAACAAGGCTTTTTTGACAACGGTTTATTCCTGCGATCTCAGGTTGAATGAGGCCCTGCAAGGATATAAGGACTTCACAAGACCGTTGAACTTATTAATCCGGCAATGGGTTTGATTTTGATTAAATCCATGTTGTTTTATGCTCACTTTAATTATTTTAAAATAGCTATCGGTGAGGGGAATCAAATCTGCCGGGTCTTGCACCGGTATGAACGCCATTATTTATCACAGTCTTACCATTGACAATAACCCTGGCTATTCCTGAAGGATATTTTCCAGGATCATGGTAGATGGCCTGGTCACAGATGGTTTCAGGATCAAACAGCACGGCATCTGCCTGGAACCCTGTTTTAATGAGGCCTGCATTTTTAAGTTTGAGGCGAAGTGCAGGTAATCCTGTCATTTTATGGATGGCTTCCTCAAGAGTTAAAATCTTCAGTTCCCGGACAAAACGGCGGATCACCCTGGGGAAGGCTCCATAAAGTCTGGGATGTGGTTTGCCCTTGGAAAAGTGGCTGAGTGGCTGTCCGACCCCACCATGACAAAGGGAAGTTTTAGAAAGGCTGCCACATTTTCTTCATTCATGGTCTCAGAGATAATTTTAACCCCCTCGCCCTCCTGTTCTATGAGATCCAGGATAAGCTCAAAGGGATCTGTCTTTTTTTGTTTTGCTATCTGTGCAACAGTTCTTCCCTCAATATCCTTTCTTCCAGCAGAATTGAACTGGGAGATAGTGATTTTCTCCCACCCTGCATTGTGGTACATATCCTCCCACCCGGAAATTCCGTATTTGATGTCATGTATTATCTTTTTTCTTTG
>JAADHV010000069.1 GCA_013151635.1 Deltaproteobacteria bacterium | reverse complement strand
CATTGGAATGCTGATTGAACCACGTGTCATCTTTTTCATAGCCGGTTTTTTCAAGCTCTTTGATTATCCTGGCAATGGTCCATCTTGGATGTTCTTTTCGAAAGGTCTGCATTGCAAAGGCAATATCATCCGGGATTGTATGTTTACCTTTATCTGACCTTGTTTTGCCCATCAGTCCTGGTAATCCGTTATGAAGATAACGATATAACCATTTCCTCAACGTTTCTGCACTTATGGTAATATGAGAACCGTCAGGATGTACGTATCTATCCCAGGATGCCAGATCAAGTAATTCTGCTGCGGAACTATTATTTGCATCTCTGTGTAAAAGTGGGCTGATAATTCCATAACGCCACAAGGCAAGTTCAAATTTTTTGTCATTTTGCTCTATCATTCATACCTCCATAGTTAAATGTTAAACTCGATAAAGGTATGATTAGCAAAGTAGCTGATTATATTGAATATACGTTTTGTGTTGGTGATTTTTTTTATAGTCGCTTCGGATAAAAAGCCCAGGAAAATTTTTGAGTAAAAGAAGACCATCTACTGACAGGTAAAAGGCAAGGTGAATCTTTTCTGTATTCCTTTTTAAACCACTCTCTAATTGATAAAGCCCTGATTATCCATCGTTGTATTTTTGGCCAACTACTGCCGGTGTTGCGGGCAATATCCGCTATACAACATCCATGCTGATACATTTTTAAAATATACATCAGCATGCACAATGAAGTTCTTACAATGGGAAGAAATGCATGGGGTAAAATTGAGAATGTTTTGTGTGAACACTGATCGTTGTCACATCGGTAACGCTGGATATTTATCAATTCTCCATTGAATAAATACCGGCTATAAAAACCCCATCGTATGTGAAGATCGCAGTTGGAACAATGGGGGCAACAAATAGACGATTCTAAATTATTTCTTGTAATTTCTGACAAAATAGTTATCAATGAATTCCATGACTGGGGCATGTGTTTTCCTCTCTTTTAAAAATTCGTATTTTTAAACATCAAATTGAGGTGTAACACATGCCCCCCCTCTTATCCCCCCCGAAAGGGGGGAGGAGAATTAAAGGCATGGGGCGGTTCCTGCTGTCTGCTCTAAAAAAATTAAAATTTTTCTCAAATTCAGACACCTGATTTTTTTCACATCGGTAAGGTTGCTTGGGATTTTAGGCGGGATTTCAGGGATCTAAAGAAGACACTCTACACCTAATATAGGCCATCCAAGGATGCTTTTTTATTTCAATAACTGCTTCCGGCCCTGTGATAGCAATCTGCTTTATGTTCCATAAGCAGCCTACTTTAAACCTGTTCAAAGACGAAGTCAATAAATAGGGAATAGGAAAAGATACATGAATTTGATATAATTGTTTTTAATTAAACCTCGGGCTATGCCCGAGCGACCCAAAAGGGTTTGACCGTTCCGGCGTGAATAAAATGTGATAAAGGTTCTTCCTCAGGAAAGCTCCCAGGGGGCACGAGAGGAAGAACCAATGCGAGATTGGCAAACATTATCACATGTAAAGTGGATCTGCAAATATCATATAATATTTGTAACGAAGTACAGGCATCAAAGCATATATGGGAAATTGAGAAGGAAAATAGGGGGAATCATAAGAGATTTGTGTCGTCAGAAAGGATTGGACTTACTTGAAGGTCATGCTATGAAAGACCATGTTCACCTCTGCTTGAGTATACCTCCAAAATTTAGTGTGTCCAACACTGTTGGTTTTCTCAAAGGTAAAAGTGCCATAAGGATACATCGAGAGTTGCTTGGGACCAAGAAAATGAGCGGATTAAGTTTTTGGGCTAAGGGTTATTGTGCCAGTACAGTGGGTCTTGATGAAGAAGTTATAAAAAAATATATAAGAGAGCAACAGAATAAACATTAGAATATTAACGATTTAGATAGCCCCTTGAGGGGCTTTCCTAACACAATGCCCCCTTAGAGGGGGCTTCATCATACCTCTTGCTATGCATGAGGTAGGTGATTCCCTTCTTTATTTTATGCAATTACGGGGTTTATTATAACCATGCCCTGTCACGGCTAAGTATTCTGCGAGCACTGCCTGAGTCAACCGATCTTGACTGAATAAATTTTCAACCATAGTTCTCGCGGCCATTCCCATTTGCCTTCTTAGAACAGGATTATCTACAAGCTTTTGTAGCGCACATACCAGTCTGTTAATATCTCCCGGCGGATACAAAAGCCCTGTACTTCCATGGATAACAGCATCTGTCAGCCCGTAAATCTGTGATACAACTGAAGGAAGCCCGCAAGCTGCGGCTTCAATCACAACAGAACCGAAACCTTCTCGATAACTGGGCAGGCAAAAAATATCCGCTGCCGCCATCAACTTTTCAGGTTCGGAGGTATAATCCAAAAAATGAATTTGCTGTGAACCTTGACCAGTTAATCTTGGAAGTTGATCTTGTATACCGCATTCATCAGGTCCCACCATTACAAGATGTATATTATCATAGCTTATTTTTCTAAAGGCTGTGATCAAATCAATAATTCCCTTATCAGGATTCATTCGCCCCAAAAACAATATTACCACAGAATCTATTGTAAGCCGAATCATTTCACGAGTATGCTGACGGATCAATGCATCCGGTCTAAACCGAATTAAATCAACTCCGCTTATTGATCCATCAGCCAACACTTTAATTTTATTAGAGGGAACAATCTTATTTTTAACAATAAAATCCCGTTGAGAAAGACTGTCAGCATAAGTGTGCGTAGTCGCAAAGCCAATAATTCGATCAATAAATTTCAAAACCCAGCGTGAAATTCCCTTACGTGTCACCCATACCTGTCCGGTATATGTATGAATACGAATCGGTATGTGCGCAAAAAATGCAGCCGCCATACCAATCAGGCCTGCTTTAGGCGTTATGGAGTGCACCAAGCAAAAGTGCTCTTTTTGAAAAAATATATACAGTCTAAATAATGCTAATAGATCTTTGACTGGACTGATCGGACGGACTAACGGGATATTTACTAGTTTCACGTTTTCTAAATTTATTTTATATTCATGATTTTCTAAAAAATTTGCAACAATTGTAATCTCAAAATAATGGGATAGTGTCTGGATCTGATCCCTTAAAAATGCATGTATTGTCAAGGGTGTAGCAACCACAATACAGATTTTATTATTGGTATTCATCTGCTATTACTTTATTGTATTTGGTTTTCGGGCCAGCACAATATAATTAAAGGATAGGAGGGAATGCCAAAACCTAACCCTCAGATTACTAAGCTTTTGTATCAGCCACCCACTAAGTCCTCTGGTACAAAAATCCGACATACCAGCAACACAAAAAACTGAATAATCCCAGTTCAGGTCTTTAAAACCTGCTTCTTTTATCATCTGCTGAAGTTGTTTCTTATTTCTGTAACTGATATGACCTTTCATCCCTCCCATCAGGCGATGATCCCATCTTCCCAGCAAAAACAAAAGCCGATTAAAACACCAGACAATATTGGGCGTCAAAATAATCACACAACCATTTGGGCTAAGCTTTTGATATGCTATTTTTACTATCTTTTCAGGTTCCATGACATGTTCAAGCATAGCGCTCAATATTACCAGATCAAATTTTTGCCCGGAAAAAGGCATCTTATCTTGATCCAGATTTACCAGCTCTGTTGTATACCCGATTTCATTGCACTGAGCCAATGCAACTTTTGAAATATCTGTACCCCAAACTAGACATTGAAACCGATCGATTAAACATTTCCCAAGTATCCCGTTTCCACAGGCCACGTCCAGCACTCTGCTTTTGCTGGAAAGGTTCAATGTCTCTAATAAAGGGAATAGAGAAGTAACATAAGGCGGGACATAGCGCTCTTGCCACAATTGATTATAATGATCAACTAAACCATTCATGAATTATCCTATTTTTATTAACCCCAACGTTGCAGAAAATATTTCAAAAATCACTTCATTTTCAGGCTGCTTTTTGCAACACGTCCATAAAATGCAGTAAATCTTTTCTAACCGCCCGGTTTGAACTCATTGTAAGGGTGAGTTTCCCCTGGGGCCGGGTTAAACGGCCGGCTCTCTGGATGATCTGATGACGAATGGTATCCGGTTTTTGAAATTTTCAGGCAGATGACCGTTTCGGTTTAGCCCGGGTTGCTGCCGGATGTGCCACCATTTGCATTGCCAAATATGGATTCCTGAGATCCACGGCCATTATGAAAAAGAACAACTGCCTTTGCAGATTCTGTTTTATTGGTTACAATGAGAGCTTTGCACATCCTACATGCTGCCGAATACTGTTCGACTTTCAGACAAATTTGTGTGCTTCAAACGATTTTTGATGCTATTTGCTGGTAAAAATCTTTAAAATAAGTTCAAATTTTAGAATCTTACCAAATTATATTCTGTCGGGTCGGAGTTGTGCAAAGACAAGCGGTAAAAAGTCAACCCCCAATTGGAGAGGGCCTCTTTGTGATTTTTTGATTTTTTTTCCGGTAAACACAAACCGGAACTCAGTGTTCCAGGCCTGAGGTTTCCACTCAGTTTCAAAATATGACCATTTGTTATCAATTTTATCCCATGAACTGCACTCTTAAATCATCTTTTTAAGCACGGCAAATTTTGCAAAAGGAACAGAGGCAGTAAATTTCACATGGCTTCCAGCCATTAAGAAAATAATTGTTTTATTGAAAAAGGCACTGTCCATACGAGACTCAATGATCGTTCCCGGTATTTGTGTCTTGATGTTTTTAAACCATCGGTGCATGAAATCGGCAGCGCCATTGGAATCATGAACATTACCGGGGCGGTGATGCATATCAAAAAATTGACCTGTCCGAGCTATGGTACAAAACAAGGGATAATAACTTCTGGCCCCCTTTCTGGCTTTGTTGAATCCAACGGCAGACCCCTGGGCATGTCTTTTGGTGGATAAAACCGACCCGTCAAAATCCAGAGTCAGCCGATTGAATCGTTCCCGCTGGAGTCCATTGATCACAAAGGATCAGGATAACCTGCGAAGATTGTCGGCACTTTGGGTATCCATCCGGGACAGGCTTCTTGAAATGGTCGAAATATCCGGCAGCTTTTTCAGACCCATTAAACGCAGAACCAAAGGATCGTCTGTAATAATCAATCTCTCTCAACCGCCTGAAACCAAGAATCAGATGGATGACAAGCAGCATAACGATCAAATGGTGTCCGAATATGGGAGATACCTTTAAATCTGGCTTTCAAATTAAGCCGTTTAAACAATAGTTGAAAAATTAAAAGTCCGGAAAAAGATGTGAGTTGTTGATCTTCAAATCGAATCTCAGGAATTTTATGGAATTTAGTATAAATTTGTGCTTTACTGGACTTCACTTGAGGTGGTCTCCTGAATAGGGTTGTTTTTTGTTTTGTCAACTCATTATAACCTTTATTCATGGGCTTCCTCAAGCTTTTTTGCTATTAATTCCCTTCTTTTTTTATGCAATTACAGGGTATACTCCTGACTCAACGTCTTATTGTTGCCAATTGAAGTTTTCTCCAGTATTTTTTGCCTGGTTTTTGATCCAACAACCTCCTTTTTAGCTGGTATTTCATTTTAAATATCTTTGAAGTTATGATTTGCACTCAGCTTGCCTTACCATGCCGGTTTTTACGATAGTATTAAACACCCTCCTTCTATTATATTTGATTCCTTTTGCATCGCCAATTCTCTCAAACCCTCACCTAAATATTGTCTCAGAGTGCCGTATATCAACTTCTTTCGATATTTCGGAATCCAAATCAGGCGATACTCGAAATCCCATGTCGTATGGTTTAATTTATTATAATTGTTCATCGAAAGTCTCCTTTTCTGTGATCTTTGAGCGGTTCACATTTTTGGAGACTTTCTTATATTCCCGGAATTGTCAGACTCTGGGAGTCTCCTCGGTAAAGCCGGGGGCTTACTCAATATAGTTAGAATTTAGGCTTTTCACTCGCCCTCTATACAGTCCCATCTTGCGGTGCATCAGAAATGACAGGCATAAATAAAGTACAGAAAAAATAAATCCACCTCCTATGATGCCTGAAAATCCGTAAAACATGCCTCCCAACATATAGCAACCCACTGCCAAAATAGTTGTTACAACACGAAACGGAATGATAATTCCAGTATCAATTCCACTATAGACGGACATCAACAATTGCTGTCCAACCGAATAAATTCCACCTGTAGCCACCAGCCATGGGAATGCCCAAAATCCTATACGATAATTTGAATCTATCAATAAAGAACAAATAGAATAGCCTATCCATAATGCAATACCAACCCCAAATACAATCAGCAATAATATCAGCACCGCTACTTTTTCATTAAGAGCGGTAGTCTTTTCAAGACGTTCCTGATCAGAACCATCCCCCGCCCTGTCATAAAAAATAGGCCCAAGCAGATGAAGCAGAAAGCTAGAACAATACAGGGCTGGTGCAAATGAAATCTGATACAAAGCAAAGTAAACCCCCACATCATCCAAAGATGCAAATGATTTAAGAGCCCATCGATCTGCAAAGAGCTGTATCCAAATAAAAACCCCGCTATATGCCAGTGGTTTTAAATAATTGAAAAAATCTATTGTCCGATCTTTGCGGTTTTCTATCTTCGGCCAATTCACCAGAATTTTTTTTTTAACCCAATACCTTTGCGATAGCATCACCATTACTGCAGCGATTACAAAACCCAGAATGGCTCCTGTCGCTCCTGAAAACCAATACTGAATGATCAGGTAGGCTACAAGAAACCTGCCCCAACCAATGAGATTCTGGTGCAAGCTAAAAATTTTTCTGTTGCGAGCCCCATTTTGGAGTGCGCTACCGGTCTCACCAATAACCTGAATTCCTCCAAAAAGCAGCGCTAAAAACCAGAACCATGCTTCATTACTGCTAAAGCCGACTAATTTCAAAGCCAAACCTACTATTATTCCCAAAAGACTGAATCCAGCAAAAAAAAACGACAAAGACTGCCGGATGGATTGCCAATACCATGCAGACCCATCACCCATTGCTATAGAAAAAAAACGGGTTATTGTACCCCAGAGAGCAACACCTATTGAATAAACAAAGCCCATGGCAACACTAATCCCCAACGCCAGGCGGCCATATTCTGCCGGTGCCATAACAGAGGTCAGCAAGCGAACACCAACAAAGGTACCAATGGTTGAAAAGCCCACCCCGAAGCCTACCCAGAAAATTTCTGTAGTAAGGCGTTTCATAGAAGAGAGACTAATTTATGCATCAAAGATATCATCTTAAATTATGGTTCAAGAAAGTCGCTGCGCGGCAGATTCCCATGTTAATTTTAAAATCCCGCAAGTCACCAGACCTCCGGCAAAGCCGGAGGTCTGTATTGAAAACCGCTCAAAGCGGTCATAAAACCATGAACCACCTAAAGGTGGTCAAAATAATTTCAACTCGCCGATCCTTCGGTCAGCCTCTTCTTATTTCTTAGGGATGAATAGAATATAAAATAAATTGAACATAATTATATTTTTTCAGGTACCGCTCTATAATTCCATTGCCCCAGATAATCATCGAAAATAATTTTCATAATTTGAGGGTATTTAGTACTGCGGAAGCAGCATAAAATCAACCATTTTCAACCCACCGTTTTTCTTTTCAACTCAATTTTTATTTTTATATCTTTCCAAAATTGACCTCTGCCGGACTCACGTTTCATTTTTTTTCGTTTTTTTATTCTTTATACGAGGTCTCTGGATATTGTTTTTCCAGAATATACAAATCACTTTTCTGACATCTTCGGAGTTGCAAGCAGGCAGTTGCTTGAAAAGTATCCTACAGCAG
>JAADHV010000116.1 GCA_013151635.1 Deltaproteobacteria bacterium | reverse complement strand
TATAAAAATATTCTTTAATCAGAGAATCAATGGCTAAAAGATGATCAAAACCTGCTGCACCCTCTGAAATCTCTTCTGTCAAATGCAGAATTTGTTCGGATATTCTCCTTCCTTTGGGGTCTTTCAAACATCCTGAACCAATTAGTTCAGAAAGATATATAATAGTTTTTCGAACCGGACAGGTTTGTTTTGCCATTTTTACTCCTTAGTGCCTAAAAGCTGCTTTTTTCAAGGGGTGCAACAGATACTGCATGCCGTTCGCGACGAATCTGGGTCATGTCTTCGACATTACCGAATTTCAGGCAACCGGTTGTACAGGTAGTGACGCAGGCCGGATCCAGTCCCTGATCAACTCTATCCATGCAATAGTCACATTTTTCAACCTTGCCGATATCAGGGTTCCACTGGGGCGCTCCCCAGGGACATGCAGACACACAGGTTTTACAACCCACGCACAGATCCTTATCAACAAAGACAATACCGTCCCTGGTTCTTTTCTGCATGGCCCCTGTGGGGCAGGCAGCAACGCACCAGGGATCTTCGCAATGGAAACAGGGCATGAAAATAAATGACATTTTCGGCAGTCCGCCTATGAATTTCGGGCCCACCTGTATGATCTGGCAGGGCTTCGGGCCTCTCGGCAGATTTTTATTGGACTTGCACTGGATCTCACAGGCATGGCATCCGATACATTTTTTAATGTCCTGGAACAGATAATATTTACTCATTCAAAGCCTCCGGTTTTCGATCTTATTTACAATCATTCTCTTAAAGTTAAAGGGGGTTTACCGTTACAAAGGTATCGTGAAAGGCAGGACTTCCCCCGATTTCGTCATATATATTTTTCTGAAGCAATGCATCTGAAAGGCCTTTGTTAAATGATCTTTTTGCCCGGCCGGCCTCATGCCCGTACCCATGGAGCATGAAAACAGCTTCAGGATGAATAAGGTCGGTGACAAAGGCTTTTATCCGGCCTTTCCCGCAGGATGAAGCAACTTCAACAACCGCATTGTTTTTTATTCCCAGTTCATTGGCACGGGCCGTATTGATCCACAACTTGTTTTCACTTTCCTGTTCATTCAAATAAGGGACATTCTGGGTGGATATGTGGGTATGAAAGACCGAACGGCCGATAACAAGACGGAATTTACCGTCTTCCGACTGGCCGATATGTTCGTATTTCGGGAAAGATTCAAAGCCCGCATCTTCAAGTAAAGACGACTTAAATTCAATTTTACCGGAAGGGGTTTTAAAAGGAATATTGTCCCGGTCCCAGAAAATTTTATCCGGTCCATAGGCCACAAACCCTTTTTTTTCAAAATCTTCCATGGTGAAACCTGTGCCTTCAAGCTGCCAATTGACCAGATCTTCCATGGTTTCGTACGGGAAATACTCACCAATTCCCAGCTTTTCACCGATTTTTTTCAAAATTATGGCCCCATCCATGGTATCATAGCGCGGTTCAACCGCCTTTTTTCTCAGGAACATCTGGGGTTTCAGCCCGTTTGCCTGCTGGACACAATCTGTTCTTTCAAAATAGGTAGACTCTGGCAATATCACATCTGAATACCAGGCTGTATTTGAATAATTGATTTCAATGGAAACCAGCAGATCCAGTTTATCAAAGGCTCTTTTGGTCTGGTTTGAATCGGCAATGGACATGAGCGGGTCCATCCTGTACGCAATCAATGCTTTTATTGGATAAGGATCTTCATTCAGGATTGCATAAGGCAGGATCTGCCCGACCCCGTGGTTTGGATCAGGGAGGGGGAAATCCTTTGTGCCGACCTTATCAAACCTTGGCATATCAATTTTGGGGAAATCCTGGCTGGTAAGTTTTCTGGCTGCCTTTCCGCCAACCTCGGCCGGACCTTTTTTAAAAAACAGGCCCCCTTTTACTTCAACGCTGCCCATCAGGGCGTTCAGCATTAAAATGGAACGGCGCATGTATATTTCATTCTGATGGTTGGCTCCCCTGTATCCAAAATGGAAAACCACAGAAGGCTTGTTCTTGCTGATTTCCCTTGCAAGACTGACAATTTCTTCTGCTGAAATCCCGGTCTCGGCCTCAGCCCATTCCGGGGTATATTCTTCAACAAAATCCCGGAGTTCATTCACCCCGTGAATCCATTTTGAAACAAAGCCTGCATTGTAAAGCCTTTCCTTTAGAATCACATGCATCAGGGCATAATTGAGTGCAAGGTCGGTACCGGGACGGATCATCCAATACCGGTGGGCCTTGGATGCTGTAACCGTCACCCTTGGATCGATGTAGGTCAGTTTTGCACCCTTTTCCAGTGCTTTCATCAGGCTGTTCACTTCTTTTAAACCCAGGGATTCAAAAATATTCCTGCCGTAAAGCACAATGTGTTTTGTATTTGCATAATCAATTCCGACCTGGCCGTCGGTATATCCGAAAAGAGAACGGCAGGCAGTATTGACAGATCCCTTGCAGATTGCATCATGGGTACAATGGTTTGGGGATTTTATTGCTTTTAAAAATGTTTTACTGACATGGGTTGCGAACTGGGTCCGTTCGCACAGGGCAACACTGTGCCCGCCGTTCTTATCAATAATTTCCTTAAGCCGGCCTGAGACATAGTCTATTGCCTCCTCCCAGGAAGCTTTTCGAAAATTTCCTGATCCTCTCTCACCGACCCTGATGAGCGGGGACTGCACTCTTTGATCATCATACAGCATGGATTTGCCGGCAGATCCTCTTGGACAGAGACTGCTGCCAATTCCTGCAACATGTTTATTCCCTTCGACCCAGTCTACATGCCCGTCCTTGACCTTGACCTTAATAGGACACCTCATGGAACACATGAAACATATACTGTAAACTTCCTTATTCATAATTTACTGCCTCCTTTAGCAAGCTGTTTTTTCTGCAATATCCCAAATCTTTTAAGATAGCCATAAACGTGCCACTTGTTTGATTTCAAAAAAAAGGAAATTTGATTATAGATTAACTATCTGAAATTTAAGCAAATAATATGATTAAAAAATATTTAAGGGTCGCATGTTTTATATTTTTAACCAAACACTTCCCAAGGTATTTGGCTTATAGCCTCAAAATACCCAAAAACCTTTCCTGGTAACGTATTTGCTGATTTATAAATAAAATCGCCAAAAAAAATTAGCGCAATAAAAATATTGCACTGCATTTTTTTTATTGCATTAAAACAAATATCATGACCTGTCCCGGATTTAAAAAACCTGTTTGTATTCTTAAATTTTCAATGCTACCCTTAAATGGTCTTTACGATATGCAAATTAAAGATTATAAATCACTGGATTCTACCGATGCTGATTAAAAATTTATTCAGATACTGGACATATCAAGTCTTTTCCCCCGGAACGGTCTTGAGGGAAAAATACGAATCATTCAAGGCTTTGCTGGAATATGACAAGGCCGCCCATGAATTTCTGGCAACTCTGGAGGATATCCTATTATACCCGGGAAAGATGTAAGTTCCAGGTTGTTGTGAAAATCTATGGGCAGTTTGGTGTTGCGGTTTCCAAAATGGTTGAAGAACTCTTAAACATGTGTCCGTCAAGCTATTGGAGCTTAAAAGATTATTTTAAGAAATTTGATTTTTATATCCGGTTCATGCTGGCCCCGCCAAAATTTGAATTTTCACCGCCCTTTACAATCGAATTTGATAAGATCTCATCATTTAATGAAACGATTGCAGGTAAAAAAGTCCTGGTACACTGCCGCCATGGTATTGGAAGAACCGGAACCTTTGTTACTTCCTATATGATTCGCAAAGGCCTTGGACTCAAAGCCGTTTCAAAAAAATTAAAATCCTCCGGTGCGAACCCTTCCAATTACAGCCAGTGGAAACTCTTAAAAAAGTATGGAAAAAAATCAGGCGTCCTGAAGTTCAGAGGGCCCTCCCTGGAATTTAAAAACAGGGTGGACCTGAATCGGTTTTTTTCTGAGTATGAATCCTTCCTTTTCCGGAGAATTTTTACCTGGTACTGAATTTATATTTTCCATGGCAGATACTATTTCCGGAAAATTTGTTCAAAAATACTTCCATTATATGTCGGCCATTGAAAAATTAAAAACCGTGGGAGAAATAAAGAAAGCGCATGGTAATCAATAATTGCCTGACAAAATCATATATCAATGATTCAGCCAGGTTTTAATATCGTTTTTTTTAGGCACTTTACCGGTACATTTCACTTCTTTGTCAATTATGACGGACGGGGTGCCAAAGACACCAAATGATGCAATTTCCATCATATCGGTAATTTTTTCCACTGTGGCGCTGCTCCCGGTTTCTTTAATGACTTCCCTGATTAATTTTTCTGTTTTGTTGCATTTTGCACAACCAGGCCCTAAAATTTTTATTTCCATGACAGACTCCTTAAAATTTATTATTGGTTTGTATGCGCTTAAATTATCATATTAAATAAATAGCCCACAAAAAGTATACCGCTGGCGACAACCCCGATAAATGCTCCGATCAGTTTCGGCTTTAATACTTTTCTTAAAATCACCATTTCAGGAAGAGACAGGGCAATGACACTCATCATAAACGCAAGAACAGTCCCAAGTGCGGCACCTTTCCCAAGAAGTGCCTCCACTACCGGGATAATCCCGGCAGCATTGGAATACATGGGAACGCCGATGACAACGGAAAGCGGGACGGACCACCATGATTCTTTGCCCATTATGGAAGCCATGACTCCTTCGGGTACAAACCCATGGATGCCTGCACCCGCTGCAATACCGAGGATGACATAAATCCAGACTCTCCCGATAATTTCTTTAACAGCACCCCATCCATATACGATCCGGTCATTCCAGGTCAATTTTTCTTCTTCCACGGACATGGTCGCAGCCGTTGAATTTGTTACCCAGTCTTCAATATGGTTCTCAAGTTTTAACCGGCCTATGATCCACCCTGCAAAAATTGCAATAAAAAGGCCTGTGCCCATATAGATGGCTGCCACTTCCCACCCTAAAAGACCATAGAGCAGCCCCAGGGCAATTTCATTGACCATGGGAGCTGCGATCAGGAATGAAAATGTCACGCCAAGAGGAACACCGGCCGTGACAAACCCGATAAACAAAGGTACGGCAGAGCAGGAACAAAAGGGAGTAATAATGCCCAGTAAAGCTGCCAGGACATTTCCTGCAAACTCGCTTTTTCCGGAAAGAAAGGCTCTTGTTTTTTCCGGTGTAAAAAAACTTCGGATGATGCCGACACCAAAGACCACCAGGAACAACAGCATCATAACTTTCGGGGTATCATAAAAGAAAAATTCCACAGAAGCTCCCAGGTGGGATTCTTTTTCAATGGGCAAAAGACTATAGGTTACCCATGAGGACAGAGTTGGCAAAAACCTGTACACCACCCACCAGATATATATGGCTGTTACACCCATGAGAATACTGAAAAATACAGGGAATCCGGCTTTATTTTCTCCGGCCATGGTATTTGTTGCCGGTTTAAATTTCATTTTTCCTCCTAACGTTGCTTATATATGGTCATCTATCGATTTAAATCGATAAATTTTTTTTGATCTTTGCTATTTCCCGACAATATCCTTGCGGTCTATCCCCGGCAGTATCCGGTTCAAGTTTTTTATTTCAGCTTCATCATTCAGCCAGTGTTTTAAATTGCCGATCATATTGGCAGAATAAGGTGAATCACTGCCGTCAGCAAGGGAATAGTTAACCCATAGCCCGTCTTTAAAGCTCCTTACAAGACCTGCATCTTCAAGAAGTTTTAAGTGTTTGCTGGCTGTGGACTGGGCAACACCAATTGTTTCTTTGATTTCACATACACATAACGGGCGGGACTGAAGAATTTTCATCATCTTGACCCGGTTGGGATCTGAAAGTGCCTTCATGACTCTTATAAATTGTTTCATTTCAGCCTCCTTTATGTCTTCAGCCAGGTGATGCGTTTTCCATTGGTGACCTCTCGCTCATATCGTTATGAATGAATATAGTGATATATAAGTGCCTTGTCAACCATAACCAGCAAGATTCCAAAGATTTGACCGGAATTAAAAGGTGCCGGACTAGGGGTATTCCACATATAGAAACGCTTTGGCTACTGACTGTTAAGAACCTTAGCCAGTTCGTCTTTATCAATTGGTTTTACGCAATATTCACCCGCCTCCAGGCTTATACACTCCCTGGCAGTCTCAATGGTGGGGTAGCCTGTTAACATAATCACCAGGATTGAAGGCGACCTTTTTTTCAATTCCTTTAATACTTCGACTCCGCTCATCTTTTTTAACTTGATATCCAGGATAGCAAGATCCACCTCATTGGATTTCACGAATGAAATGGCATCTTCTTCTTCCGTAAAAGGAAAAACCCTGTGCCCTTTTCTTTCAAGAATCCGTTTAACAAGGTTGGCTGCATCCAGTACATCATCAAGTGCGAGAATATTAGCCATTCAGCTCCCCTCTTTTTGTTCGGACATGATTTAAACCAGAGGGCAGCACAACAACAAATAATCTGCCCTCTGAATTTACCAGGCGTTAATTATTTATCCTGCCTTTTATAAGTTTTAAGTTAATCTTTATCAACCAGAATATCGGCATCTTCTTTTTTTTTAAACAGCAGCCTGTTTATCTTTTGAATTAACTCATTGCTGTCCACAGGTTTTGTGGTGTAATCATTCATCCCGGCAATAATGCATTTTTCCATGTCCCCTTTCATGGCATGGGCAGTCAGTGCAATAATCGGGATATTTTTATTCAACACCTTTGAATTGGAGGCCCTTATTTGAGACGCACATTCATATCCGTCCATCACAGGCATTTGAACATCCATTAGAACCAGGTCATAATTGTTCTTTTCAAGTTCTTCCAGGGCCTTTTGACCGTCACTTGAAACATGGTGCCTGAAACCAAGCCTGGTTAAAATACTCTGGATGACCTTTTGATTTACAGGATGGTCTTCTGCAACCAGGATTTTTGTATTCTTTCTTTGCAGGTCATTTGTACGGTATTTGGTGACAATCTGTTTTAAAGTTTTATGGCCTTGATTTTCACCGCTGAAGACCAGGACAATGGAATCAAACAGCTGGGAGCGGCGGATGGGTTTTGAAAGGTAGCCGTCAAATCCGATTTCTTTCATCTTCTTTGCCTCACCGCGAAGGCCGCGGGAAGTCAACATGATAAGCTTAATATTTTTCGTATCAGGATGGCTTCTGATGATTTTCCCAAGTTCTGCACCATCAATTTTTGGCATCTGGTAATCTGTTATGATCATATCAAAAGGCATATTTGTTTTTGCCACAAGCTGGCACATCTGAACGGCATGGTTGCCATCAGTTGTCGCCTCAACAATAAAATCCCATTTTATGAGAAAGCCTTCCAGGATCTCAAGGTTCAGTGCATTATCATCAACAATTAATATCCTTTTGCCTTTCAGGTCCTCAGGCGGGACCCTTAATTTTTCAACCACGTTTTTCTGCTTTTCAAATAAAATGGAAAATGTAAATAATGAACCCTTCCCAGGTTCACTTTCCACTTTGATCTCTCCCCCCATTAGTTCTGATAATTGTTTTGAAATGGCAAGCCCCAGGCCTGTTCCCCCGTATTTCCGTGTTGTGGAGGCATCCACCTGGTGAAAGGATTGAAATAATTTTTCAGTGTCTCTTTTCCCCATTCCAATGCCGGTATCCTTAATATAAAAAGCAATTTTTGCCTGGTTTTTTGTTTCATTGACAAGCTTTATTCTGATATTGATATCCCCGCCCCTGGAAGTGAACTTGATGGCATTGCCAACCAGGTTCATAATAATCTGGCGAACCCTTGTGGGATCACCAATAAGCAGAGAAGGAACATCCTCATCAAACACATAGGTAAGTTCAATCCCTTTTTTATGGCTTTTCATGGCAATGAGTTCAAGGGTTTCCTCCACCATATTTCTCAGGTTAAAATCAATGGTTTCAATGTCCAGCTTGCCTGCTTCAATTTTTGAAAAATCAAGAATATCATTCAATATGGTTAAAAGGGTTTCCGCGCTTCTTTTTATTGTCTCAAGCCCGTCACGGGTCTCCGGGGTATTTGGTTCATCAAGGAGAATATTGGTCATGCCTATAACCCCGTTCATGGGAGTTCTAATTTCATGACTCATATTGGCCAGAAAATTGCTTTTCGCCTTATTGGCTTCTTCTGCCTTATGGGTCATTTCAATTGCATAATCAACAGCTTCCTGTAAATTATCATTCAAAGACTCCAGTTCCAGTGCCCGTTTTTGCAACTTGGCGTTCAACCTTTTTATTTTTCTCTGGGACTGTTTTTTTGTTGTAACATCACGGAGAATAACAAATGTGCCTATCAAAAGTCCCCTGCTGTTTTTAAATGACCCGCAACTGAGCTCCACATCCAGGATTTTTTTATTTTTGGTGTACCGCTGTGTTTCTACCTCAGCCTGGCCCACATCAAATAATTGTTTAATAGCTTTTTGAGTCTCAGGCCAATTTTTTTCCGGCACAAAATCAAGTTTTCTGCCCTTAAAATCATCCAGGACCCAGCCAAAGGTTTTTGTGAATGCCTGATTAAGGTATTCGACATTTCCTTCCATATCGTAAATAACGATAGGGTTTGGTGAAACTTCCAATACAGACTTTGAACGTTTTTGGGCAAGCTTGAGTGCTTCAATCTCTTTTTTTGCTTTCCTCAACCTGGATTTTAAATCTTTTGCCTGATCTTCAGCTGACTTCTTAGCCATATAAAACCCCTTTTAAGATGAGTTTTGGACTTGTAAAAAGAAAGGACTAAATTTTTTAAATGAATATTAGCATACAAAAACACTGATTTACAATCAAAATACGTAAGATAAGACCTGCAAAAGAGATCGATCCCTTGTCTGCCACCATCCAATGGTGGTGCCGACCCGTTTAAATTCTATATTTTCTTTTAATTCAATCTTACGTATCCAGTCGGAAAGACCTGAAGCATGATGTATAATCAAAGGGGTGCTGTGGTTGGGAAGAATATCAAAAGACAACTGGTACATGCTGATGGTTTTATTGATTTCCCGGGAAATTTCATCATTGTCCCAGGGAGTTGGATGGATAAAACCATGGTTTGCCCCTTCTTCTTTCAGGTAGCCTAAGTGGGCCGGGTATTCAGGCTTTAATTGTCTTATCGCTTTAATGGCATCAAGGTTTGTCTGTCTTGTCACACCCTTGTTAAGATTTTTTAGAATTGTATTATCAAAAGACTCAAACCCAATAGAAGACAATAAAATCCTGGTATCCTTTTTCCTGGCAATTTTTAAAGTCTCCTCCAAAGGCTCCAGGCCCTTTAAAAGATAATCCGCCCGCAGGGTAAGATTGACCTGGGACAATTCAACAGATAATTCATCTGCCAGTTCAAAAATCCTTTTTAATTTGAAAAGAGGACTTTCATTAATCAGCTCAAACGGTATTTTCCTGCCGTCAGGCCCTTTGGGAAGATAAAATATTTGTTTCTTGACTGCTGTTTCATCAACTGCACCCATGTACCCTTTGTCGGTTGCCACATCGCAGAAACTGCATCCTTTCTGGCAAATGCCTGCAAAACAAGGCCTGGGATTATCCTTTTGAAGCTCCCATGGATAATCAATGAATATTTGCTTTTGTTTTGCTGCGTGCTGGCACCCGATCTGCTGCAATACCTGGCCGCATGTGATGGATAGAGGCTTAAAGGCTTTATCCTTTAATATGTTGAGCGTCTGCCAGTCCACTTTTGAAAGATAGGCATCATCCCACGGAACGGGCAGGTTTTCAAAAATCCGGCCATGTTCATCCCTGCATAAAACCCCGTCAAACCGGGAAACATCAATACCAGGACCTGAATTTAAAAAAGGGATGATCTGCTGTGCAGGGCCGTGGACGGCAAAGGAAAAGCAGTCTGACAACCCTTTAAACCGGTGGGGATGGTCCTGCCAGCCGGTTTCTCCTTTATAATCAGGGCCTGCCTGGGGCCCTGCAAGTATGGTTATTGCGCCCCGATGCTTTAATTGTCCTGCCAGATCAAAAAGATCAGGCCTTCCCCCGAGGGATGAAAACCCGATAATTTTCTGCCGGTTTTTAAAATGCCGATTTAAAGCGGTTTTTAAATCTTTTTTATCATCCTCATTGGTAACGCCCACGACAATGGCTTCATAATCCGTATGATCATTGATGATGGTGGCTGCCATCTGGGGCCCTAAAAGTCCGTAGGATTCCCCTTTAAAATACCCTGTGATGATAACAAATTTCTTTGTTTTTTCTTTCATGGTTACAACTTGAAAATTTAAAAACAGCCTTTGGTTAAAAAAACACTGCACGTTACGGGAATCGCCCGGAACGTGCAGTATAAACTAACTTAAAACCTTATGGAAGATTTTATATATCATGCTTTTTTTAAAGCAATTTTATGGCTTGTTGCATGCAATTTTTTTGCAGCTTCCTTTTTTTTCAGGATGGCAACGTCATCAGCATCAACATACTCTACTGCCTGAACTTCACAAAATCTTACACACTGGGGTTCTCCATCGCACAGGTCACATTTGAAGACCTTTTTATCAATGGAATTAAAACCCATGGCCCCAAAGGGACATACAGCCACACAAGAACGGCAGCCTATGCATTTGTCATAATCAACTTCGATTTTGTTGAGTTCATCGTTACGGGAAATCGCACCGGCAGGGCAGACGCCCATGCAGGGCGCATCCTGGCACTGCTGGCATGCCATGGGGATATAAACCCCGTCCATTTCCCATTTCATTACTCTTATGCGGCTTCTGGACGGATTTGAAGCCCCGTCATGTTTTACCGCACATACCAGTTCACACAATCTGCACCCTGTACATTTTTCAGGGTTTATCATAAGGACTTTATCCTTTGTTTCCATGATATAACTCCTTTCAAATTCTTACAGCATATGAGAGGGCTCATTTGTCAGCCCAAGCCGTTTCAGGGTTTTTGTTTTTGGTTTGCCTTTTTTGTCAAGTCCTTTGTGCTCGTAGAATTCATCAATCATCCTGACGAATTTCTCTTTGTCAATAGTTCTTCCGACAACATCAGGCGCCCCTCTTCTTGTAGGTTCGTCAAAGTAGCGATGGTTGAGCATATCGCCTTTTTCAAGATCATCCCTTGTCAAACCTTCCCTTAAGTTGAAAAGTCTTTCTATCATGTTACACCGTTCTGCAATTTCCCACAGTTCTTCAGGTGTGAATTCGAGTCCGGTGTTGTAATACAGCACTTTCGGCCAGTCTTCAAAGTTGGGCAGAGTCGCTCCAAGGAATGTGGTGTGGTACTTACAGATACCCAGACAGTCTACACCCATGTAGCAGTTTTCCTGCCAGAACACCTGCCATGGTTTTCCAACATATTCTGTATGCTCAGATGAAAGTTTCCCGTTATAGGGTACAGGGTTACCATATATTTTCTGTAATACTTCTTCCGGCAGATGGTAGAGATCGATTGCCGGACGACTTCTCAAGTGGTCAGATCCTCTGGAAGCGGTTGCAATGTTCAGTGCAAGACCTGGTGTTGCCCTTTCATCTGAATGAAGGTTACTCATTCCCTTTACCTGAATCAGGTAATCAAAAGAATTTTTTCCAAATATCCTGGAAGCCTGGATACCGCCGTTGGCAAGGGCATCGGCCACTTTACCTTTTCTGAAACAAATCCGTTCCACCATTTCCAGAAGGGCTTGGTCATTGCCGAATCTCAAATCCAGCCCGTCAGTGTCTTCACTTGTGATAATACCAAGTTCGTAAAGCTCCATTGCCCAGGAAATGATAGACCCGACTTCCAGGTTATCCATTCCATATTGGTCAACAAGGTGGTTGCCCACAAGAACGGTTTCAGCACTGGTGCAATCCGGCTCACCACCAAAGGCACCCTGGGATGTATATTCAGGTCCTTCATCATATTTGCCTTTTAGGGGGCCGGAAGGAATCCTGTACTGCGCGCGGCAATGGACCTGGCAGCCAAAGCAGCCAGACATATGATATGGTCCCATTGTCTCTTCACAGATTTCATCTATCCTTTCAGGTTCGATATCGTCTGCATACTCGCACTGGTTATACTGGAAATTTCTGGTACGAACGCCGCCCCATGAGTTTGTTGCGCCCCAGATCATTGGCGTGCCAAGGGTTCCCTGGGTCTTGTTTACTTTTGCAGATGTAATCTGATCGATAAAACGTTTGTTGTACTCAAGTGCTTCCACAGGATGGGCAATATCAATGTCCATGGTTCCACGGCAGGCAATCGCCTTAAGATTTTTGGAACCCATAACAGCGCCCATTCCGGTTCTGCCACCGGCATTTTTAATGCCTGTCATGACATTTGCAAATGCCACAAGGTTTTCACCGGCAGGCCCGCAGACAAGCGATTTAACTTCCTGGTCATTGAGTTCATCCCTGATGGCCCATTGTGCATCTGTAGTGGTTTTACCCCAGATGTTTTTTGCATCACGAATTTCGATTTCCCCATTATGGATATAAATATAACTTGGTTTTTCTGCCTTTCCTTTAATCACAAGATGATGAAACCCTGCCCATGCCATTTCAGGGGCAAAAAACCCGCCCATATTACAGGAGCCTAAAAGCCCTGTAAGGGGAGATTTTGCCATTACATGGGTCCTGGCTGTTGCTGATGCACAGGTTGCAGTAAGGATACCGCCGCTGACAATCAACGGGTTGTCCGGCCCTAACGGATCACAACCTTTTTCAGAATGATTCAATAACAGATATGCGTCAAGCCCTCTGCCACCTAGAAATTTTCTTCTGACGTCCAGAGGAATCGGTTTGACCTCTATGTCTCCGGTGGTAAGGTTAATATATGCTATTTTTCTATTCAACGCCATATTATTTACCCTCCATCTTCTTTTTGAATGCTTTCTCGGCAAGCTTTTTATTCACTTCCCAGACAGGTCCGCGGATTCTTGGAAAATCTTTCCTGATCCATGCCACACGGAATTCAGACGTACAAACCGGACATCTTACATGATCATCACCCGGTTTTGGTTCCAGCCTGCCCATACAGGTTGGATTATGGCATCTAAACTTACCGTAGGTTCTGGTTTTACGCAGACTTTCGGCACCCGACATCTTATTGGTATCAACTGCCATAGTGACCCTCCTTTGTTGAAATTTATTCATATATAAAAAATTAATAAAACCTTAAATTTTCAGAACTGGCCAATTTGAAGTTCTATTGATTAAAACCCCTGAATTTCACTTAACCCTCCACCCCTGTAAAAGGGATGTCCATTTTTTATTATTGCATTTTTTTAAAATTCATAATAATGAACACGGTATAATAAATATTATTGTTATATGGTTGTCAAGCTAATTTTCAGCTATATTGTAAAAAATTAAAATTCATTATGGTGAACAATGGCAAAAAAATATCAGGCACCAATTGTTAAAAAGGCATTTATTATCCTGGATGCAGTTTCAAAAAGCTCCCAGGGATTGAGGATCAGTGAAATTTCAAGCAGCCTTAATATCAGCAAAAGCACTGTCCATGGAATTACTGCTGCCTTAGAAGACCGGGGCGCCATTACCAGGGATTCTGTTTCAAAAAGATATACCGTTGGTATCACACTCATGGAACTTGGGAAAGCCGCTTATGAAAGAATAGATTTTAAAAATATTGCCCGCCCTATCCTGGAAGAGTTAATGGAAGAATGCCAGGAATCAGTATTTCTTGGCACCAGGAATGGTGACAGAGTAACAGTGATCGATATTATTGAATCCAGGAAAGATTTTAAAATCACATCTCCAATTGGAACAGCCCTTCCCTTGCGGGCAGGAGCAACAGGAAAATTATTCTTATCCCTTATGGAACCAAAGGATTCAGAAAAATATTTACATTCAAAGGCATTGATCAGATACACTCCCAATACTATTACCGACCCTGCCCAGTATGAAAAAGAGCTTGAAAAAGTCAGGAAGAACGGCTTTGCCACGGATGATGAAGAGTATATTTCAGGGGTCAGGGCAATTGCGGCCCCCATCAAACAATACGGAGCCTATACTCCTGCTATCTGGGTTGTCGGGTTCAAGGCCTCCATGTCAGATAAAAGAATTAAGAGTATTATTGAGCAAACCCGGATCGCAGCCGACAAGATCAACAAAAAATTATCTATCCAGCCATAGCGGCATCCCCCTCACGGCAGCAGGCCGCGGGGAAACGCGCTTTTCTTTCCAGGTCGATTAAATATTTTCCCAAGGGTAATATTCATTGTTTTATTTGCCATTATTTAATAATAGTTATAGAAGTAAACATTGTTTTTTTTATTTAATTTGATTCTGAGGGCATACTATTATGAAGTTTAGGCATATTGGTCAGATGATAACAGAAAAAGTCAAAGAACAGGCAGGTCATACAGCATTAAAATTCAAAGAAAATGACCAATGGAAATCAGTGACTTATTCTGAATTTGGAGAAAAAATTAACAGGCTTGCCTGTGCCCTGATCAATGCCAATGTAAAAAAAGGCGACAAAGTCGGCATATATTCCGCCAACCGGTATGAATGGGCGGTAACCGATTTTGCCTGTATCCTGTCAGGAGCAGTCTCGGTTCCCATTTATGCCACCAATACAAAAGAACAGGCAGGGTTTATTATAAAGGATGCCGGAATAAACCTTATTTTTGCCGGCAATGAATTTCAATACCGGAATATTGAAGTCATTGTATCGGAGGGCAGAAAATTAAAAGTTATCTCTTACGATCAAAAATTAAATATCAATCCGTCTTTTGCACAATATTTCAATGACTTTATGGATATTAAAAATCCTTTGGATTTTAAAGATGAAATTTTTAACCGCCAGGAACAGATTAAAAAGGATGACACCACAACCATTATCTACACATCCGGTACCACGGGAAACCCAAAAGGGGTCATGCTCACCCATGGCAACCTGTTTCACCAGTTTGAGGCGGTTGAAACAAATTTTAATATCTCCGATAGAGACACATCCTTGTGTTTTCTGCCTCTAAGCCATGTATATGAAAGGATGTGGTCGTATTATATTTACTTAAAAGGTGCCTCTAACACCTATCTTGAAGACCCCAAAAAGGTAATCGAAACCCTAAAGGAAGTAAAACCGACTGCCATGGTGTCTGTTCCAAGACTTTATGAAAAAATATATGCCGCGGTAATGAACAGCCAGGAAACAGGCCCAATGTTTAAGAAAAAGCTTTTCAAAAATGCACTCAAAACAGGAGAGGCCTATTATACAAAGCTTAAAAATAAAGAACACATCCCTTTTGGGCTCAAATTAAAACACAAATTTTTTGACCTTGCTGTTCTTTCTAAAATCAGGGAGCTTGTGGGGGGAGATAAAAATTTTTTTTCAGCCGGCGGCGCACCTTTGGAAAAATCCATTGAGGAATTCTTTTTTGCCTGCGGCCTTCTCATCTGCCAGGGGTATGGCCTGACAGAAACTTCGCCCATGATATCCTATAATACACCTGAATGCTTTAAATTTGGAACCGTTGGAAAACTGGTTCCAAATTGCAGGGTCAGGATTGCCGGCACAGGAGAAATCCAGGTAAAAGGGGCCCAGGTCATGAAAGGATATTACAACAACCCTGAAAAAACTGCTGAAGCTATTGTTGACGGCTGGTTCAAAACCGGGGACGTAGGGGAGTTTGACAAAGACGGATTCTTGAGAATAACCGACAGGATAAAGGATCTCATCATCACCTCGGGCGGGAAAAATATTGCTCCCCAGCACATAGAAACCCTTGTGGGAAAAGATTTTTTCATTGAACAGGTAGTTGCCATTGGAGACAACCGAAAATTTGTCAGCGCCCTTGTTGTCCCGGTTTTTGAAGCCCTTGAAACCTGGGCGCAAAAAAAAGGGATCCCTTATAACTCAATTGAAGATCTGGTCAACCACCCAAAAGTCATAAAATTCTATCGAAAAAGGATTGATCACCATTCAAAGCTTCTGGCCCAATACGAAACAATTAAAAAATTCAAGCTGGTCCCCAGGCCATTCACCATAGAAGACGGGGAAATCACCCCCACTTTGAAAGTGAAACGGAAAAATATTAATACAAAATACAAAGACTGGATTGATGCCATGTATGCAGATATTTGAAGATTAGATTCTAATCATTGCCTGTAAGGAAGGCAGGGCCGGATCAGTGCCCTGCCTTCTGATAAACTTTTCAATGCGATTTATTTCAAGTGTTTTTTCCTGCCAAGCCCTGCAATACCTAAGATACCAAAGCCAAAAAGAAGCATTGTTGCAGGTTCAGGAACTGCTGCTTTTACTGCCCATAGGGCTTCCCCTGTTACCTCATTGTTTTCTCCGCTGGCAGAATAGTTTTCCCATCCGCCTGTTGCCAGCTGCACATCCATGAGCCAGTTTGCCCCGGACTTTGTCCGGGCGGAATACAGGGATGAATCAGCAGAAAGCAAGGCCAAAATGGCATAGGATGTTTCCTGTACAGTTTCGTTATCGTCATTTGCAATGACATAGTCGGATTCCCAAGCCCATCCTCCATTTCCAATCTGGTACCCAGCAAGAATAGATGCTAAATCCGCCAGGCTGCCCGCTGCCATATGCATGCCTGATGTCGGATCAAAATTTTCGCCGGCTGAAGAAAGTCCCAAGACAGCCCCGGCAAGGCCAATAACATCATAATAACCAAGGGAAAGCTCATTTATTTCACTTTCTGTCCCGGTAATCCAGGCTGACGTATCGGCCCCTATGACAAAAGCTGAATACAGCCCCATCCCTATATCCCAGGCAGCAAGATTTGAAATTCCCTGGGCTGTTCTTGATGTATCTATCAAAGAGATATAGCTGGCTGTTGTATAAAGCGTCCCTGCCCCATTCTTGTTATATGTACCCGTTGCAAGCGGGCTGTAAAAATTATCCAAGACATGTGCAGAATATGTTGAGCCCCCAAAAATAGAATCCAGTTGAACAGCCAGATACCCGTCGGAAGGGGAAAAATTATTGGTTTTTGCCAACAGCAGGGTCCCGGCTTTTTGAAGGGCTGTAAGCTGCCCTGAATCCCCTGTCTGCAGATAGGCTTGTGCCAGTCCCATGGCAATGGGCCCGACCGTGTTTTTAGGGCTTGCATTGGTGGAAGTCCCATCAGAAAGGGGCCAGTCCCAGCCGCCATCATCATTTTGAAGGTTTGTCAGCCTGTTGCCTCCATTCAGCATTGAAGCTGTGAAATTCGAGGCATTTGCAAACCCAGTCAATCCAAATAAAAAAGCGCAGACACTGAACATAATAATAAATTTGCTTTTCATTTTTTTATCCTTTTCAACAAATATAAATTAAGAATTGAATCACCCGGCAGCACTGTGCCGCTGATTTTGTTTCTTGTTTTTCAACAGAGGTTAATTCCAGGCACTTTGTTTAAATGCCTGCATTTTTTGTGCCTTTTTTTATCAAAAAAAAGCAGTATTTCCATATCCCCAAGGGATAAAGCTCTCCTGCTGAAAAATAAATTCATAGAGGAGCAGATTCTGGAATCAGGGCCATTCATCTGTGCTCAAAAAAGAAAAAAATGTGGTAAAACTAAGTAAACAATGTTATGTTTTGGATATAATATTTCATAGGTAATTTTACCTATCTTTTTTTAAAAAACACCTGAAGTACAGCAGCGAAAAAGACCTGGTTGGCCGGTATCCGAAATATTTCCGGCCTGATGACCCACTTGGGGCAAGGTCGGCAAAAAAAGGTGAAACCAAAGAAACATATATCATGAAAATCTCTTCTTGCGCTTGCATCTCAAACAGGTTAATAGTGATAAAAAGAATGATAAATACTATGATCAAAAGCCTTTAGAGGACAATGAGTGTTTACAATATAAAAAGATAATTATTTATGGATATTAAATTTTGCACAACCTGTGGTTCTCCTGTTGAATTGAAAATCCCGCTGGATGATGATCATATGAGATGCGTATGTACAAATTGCGGTGAGGTTCATTACAGCAATCCCAAAATGGTTGTGGGGTGCATACCTGAACTAAACGGCCGGGTTCTGCTTTGTAAAAGGAACATTGAACCGCAAAAAGGCAAATGGACACTTCCCGCGGGTTATCTTGAAAACAAGGAGTCGGTACAGGATGGGGCTTTGCGTGAAACAAAAGAAGAGACAATGGCTGATGTTGATATAATTGCACCCTATAGGCTTTTTAATATTGTTTTTGTCAGCCAGGTTTATCTTATGTTCAGGGCAATAATTAAATCAGACAAGTTCGGACCCACAAAGGAAAGCACGGATGTCCGGCTTTTCAGTGAAAAAGATATCCCCTGGGACGACATTGCTTTTGATGTGATAAAGCAAACCCTTGAGCATTATTTCAAGGACAGGGGGAAAAAAGAGTTCTTGTTCAAAATTTTTGATCTTCGTTGATTTTACTTGAATAATGCAGATGAAAAACCAAACCCGCCAATGGGTGAAAGGGCGCATTGTGGAAGATATTAATTTGGATATGCAGATTTTAATCGTGGATGACAGTATTTCCATGCGGCGTATTGTTAATAAATTTTTAACAAACAATGGATTTCATAATTTGATTGAAGCCGATAACGGGGAAAAAGCTTTAAACATTGTTAAAAAAAATCCTATTGATCTTATTATTTCTGATTTAAATATGCCCAGAATGGACGGACTGGAATTTTTAAAGATACTCAAAAATGATAATTGCACAAAAGACATCCGTTTTATCATGCTGACCGTGGAAGCAATCCAGAAAACCATGAACAGGGCCATAGCTTTAAATGTTGACAGTTATATCGTAAAGCCGATTACTGAAAAAATGTTTATGGATGAAATGCTGAGAGTGGTCAAACAAAAATGAGAACTAAATTCGCAACCGCTATAATATATTTTTGATAAAATACCAAACCTGTCAGGTGTCATAACACAGGCGCCTGAAAATATTTTACCGGGTAAGGCACCGGCCTTACCTTGGGACATCCCTTCTTTCAGGGGATTATCCGTCCCTCCTGTTTTTTTTGAAAAAAACTTGCCTGCAATATTTATGTAATGATATTGTTGCAAGTGTTACATAAACGTTTCTTGATGCATAGTTAAAAATCTGATTATAAATAAAAATTATAAAATGCCTGAAGTCCCAAAGCAAAAGGCGGGTTGCAATTGTCAAAGAGCTGTATGGATAAATACAGGAGGTCATTGTGGATTTAAGCTATCGTATGCGTCTTTTGATCGTGTTGATCAGCATTGGTGTGCTGGCAGGAGGCGGACTTGTCGTGAAAAGGTTATTGATCCCTGATTCCTTTGGCGTTTACGGTCCTTACAGGGCTGATGCCATTGTTGAAGCAGCCCTTGTTCCAATACGGCATGGGACAAATGCATCCTGTTTCAAATGTCATCCCTATGAAGCAAATATTCATAAAAATGGCCGCCACCACACCATATCCTGCGAATTTTGTCACGGAACTTATGCAGATCATGTGAAAAATGGCAAAAAGACCGGAACCCTGCCCGTTAAAAAAGGAAAAGAGATAACCACTCTCTGCCTGCGATGTCATAATACCGAGATCAAGGCAAGGAAAGAAAAAGTCATAAAAACCGTTGCCATGCCAGATCACCTCAAAGACCAGAATGTGAAGATTACCCATAATTGCAACCAATGCCATCATGTCCATGCACCTTTGAAATATATTATCAGGGCGAAACAGATCACCGGATTAATGGAGGCTGGATCATGAAAATTATAAACCCGTCCCCGAAAATGAACAGACGCTCGTTTGTTAAAAAAGTATTAAACGGAACCATTGCAGGCTCTTTGTACCTGGTCTGGCCAATGGGCAGTGAAAGCCTTGAAATCCCCGAACAGATTCCCGGAATCCGGGGCAGGGAATACGACATTCATAATCAGGAATTTGCTTTTATCGTGGATATTACCCGTTGTATCGGCTGTGGGTCATGCTGCGTGGCTGACAAACGGGAATATAATGTTCCTGACGGGAATTTCCGGACCTGGGTTGAGCGGTATGTCAAAGGATTCAGCGATGAGGTCTATGTGGACTGCCCCAATGGCGGTCTTGACGGATACCAGCACCCCAGAAAAGATATTACAGAAAAAGTCAGGGATACCTTTTTTGTGCCAAAACTTTGCAATATGTGCAGGGAAGCCCCCTGTGTCCAGGTCTGCCCGGTGGGAGCCACTTTTAAATCCCCTGACGGATTTGTCCTGGTGGATGAAAAAAGGTGTGTGGGATGCGCGTATTGTATCCAGGCCTGCCCCTATTCAGCAAGGTTTCTGCATCCTGTTAAAAAGGTGGCTCAAAAATGCACCTGGTGTTACCACAGAATCAGAAAAGGTCTGTTGCCTGCCTGTGTCCAGGTCTGCCCCACTGGCGCAAGAAAGTTTGGTTCCATGAAGGACGAAACTTCTGAAGTCTATAAAATTCTCAAAGGTCCTGGCGTTCTGACTGTGCTTAAAAAAGAAATGGGAACTTTTCCTTCACTCTATTACGAAGGTGCCAGAAGGGAGGTAATCTGATGGATACAGCCTACAGCTTTGCTGCCATGCCAATTTCCAATTATGTCTTTCCCAATGATCTTCACGTTCATTGGAGCATGATGATAGTTCTTTACCCTTATATCACAGGCCTTGTTGACGGGGCATTTATTATTGCAGCCCTTTATTACCTCTTTGATATAAAAACCCTCAGGCCCGTAGCAAGATTTTCTCTTTTGTTTGCCCTGGCATTTTTGTGTTGCGCCACCTTGCCTTTACTGCTCCATTTAGGCAGGCCGGAGCGAAATCTTAACATGCTTTTAACCCCGAGTCCCACTTCTGCCATGGCAGGGTTCGGGTATATTTATGCCGTGTCCATGGGGGTGCTTGTTTTTATCGTCCTTTTTGTATATCGCCCGGATCTTGTGGAGTTGAGAGTCACCTCGAAAGGCTGGCTTCAATTTTTATACCGGGCCATGACCTTTGACAGCATTGATCTTTCAGAAGATGCCCTGGTGCTTGACAAAAAAATTATCCGGTTCCTGGTGGGTATCGGCATTCCTATCGCCGTGGTACTCCACGGGTATGTGGGGTTTATCTTCGGGGGTGTCAAAGCCAATCCTACCTGGTCAACCCCGCTGATGCCGGTGATTTTTCTTTTTTCTGCCTGCGTGTCAGGGATTTGTGCCATTATCCTGGCATACATCGTCATAAGAAAAATAAAAGGCCGGACAATTGACCACAGGTGTATAAAAACATGCATTAAAACATTGACACTCTTTTTTATCCTGGCATTTGCCTTTGAAATGCTGGAGGTATTTTCCCATTCCTATTTGAGAACGGGTTATCACCACATGGTTGAAGGGCTTTTAAACGGCCCGCTTGCAGACTCGTTCTGGTTCTGGCAGGTCAAGATAGGTTCTGTAATTCCCCTCATCATCCTGGGTGTGATGGGCATTTTCAATATAAAAGACAGGCTTTATGATTTTATGGCAGCCGTTGTTTCGACGATCCTCTTGTTACAGGTATTTTTAATGCGATGGAATGTCGTGATCGGTGGCCAGCTCATGAGCAAGAGTGCAAGAGGCTATACTGAATTTCATCCTGAATGGTTTGGCAAAGAAGGAATACTTGCCGTGATTATTGTCATGGTAATCCCGTTTATTATTCTTTTCGTATTCAGCCGGATTTTTCCATTCTGGACAACAGGCAATGAAACTGATGTATAAAATAAACTTAAATAAAAATTCAAGACAGAATCATGAAAGGAGGTGGTGCAGGCAGGTTTTGAGGCGGTGCAAAAAAGCTTTTGCTGTTTTGCATCCTAACTTAAATTTTGGGAGGGATTGAATATGGCTTTTTTAAGGTCATTACTAATTTTTATGATTGTATTTGTTTTTACAGCAGGGACGGCTTGTGCCTTGACCCAGGAGTCTTTTGATGTAAAAAATCCAAAAAATCAGGAAAGAAATAAAAAATGCATCACCTGTCATTTAAAGGAAAACAAGTCCCTGGTCCTCCAGTGGGAACGGTCAGCCCATGCTGCTGCCAAAGGGGGCCAGGTGGGGTGTTACAATTGCCATGCAGCAGACAAGGGTGATGAGGTAGGCTATAACCACGAAGGCGCCTTTATCAAGGCCATAATTACACCTAAGGATTGTGCAAAATGCCATGAACCAGAGGCAAAGGAAATGTCAACATCACACCATGCAACAGCAGGCGAAATTATGGCATCCCTTGATAATATGCTTGCCGAGGTGGTCGGTGGCATGCCCGGCAACAAAGGGAATATGGCCAGCGGGTGCTGGCAGTGCCATGGATCGGTTGTATCGCTGAAACGGGATAAGGAAGGAAAACCCATGCGGTCCAGGACAGATGCTCCGCAAATGGATTATAATACCTGGCCGAATTCCGGTATCGGACGGATCAACCCGGACGGAACCAAAGGGGTTTGCAATGCATGTCATTCAAGGCATGATTTCAGCGCGTCCAGGGCAAGACAACCTGAAAACTGTGGCAAATGCCATCTGGGACCGGATCATCCTCAAAAAGAGATCTATGAAGAATCCAAACATGGTATTGCCTATTTCACAGCTGATAAGGGACCGTCTCCGAACGGCATGAACATCATGAAAGACGGTTCATGGATTTTGGGGGAGGATTACCACACTGCTCCAACTTGTTCCACCTGTCACATGGGTTCATTTGTCAAGCTTAACGGAGCCATTGCCAAAAACAGCCATAATGTGGGCGACAGGCTTTCATGGAACCTTAGAGCCCCTATATCCTCAAAACTGAACCGTGTAACATTTACAGACGGCACAGTAGCTGATATTACAGGTGAGACAGCACCACGCCCCGGCCAGACTGCCAAGGCAAAAACATATATCAGGCAGGGCGATAAGCTTAAAAAAATTATTGCTCAAAAAACAATCCAGACGGTTGTTTCCTGGCAGGAAAGGCGTTCTAACATGCAGGAAGTGTGTAAATCCTGCCATGGTATCAACCATGTCAAAAATTTTTATTCACAACTGGATGATGTAGTGAATCTTTACAATACGAAATTTGCCAGACCCGGTGTGAAAATAGTTAAAATGCTTAAAAAGGACGGGATCTGGAAAAATTCAGGATTCCAGAATAAACTCGGGTATACCTGGTTTGAAATCTGGCATCATGAGGGCAGGAGGGCAAGGATGGCAGCTGCCATGTTTGCACCGGATTACACCCATTGGCACGGGCTGTATGAAATTTCCAGGAATTTTTATCATGAATTCCTGCCCCAGGTACAGGAACTTGCCGACCATGCAGGCAAAGGCGAGAAATACCGTAAATATATTAAGGAACTTCTGGCCCAGCCTGAGCATATATGGACTAAAACCGGCGGCAGTGCGGAAACCATGAAGTTGATAGAAGAAGAAAATAAATTAAGATATAACCAGTAGCAAAAAATTGTTTCCGGCAGGATAGCACAACCCTGCCTTTCCTGCCGGAACTTTTACAGCCCTGGTAAAAAAAGGTTAAAAAATGTCAAAAAAAATTGTTTATGGAATTTTTATATTTGTTTTGTTTTTAAGCCTGTTTTCAGGACTGGCTCAAGCCAATGGCCTGCAAAGTCTTTTTAAACAGGTTAAAAAATTAAAAATTGAACGGAACGGATATGTTTTAGGGGCAGCTTTGAACCGGGAACAAATCAAAACAGCAAAAGCCAATCAGGTTGCTGCCGGTTCAAAGGGTACCTTTAAATTCAAGGACCGGAATTTATTTATTGTGGCAAGGAAAAAAACCAACCAGGTCATTGTCATAT
>JAADHV010000063.1 GCA_013151635.1 Deltaproteobacteria bacterium | reverse complement strand
TCTGCCTGCCAGGTTTTTCGTTTAATTTAATCTCGCAGCTTACCGGCATGTTTAACCTTGAAAATATTTTATGTGCCGTGGGAGCGGCCCATGCCCTGAATATTGGCATGGAACAGGTTAAAAACGGTATCGAGAACTGCAATATAATCCCGGGCCGCCTTGAAAAAATTGACACTGTCCTGGACAGGTTTATCTTTGTTGATTATGCCCACACACCGGATGCACTTGAATCTGTCCTGAAAACCTTAAAACAAAGGGCGCCCAAAAGACTTATCACGGTTTTCGGGTGCGGGGGAGACAGGGACAGGTCAAAACGGCCGTTAATGGGAAAAATTGCCTTGAAATACAGCGATATTGCCATTGCAACCTCTGATAACCCGAGAAAAGAAAACCCGGTTTCCATTATTAATGACATAATAGAAGGGCTTGACGGGTTTCAAAAACTTCTTGAAAAAGATCTTGAGTCAAGCCCGTTTAAAAAAGGGTACCTTATTGAGGTCAGCCGGGAAAAAGCCCTTGAAAAGGCTGTGTTCATTTCAAAACCGGGTGATATTATCGTGGCTGCCGGAAAAGGTCATGAAACTTACCAGATTACAAATACAGGCACCATTCATTTTGACGACAAAGAAGAACTGCAAAAAGCAGCCTCAAAATTTTCCGGACTTTTCAAACCCATTGCATGGACAAAAGAAGATCTGTCAAAAGCATTGAAAACAGGCCCTGTGTTTTCAACAAACAAAAAAGGCCTTATTTTTGAAGGAATCTCCACTGATTCAAGAACAATCAAACAATCCCAGGTTTTCCTTGCATTAAGAGGAGATAAGTTTGATGCCCACGTCTTTATTAAAGGTCTTGTTAATAACGGTATAAAAGTATTTATCGTTGATAAAGCCCATATGGACACCCTTGATGAAAAAACAAAAAAAGAATTTGCAAAAAAAAATCTAACTGTTTTTGAAACAAGTGACACTTTAAAAGCTTTAGCCAGGCTTGCCAGGTACCAAAGAATCCGTTCAAACGTGAAAGTCCTTGCCATTACAGGCTCGAACGGGAAAACAACCACACGGAAGATCACTGAAGAAATATTTAAAACCAGGTTCCATATCCATGCAACCATTGGAAATTTCAACAATGAAATCGGATTGCCGCTGACCCTTTTAAATCTTTCCTCAGCCCATGAATGGGCCATAGTGGAAATGGGGATGAACCATAAAGGAGAGATATCAAGATTGAGCCGCATTGCGCTTCCGGATATTGCCATGGTGACCAATACGGCAGCTGTCCACCTTGAAGGCCTTGGCAATGCAGACAATGTAGCCTGTGCCAAGGCTGAAATTTTTGAAGGTATAAGGGAAAACGGGACTGCAATTCTTTTTGCAGATGATCCCCGGCGTGAAATCCTTGAAAAAAAGGCCAGGAAAAATAAAGCCATTAAAAAAATCATCTTTTTCGGTTCAGATAAAAATGCTGATATCTATTCTGGTGATATTGAAACCAAAGACACCGGCACAAGCTTCACTGCCGGATTTAATGGCCGGGAAAGCAAGTTTTCCATCAACTCCCCTGCCCTTTTCATGGTTGACAACAGTCTTGCTGCAATTAGCGCCGCCTTAACTGCCGGCATAAACCCTGCCGGCATAAAAAAAGGGATTAAAGCTTTTTGTCCTGTCCCCGGCAGGATGAATATCTACAGGCTTTGTGATTCTATCAACATCATTGATGACACATATAATGCAAATCCTTTGTCCGTCGCCAGGGCCATGAAAACTCTTAATGCTGTCAGCGGCGCAAAAAAAAGCATTGCCGTTATAGGGGATATGCTGGAGCTTGGGGACAAATCAGACAGGCTGCACTGGCAAATAGGGAAACAAGCAGCTTTATTGGGAATCAATAAATTATTTGTTTTCGGCGACATGGTAAAACACACCATGGAAGGTGCCATGGAAAACGGGTTTTCAAAAGAAAATATATTCCACGGAACAAAGGACCAGATAGCAGGAAAAGTGATGGAAAACTCTAATCAAGACTGCTGGGTTCTTGTAAAAGGTTCAAGAGGCATGGCCATGGAAGCTGTTATACAAAAACTCCAACAAATATTAACGCTCAATTCTTGAGGAGTTATGATGAATAACTTAAAGGAGAGACGGACGTTTAATGACAGAAGAAAATTTAATTATACAGCCCACGCTCCCGAAAGACGGTCCGGAACAGACAGAAGAGCTGCAAGTGCAGACAAAACAAAAAGAAAGGTAGCATAAAGGTTACAAATGCTCTACAAGTTTTTATATCCATTGCATGTTGATTTCAGTTATTTGAATATATTCAGGTATATTACCTTCAGAACTATTTACGGGGGGCTTACCGCCTTTTTAATCTGCTTTCTTTTCGGCCCGTTTGTTATAAGGAAACTTTCCCAAATGCAGATTAGACAGATCATCCAGACCGATGGTCCTGAGTCTCACCTGGAAAAACAGGGAACGCCGACCATGGGCGGAATCCTCATCCTTTTTTCCATCTTTTTGACCACCGTAATCTGGGGAAACCTTTCCAACCATTATGTAAATATCCTCCTTCTTACACTTTTGCTTTTTGGTTTTATCGGATTTATTGATGATTACCTCATGCAGGTTAAAAAAAGGAACATGGGTTTTAGTGCAAAATCAAAATTTCTCATCCAGGTATTATTCGCCCTTTTTATAAGTTTTCTGATATATAAATGTCCCGATTTTGATTCCAGGCTGACCATACCGTTTTTCAAAAATGTTTCCCCGGACCTTGGTATCTGGTACATCCCGTTTGCATGCCTTGTCATTGTGGGCACATCAAATGCGGTGAACCTCACCGACGGACTTGACGGCCTTGCCATAGGCCCTTACATCGTTGCAAGTGTCACATACATGTTTTTCGCTTATGTAGCAGGCCATGTCCAGATTGCCCAATACCTTCATGTAAGACACATTGCCTCTGCAGGCGAGATATCGGTGATCTGCGGAATCCTGGCTGGTGCAGGGTTAGGTTTTTTATGGTTTAATGCTCACCCGGCACAAATATTTATGGGAGATTCCGGTTCTATCCCCCTGGGCGGTATTTTAGGGACCATTGCAGTTATTACAAAACAGGAAATTCTTTTACTTATTGTTGGCGGACTCTTTGTAATTGAAGCCTTGTCCGTCATTATCCAGGTATCATATTTCAAACTGAGCAAAGGGAAAAGGATATTTAAGATGGCCCCTTTGCACCATCATTTTGAGCTCAAAGGCTGGCATGAATCAAAGGTGATTGTACGGTTCTGGATCATATCCATTACCCTTGCTTTAATCTCACTTTCCACCTTGAAAATAAGGTAACTGATTTTGGATAAAATAAAACAGCCATATTTTCTGGTCATTGGCCTTGGGGCATCCGGGGTTTCCATGGCAAAATTCCTCAGCACCAGAGGAAAAAATGTGGCGGCCACGGATATTGATGCTTCAAGGGCAAACATTGCAGGTGAGTTAAACAGGCTCGGGATTAAAACCGATATCGGTTTCCACGACCAGGAAACCTTTAACCGGGCAAAACTCATGGTTCCAAGCCCTGGAATCCCGAGAGCCAATAAATTTATCAGGACGGCACTCAGCCATGGGGTTGGTATCACCTGTGAACTGGATATTTTCGCTCGTTACAATGACCTTCCTTTAATTGCCATTACAGGGACCAACGGTAAAACCACCACGACAACTTTAATCGGCGAAATGTTAAAAGCCTGCGGTATGAATCCATTTGTGGGCGGGAATATAGGGACTCCGCTTGTCGAGCATTTGATGAACAAAGGAAAAACCAATGTCATTGTGGCTGAAATTTCGAGTTTCCAGCTTGATATTTCAAAAAGGCTCCGGCCTGATGTGGGTGTATTGTTAAATATCTCCCGGGACCATCTGGACAGATATGAAAATTACAAAGCTTATGAAAAATCAAAATGGAGTATTTTTAAAAACCAGGGGCCTTCTGACAAGGCCGTGATTAATCAATCAATTAAAGGATTTGAAAAAGCACTCAAAAAATTAAACTCAAGGGTTTTCTCATTTTCATCAAACATGGACACCCTTATAGAATGCGAAGCTAAGGTCACTTCAAAAAAAATTGAAATCAAAACAGGCAATTTAAATCACAGGATAGAAACCACAAGGTTTTCTGAGCTTAAAGGCAGCCATAACCACGAGAATATTGCCGCAGCCGTTCTTTCATGCCTTGCACTTGGCGCTGATATCAATGGCATTTTAAAAGGATTGGAAACTTTTAAAAATCTTCCCCATAGAATGGAGTTCATTAAAACTATTAAAAGGGTTTCTTTTTATGATGATTCCAAGGCAACCAACACAGATGCGGTAGTAAGAGCCCTTAAGTGTTTTAAAAAAAATATCATCCTGATTTTGGGGGGAAGGGAAAAGAGCACTGATTTTTCATTGCTTGCAAATAATGTCAAAAAGAGCGTTAAAGCCATTATCGCTATTGGAGAAGCAAAAAAACACATTAAACAAACCTTTGAAAAAACCTTGCGGGTTTTAGAGGCCCAAACCATGAAAGAGGCCGTTCAAAAGGCTTTTGCTACAGCGGCCAAAGATGATATTGTACTTTTATCCCCTGCCTGTGCAAGCTTTGACATGTATGACAGCTATGCACAAAGGGGAAATGATTTTGCAACCCATGTAAATGCATTGGAAAAAAAATGACGGGGCCAGGAAAAACAAACCATCCCTTTTTCAGCGAAAAGGCCATTCTTTTCCCTGTCATTCTCCTTTCCGGAATCGGGATTATCATGGTTTATTCAGCCAGTTCCGCCATCAGCATGGAAGCCCATAACACGCTTTTTTACTATATAAAAAAACAGGCGTTGTTCTTAGTTATCAGCCTTGCTGTCATGTTTGTCACAGCCTCTTTTCCGTATAAACTTTATAAAAGCTTTTCCTATATAATCCTTTTTACTGCCATTGCCCTGCTTGTGGCCGTACTCTTCCCTGCATTAAATGTTATGGCAGGCGGTGCTAAAAGGTGGCTTAACCTTGGCGGTTTTACCTTTCAGCCTGCTGAATTTGCAAAACTTGCACTCATTATTTTCCTTGGATATTCCCTGTCCAAAAAACAGGATTTAATAAGAAAATTTTCCGTCGGTTTTGCCCCCCATGCATTTATTTTTGCCGTCTTTGCCTGTTTGATCATTATCCAGCCAGATTTTGGCACAATTGTTGTCCTAGGAATTATAACCTGGGGGATGATGTTTATTGCAGGGGTTAAGATTATTCACCTCCTTTCTCCGGCCCCCCTGCTTATCCCGGTGATTTATTTCCTTGTTTTCAAGGTTGAATACAGGCTTGAAAGAATTCTCTCTTTTTTAAACCCCTGGGATGATCCATACAACACAGGGTACCAGATCACCCATTCATTAAAAGCATTTGGCTCCGGTGGTATTCTGGGAAAAGGCATTGGCCTTGGAATGCAGAAAATGCATTATCTGCCCGAGCCGCACACAGACTTTATTTTTTCAACCATAGGCGAGGAATTAGGACTGGTCGGTGTCTTTGCTGTCTTATCTCTTTATTTAATTTTATTATTAAAAGGGATCAATATTGCCAAAACATCCAAAAGTCTTTTCGGCACTCTCACAGCCGCAGGACTTACCATTTATATCGGGGTCCAGGTCATAATCAACACAGGTGTGACCCTTGGTGTCCTGCCGACAAAAGGACTCACACTGCCGTTTATAAGTTACGGGGGCACATCCCTGGTGATCAATATGGCAGCCATGGGAATTTTAATGAATATCGGGGCGGCAAAAGAAAATGAATAAGGCATTCAAGATAATAATTGCAGGAGGCAAGACAGGAGGGCACCTGTTTCCCGGTATTGCCATTGCAAATGCCATAGAAAAAATAAGCCGGGATGCAAAGATTTTATTCATCGGGACAAACACTGCTTTTGAAACTAAAACCCTTGAGAAATACGGGTATGCTCATAAAAGCATATTCTCAAGGCCGGTAAAAGGCGGAAATATTGTAAACAAGGCTTTCTCTTTTTGCATTGTTCTTTTTTCACTTATCCAGTCCATGATCATCATGAAAACTTTTAAACCTGATTTTGTCATTGGTGTCGGAGGATTCTCGTCCTTTGCCGTTGTTCTGGCAGCCTGGATTTTTGGTATTCCGACAGCAATCCAGGAGCAGAACGCATTCCCGGGATTGACCAACCGCTTACTTTCAAGATTTGCCGGGACCATCTTTACTTCATTTAAAGAAACAAAAGGCTTTGAAAAAAATCCTAAAGTCAAATATGTCGGAAACCCTGTCAGGAAACCCGACAATGCCGGAATAGAAGAAAACCCTGTCTTAAATAACTTTGATCCTGACAAATTCACCATCCTTGTCACGGGCGGAAGCCAGGGTGCCCTAAGCATCAATGCTGCATTTCTGGATGCCCTGAAATTAATGGACAACAAGGATCAGCTTAATATTATCCACCAGACCGGTATCAATGACGAACACTCTATAAAGGGAAAATACAAAGCTCTTGGAATCAAGGCAACAGCCAAAGCCTTTTTCCATGATATGCCAAATATTCAGGACATGGCAGATCTTGCTATTACAAGAGCAGGGGCCGGGACCCTTTCGGAACTCTGCACAAAAGGCCTTCCTGCCATTCTTGTCCCCTTCCCCCATGCTGCCGACGACCACCAGACATTTAATGCAAGGGCTCTTGAAAAAAAAGGGGGTGCAGTGATGATAAAGGACAATGAAATGACAGGGCAGACCTTAAAGAAGATAATACAAAGCCTTACAACGGACAAGGAAAGGCTTGAACATATGTCGGGAATCTTAAAAAGCCTTGCCATGCCGGATGCCGATAAAAAAATTGCAGATTATATTTTAAAAACAAAGGATATCAAGGTGTAAATCCATGTATCAAAAAAATTATCATATCCATTTTGTTGGAATCGGCGGTATTGGTATGAGCGGTATTGCAGAACTTCTCATAACTCTCGGGTATAAAGTATCAGGTTCCGACTTAAAACTTTCCCCTATTACAAAAAGGCTTGAAAAAAAAGGAGCCATTATTTTCCAGGGCCACAAGAAAGACCAGGTGTCGGGTGCCAGCGTAGTGGTGACATCTTCAGCCATTGCCCGTGAAAACCCGGAAGTTATCCGTGCAAAAGAGCTTTTAATTCCCATTATCCCCAGGGCGGAAATGCTGGCCGAACTTATGCGGATCAAATATTCCATTGCAATATCAGGTGCCCACGGCAAAACATCCACTACCTCCATGATCTCCAAGATTCTCAACACTGCCGGGCTTGATCCCACGGTAATTATCGGCGGGCTCCTCAAGGGGCTTGACACAAATTCCCTGCATGGAAAAGGAGAGTTTATTGTAGCAGAAGCAGACGAGAGTGACGGGTCTTTTTTAAAGTATGCTCCTGCTATTGCAGCCGTAACAAACATTGATCTTGAGCACCTGGATTTTTACAAAGATATTGAAGACATTAAAGATAAATTCGTGCAATTCATCAACTCGGTCCCTTTTTACGGGCTTGCAATCCTCTGCCTTGATAATGAACATATCCAGGATATTCTTCCCAGGATAAAGGTCCGCTATACTACATTCGGGATGACGGCCCAGTCAGATCTTAAAGCCATGGAAATATCATTTAAGGGCAGCAGAAGTTTCTTTAAAGTCTTTCATCATGAAGAACTTTTAGGTGAAATCAAACTTAATATTGCAGGCAAACATAATATTTCCAATGCTCTTGCAGGAATTGCCACAGGGCTTGAGCTGGACATACCTTTTAAGACAATTAAAAAAGCTTTGGAAGAAATTGAAGGCGTAAAAAGGCGACTTGAAATCAAAGGGGAAAAAAAAGAAATTATGGTAATGGATGATTACGGACATCATCCGACAGAAATATTGGCAACACTGACCGCCATAAGGGAAAGCTATAGGGACAAACGTCTGATTGTCGTGTTCCAGCCCCACAGGTATACAAGAACCCAGGGCTTGTTCCATGAATTCACAAAATCCTTTTACCAGTCTGATATTTTGATTGTACTCCCTATTTATGCGGCCAGTGAAGATAAGATCAAGGGGGTTAATGCTGAAAGCTTGTGCGAGGGCATAAGAAGACATGGACATAAGGATGTATCCTATGCTCCTGATTTTATGCAGGCTTTATCCATGATCACCCATAAATTGAAAAAAGGGGATATAGTCCTGACATTGGGGGCAGGTGACATTTACACCCTTGGTGAAAAACTGGTTGAGATATTATAACGGCAAAGCATGAAAAATAACAAAACCAAAGCATATTCATTACTGGCTCAAGATTTTGATCTTCTTGAAAACGAGCCCTTAAAAAAGCATACCTCATTTAAGGTAGGTGGCCCGGCTGACCTTCTTGCCATGCCAAAAAACAAACTGCAATTAAAAAAGCTAGTTAAAAAAGCCTTTGACCTTAATATCCCAGTCAGCCTTTTCGGGGGTGGCAGCAATCTTTTAGTTACAGATAAGGGCATCCGGGGGCTTGTGGTTACAACAAAACATTTAACATCACAAATCAGTATCATTAAAACAGATACGGACATCAATACAAAAACCATTAATGCTGAGGCAGGCGTTCCCTTGCCAAAGCTTGTAAGGTTTGCCACAAACCAGGGCCTTTCCGGGCTTGAATTTGCCGCTGGAATTCCAGGTACCCTCGGGGGTGCCATCATGATGAATGCCGGGACAAAATCAGGGGATATGTCCCGTATTGTTGAATCCGTTGATGTATTAAATCAAAACACCTTTAAGATTGAAACCATTGAAAAAAAAGACCTTGATTTTTCTTACCGGCGACTTGATCAGCCTGGCATTATATTGGCTGCAAGCTTAAAACTTGAAAAAGCACCGGCAAAAAAAATAAAAAACCTTTTCCTTCAGAACCTCAGCAAAAAAAAAGCCACCCAGCCCTTGTCCTCTGCAAGTGCCGGATGCTTTTTTAAAAACCCGGACCAGGGGAAACCAGCAGGTGAACTGATTGAAGAATCAGGTCTCAAGGGGATGGAAATAAACGGTGCCATGGTATCCTTGACGCATGCAAACTTTATTGTAAACACCGGCAATGCAAGGTGTGAAGATATTCTTTTGTTAAAGCGGCATATTCAGGAAACCGTACAAAAAAAATACCATATCAAACTTGAAACAGAAGTGAGGATAGAAGGTGAGTAAAAAAATTAAACAAAACAGGTATAAGCCGGGGTTGAAAGATGATAAGGCTTTGCAGCCCGATTCAGGTTCCAGCATTGATTTTTGCCTCAAATGCATCATGACTGTGGCGTTTATCAGTGTTGTAAGCCTTGCATCTGTGTTTATTTTTGATTTTATTACCCAGTCAGAGTTCTTTAATATTAAAAAAATTGAAATCCTGGGCGCCAAACGGGTGCCAAGAAAAAAAATCCTTGAGCTTGCAGGTTTAAACCGCAACAGGAATATTTATGGGATCAACCTTTATTCAATTGAAAAACTCATTGCTTCTGACCCCTGGATTCAGTCGGCTCTTGTAAAAAGGGATCTTGCCTTAAGGCTTACCATCACAATAATCGAGCAGGAGCCACTGGCCATTGTTAAAATTGAAAACCTGTCAGATATTTTAATTAATACCCAGGGCCGTCCCTTTAAAGAATACAATCCTGAAAAAGACCGCATTGGAAATTTACCTGTTATCTCAGGACTTGACCTTACAGAAAAAAACAAGCAATACGAGTTTAACGGCCCATTGTTCAACTCCATAATGGATTTTTTAAAAACTGATGGCTCCTGTAGTGTAAAACAAATCACCGGGGATAAAAATACAGGCATTATGGCTGAAGTAAAAGATATTTATAACCAAGAGCCAGCCAAAAGCCAGGGAACTATTCAAATGAAACTTGGGTTTGATAATTTTAAAGCAAAACTTAATAAAGCCATAAAGATAAGCGAGTATATTGATAAAAACTTTCCGGCAAGAACAATCTGTGCCATGGACCTTTTTGATATTAAAAAAGTATTTATCAAAACAAAGCTTAACCATGCTCTGCACAACAATTTAGCAAAGGGGGTCTGATTTGCAGGGAAATGAAAAAATAATCGTCGGCCTGGATATCGGTACAACGAAAATTGCTGCCGTTGTAGGTGAGATGCTTGAGGACGAGATCAACGTTATTGGCGTCGGTTCCCATCCATCCACCGGTCTTAGAAAAGGAACGGTTGTCAATATTGAATCAACTGTGGATTCAATAAAAAAAGCGGTTGAAGAGGCTGAACTCATGGCAGGATGTGATATTTCATCTGTGTATGTGGGCATTGCAGGCAATCATATCAAAGGACTTAACTCCCATGGTATTATAGCAATAAAAGGCCGCGAAATCATGGAACAGGATGTTGAGCGTGTCATTGATGCGGCAAAAGCCGTGGCTATTCCTACTGACAGAGAAATCCTTCACGTAATCCCCCAGGAATTTATTGTTGATGACATGGAATCCATTCAAAATCCTGTTGGCATGACAGCTATCAGGCTTGAAGCCAAAATTCATATTGTAACAGGTGCTGTGTCGTCTGCAAGGAATATCGTTAAATGCTGCAACAAGGCAGGCCTTGAAGTTTGCGATCTTGCCCTTGAATCCCTGGCTTCAGGTGAAGCTGTCCTTACAGATGAAGAAAAGGAACTTGGGTGCGTCATTGCTGATATGGGTGGAGGCACAACAGATCTTGCTGTTTTCAAAGATAATAATTTAAAATTCATATATGAACTCACCCTTGGAGGACACAACCTGACCAATGACATTTCCATCGGTCTTAGAACCCCCCTCCCCGAGGCTGAAAAAATTAAAATAGAACACGGCACCTGTGTTCCTGAAAATGTAAGAAGCGGTTCTGTCATTGAGGTGCCTGCTGTCGGCGGAAGAGCGCCTAAAAAACTTTCCAAGGGGATCCTGGCTGAAATCCTTGAACCAAGGGTGGAAGAGATTTTTTCCCTTTTAAAAAAGGAATTGTTCTCCAATGGACTTGAAAATTCATTTCCCGCAGGATTTGTCCTCACAGGCGGAAGCGTTGTCCTAGAAGGGATTACTGAAATTGCGGAGTCTGTTTTCAATGTGCCGGTGAGAATCGGGGAACCAAATAAGATAGGCGGTCTGAAAGACATTGTTAAAAACCCGGCTTATGCAACCGGTGTCGGTCTTGTCATTTTCGGTTCCAGTGCAAGCTGCCAGATGGATTTTAAGAATATGGATACAAAAGGTTTTACAGGAATATTAAACAGAATGAAACAGTGGTTTAAAGATATAATTTAATTTTTTGGGAGGTGGATATGACTTTTTCGTATGTGGAAAATGAGAATTCAGCAAAAATCAAGGTTATTGGTGTTGGTGGTGCGGGCGGTAATGCTATAAACAACATGATTGATGCAAAGCTGAAAGGTGTAAAATTCATTGTTGCCAACACAGATGCCCAAGCCCTTGAGGCATCCAAGGCTGAAGTAAAAATCCAGATAGGAAAGGAACTGACAGAAGGGCTTGGCGCAGGTGCCGACCCCAACAAAGGCCGTGAAGCAGCACAAGAAAGCGCGGATGAGCTTCGCCGGGCCTTAGAGGACAGCCACATGGTCTTTATTACCGCCGGCTTTGGCGGCGGCACAGGAACAGGAGCGGCCCCGGTTATTGCTGAAATCTGTAAAGACCTTGGGATTTTAACTGTGGCAGTTGCATCCAAGCCCTTTTCTTTTGAAGGTAAAAAAAGGGAAAAGCAGGCCCTTGAGGGCCTTGAGCAGCTTCATGGGATCACGGATACAGTCATCACGATTCCAAATGACCGCCTCAGGGGAATTGCGCCAAAAGGCGCCAGAATGGTTGATATGTTTGTCAAGGCAGATGAAATCCTCCACCATTCAGTCAAGGGTATTACAGACCTTATTATGATGCCGGGCCATGTAAATCTTGACTTTGCAGATGTCAGGACCACCATGCAGAAAGCGGGTAAGGCCTTGATGGGTATTGGTATTGCCTCAGGAGAAAACCGTGCGGTTGAAGCTGCTGAAAGGGCAATTTCCCATCCGCTTCTTGAAGACATTTCCATTTCCGGCGCAAAAGGGGTTTTGATGAACATCACATCCAGTTCCGATCTAACCCTTGATGAAATGACCGAAGCATCTGACAGGATTTACAAGGAAGTAGGGGATGATGCAGAGATCATCTGGGGCCAGACCTTTGATGAAGAACTGGGCGATGAAATGAGGATTACTGTAATTGCCACCGGTATCGGAACTGAAGAGCCGGAAGTATCAAATAACATACACCATTTCGATCCTGCGGCCCAGTCTGCCGCCTATCAGCAGCCACAAGCCGTACCAACTCCTGTTACCCGTAATGGGAAGCCCATTGCCCGTGGACATTTAAGAACCCCGACCCAGGAAGAACTTTCAAACTGGAACGAATTTGAAAACCCGGTCATCATTAAGCATAAAAAAGCTGTTGGAAGCGATGACATCATGAATAATTACAGTACAATACCATATGATAACGATGACCTGGAGGTGCCGACATTCCTTAGAAGAAAAGCTGACTGATAGATGAAAAAAAGGCTCAAACCTGCCCGGGATAATGGTTCAAAGAAAAAAAAAATTGTTGAACAAGGGGCCATTATTAAAAAAGGCCGGGGGTTTTTAAAAGCTGCCCTTGTCTATCCCAACACATATAAGGCAGGCATGTCATCCCTGGGTTTCCAAGCTGTTTACAAGCTTGCAAACAAGATAGATTTTCTGGCCTGTGAAAGGGTCTTTCTATCGGATTCCGGGAAAAAGGGCAAGCATATTAAAAGCCTTGAAAGCGGGTTAAGCCTTGAACAATTTGATATTATTTTATTTTCCATATCGTTTGAAAACGATTTTACAAACCTTGTTCAACTGTTAGAAGACGCAGGCATCCCCTTGCGATCACCCGATCGAAACCACACCCACCCCCTGGTGGTTGCAGGGGGAGTCGCCTGTTTTTTAAACCCTGAACCCATAGCTCCCTTTATTGACTGTTTCCTTCTTGGGGAAGCAGAATGCTTGTTGGATATTTTTTTTGATAAATTTTCAAAAAAAACCAGCAAAAATTCTTTTTTGCAAACCCTTGAAAAAAAAATTCCGGGTGCTTATGTTCCCGCCCTTCATACCTCAAAAGACCCATTTAAAATCAAGGTGCAATACCTTGAAAACCTTGAAAAGATTACAACCTGCACAAGTATTCTGACATCCGGCACAGCTTTTAAGGACACTTTCCTTATTGAAACCCTTAAAGGCTGCCCCCATGGATGCAGGTTCTGCAGTGCCGGATTTATCTACAGACCTCCCAGGATTTATCCTTGTAATAATATCTATGCTGCCATGGATACGGCTTCCGGCAAAACAGACAAAATAGGATTAGTCAGTTCAGCCATTGCAGACCATCCCGGGATCACAGGTATTTGCGATTATGGACTGAAACATTCTTTTAAATTATCATTCTCATCACTCAGGGCAGACAAGCTGACAGATGAATTTATAAGCATTCTTTCAAACTCAAAGGTAAAAACAGCAACCATTGCCCCGGAAGCAGGTTCAAAAAGGATGCGCAATATTATAAATAAAAATATAGATGAGCGAGATATTCTTCTTGCAGCAAAGGGGCTTGTCAATGGGGGCATTATTAATTTAAAATTATATTTTATGATCGGGCTCCCTTTTGAACTGACCCAGGATGTTAACGCCATTGTGGAACTCACAAAAAAAATCAAATCCGCCTTCCTTGCAGCCTCAAAAAAGAAAAAAAAGATCGGGACTATTACCTTAAGCGTCAACCCGTTTATCCCTAAACCCTGCACACCCTTTCAATGGGCTGCGATGGAAGATGAAATCATATTAAAAAAAAGAGCCGATATTATAAGGCAGGGCTTAAAAAAGCTTGCAAATGTAAAAATTAATATTGAATCATTAAGAAAGGCAAAAATTCATGCCCTTCTTTCCCGTGGTGATCAAAAAACCGCTGATATCATTGAATCTGCATTAAAGCATGGGTGGGCCTTTGCCATGCGGCAGAACAAATCCTATTGCCATTCGATTATTTATCAGGAAAAGCCCCTTGATACTCCCCTGCCCTGGGATTTTCTCAACAATCGAGTAAAAAAAGAATTCCTTGCAAAAGAATTTATAAAGGCAAGCAAAGAAAAAAAATCAGCTCCCTGCCCCATGATGGATTGTAAAATATGTAAAACCTGCATTTAAAAAAATAGTGCTTAATATTTTTCAATCATTTAAAACGCCGGATATAATAAAACAATTACTTAATGCTTGACTTTTATTTGTATCTCTGTAAGATAATATGAGTTGTGCCGATATAAGTGAGGCGCGAATGTTTCCTCTTTAAGGCGTATATCCCAATATTAAAATGTGGTTTGCCCCCCGAAGTTCGAAGCTAGTATTTATTATTTTTTTATTACAGGAGATTGCCAACATGGCTAATGGTATCGTAAAATGGTTTAACGACTCAAAAGGTTTTGGATTTATCGAACAAGAAGACGGCGGGAAAGATGTATTTGTGCATCACTCCGGCATTAATACAACAGGTTTCAAATCCCTCAATGAAGGGGATCGTGTCTCATTTGATATCGAAGAAGGACAAAAAGGACCTTCAGCAGCAAATGTAACCGTGATTTAGTTAACCGTTTTATTTGCTTTTAAAAAAAGTCATCTTAAGTGACTTTGAGAAATAAAGTCTCTGGATGGGGTACCGTTCAGGGACTTTATTGTTTTTACGAAGACCCGTCTGCTGCGCCGCAAAAATCCATCCTCGTAACAGATTGTAATTCATCATGTTTTGTGCTTATAATTCATAAAAACAATGAGGAGGTATATGAAATCACACAAAAATCACCCTGCAAAAGGCCGTATAACAACAGCCGTGCTCCTTGCAGCCGGCACAGGAAGCCGCCTGCTTCCCCTGACACGGAAATCCCCCAAATGCCTTACAATGGTCAATAAAATTTCCATATTGGAACGATTGGTCGCAAGTCTTAGTCTGCATGGATTCAAACGGCTGGTTGTGGTTACAGGCCATATGGAAAACTGTATTCGCCAATATTTAAAAGATCGGACCTACAACCTTGCAATTGAGTATGTTTTTAACCCGTTGTATAAAACAACCAATAATATATACTCTTTGTGGATGGCACGAAAAACTATTAACGAACCATTTTTACTGATTGAAAGTGATCTTGTTTTTGACCCGTCTTTATTAAAGGACATGCTTTACCCTGACAGGATTGCCATTGCACGAATGAAGCCGTGGCTGAACGGTTCCACTGTCACAATAAATCAATTCAATGCGGTTGACGCATTTCATAGTGATAGTTCAAACGAATCAAATGAGACCCGGTATAAAACCGTCAATATTTACAGCCTTTCCCTTACTTCGTGGTACAAGGTTGTTGAAAAACTGAACCAGTATATTTTATCAGGTAGTGTCAATGACTATTACGAGGCCGTCTTTCGGCAAATGGTGGCGCAAAAGCAACTATCTTTTCAAGCTGTTTTTTTTGATGGCAGACCCTGGTATGAAGTAGACACAATAGAAGATCTTGCAGCAGCAGAAAGAATATTTTCTTCAAAATTCACAGAAGCATACCCTGTTTATGACATTGATACATATGATTTAGAAAATACAAACCTGCCTGCCGGGAAAACAACCTTGAAAGGACGTATTCATGGTACATCCTGATTATAAAAACCAGATGGAAAAATATGACTATATCTCAGGCCAGCACGGGGGGTACCATCGCCATGATTTTATAGACCATGCATATCTGTATAACCTTTATTTCCCACCGGAAGAAGTTTTCACCTGTTTTAAAAATCGAATCCATGAGCTTGTTCTGAACTATCCTGTTGCCCAGGATGTCATTGCCTCTCTTGTGGGCAGACTCATAGACCAGAAGCCTGAACGTATTGTTGTCGGCAACGGGGCAGCAGAGCTCATCAAAATACTCTCAGGCCAAATTGCCCGCAGAATCATTGTTCCTGTACCTTCTTTTAATGAATATGCAAATGCAGCACCAAAGGGTTGTGCCATAGAATTCCCGCTTGAATTCCCATCTTTCCATCTGGATGTGGATAAATTTGCAGATCAGGCAATTAAAGCCAAAGCAGATATTGCCATTGTGGTAACGCCGAACAACCCGACATCCATGGCTATCCCCAGGTTCGACCTGATACGTTTGGCCGGAAAATTAGCCAATCATAATATTCAGATGATCATTGATGAATCATTTATTGATTTTACCAGGGACAGAAACCAGGCATCCATGGAACATGAAATTGAACAATATCCTAATATAGCTGTTTTTAAAAGCATGAGTAAAGCATATGGCATATGCGGCCTTCGAATCGGCTATCTTCTGACGGCAAATTCTGAATTTGCCGAAACCATACGAAAAAGGGTCCATATCTGGAACATTAATGGATTTGCCGAAGAGTTTTTAAGAATTTTACCCGATTTTAGTGAAAATTTCATTAAAAGCTGCAAACAAGTTAAAGACGACCGTGATAAGCTCTATTACGACCTGAAAAATTCTTTGGGAGTCACGGCTTATAAACCTGATGCCAATTTTATTTTCTGCCGCCTGCCTGATGCAGGGCCTAGTGCGCCTGAACTGACAAAAAAATTATTTATGGAACATAATATTTATATTAAACACTGTCAGGGCAAAACCCTTCCGGATGCTGACCGCTACATTCGTATTGCCTCCCGCACCAATAAAGAGAATTCCAACCTGGTAGATGCGCTGGTGTCTGTCCTTGGTTATAGAAACAAATGAAAGAAACCCTGATGAATAAATCCTATCAGCAATCACATCAGGACGGAATGCTTTCTTTTGCTAAAGATCTTCCAAATATATGTTCCCTTGCAGGGCTTTTATGCGCTCTTTTAGGGATATACTTTGCTATTTTAGCAAAATTTCCAGCGGCAATCATCGGAATGATCTGGGCTGTCCTGTTTGACTGGGGTGACGGAATTATCGCCCGCAAACTAAAAGGCAGGACAGATAGACACAGAGCATTTGGCGGGCAACTGGACTCACTGATAGATATGGTAAGCTTTGGAATCTGCCCTGCTGTTTTTCTTTTAAGCTATGGTGATTTCAGCCCGTGGTTCCTGCCGGGGGCATTTGTTATTGTCGCCACCAGCGCCATACGACTAAGTTATTTCAATGTTTTCGGCCTTGTGGATAATTCAACTTACATGGGACTTGCACTTGACAATAATATTATCATTTTTGCTTTTATTTTTCTATTTGAAAGTTTTTTCAGTCCCACGGTTTTTTCACTCATTATATATGTAGTGTTCATGTTCATGGCTGGTTTTAACCTGGCACCTGTCAAAACACCAAAATTTGCCGGAAGATGGTTTTATATTCTCATGGCCTATACCGTGGCACTGACAATTGTCTATGGGTTAATACTATGGACCCGGGCATAACTTCAGGATCACTGCCAACCCTTCAAGCCCGCCGGTTAAAGCAAAATAAATGAATTTTAAAATTTTCCTTGTTTATATTATCAATTAATTTTATAAGATATTGCGGTTTTTTATATTGGAATTTAAGATGGCCCGAATTGTTTTTGGATCATCAAATAATAGAAACAAGACTACAAAATTTAGGAGGTTTTATGTCAACTTTAGTATTTGGCCACAAAAATCCAGATACGGATTCTGTTTGTGCTGCCATTGCACTTGCAGATCTTAAAAAAAAACTTGGTGAAGATATTGCTCCTGCAATGCAGGGAGAATTGAACCCTGAATCCACTTTCGTTCTTGAAAAATTCGGTGTTGCAGGACCTGATGTTGTTACATCTTTTGCAGGAAAAGATGTATATCTTGTGGATCACTCGGATCTTGCCCAGGGCCCTGACGACCTTGACAAAGCCAATATTTTAGGCATTGTAGACCATCATAAGCTTGGTGACGTAACAACAGGACAGCCGCTTGAATGCTGGATCTGGCCTGTTGGCTGTACTTGTACGGTAGTTGCGTCCATGTATAAATATTTTGATGTTGAAATACCAAAAGATATCGCCGGTATCATGCTTTGCGCAATTCTTTCCGATACGGTTATTTTCAAATCCGCCACATGCACGGATTCAGACAAAAAAGTATGTGCCCGGCTTTCTGAAATCTGCGGTGAAAACGATCTGGAAGCTCTTGGCATTGAAATGTTCAAGGTTAAATCTGCTGTTGAAGGCACTCCGATCCGCGACCTTGTTTTCCGGGATTACAAAGATTTCAACATGAGTGGAAAGGGTGTTGGCGTAGGACAACTAGAACTTGTTGATCTTTCAATTGTTGACAATATCAAGGAGGATCTTGAAAAAGATATCCAGGCCCTGAAAGAGGAAAAAGGCCATCACAGCGTATTTCTTATGCTGACTGATATTATGAAAGAAGGTACGCAACTTTTAATTGCTTCAGATGATGAATCTATTGTTGAAAAAGCGTTTGGTGTTGCTCCTGCCGACAAAAAAGTCTGGCTGCCCGGTATCATGAGCCGCAAAAAACAGATCGTTCCGGATCTTGAAAAACTTTTTAGTTAAAAAATAAAAACAAGGGTTTGGGATTCAATCTCAAACCCTTGTTTTTTCAGCTGGCCTCAAGTTCAGCAAAATCCACACGATCTAAACTTTTTCCGTAGTTTTGAATATCACATTCAGTTTTTCGGACAATGTAGCCACATCAAAGGGTTTCAGTATATATTCATTGCAGCCTTTTTCCATTATTGTTTCTATCTGGGTTTGCCGACTGTAACCGGAAGATATCAGCACTTTCATCTCCGGGTCAATCATTCTTATTTTTTCAAAAGTTTCCCGGCCGCTCATTTGAGGCATGACCATATCAAGGATAACAAGGTCTATTTTAATATCCCGGCTTTTTAAAATTTTTATCGCTTCAATACCGCTTGAGGCTGCTTTAACTTGATATCCAAGGCTTTCCAACATCTCTGAGCATACTTCTATCACACCCTTTTCATCATCAATGAGTAAAATCATGCCTTTTCCACTGAAAATTTCTCTCTTTTCTTCCGGCTCTTTTAAGTCGTCAACCTTGGCCCTGGTGGCAGGCAAAAGAAAGGTAAAAGAACTGCCTTTTCCAGGCTTGCTCTCAACTTTGAATGTTCCTTTATGGCTTTTAATAATCCCGTAAGCTGTGGCAAGTCCAAGGCCTGTTCCCTGCCCTCTCTCTTTTGTTGTGAAAAAAGGGTCAAAAATCCTTGCCATGATTTCATCATTCATCCCAACACCGGTATCTGAAACCGTTACCTTTACATAAGTACCGGCATCTTCAAGTCCTGATTCATCCGCAACAATATTTTCGGATTTTATAATAATTTTGCCACCATCAGGCATGGCCTGCCAGGCGTTAACAAAAAGGTTCATCAAAACCTGCTTGATCTGCCCTTCATCAACCACGGTACCCCATAAATCTTTTTCCAGGTATTGCTCAATCAATATGTCTTTTCTAGTTCTGCCAAACATTTTTGCAGACATTTTTAAAAGATAATTCAAGTTCAGCAGGCATGTCTCCTGGCACGTTTTCTGTGCAAAACCCAATAATTGTTTGGCCATCTCAGCACCACTGAAAACATACTCATCAATACTGGCAAGCCGTTTATATTCATCACTGTCAGGGTCAAACCCTGTCTTTACAAGAGAGGCATAACCCTGGATACCCATAAGGATATTATTGAAATCATGGGCGATTCCTCCTGCCAGGGTCCCTATGGCTTCCATCTTTTGAGCCTGGCGTAACTGGTCTTCTAAATTCACACGCTCGGTCACATCCCTTGCAACGGCATAAACACCGTTAAATTCCTCTTTTATATCACTGGCAGGCAGGTGCATGGGAGTGGCTTTGAGTTCCATAAAAGCAAATGATTCGTATGGATCATATTGTGAAGTTCTTGTTTTGGCTTTTTTAAACCTGAAATGCATGTCCTGCCCGTCATTGATCCTCTGTTCATATTCATCAAACCTGGTCAGGGCAGCAGCTTTTGAAAAATCTCCCTTATGAATAATATCTTCAAAACTAGTCCCAATCAGATCATGTTTTGAAAATCCCAGCACATTTTTAAATTGATGATTTACAAATGTAAAGCATCCATCCTGATCCAGGGTAAAAATAAGATCCGGGGAATTGTTCACCATGTATTCAAATTGTCTTTCAGAAGCTTCAAGTCTTGCAGATACCGCCTTTTTGTCTGCTATCAATTTTTTCTGGGAAAGGGCGTTTTTTACTGTTTTTATAAGATCAGCATAATTAAAAGGCTTTTTAAGATAATCCCAGGCACCGATTTTAAGTGCCCGGATAGCAGATTCAACAGATGCATAGCCTGTGATTATGATAATTAAAACATCTTCATCTAATCTGAAAATATGTTCCATGACCTCATACCCGTTCATCCCGGGCATGCTCACATCAAGCAGGACAAGATCAAATTTTTGTCGTTCAAAAATACTTATTGCCGTATCACCGTCATAGGCGCCTGTTGCCTGAAAACCTTCTCTTTTCAGGCAGAGGGCTATATTTTCAACGATCCTTCTTTCATCATCAACAACAAGTATCTGTTCGGGTCTCATATACTGTCCAACTTCTTAAAAATTATACTAATAACAATTTTATATTTAAGTTTACACTGTCACTTTGGATTTTTCATAACAGACAAGTCCGCACCTTAAACACCTGCCTGCCTCAGCCTGGGCTTCCTCAATCGAAAAACCCGTTGAAAAATCATCTTGTGACCCTTTTTTATTTTTACCAGGGTCCATAATATTTCTGGCAGAGGTATCAACATTATTCAACAACGCAACATCCTGGATTATTGACTGGTCAGTGATAAGTTCGGAAGGCTCCTGGAACTTGATTCCATACATCAGGTTATGAATGGATACGGCAGCTTTTCTGCCACCATTGATAGCTGCTACGGCAGAAGAATACTCACTTATAACATCCTGGTTTGAAAGTAAGCCAAGTTCTTTATCTGTGTCAGGTTTTTTTTGCAGCTCAACGCCTTCCCAAATTAATGAACCTTTATTTTTATCCGCATGGGTTTCCCCGTCCGGCTCATCATTTCCTACAGGAACAAACACAAGCTCCGGGAATCTTCCCGAGCCTATGATCAACGTATCTGTATCAATAGCATGTCTGACGCCTGTGTCAAGCTCTACATATTCAATTGCCTTTAGCTGTCCGTTCTCGCCGCTTACTTTGGTGATCCCGGTATTATAAAGTATGGTGGCCCCGGCATTGGACAACTTGTCAATTGCTGCCTTGTCAAACGATGAATCATCAGGAAATTTTCTTGAAATAACAATTATTTTCTTTGATCCGTTTTCTTTTAAGATATCCACTGCATCGGGCACCCTTACGCTGCCGCCTGCAATCACAACAATTTCCCCCGGTGATATACAAATTTTCTTATCTGATTTACTCCTTAAAAGATCAATCAAAAGGTATGCTCCGGGAAAGACAGTCGCCGCCTGGTCAATATCCCCTCTTGCAAGCCTGGAATCCCATCCGCCAGTGGCAGTGAACACTGCATCAAAACCGTCTTTTAAAAGAGTATCAATGGTAAAATCCTGGCCTGCCTTGGTATTTTTCCGGATACTGACACCCATTTGTTTTACACCCTCAATATCCCAGTCAAGCACATCCATGGACAATCTTTCCCTGTCAATGGCCACACGAAGAATACCGCCAAGGGAATCGGTTGCTTCGAAAACTGTTGGGTCATGGCCCAGCCTTGCGGCAAAAAATGCAGCTGACAATCCTTCGACACCACCCCCTATCACCGCAACCTTTTTGCCTGTTGCCGGTGCTTTATATGGCATTACCCTTTTATTCAGATTCATTTCATAATCGCAGACAAATCTTTTGAGGTGATTTATAGCAACTGATTCGTCTTGCATAAGCCTTCGGCATTTAAATTCACATAATGCCGGACAGATCCTTGAAATAACGGTTGGGAACGGGTTCCTTTCTTTTATCACCTTGACGGATCCTTCATAATCCCCTTGTTTGATCAGCCGTATATATTCTTTAATATCTATGCCCGTAGGGCAGGCACGCTGACATGGCGTTACGCACTCCTGCCTTGTATACTCCCTCATGATTCTCCGGGTAACAGATGTAAGCCTGATAATATTTTTAGGGCAGGCCTTTTCGCAGGCTCCGCAGCCTGTGCATTTTTTCTGGTCAACCTTGGGCAAACCATCGGTGCCTATGGACAATGCTCCGAACATGCAAGCCTTCACACAGGTTCCAAGTCCAAGGCACCCGATCCTGCAAACCTTCATTCCGCCAAACAGCAATGCCGCTGCCCTGCAATCTGTCACGCCCAGATATTTATATTCCATGTCTGCATCATCTTTGCCATAGTAACATCCGGGATTTGCAAATTCGGGTTCCTTGTCTGAAACAGTCACGCCCATGATCCCCGCAATCGCCACGGCAACATCATCCCCTGCCGCCACACAGGAATTCACACCGGAAAGCCCGTTTGCAATAGCTTCTGCATTGGCGCCGCATCCGGGGAACCCGCACCCGCCGCAATTGGCTCCCGGCAGGACATCACCAATTGCCACAACCTTCGGGTCTTCATATACATAAAAAGCTTTTGAAGCAATCACTAGAACAGTACCGATTGCAACACCGAGTCCACCCATTATCAAAATCGATTGAAACATGAATATATCCTTATGCTCTGCATTTAATTGTCAGTTTTTTTTTAAATAAAAACGATCCACTACTGTATAATCACCTGGAAAATGAAAAGTCAATAATATCAGCAAATTTATTTTATTTGCCTGATTGACAATAATTAACCGACAGTGTACTTAAATATTCGTTGTCAGGACAAATTTGTGAAATAGTTATAAAAACCATACCCGGGAAGATAACCATGGAAAGCAATATTATAACAATAAACGAAAATGAGCTGACCTTTGAACCTGGTGAGACAATTCTTGAAATTGCCAAACGCAATAAAATTGATATTCCCACCCTCTGTCATCTGAAAAACACGATTCCAACCACTGCATGCAAAATATGCGCAGTGGAAGTAAGGGGTGAAAACGACCTTGTCGAGTCTTGTGCAACAAAAGCCAAACAAGACATGATCATTTTGACGGAATCTTCAAAGGTTATCCAAGCACGCCGGAAAAGTATAAGCAAATTTCTGGCTTCAGGCAATCATAATTGTGCTGTAAGAGAATTTGATACAGCTGACTGGACTTCATTTCAACTGGATGTACTGAAAAGTGACGGTAAAGAAGACCTTTGCCCGGTTTGGGGCGATTGTGAACTTCAGAACCTTGCTTACAGGTATCAGGTCAAAACAAAAGGCATGCCGTTAAATGGATGCAAGTATGAGACTGAACGTGCCAACCCTTTTATTATAAGGGATTTTTCAAGATGCATCCTTTGCGGGCGATGTGTAAAAGCCTGCAGGGAGATCCAAGTGAATAATGCCATTGAATTCGGTTACAGCGGCAAAGACATGAAAATCATTGCAAAACAAGATGCAGCCTTAAAAGATTCTGACTGCGTCTTTTGCGGTGAATGCCTCCAGGCCTGCCCTGTGGGTGCCCTGGTGCCGGATAAGATTTTCAGGGACGAAAGGTTTAAGGACACCAAGAAAGTCAGGACTACCTGTTCCTTCTGCGGCGTAGGGTGCCAGATGGATCTCTTTATCCAGGATAATAAAATTGTCAAGGTGGATGGAGCGGACACTGATCTTCCCCCGAACAATGCAAGTCTTTGTGTCAAGGGCAGGTTCGGGTATGAATTTGTTTCTTCCAGGGAACGCCTGACTAAACCTTTGATTAGAAAAGACGGTAACCTTGTTGAAGCATCCTGGGATGAGGCCCTGAATCTTGTGGCCAAAAAATTCATGGCTGTTAAAGAGGAATCAGGCCCGGACAGCATAGGGGTTTTCACGTCAGCCAGGATCACCAATGAAGACAATTATATTGCCCAGAAATTTACCCGTGCCGTATTGAAAACCAATAATATAGACCATTGCGCCCGGCTGTGACACAGCTCCACCGTAGCCGGTCTGGCTGCAGCATTTGGAAGCGGTGCAATGACCAATACCATTGCAGACATTGAAACATCTGAAATGATACTGGTAACAGGCTCCAATACAACCGAGAACCATCCTGTCCTCTCAACTTTTGTTAAACGGGCTGTTCTAAAAGGTAAAAAGCTTTATGTCATTGACCCCAGGAAAGTAAAACTTGCCGACCATGCCGATAGATGGCTGCGGCCTGCCCCCGGAACCGACATTGCCTGGATCAACGGCCTTATGCATATTATCATTAAAGAAGGGCTTCATAACAAAGATTTTATTGAAAAAAGAACGGAAAATTTTGAAGCCCTCAAAAAAACCGTTGAAGCCTATACTCCCGAGTATGTTGAAAATATCACGGGCATCAAGGCAAAAGACCTTATTGAAGTTGCAAGGGAGTTTGCCAAAGCTTCTGTAGCATCTATTTTATATTGCATGGGAATAACCCAGCATACCTGTGGTACGAACAATGTAAAATCCCTTGCAAATCTTTCCATGCTCTGCGGCCACTTAGGGAAACCAGGCGGTGGAGTAAATCCGCTGCGGGGCCAGAATAATGTCCAGGGCGCCTGCGATATGGGAGGATTGCCAAATGTGTTCACAGCATATCAACCTGTAACCAGTGATGATACCAGAAATAAGCTCGAAAAAATCTGGAACACAGAAGATATGTCAAAAACCCCTGGGCTGGCTGTTACTGAAATGATCCAGAAAGCCTACGAGGGAGACATAAAATCCTTGTTTGTGATTGGTGAAAATCCCATGGTGTCCGATCCGGATCTCAATCATGCAAGAAAAGCCATTGCAAATCTGGACTTTCTTGTGGTTCAGGACATCTTTCAGACTGAAACTTCAAGGATGGCGGATGTGGTTCTGCCTACATTCTGTTTTGCTGAAAAAGACGGTACATTTACCAATACGGAACGGCGCGTTCAACGTGTCAGAAAAGCTGTGGATGCACCGGGTGAAGCGAGGCAGGACTGGGAAATCATCTGTGGAATCGCCAAAAGAATGGGATATGACATGTCCTATGAAAACAGCCGGGAAATTTTTAAAGAAATCGCAACCGTAACCCCTTCTTACGGTGGAATCACCTGGGAAAGAATCGAAGGAAAAGGCATTTTCTGGCCCTGCCCCAGCAAAACCCATGAAGGGACTCCAATCCTTCACACCACCCGGTTTACAAGGGGAAAGGGTTTGTTCCATGCAATTGAACATACCCCGCCGGATGAACTGCCTGATGAAGACTATCCCTATATTCTCACAACAGGAAGGGTGTTATACCACTACCACACGGGAACCATGACCATGAAAACAAACGGCCTTAACATGCTCTCCCCTGAATGTTTTGTGGAAATATCTTCAACTGATGCCGGGAAGATCGGGCTTGATACAGGATCAATGGTGGATATATCTTCACGCAGGGGTAAAATAAGCGCAAAGCTGAAAATATCATCAAAAGCCATGGAGGGAACAATTTTTATTCCATTCCATTTTGCAAAAGCCGCCGCCAATAAGTTGACAAATGCAAAACTTGATCCTATCGCCAAAATACCTGAGTATAAGGTATGTGCAATAAAGATTGAACCTGCTAAAGTTTAAACGCCTTCTACAATATTGAGCCGGGCTCTGGAGTTCAAAGCCCGGCTCAATATTTTTCTTTAAAAAAAATCATACAGCATAACATCACAGCAATGCTATGGTTTGTAAAAAATCCTCGGATAGTTCAGCCTTGAAAGACATTCTGATACCGGAATAAGGATGCCTGAAGCCAAGCTGCCAGGAATGGAGCATTTGCCTTGGAGCGATGCTCTTTTTTTTCCGGTGTCTTCTGGGTTGATAGACAAGATCTCCTACAAGGGGATGATCAATGGCATAAAAATGTACCCTTATCTGATGGGTTCTTCCGGTTTTCAGAACTGCCTCAACAAGGCAGGCTGTTTTAAAGCGCTCTTTGACTTTCCATATTGTCCTGGCAGGTTTCCCTTTTTCATGATTTATTGCCATAAGTTTTCTTTTAACAGGATGCCTTCCAATGGGAAGGTTGATTTCCCCCCGGTCTTTTGAAAGATTTCCAAAAACAAGGGCAAGATATTTTTTTTTTACCCGCCGCTGTTTGAATTCTTTTTGTAAAAAATTTAATGCTGTCTTTGTTTTAGCGATAACCATTAAACCGCTGGTATCTTTATCCAGCCTGTGAACAATACCGGACCTGATTTTATCTTCACCGGCATTTTTTATTGCAGGGTCATGGAACAGCAAGGCATTTACAAGAGTGCCGGAAAAATTTCCCGGCGCAGGATGAACCACCATGCCGGCCCTTTTATTGATCACAATAACATGATCATCTTCAAATATAATATCAAGGTGAATATTCTCAGGCAGAACCGCGGCTGCATTGCCATCCGGACCAGGAATGGCCCCGGTAATAAGATCCCCTGTCTTAACCTTATACCCAGGCTTCTTTTTTATATCATTAACAAGTATATCATTGCTGTTAATAAGATCTGCTGCCATGCTCCTTGAGCATAACTCAACAAAACGGCAAATAACAGTGTCAAGGCGGGTGTCTTTTTGGCCCTCGGGTATATTAATCTTAATTTCCATGATAAAAAAAGACCGGCGAACATTTAATTGCCCGCCGGTCCTTAAAATTTCTTTTATACTATTAAAGGTGATTAGTTGAAAAGATCCTCAATTTCCTGCATCATGGACTTTTCATCTATATCTTTGGCTGTAGACAGCTCTTGAACCAATAAATTCTGAGCTGTATCAAGAAGTTTTCTCTCACCAAATGAAAGATCCTTTTCAAGCTTTAACTGGAAAAGGTCCCTGAAAACCTCAGCAACATCATAGATTGACCCGGTTTTAATTTTATCCATATATTCCCGGTATCTCCTGTTCCATGTCTGGTTGTCGGCACCATGCGCCTTTTCCTGCATTACCTTGTAGACTTCGGGAACCTCTTTTTCAGGAATGACTTCCCTTAAGCCTACTGATTCCACATTGGAAGTCGGAATCATGATCACCATGCCATTTTCCACGATCTTCATCATGTAAAAATTCATGGTATCACCATTTATCTCCTTGCTTTCAATTGACTCGATGCAACCGACACCGTGTGCAGGATAAACCGCCAGATCACCTTTAGAAAATTCTTTTTTGCCTGATGTCACTTTTATTTCCCCGGTATTTTTGGATTTTTCGCCCATTTGATAGCCCACCTTTTTTTAAAAAAACAATTAGCGCATTCTCAGGCAGAGAACCATATTTTAACAATATTGTCAATGAAAAAAATTTTAAAAACTTAATATTTGATGTTAAATAAATTCATGGCAAAACTAACACCATTTTCAAGAACAGACAGGCAGGCATCAGAAGCCGTGTCGATACACGGGCCAAGAATTTTTATTTCATCAGGGGAAAAACTGCCCAGGACATGCTTTGTGACATCTTTTTCTGACCCGGGATGGCCAACTCCTACCCGTACACGGACGCAGTCTTTTCTGCCAAAAGCGTTAATAATGGATCTGACACCGTTATGACCGCCATGCCCACGGCTTTTAACAATTTTGATCTTTCCGAAAGACAGGTCCATATCATCATGGACGATAATAATATCTTCCATGCCAACTTTGTAATAGGATGCAAATTTATGGATGGGAAACCCGCTTTTGTTCATATAGGTTAAAGGCTTTATAAGAAAGACTTCATTGCCTTTAATACGGGCTTTAACATACTTGGAATCAAAACGGGATTTATCAATGGTAAGACTGGATTTTGAAGCCAGGGCTTCAACGACTAAAAAGCCGATATTATGGCGGGTCCGGGCATAATTTTTACCAGGGTTGCCCAGGCCCGCAATAATTTTAAATTTTGAATCCGCCATCTACAATGGAATTACTCGGCAGAAGCCTCTTCGGCAGCAGGAGCAGCTTCAATTTCTCCTTCTTCCATGAATTCATCTTCTTCTTCCACTGCTTCCTCAACAGTCGGTGCACCGATTGTTATCACTGTAAAATTAACTTCATGGGGAATTTCAATGGCCTCACCAAGATCAATGTCTTCAACATGGACTGCATCACCAACTTCAAGGGCTGTAATATCTATCCGGATATTGTCAGGCGTATCAGCAGGTTTACAAATTACATCAAGTTCACGCCTTATAACCTGGAGGAGTCCTCCCTCTTTGACTCCAACGCTGACACCGACAGTTTCAACCGGCACGCTGACGGTAACCTTTGTATCCATATTTATCTCATGCAGATCAATATGAAGATAATTCAAGCCAAAGGTGTCCATCTGCACATCCTTAAGCATGGCAATTTTACCTTTCCCGGAATCACCTTCAATCTTGAGATTAAAAAAAAGACCGGTTGAACCATTTTCCCGGATAACTCTGTCAAATTCACTGTTGTCAACAGAAATCATTACAGGCTCTGTCTCTGCCCCATAAACAATCGCAGGAAAAGCATTATTTTTTCTTAATTTCCTGGCAGCACCTTTTCCGCTTGTTTCTCTTGTTTTTGCATTTAATTCAATTAATTCCAAAGTTTTTTCCTCCGTATCCGCATGAATACATGCAGAAGACTAATATCAATTTATTTTATACAAATAAAGAATTTACAGAATCACCTCTGTAACTACGCATAATTGCCTCACCAACCAACTTGGCAATGGATAACGTCTCAATCTTGTCGCATTGTTCTGCATCTTTAGACAGAGGGATAGTATCTGTTACAACAAGAGAACTTAAAGATGATTTGTTGATTCGATCAATAGCCGGCCCTGAAAGCACAGGATGAGTACAATACGCATGAACAGCTTTTGCACCCTTTTCCACGATAACGCCTGCGGCCTCTGTCAATGTCCCTGCCGTGTCAACCATATCATCCAGAATAATAGCAATTTTATCCTGGACATCACCGATAATGGCCATGGCTTTTGCCTGATTTGGCGCACTTCTTCTTTTATCAACAATGGCAAGACCTGCATTCAGCCTTTTTGCATAGGCCCTGGCCCTCTCGACCCCACCGGCATCGGGCGAGACAACGATCAGGTTTTCAGGATAACGGGTTTTAATATCATCAATTATAACCGGAGCAGCATAAAGGTTATCCACGGGGCAATTAAAAAATCCCTGGATCTGCCCGGCATGCAGATCCATTGTAATTACCCTGTGAACTCCTGTATTTTCAAGAAGATCGGCGATTAATTTAGCACTGATGGGAACTCTTGGAGATACTTTTTTATCCTGTCTTGAATATCCGAAGTAAGGAATAACAGCGGTAATTCTACTAGCAGAAGACCTTTTAAAAGCATCAATCAGGAGGAGCAGCTCAACAAGATTATCGTTTACCGGATAACACGTGGATTGAATCACGAAAATTTCCTGTTTCCTGACATTCTCGTGAATTTCAACCTGGGTTTCACCATCACTGAAACGGTTGACTTTCAATCTTCCCAGCGGTTTTGCGAGGTATTCCGAAATCCTGTCTGCAAGAACAGGATTTGAATTTCCTGCAAAAATTGACAAGCCGTTCATATCAAATCTCTTTTTTCCATTTTAAAAATTATAGTCATAAATATATGGCTGGGGCGAGAGGACTCGAACCTCTGAATGCAGGGATCAAAACCCTGTGTCTTACCACTTGACGACGCCCCAGTACAATTAATCATACATTTTTTTTGTTAAACGAGGATAAAAACACTTTTTTATTGCTCCCGGCCCATTTCTTCAAAAGCCTTTCATAACCCTTTCTTGCATTTTCCCCGGCTGAAAAAAGAGCAAAAAGAGATGAGCCGCTTCCAGTCATAAAAACTTTTCTATGCAATAACAACGCCATCTCTTCTTTTGTTTCTTTGATTTCAGGGTACAGCCTGCACGCTGATTCTTCAAGGTCGTTGTGCATTAGGCCCCTTACATCAAATTCTCGTCCCCGCAACAATACATTCAAACCAGTATTCATAGTATATTTTTGGTTTGGTGTCAATTGAAATTCAATATTTTTATATACATCTGCCGTTGAAGAGGCAATGCCGGGATCACACAAAACAAGATGATAAGGCCTTAATCCCCGGATTTTTTCAAGTCTTTCCCCGACACCTCTGGCAATTGCCGGGCCCCCGAAAATAAAAAACGGTACGTCCGCCCCCAGGCGCAAGCCCATGCTCATGAGTTCCGCTTTTGAAAAAGGTTTTTGATAAGCCTTGTTTAAAGCTTGTAAAACAGTTGCTGCATTGCTGCTGCCGCCACCCAACCCGCCGCCGGGGGGGATTTGTTTTATGATTTCAATGGAAAGGCCTTTTTTTTTGCACCCTTTTGCTTTTAAAGAACAAAAAAACATTACCGCAGCTTTACAGGCAAGGTTTGAATCATCTTCCGGCACACCGGGATAATCACAGGTGACAGATATCCCGGATTTTGTATAATCAATATAAATATCATCACACAGGCCAATCTTGGTCATCAAAGAATAAAGATTATGATACCCGTCCGCTCGTTTTGCGGTAACATATAAAAACAGGTTTATCTTTGCAAAAGACTTAAACTTTTCTCTCAAGCTTTTGCCTCAACAAATGCAAGCCTGATTTCAGTGAGCAAGGCTTTGAGAAGGCTGTTTTCTTCTTCGGTCAAGTTTCCCCGGGTTTTTTCTTCCAGCATGGCAATCATGTCTATGGTATGCTTTGCAAGGTCAAGGTTAATGCTTTTTTCCCCGGTTGAAGGATCTTCAACTTTTCCAAGCTGGGTAAGCCCTGATGAATATAATGACAAAATAAAACTTGAAAAATCTATTTTCGGCAGAGGAGTTCCGGTATCGGAAGAAGCATCACCCATTATAAAACCGTTTCCCTTGGTCATTTTTCTTTCTCCTTCGAATTAATTTAATTATTCTAATGTCCATTGAACATTAAAGTGGTCTTTTGTCACTGATGCAAGGTAACCGGCAAAATAAAAATTTTCAACCAAATATTTTTTATCTGAATACCGGACAATTAAATTTTTATCATCAACAACCGTTTTTATTTTTACTTTTGACAATCCCTTTATACCTTGTGAAGTTTTTTTTAATACTGCTTCTTTTGCCGTAAATGCCCTGAAAAAACAGATATCTTTATCCTGCCCCCTGAAAAGCGACCTTTCATCCGGGTCAATAATCCTGTTGAACAAAGCCTTAGAAATATTCTTAATTCTCTCAAGGTCAATGCCGATCCTTTCCTGTGAAACAACCCCGCCCACAAACCCGGGTTTGTGGGTGACCGACCAGAAAACACCTTTTGAAGACAAAGGAACCCCTGAACCGTCCTTTTCAAATTTTTCAACAAACAATTTTGATCTGCCAGAGGACGTCTTTGCACAATCCCTTGCAAGCATGCTTAACGCTGCAACTTTATATCTGCCTTTCAAAGACTTAACTGCCACCGGCACTTTTTTTACCACGGGATATAGAATAATGATCACTCCTCATTCTCCAGCCGGATTATAATATCTGCAACCGTTGCTCCTTCTCCTTCATCATGAACAAACAAGGGATTAATATCCAGCTCTTTTATCATGGGGTGATTATCTGCCATGGCTTTTAAAGATACAATATGTTTTTCTATTATTTCAATATCCGAGGGTTTTTCCCCCCTCAATCCTTTGAGTATGGGGTAGCCCTTGATGCTCTTGATCATTCTCCTTGCAACGTTTCTGCCCATTGGGGATAACCTGAAAGCAACATCTTTATAGACCTCGACAAAAATTCCGCCCAGCCCGAACATGACTGCATGTCCAAAAACAGGATCTTTTGACAGCCCCAGTATTACTTCTTTTCCTTTTGGGACCATTTTCTGGATCAATACCCCTTCTATCCTTGCATCAGGGTTATAGGCCCCGGCCTTTTTCATTATAGTCTCAAACGCCTTTTCAACGCCTTTATCATCCTCGACTCCCACAACAACTCCGCCGGCATCACTCTTATGCAGGATATCAGGGGACACAATTTTCATGACAACCGGGAATCCCAGCTTGGCTGCAATATTGCAGGCCTCGCCCTTATTTTTTGAAAGGGCCATGGGAAGAACTTTAAACCCGTAGCACTTGAGGAGTTCATTGCCGTCCAGTTCACCTAAAACCATCCTGCCTTCACTTAAATATGTTTCAATGATCTGTTTGGCTTTTGCAATATCATATTCCATCTCAAACTGTGGCAGAATTTTCCTGAACAGCCACTTCATTCCTTCCCTTAATGCGCCTAAAGACCTGGCAGCGCTCTCCGGGAACTGGTAGACAGGAATTTTATGCTGCTGCAAAAGTTTGACCCCGTCCGACACATCCACAACTCCCATAAACGAACATACAATGGGTTTAATGCTGTTTTTGGCAATATTAACAATGGCTTCGGCGGTACCAATGGCGTCGGTCATGGACTGGGGTGTTAAAATAATCAGGACAGCATCCACTCCACGATCACTTAAAACAGTTGCCAATGTATTTTTATACCGGTCTTTTGCAGCATCCCCGATTACGTCCACAGGGTTTTGAAAATTAGCTGTTGGAGGCAGATATTTTTTTAATTCCTTAATAGTTTCATCAGAAAACTTTGCAAGCTTCAAACCGGATTGTTCACTCATGTCTGTTGCTATAATGCCGGGCCCCCCTGCATTCGTGATAATGGCAATCCTATCGCCTGTCGGATATTTATTAGCCGCAAATGCCTGGGCATAATCAAACAATTGATTAACGGTTACACACCGCAATATCCCTGACATGGTAAAAATTGCATCATACAACGCATCAGATCCTGCAAGCGCTCCTGTATGAGAGGCGGCAGCCTTTGCGCCTGCATCAGACGAGCCTGATTTAATAGCAATCACATGGGTAGGATTGGTCCCTGATGTCATCTGCCTGACTTCTGCAATAAACTCTTCAGCACTCCTGGAGAGTTCCTCCATATATATCATGACCACATGCGTATCAGGATCATTATAATAATACCTCAATAAATCCAGCTCATCCACATCAGCCTTGTTGCCTATTGAAATAAATTTTGAAAACCCGAATCCTTTGTCAGCGGCATAATCCAGCACTGCCGTGCAAAGGGCACCACTTTGAGAGATAAATGAGACATTCCCGGGATTAGGCATTCTTGCTGAAAAGCTGGCATTTAACGATACTTTTGGAGACGGATTGATCACGCCCAGGCAGTTCGGTCCCACCAGCCTTATTCTGGCATCGGCACACAAGGTTTTAATTTCTTTTTCAATCAAAGCCCCTTCACCGCCCACTTCCTTAAACCCGGCAGAAACGATCACAACTCCTTTAATCCCTTTTGCAATACAATCTTTTACCGCCTGCAGGGCAGCTTTGGGGGGAAGAATAATCATGGCCAGGTCTATCGGGTCGGGAATCCCCGTGATACTGGTATAACATTTCACACTTAAAACAGATTTTGCTTTTGGATTAACAGGGTAAAGCGTCCCTTTAAATCCACCGGACAGGATATTGGCAAAAATATCATGCCCTACCTTTCCTTTTTGGGTTGATGCCCCGACAACTGCTATGGTTTCAGGTGCAAATATTGCGTCCAGTTTATCCATACTTCCCCCTTTATATATTCAAAAAAACTTTTTTTATTTTCATTAAAGATATGTCCAAGAATTTATCTGTCTATATTACCATCTAAAAAAACAATTTGCCATAGTTTGCTTTTAATGCAAAGGGTGATCTTGAACAGGCCAAATAACATTAGAATTGCCCAGATTTGATTTGACATAAAAAAAAGGTTTCGATATAGGTGATTTGGGTAAACGAGCTAATTATCATCAATATAATCACAAAGGAGAACCTTTAAAATGTCAATGCTGGATAAATCATGTAAAGATTTCAACGATGTCCTGGCCTCAAAAGCCCCTGTTCCCGGCGGCGGCGGAGCTGCTGCAATGGGAGGTGCCATTGGCATGGCCCTTTCCAACATGGTTGGAAATCTTACTGTTGGTAAAAAAAAATACGCTGACGTGGAAGAAGAAGCAAAAGAACTTCTTGACAAGGGTACAAAAATTATTGCTGAACTGGAAAGCCTCGTGGATAAGGATGCTGAAGTTTTTGCACCTCTGTCCAAGGCCTATGGACTTCCGAGAAATACACCAGAGGAAATCGAGTACAAACAAAAAACAATGGAAGAATGCTGTAAAACAGCTTGTTCTGTTCCCATGGAGATTATGCGAAAAGCATACGCCGGCATAAAAATCCATGAAAGCATGGGCCGGATCGGGACCATGATAGCCATCTCTGATGTAGGCTGTGGTGTTGCATTTATGAAAGCGGCCCTGGTGGCAGGAAGCCTCAATGTTATTATTAATTTAAACGCAATAAAAGATCAGGCATTTGTTACACAAACCAGGGAAGAAATGAATCAACTTCTCAAGGACGGATCAAAAATTGCAGATGAAACCTTTGATCTTGTGGTTTCCAAATTGACAAAATAGGGAGAACTGAAAAAATGGCAGAGGTTCTAAAAGGAAAACCAGTAGCTGATGCAATCAAAGCTGAACTGATAAAAAAAGTTGAGACCCTTAAAAGCAGAGGGATTACCCCGAAACTTGGAATTATCAGGGTGGGAGCCCGCCCTGATGACCTGTTTTATGAAGGCGGGGCAAAAAAAACATGTAAACTTGTGGGAATGGACTCCGAGGTTTTTGAATATCCGGAGGACATAGATCAGGCTTCTTTTGAAAATGCCGTAACAGAAATCGGGGCAAAAAAAGACGTTAACGGCATCCTGATGTTTTCACCTCTCCCGAAAAGCCTTGATGAACGGAAAATCAGGGCCCTGATTCCCGTGGAAAAGGATGTGGACTGCCTTACCATAGGTGGTGCAGCAAAAGTTTTTACAGATGACTCTGCAGGGTTTCCGCCCTGCACCCCCACAGCCTGCATGGAGATGCTTCATTTTTACGATATCCCCATCAAAGGCAAAAAATGTGTTGTGGTGGGCAGATCTCTTGTGGTGGGAAAACCCATGGCCATGCTGCTTTTACGGGAACACGGTACGGTAACCATATGTCACTCTAGAACTGAAAACCTGCCCGATGTGTGCAAGGATGCCCAAATCCTTGTTGCTGCTGTGGGACGGGCAAAAATGATCAAGGCTGACTTTGTCAAAAAGGGTCAGATTGTGATTGATGTAGGCATAAATGCCGATCCTGACAATCCTGGAAAATACTGTGGAGATGTTGATTTTGCAGAAGCAGAACCTGTTGTTGAAAAAATTTCCCCGGTACCGGCAGGAGTGGGATCAGTCACCACATCAGTCCTTTGCAAGCATACCATTATGGCCTGTGAAATGCAGAATTCATAACAGATAAAAGCTCATAATAAAAAAATGGCGTTCAGTCCGATCAGGATTAAACGCCATTTTTATTATTTTTTATTTAATTTCTTTATTTAGAATACGCCCTGTACCTTACCTGTTTGCGTATCCACATCAACTCTCTTGAATGCAGGATTGGAGCTTGTACCCGGCATCAGGCTGATAGCGCCTGCAACAGGAACGATAAAGCCTGCACCACCATATGTAAGGACTTCCCTTATGGTCAGTCTCCAACCTGTTGGCACACCCTTGAGTGCAGGGTTGTCAGACAAGGACAGGTGGGTTTTCACCATGCAAAGTCCAAGCCTGGAAAGCTCGGGATCTGCCTGGATTCTTTTCAGGGCGGCAAGAGCTTCCCCGGAATAGTCCACACCGTCTGCACCGTAAACTTCTTTTGCAACCAGCTCAATTCTGTCTTTCACCGGCATGTCGAGTTCATAAAGGAATTTAAAATCTGATTTTTCTTCGCAGGCCTCAACAACTGCCTCGGCAAACTCAACAGCACCATCCCCACCATGTTCCCAGTGGCGGGAGAGTGCAACCCTTGCGCCTTCTTTCTCACAAAGTTCACGAACCTTTGCAATTTCAGCATCTGTGTCTGTGTAGAATGCATTAATGCAGACAACAGGAGCAATACCTGCTTTTCTGACGTTTCTAATATGATGGATCAGGTTGTCGCAGCCCTTTGCAACCCATTCAACATTTTCAGACCCGTATTCTTCGGGCATGGCTTTGCCTGGCACTGGAACAGGAGCGCCGCCATGGCATTTAAGTGCCCTGATAGTTGCAACAACAACTGCGCAGTTTGGTTTAAGGCCGGAATAACGGCATTTAAGGTTCCAGAATTTTTCAAACCCGATATCCGCCCCAAAACCTGATTCGGTCACATGGTAGTCGGCAAGTTTAAGTCCTACACGGTCAGCAATAATTGAACTCTGTCCAATGGCGATATTGGCAAACGGACCTGCATGAACCAGAACCGGCTGGCCTTCCAGCGTCTGGATTAAAGACGGATTAAGCGCATCCACCATCCAGGCCGTCATGGCGCCTGCAACCTGTAAATCTTCGGTGGTAACGGGTTTGCCTTTTTTAGTGTAGGCAACAACGATTTTACCCATTCTTTCGCGCATGTCTTTAAGGTCTGTGGCAACAGCAAGAATGGCCATGACTTCAGAAGATACGGCAATACCGAATTTTGATTTCATCATAAAACCGTCTGCTTTGCCATTAACGCCGTCAATTCCGATAATAATATTTCTTAATGACTGGCAGCAGAAATCCATAATCCATCCCATTTCCACTTTAGTAGGATCAATATCGATTCTTTTCATTCCGGACAGTCTTTCAAGCTGTTCATCCGTATAATTTCTTTCATGCTGCATGCGGGAAGTAAGGGCAACCATTGCAAGGTTGTGTGCATTCATGATTGCATTGATATCCCCTGTAAATCCAAGAGAAAATGGTGTCAAAGGGATACATTGGGCCAGCCCGCCGCCTGCGGCAGAGCCCTTGATATTCATGGTGGGCCCGCCTGAAGGCTGGCGAATTGCAGCACAGACGTTTTTGCCAAGTTTGCCAAGGCCCTGGACAAGCCCCATTGCTGATGTTGATTTGCCCTCACCAAGCGGGGTTGGTGTAATAGCAGTCACATTAACGTATTTCCCGTCTGGTTCATCTTTCAGGCGGTCAAGCACTGCCCTGAAATCAATTTTTGCAATATAGTGACCCTGGGGAAGTAATTCTTCCTTTGTCAATCCCAGTTTTTCACCTATTTCATAGATTGTTGACATTGTTTTTTCTGCATCTTCTGCAATTTCCCAATCCGCATGTTTGGTTGGATCTAGTGCCATGGTTCACTCCTTTGTTGCTGTGGACCCTAAAAATGAGCCGTTTAAAAAAGTAATGATAAAACCATCATAATATACATTCATAATATACATTCCGGTCATAAAAATCCTAACTGCATAACCTACCTATTAAATAAAAATCAAAAAATCAACTTTTTTCGCCCATACGATTTCAATTTATTAATTAAATCCCGTTCAACAGTATACCACATTGTGGGAATTATTAAGAACGCCTTACAATATAGGGCTTTTTGGCAATTATACCTTAAGCTCATTAAATTCACTCATCTATTGACAAAAAACCATACAAATTATAAGTCATATTCTGTTATCAATGAATTAAGACATGATAGGGCACTTATATGGGAAGATATTTCAAGTTAGTGTTATCTGAGTTTGATTTAGCTATTCCATTGTGTATTTGCCCTTTTCTGATAACGTCCTGTCAGTTTAATCTTAACCCCCCCCAACTCATAACTATCTTAAAATCTTAGGAGGTAAAAGTGGGATTTGAAATAACCAAAGAAACCTATGCCGGCAGCATCAAAGGCATCACCATAGGAAAAGGTGACAATGCCCTTACCGTCGGCGGTCAAACAAGTTATCCTTTTTACAAGTTTGAAGGTGAAATGCCCAACAAACCCGTTGTTGCAATGGAAATTTGGGACATGGCACCCGAAGACTGGCCCCAGGCCGCTCTGGAACCGTTTAAAGACGTTGTATCCGACCCTGCGGCATGGGCAAAAAAATGTGTGGAAGAATACGGCGCTCAGGCCATTGTCCTTCAACTTAAAAGCACGGATCCTAATGATAAGGATGCCAGTGCCGACGATGCGGCTGCAATAGTTAAAAGTGTCCTTGATGCAATCAACGTTCCCCTGATTGTCTGGGGGTGTGCAGTTCCTGCCAAGGACGAAGAAGTATTAAAAAAGGTTTGTGAAGTCTGTGAAGGTGAAAACCTGATTATCGGCCCGGTTGAAGAAAAAAACCACAAGGGAATTGGTGCGGCTGCAATGGGGTATGGCCACACTGTAATCTCATCCTCTCCTATTGATGTGAACCTTGCAAAGCAGGTAAACATCCTTCTTGAAAACCTTGGCGTTTCCCTTGACAAGGTTATTGTTGACCCCACCACAGGTGGACTTGGCTATGGTCTTGAGTATTCTTATTCAGTAATGGAGCGCCTTTCCCAGGCAGCAATGACCCAGGGTGACGACAAACTCCAGAACCCCATGATCAACAACCTTGGCAATGAAGTCTGGAAATGTAAGGAAGCCAAACAAACCGTAGAAGACGCCCCGGAACTGGGTGACCCTGAAAGACGCGCTATTCTGATGGAGGCTGTCGGTGCGGTATCATACCTGCTCGCAGGCTCAAGCATATTGATGATGCGCCATCCCGAATCCATTAAACTTGCAAAAGCATTTATTGATCTCATTTCCGACGGCGGATCTGCAATGGATGTTGCCGCCATTGAAAAACGCCTGGATGATGTTGACATTGATTTTGCTTCTATGGCACCTGAAGTAGATCTCACCATCAAAGAAGAAAAAAAGAAACCTGCTCCTGCTAAAAAAGCCGCTCCTGCCAAGAAAGCAGCGCCTAAAGCCCCTGCCAAACCGGTAGCTGAAAAACCAGTTCCTAAAAAAGAAGCTGCACCTGCACCTGAGAAAGAGGCTCCTGCTAGAGACCCTGAAGCTGAAGCAAAAGCTGAAGCTGAAGCTGAAGCTAAGGCAAAGGTTGCTGCCGAGGCAAAAGTTAAAGCAGATGCAGAAGCCAAGGCAAAGGCTGAAGCTGATGCAGATGCAAAAGCCAAAGCAGATGCAGAAGCCAAAATAGAAGCTGAAAAACAGGCTGAAAAAGACGCGGCAGCCAAACGTGAAGCCGAAGCTGCGGCACTCAGCGAAAAAAGGGCTGCTGAAATGGCAAAGCATGCAGCAAAGGCAGGAAGCAAGCCAAAAACTAAAGTTACCATGACTGCGGCTAAAATCCAGAAAACAAAACTTGAACGAATCATTGAGAACCTGGACCGAATTCACAAAAGAGCAGTTTGATTGTGACAGGTTGTGCTGATAAAAATTATCCGGCAAACCTTACTATCTATATAATTAAGAGGAGGAACCTCTGATGGCAGAAAAAAAGAAAGCAAAAGCACCGAAACTTGCTGATCCAATAGCAGCATCATACGAAGTTTCAACCCAGGAAATGATTGCCAGGGCGCAGGAACTTGGAGTTGAGACAATTTTTGACAGAGCAGTCAACATGAAACCCTGTGCCATTGGTATCCAGGGAATTTGTTGTAAAAACTGCGCAATGGGCCCCTGCAGACTCCCGCTTCCCAAAGGCGGCATTGAAGGAGAAGATACAAGAAAAGGCCTTTGCGGCGCAACAGCCAATACCATAGCTGCCAGAAACTTTGCCAGGATGGTTGCAGCAGGCGCTGCCGCCCATTCAGACCACGGCAGAAGTGTTGCCGAAGTTTTTCTGGCTGCGGCTAAAAAAGAGACCAGTGATTACCAGATCAAAGATACCCAGAAGCTTCTGGCCGTGGCCCCTCACCTGGGTGTTGCAACAACGGTTGAAGTGGACGGCGAAACAAAAGACAGGGATATTGATGAAATCGCTCTTGAAGTTGCGGAAACTGCCATAAATGAATGGGGGAAATCAGAAGGTGAATTGCTTTATGCAAAACGCGCCCCTGCCCCCCTTTATGAAAAATGGAAAAAACAGGGTGTAATTCCCAGGAATATTGACAGGGAAATCGTAGAAATCATGCACCGGACCCACATGGGGGTTGACCAGGATTACAAGAACCTTATCAAACAATGCACAAGAGCATCCCTTGCTGACGGATGGGGCGGCTCAATGCTGGCCACTGATCTCCAGGATATTCTTTTTGGCACACCATCCCCGCTCCAGTCTGAAGCAAACCTTGGTATCATGAAAGAAGACCATGTCAATATCATCGTCCATGGCCACGAGCCTGTGCTCTCAGAAGTTATTGTTGCCGTTGCCCAGTCCCAGGAAATGCTGGACTATGCAAAGGAAAAAGGCGCAAAAGGCATCCAGCTTGGCGGTATATGCTGTACGGCAAACGAAATGCTGCAGCGTCACGGTATCCCCACGGCCGGTAACTTTCTCCAGCAGGAACTTGCCATCATCACAGGGGCCTGTGAAGCCATGGTTGTTGATGTCCAGTGTATTATGCAGAACCTTGCCAATGTGGCCAAATGTTTCCATACCAAGCTTATCACGACCCACCCCATTGCTAAAATAGAACAGGATAATGTTATCCATATTGAATTTAATGAACACTATGCACTTGAAGATGCGAAACGTATTGTCAAAATGGCTATTGACAATTTTGAAAACCGAAAGACAGAAGTAATGATTCCACAATACAAAGCCACCCAGATTGCAGGATTTGGTGTTGAATCCATCAAATACCACCTGGGCGGAACCTTCAGAGGATCTTACTACACTTTGAATGACAACATCATCAACGGGCGTATCCGTGGCCTTGCAGGGGTTGTGGGATGTAATAACGCCAGGACAAGGCAGAATGAAGCCCACATCAAGGTTATCAAGGAACTCATTAAAAATGATGTCCTTGTCCTGACAACAGGGTGTGACGCAATCACCGCCGCCATCCACGGGCTTCTCACTCCTGAAGCGGCCCAGGTTTATGCAGGTCCCGGACTTGCCGAAGTCTGCGAAACAGTCGGCATTCCACCGGTGCTCCACCTTGGTTCCTGTGTTGATAACTCACGGATACTTCTGGCGGCAACAGAAGTCATTAAAGCAGGCGGCCTGGGTACTGATCTGTGTGACATTCCTGTTGCGGGAAGCGCCCCTGAATGGATGAGTGAAAAAGCTATTTCCATTGGCCAGTACTTTGTCACATCCGGTGTATACACCGTATTCGGCGGATACCTGCCAACATCAGGCGCCCCTGTCTTCCATAATTATATTTCCAAGGAACTGGAAGGCATTTACGGCGGGAAATGGGATGTTGAACCTGACCCCATAAAACATGCATGGCTGATGATCAACCATATCGATAAAAAGAGAAAAGAACTTGGCATTGATAAGGCAAGAGAAAGAGTTCTGATGGATATGGCTTCCCGTCAGGCACTTGAAGGATAATGATATTTTTTGAGGAAAAAATAAATACACTGTATTAATAACAGGATATAATAAATTAAATCCTCAACGAAGGAGGAACATAATATGTCAAAATTAATCGCATTTGCTGCCATTCAGGGTGGATACAAAGTGGTTGCCCAGGTTGAAGGTGAACTTGAAAAAGCACTTCAGACTTATGACGCAGGCACAAAAGTCGGCTTCCCGAATACAGCTTACTATCTGCCGGTTATTTATTCATTGACCGGACTTAAAGTGGAAACGCTGGAAGATCTTAAAAAACCAATGGAATTTGCAAGGGGACTTCTTCCGCCCCATATCAAACTTAAAAACTGGCTTCCGTACTTAGGGCCCCTTCTTGATGCCGGTATGGCAGGCATTATTTCCTATGAAATAAAAGAAGCCTTAAGATATCTCAATGATCCTGATTTCTACATTGCACAGGAAGATCCTGACATTGAAAACGGCAAACTCTGGGTAGGTGCAGCAGATGATACTATCTTAAGAAAACGTGGGGTTGAATTTGTTGACGGTTCCGCCCCCGGTTTTGCAGCTATGGTAGGCGCGGCACCCAATGCCGAGATTGCAAAAATGATAGTGGAAGATTACCAGAAAAAATCGCTTTATATCTTCTGTGCTGCCAACCACAATGGAAAAACCCTGATCGAGCAGTGCCTTGAAGCTGATATGCAGATCGGATGGAACACCCGTATTGTTCCGTTTGGCCCGGATATTTCTTCTGCCGTATTTGCCCTTGGTTTTGCCAACAGGGCAGCCATGGCATTTGGTGGTGTCCAGCCAGGTGATTATAAAAAAATCCTCACGTACAACAAGGACAGGATTTTTGCATTTGTCAATGCTCTTGGTGATGTTGGAACAGAATGGGGTGTTGCAGCAGCCGGTTGTGTAAACTGGGGATTCCCGACACTTGCGGATACTGACATTCCTGAAATTCTTCCCACAGGTATCTGTACTTACGAACACGTTGTTGCCCCTGTAGCCCATGAAGATATGTGCCAGAGGTCTGTTGAAGTCCGCGGGCTTAAAGTCACTGTTTCAGAAATCAATATCCCCTGCGCATTCGGCCCTGCATTTGAAGGTGAACGTGTAAGAGGTGCTGATCTCCATGCCCAGTGCGGCGGTGGAAAGACCCAGTGCACCGAGCTTGTAAAAATGGCCCAGATGAACGAAATCGAAGACGGAAAAGTCATAGTGGAAGGTCCGGACATTGATGGTATCAAGGAAGGCGGGACTTTCCCGCTTGGAATATTTGTCCAGATTGCCGGCCGTGAGTTCCAGGAAGACTTTGAGCCCATCATGGAAAGACAGATCCATCATCTGGTCAACTATATCCAGGGTATCATGCATATAGGACAAAGAGACATTTCCTGGGTCCGTATTTCCAAGGCAGCCATTGAAAAAGGATTTACCTTAAAAGATATTGGTGTGGTTCTCCATGCCAAATTCCACCAGGATTTCACCAAAATTGTGGATAAGGTCCAGGTGACCCTTTATACCAAAGCTGAAGATGTCGACAAAATGACAGATACAGCCCGTGCAGAGTACCAGCACCGTGACGCGCGTGTTGACAAGATGACGGATGATGATGTTGAAACATATTATTCGTGTACACTGTGCCAGTCATTTGCCCCCAGCCACGTATGTACGGTAAGCCCTGAAAGAACGGGCCTTTGCGGTGCTTACAACTGGATGGACTGCAAAGCAGCATTTGAAATCAGCCCCACAGGTCCTAACCAGCCCATTGAAAAAGGAGAATGTCTTGATCCGAAACTGGGGCAATGGAAAGGGGTTAATGAATTTATAAACAAAGCTTCAAGGGGCGCAATCGAACGTTACAACCTGTACTCCATGGTTATTGATCCCATGACAACCTGCGGCTGCTGCGAATGTATCGCTGCCATGCTGCCGGCCTGTAACGGTGTCATGACTGTTGGCCGTGATTACACAGGTGAAACCCCATGCGGTATGAAGTTTACCACGCTTGCCGGCGTGATGGGCGGCGGCGCATCTTCTCCAGGCTTTGTAGGCCATTCAAAACACAATGTCACCCAGGGCAAATTCATCTTAGGTGACGGAGGTCTTTTGAGAATGGTCTGGATGCCCAAGATGCTCAAAGAAGAGCTGAAAGACCGTATTGCAGCCCGTGGCAAAGAAATGGGCGTTCCAGACCTGTATGATATGATAGCAGATGAAACAATAGGTATTACCGAGGAAGAAATTTTACCCTTCCTCCAGGAAAAAGGTCATCCGGCACTTAGCATGGACCCAATTGTTGGATAATCACTAAAGCAGAAGGCCCGGCAGTTTTTCACACCAGAAATTACACTGCCGGACCTTTTTCATAAGGTTTTTTAAAACTTAAGGAGAAAAAAATGGCATTAACCGGTATACAAATATTCAAACTCCTACCTAAAACAAATTGTAAGGAGTGCGGGGTTCCGACTTGTCTTGCCTTTGCAATGAACCTTGCATCAGGAAAGGCAGAGCTTGACAGCTGTCCTTATGTTTCCGACGAAGCAAAAGAACAGCTGGCAGAAGCATCAGCACCCCCGATACGCCCTGTTACACTTGGTAAAGGTGTCCGCCAGACCGCAACAGGTGGCGAAACTGTTCTTTACAGACATGAAAAAACATTTTTCAACAAGACCGTCCTTGCAGCGACTGTGGCCTCTGACATTGATGCAGAAGAACTTGACAAAACCCTTAAAGTCTATAATGCATTCCAGTATGAGCGTGTGGGCCTGAATTTAAGACCTGAACTTCTGGTTGTTAAAGATGCTGGTAACGGCGCTGAAGGATTTGCTGCCGTTGCAGGTAAAATCGCTAAAGAATCTGAATTCAACCTGGTTTTAATGACACAGGATCTTGATGTCATGAAAGCCGGTGTTGAAGCCGCAGGTTTTAAACGCCCGCTTCTTTATGCGGCAACTGCTGACAATGCTGATGAAATGGGTGCGCTTGCAAAAGATAACGACCTGCCCCTGGCTGTTAAAGCCGATTCTGTGGATGCGCTTCAGCCACTGACGGAAAAGCTCACAGGAATGGGACTAAAAGATCTTGTTCTAGATCCTGGTTCAAGGGAAGTCAAACAAGCCTTTGAGGACCAGGTTGCCATCAGGCGGGCTGCCCTGAAAGCTTCCAACAAAGCCCTTGGGTTCCCCACCATTACATTCCCTTGTGAAATGGCATCCAATCTTGATATGGAAACCCTTATTGCAGGAATGTTTGTTGCCAAATACGGCGGGATCGTAGTCCTGTCTGATTTTAATACAGAATCTCTTTTCCCGCTGTTGCTTGAAAGGCTCAATATTTACACTGATCCTCAAAGGCCCATGACCGTAACAGAAGGTATTTTTGAGATTGGCAACCCGGATGAAAATTCTCCAGTGCTTGTGACCACTAACTTTGCCTTGACCTATTTTATTGTTTCCGGTGAAATCGAAGCAAGTAAAGTACCTTCATGGTTACTGGTCAAAGATTCTGAAGGACTTTCCGTTTTGACTGCCTGGGCTGCGGGTAAATTTGGCGGCGATGACGTGGGCTTGTTTGTTAAAAAGAGCGGCATAATGGATAAAGTTAAACATACCGAACTTATTATCCCGGGGTATGCTGCAGCTATTGCAGGTGATATTGAAGAAGAACTCCCCGGCTGGACCATTACGGTTGGACCAAGGGAAGCAGCCCACCTGGCAGCATTCCTCAAATCAAAATAATTTTTAAAAAGCCGGGGCAATTTAAATATCCCGGCAAAAAAATGAAACATTTTAAATGTAAAAGGAAGAAAAAATGATTCTATTTGGTGAAAGTCTGAATGTCATTTCCACGGTTATTGGAAAAGAGTTCAAAGAGGCAGATCCAGCCAAACGTAATCCGGAACCGATTCAAAAAGAAGTATTAAAGCAAAAAGAACTGGGTATGGACTACATTGATATCAACCTGGGTCCTGCAAAAAAATTCGGAACGGAATTAATGCCCTGGGTCGTTAATGTGGTTCAGGAAGCTGTCCCTGAAATGCCTCTGCTTCTGGACTCCTCAAACATTGATGCTATTGAGGCAGGACTTAAAGTCATAAAACCGGCAAATAAGCCGCATATTATCAACTCCATCATGGCAAGACCTGAAAGATACGAGAAGATGGTCCCTCTTGCTGCTGAATATGATGCTGATTTTGTTGCGCTCATGTGGGGCCCGGAAGGCCTTCCAAGAGACGAAAATGAAAGGGCCGCACTTGCTGTTGAGTTAATTTATTTTGCAAACGAGGCAGGCATTGCCAATGAAAGAATCTGGGTGGACGGGATTGTAACCCCTGTTAATATCCAGCAGCAGCAATGCATGAGTCTTCTCAACTTCCAAATGATGTTGGAAGACATGGCACCGGGTGCAAAGTCTACCTGCGGGCTTTCCAATATTTCAAACGGACCTCCTGAACACCTTCGTGGAATTTTGAACCGTACTTACATGGTCATGCTTGAAAAATACGGCATGAAAGCCGTAATTTCAGATCCTCTTGACAAACAATTAACCGCCATTGCCAAAGGCGAGCGCCAGGATATTGTTGATTTAATTTACGGCATGATGGACGGTAACGAGCCTGATATTGCAGGTCTTGATAAAGAAATGCAGGATTATGCAAAAACCTACAAGGTCATCATGGGTGAAACACTCTACTCTGATTCATGGCTTGAAATATAACTGTCCTTTCACAAAAAAAGTACTCAAAGCCCCGGCCATATAGAAAAAAGCCGGGGTTTTTTTCTTTTTATTACACGGTTTTGCCTTTATTTGACAAAAAAAAGTCTTATATTTGACAAAAGCTAACCTTTTGGAAGGATTTTAAAAAATTGAATGATCAAATCAAGGACACCTGGTATTATATTATTATTCAAAACCCGGGGATCTCCACTGAGCAATTTGTGGGCTATACTGATAAAGAAACAAAAATCACTTTTATTCCAGCCTTTAAAACAAAAGAAATTGCACAGCAATGCTTTCTTATAATGCCCAAGGATATAATGAACAACAAATATGAGGTTCAGGCCATTATAAAAGAAGACCTGGTTGATCAGGCAAAAAAAAATAATTATGATGTTTTCTTACTGGATGATAAAGGATGTGTGATCAAAAAAATATCTTGACCCGTGTGGATATCAATGATTCTTAAACTATTAAAAAGAATGCAGGAGATTTATTTTGAGCTTAAAACTTGCGGTCGGCGGCAAAGGCGGAGTTGGGAAAACCACTATCACATCTTTAATTGCACGGTCCATTGCCGCATTGAATAAAGGAACCAAAGTCATTGCCATTGATGCTGACCCTGTTGCCAATCTTGCTGCGGGCCTTGGTATTGATGAATCAAAGCCCATCACCCCGGTTTCAGAGCTTTCTGATCTGATTGCAGAAAGGACAGGGGCAAAACCAGGCACCATGGGGGGCTTTTTTACATTAAACCCGAAAGTAGATGATATACCGGACCGGTTTTCCATTGAAAAAGACGGGGTCAAGCTTTTAGTCATGGGAACGGTCCAGCAGGGAGGGTCAGGATGTATCTGCCCTGAAGCAACCATTTTAAAAGCATTGATGAACCACCTTGTCCTTGCCCGCAATGAAGTTGTGGTCATGGACATGGAAGCAGGAATCGAGCATCTGGGAAGAGCGACTTCAGGCTCTGTGGATGCCCTTATTGTTGTTGTAAATCCCGGGAAAAGGAGCCGTGTGGCAGCAGATAAAATAAGGAAACTTGGAAAAGATATCGGGATTCAAAATATTGTGGTATTGGGAAACAGGGTCAGGTCCGAAGAAGACAAAAAACTGATCAAAGACAGCATGCCGGACTATGAAATCCTGGGATTTATTCCGGAAATGGATGAGATTGCCAATTCAGACAGGAATGGAACACGCCCCTTTGATGATATCACAACCATACCTGATGAATTAAAAGACCTCACAAAAAAGCTTATTAAACTGGGGTCATAAACAATATTTATTTTGTTTCAAACGCTGCAATAGTGGTATCCAGCATCCGGTTGGAATATCCCCATTCATTGTCAAACCAGGCCTGGATCTTCACCAGCCGTTTTCTGCTGACCCTGGTCTGGTGAAGATCAATGATTGAAGATCTGGGATCATGGTTAAAATCTAAAGAAACAAGATATTCATCAGTTACGCCAAGGACATTCTTTAACTCGTGTTCAGACGCTTTGATCAATGCATTATTGACAGCTTTTATGCTGGTATCGGAACTTACCATAAGACTTATATCCATAATAGATACATTGGTGGTTGGAACACGGATAGCCAGTGTTTCAAATTTCCCTTCCATGGACGGCAGTATTTTATAAATCCCTTTTTCAAGGGCTGTATTCACCGGGATAATGGAAAGCAGGGCTGACCTTGTTTTTCTCAGATCAGAATTATAGGCGTCAATAACAGGCTGATCATGCATGGCAGAATGAATAGTGGTAATTGTCCCGCTTTCAATTCCAAGGGTTTGATCAAGCACGTGTAAAACAGGGATAACACAATTGGTTGTGCAGGATGCGTTTGAAATAATGGTATGCTCTTTTTTCAATATGGAATGGTTGACCCCATAAACAATGGTGGCATCTATTTCATCTACTGCAGGTTTTGAAAAAATCACTTTCCCTGCCCCGGAAAGAAGGTGCAGTTCGGCAGATTCCCTGTCATTGTAAATTCCTGTGCAATCAAGGACTGCATCAATATTTAAATCTTTCCATGGAAGATTGACAATATTTTTCTCCTGGAATATTTTGATGCGGTCCTTTCCAATGATTAAAGCTGATTTTTGATTTTTAATATCAGCCGGAAACCTGCCATGGGTTGAATCATATTTTGTTAAATGATAAATGGTTGCTGCGTCGGCAGTCTCATTTATGGCAACAAGATTAATTTTTTTATAAAATTTTTCAGATTCATACAAGGCCCTTGTAATACAGCGCCCGATTCTGCCATATCCATTAATTGCAATATTGATTTTCATTTTTTAACTCATCTTCAAATCTGCTGTCGTATTTTAAAAACTTTTTTATCGTTTTATTATCCATCCAACACTTCCTGGATCAATTGGATCAAAAGACGGCTGTCTATAGGCTTTTGAATATATTTTTTTATCCCAAGCTCAAGTGCTTTGCTCTCTGAAATATTTTCATTATACCCGGTACAAAGGATAATGGGCATGTCTTTCCTGGTTTTTAAAATTTTTACGGAAAGCTCATCTCCTGTCATTTGGGGCATGGTCATATCAGTGATGATAAGGTCAAATTTATCAGGGTCCTGCTTGAATTCTTCAAAAGCACGTGGGCTTTTTGAAAAAGCTGTTACCTTATATCCGTAATCACTTAAAAGCTCTCTTGTAGAAATAAGAATACTCTCTTCATCATCAACAACCATTATCCTCTCAGACCCTCCTGTTAAAGGCGGGTCATCATCAGTTTGAACCGGAGAGACACCTTTTTTCTCTTTGATAGGGAAAAAAACGTGAAACTGGGAACCTTTCCCGGGAACACTACTGGCTTTAACATAACCGCCATGATCTTCGACAATCCCGTAAACCAGTGCAAGGCCCAGGCCTGTCCCTTCTCCAACTTCTTTTGTAGAAAAGTAGGGATCAAATATCTTCCCAAGGGTCTCTTTATCCATGCCGTGACCTGTATCACTGATATCAAGTTTAAGATATTTTCCGGATAATATATTAAGGTCAGGAATACTCTCCTGATCGGAAATTGTGATTTCATTCAATCCAACAGTTAGTATTCCTCCTCTGGTGCGCATGGCATGATAAGCATTGGTACAAAGGTTCATGATGACCTGATGGATCTGTGTCGGATCTGCCAGGACAACTGCATCAGAAAAAATATTTTCCTTAATTTCTATGCTGGAAGGGATTGAGGATCGCAGTAATTTCAGCGCCTCTTTCACCACAATTGAAATATTCAACAAATGTTTTTCATGCTCTGTCTGCCTGCTGAAAGTCAGTATCTGCTGAATCAGCCCGGCTGCCCTTTTGGCACCTTTTTGAATCTGGCGGATATGGCCCTTTGTCTTTACAGGATTTTCAATATTCATTTCAGCAAGTTGAGAATAACCAAGGATTCCGGAAAGAATATTGTTGAAATCATGGGCAATTCCTCCGGCCAGAGTTCCGATAGCTTCCATTTTATGGGCCTGGCGCAGCTCTGATTCAAGTTTTTTCTTTTCCTTTTCTGCAAGTTTGCGGTCTGTGATATCAATTATCAGACCACGGAATCCAATAGCCTGGTCTTTGGGGTCTTTGATCAAGGAGACTGAAGTTTCAACAAAAAGTGATGCCCCGGATTTTTTCAAAACAGGGTATTCAAAAATTTTTAACGGCCTGCCCGTCTCAATGATGTCCGTATATCTGCTTTCTATTCTTTTTGAGGTCTGCCGATCTGTATAAAATTTATAATTGACTCCCATTAATTCATCAGGGCTGTATTCCATAAGGTCGCAAAGAGCATCATTAAAAAATGTCAGATTCCCGTCAAGGTCAACTTCAAAATAACCGATATTCCGATTGTCAAGAATCGTCCGGTACCGCTCCTCATTATCCAGTAATGCCTGTTCCACCCGCTTCAAATCCGAAATATCAATGGCAGTACCAATCACAACCATGGGTTTATGGTCACGATCAAATTTGACCACCCGTGCCCTGTTATGCATCCAGCGCTTCTCGCCTGAGCGGGCTAATACCTTGAATTCATCAGAATAATCTTTAATTTTGCCCTGAAGAAACTCGTCAAAGCGGGTCTTAGCGTTGTCAACACTTTCCGGATCAATTATCTTTAATATATCCCTCAGTCTTTTTGGCTGTTCTTTCCGGCTATAGCCAAGGCTTTTAAACTGGTTTGCATCAACACTAAACTTCCCGTTTCCAAGATCTAATTCCCAGGCCCCTGCAAGACTTACTTCCAGGGCCAGGGAAAGCCTTTCTTCGCTTCTGATTAAATCTTTTTGCGCCTTTTTTCGATCCGTGATATCCCTGGCAACACTTAAAACAGCTTCCTGGTCTTTAAAAAAGATTTTTCTTGCATGGCATTCAATGTAAATAAATTTTTTGTCGTTTCTGGAGATTTCAATTTCAAAAACAATACGACTGCCTTTTTGTGAAAGATCTTTTAACACGCTAAAAATTTTTTTATGGTGCTTTGCCGGAACCATGTCAGTCAAACCCATACGTTCAAACTCTTTTCTTGTAAAGCCGAACTGGTCTATAGCGATTTGATTGACCTGTAAAAAATTGCCGGAAAAATCACAAATAAATACAGGGTCGGTCACCCCTTCAAACAACTGCTGGTATCGTTTTAATTCTTCTGTTTTTTTCAAACTTTTAACCATGGCGGTTAAAGAGGACATGAGTTGTTCAACTTCTATCACATTTGAAAAAATCGTATTACAGGTCATGTCTGATTTGCCGTCAACCATGTCCAAAGATTGTTTCGAAAGCTTGGAAAGCGGTGCTCCCAATAACCGGCTGAGAAAGAGTGATATGATAATGGTGAATACCAGAACAGCGATTGATGAAAAAAGTACAAGGGTTAATACCCTGGTTTTTGCTTTATGCAACCGGTCCAGCTTTGAAATATAAATTAAATTGGGGAATTGCTTTTTTTGAACTGCAACTATTTTTTCATTGTCCAATATGCCATAGGACAGGGTCTGTTTTTTAATTTTTTTAATTAAGGGAAAAAGGCCTTTAATTATTTTTCCTGTTAAAAGATCCCGTGGTTCCCCTTTCTCCATTTTAATAATGCTGCTGTTTTTATTCTGAGTTATAAACCTTAACAGGGTTTTATCATTGTTAAGAATATAAATACCAAGCGCGGTACCAATTTTATTCTTCTGCCGGAAGACAGGCCTAGAAAGAAAATAGATAAAGCCATATTGTTCAACTCTTTCCAGCCTGCCGATACCTGCAGGGGAAGCCATAAGCTTGTTGAGACTGCCCTTAACCATGTCAAGGCCTGATGCGTTAAATATATGTTCGGAATTTAAAGGCGCTATGAAAAAATAAGTGTCTTTTTTTATTCCGTATTTTTTACTGAAATATTCTTGAAGCTGCTGGGTAACCCCGAGCATCAGAGTGACTCTTATGGTGTTATCCTGGCAAAGCTCTCTTACCCGGTTGTCGGTTTGATGAAAGCGGTTCGTTAAAACCTGCATTACCTCACCGCACTCAGCCTTGACCCTGTCTTCAAATTCAGCAGTAAGGCTATGGCTGAGGTTAAAATACAGGATACTGGAAATAACAAGTGTCGAGCTGCTCACAAGAAAGCACATCGTTATTGAAATATATGTGGATAAATGAAATTTTTTCATATAACTTTTAAGAGAACCTTAACTATTTTTTAAACACTTCATCTGCTGCAAGCAGAATATCATCAGGAATTTTAATACCTAAAGCATCTGCTCTTGAAAGATTGAAAACCAACGCGATTCTCCTTGCATCCTGAATAGGCAGTTCGCCGGGGTCAGCGCCATTCAAAATTGCGGCGACCTTTTGGCCTGCCTGGTACCCCATGGCAAAAAAGTCAACAGATGCTCCCCCGTACAACCCCATTTTTATAAAAGCATAATTGGGGCCCATGGCAGGTTTTTTTGCATGTTTTATGGTATATTTGATAATATCAGGAGCGGTATGGGTGTTACCGGCAGCATCTTTTAAAAGCAAGACCCCAAGATAAAAAGCATCAATTGCCGGGCTTGAATTAATGATATTAATGATGTCTTTATATTCTTCCCATGATTTGATAGTTTTCAATTCAACTTCACATGGAAGGCCTTTTTTATTCCTGTCTGAAAAAAGTTCAAGTTTTACCTGCCCTGAAATGGCTTTGCCCGTGGGGGAAAGGTCATTTAAAACAAGCACCTTTTTTAACTCAAGCATATTGGAAAGAATTTTTATTGCCTCTCGAACATGCAGTTTTTCATAGATACCTGTTATATTACTTCCGGGGTTTTTGCGGGTTTCCATAAAATGTTTGATTTTGTTATAATTTTCAGGCTGTTCATTTATTCCACTGAATACAATGCTTGTTTTGGTTCCGGCCAACGGCAGTGCAACTGTTCTGAATGCATTATCATCAAGAGTCAATATAATGTCAGGCTTAAATTTTTTAATTTTTTTTTGGGCTTTTTTTGCCTGCTGTTCTATTAATTCGGGCGTATTATTTTTTTTCTTTGTATCCATATAATAAACTGAAACATCCAGGTTTTTCCCAACTTCCCAGCCTGATTCGCTAATGGCTTTCATGGCACCATCATGCTGGGGCTGTCCGCAAATATGATCCTTTTCATAACTATGGATAATGAATAATTTTTTTAAGGGATTTGCAAAAGCATTATTAAAAGTAAAAATTAACAGGGCAGATATGATAAAAAAAACAAACCGCCCTTTCTTATAATTACAAGCCATAAACATTCTCCTTAAAATTTTCATGATCTAAATATACAATCATTTCACATATAATGTCAAAACGATTAAGTTGATACCCAGGCAGATCAGCTCTTGATGTCATCAAATCATGTACATATTTTTTATAAAATTTTTTGTTATCAAAAAATATAAAGGGAGATTCCCCTGAGATAAGACTTCGTAAAACCGTATTGTACCTTAGTCATCTTTAAATTATATTTTTGTTCCTGCCTTTTTATTTATACTTTAAATTTTCCCATAATCTCAGCCAGGTGATCGGCCAGATTTGAAAGCTGGTCTGAATTTGACTTTACTTCCAGGCTGGCATCGGCCATTTGCGTGGTTGAAGCGGTTATTTCAGCGATCTCTTTTGCCACCTGCCGGGAAGCCAAAGACCCCTGGGATACGTTTTCATTGACATCACTGATCCCGGAAGAGGCCTGGGATACGTTCTGGGCAATTTCCCTTGTGGTTACGGACTGTTCCTCAACTGCTGCGGCTATGGTGCCAACAATTTCATTGATTTCAGTGACAACATTTGAGATGTTTAAAATTTCGTCAACCGTACCGTCAGTTGATGACTGGATCCCCTGCACTCTTTCCTTGATGGCTTTTGATGCCTCGGCAGTCTGGTTGGCAAGATCCTTGATCTCATTTGCAACCACGGCAAATCCCTTGCCGGCTTCGCCTGCCCTGGCTGCCTCAATAGTGGCGTTAAGGGCCAGAAGATTAACCTGTTCTGAAATGTCGGTTATGGTTTCAACCACATTGCCGATCTGTTTGGCAGCCTCCCCTAGTTCATTTACCTGGCTGGATGCACTCTTTGTCTGGGTAACCGCATTATCAGTAATAGCTCTGGCCTTTTCCGCATTTCGGGCGATTTCATTAATTGTGGAAGACATTTCTTCGGATGCTGTTGCAACCATGTTGATATTATTGGCCGCCTCTTCCATGGCGGCGGCCACAGATGTCATGTTTGAACTCATTTCTTCGGCCGAGGCAGCAACCGTGACAGACCTTCCTGACAAATCGTCAATGCCGGTTGTCATATGGGTTGAAATCTTAGTAAAATCATCAGATGACGAATCAATGGTATCGGCATTGACAGAGACATCTTTGATCAGCTGCTGAAGCTTTTCCACAAAAAGGTTAAACCACCTTGAAAGATCACCAATTTCATCTTCCCTCTTTATATCAAGCCGCCTGGTCAAATCACCTTCTCCTTCAGCAATATCTTTTATCATGACGACGGCATTGCCAATGGGCCCGGTTACAAAAATCTTAAGGCAGGCAACAATGGTCATTATCAAAGCAATAACAATAACCACTGCAACAATAATCTGGATATTGACTGATTTGTTGATATTTTTCTTGGCAATAGATCTGAAAGCCTTGATATTTTCCCGGGTAAGGGCCTCTTTTTTTTCAATATTCATGTTTACAAGTTTGTCGGTATAGTACAGCCTGACACTGCCGACTTTTTCACCTTCATGGACCACCTCGGATATAAAGGAAAGATTCCGGTCCAGCTTAACACTGCCCGGAATCGTGACTCCTGTAGTGATTACAGGATCTTTCCATGCAGCGCCAAAAGGTTTGCCATCTGCATCAAGGACCTCAAATGCCACAATGCCATCGAGTCTCAGATAACTTGCCAAAAGTTTATATAATTGTTCCTGGTCAAAATTGTACAGAAATGACCGGGTGATACTGCTGCAAATTTCCAGGTTGATCTTCATATCATTGATAAGGGATTTTTTAAGCCTGGCAGTCTCTTCTTCCAGGGATTTTTTTTCAGTATTGACAAACTGGTTGATCATATGGTGTGAAAGGTTTGACTGTAACCGGATAGCAATGAAACTGCTGCCGGTAAGCAGAGCCAGGATGATAATACCGCTTGCAATGGATGTTTTAAATGAAATACTGGAAAATATTTTATTTTTCTTCTCCATTAGAAAATCTCCTCTGAATATATAATTTGCCTGTAAAGAAAAATAAACAAAATATGGTTATTTAAGATAAAGCATTGCCTGAAAACTGATTTTAGAGATAGCCTAAATTAATTAATAATTCTAAGAATAAAACAATTAATAACATTGAGTCAAGCTTTTTATCCGGTCTGGATATTTGATATAAGGTTACAGAAATTTTATCAATTCCCATGCCTGAAGGGAATAAGTTTTATTGACATAAGTCAATAATTTCACTATAGTTTTAAAGAGATGTCTTCCTAAAAATGCTTAAAAATCTGTTTTATCCGCTGTTTGCAATTAAAAGAGTCATTCAACTCCGATTTCAAGGGTACATGATGTTCAAGTTGATTACCAGATCAAAGTATTATCGCAACTACCCTTTAACCTTCAGGCTATTGGTATACATTCTTCTATGCAGTTCTCTTGTAACACTCTTTGCTACAATATTTCAGGTTGCTGTAGACTATAGCAAGGATATGAAGTCTTTAAAGACAAGGCTCCATGAAATTGAAATCACTCATTCCAAAACCATTTCCCTGAGTGTATGGAATTTTGACGACAAGCAGATTGAAAATTTAATGGACGGTGTTCTAATGCTGCCTGATATTGAATATATTGAAATCAGGACAGACATAAAACAGTATTCTGCGGGTAAAAAACCGACAGAAAATTTTCTATCCTATGAATTTGACCTGCCCGCTATTAATGATAAATATAAAACAGGCTCGGTATTCATTGCGGCCAGTCTTGAAAACATATTTCAACGAATGACTGAACGGGTTGTGATCATTTTAGGCAGCCAGGCCATTAAAACATTCATTGTATCTTTTTTTATCCTTTTTATAATAAGATGTCTTATTATCCGGCATTTGAACACCATGGCCGAATTTGCCCGGTGCCTCGACCTGAAAAAGCTGGACCGGTTTCTGGAACTTGACCGGAAGAAAACAGAACCTAAAGATGAGCTGGACCGTGTAGTCGAGGCTATTAACCAAATGATCAAAAACCTTTCAAAAGCGACAAGGGAAATAGAGACAAAGGCTCGTCTTCAGGGTGAACTTAATGCTGCAGCTATTATCCAGCAAGCCTGCACACCCGGAACCCTCCCTACTCTTGATAGTTTTGAGATGGCAGCAGAATTCTACCCTGCCAGGGAAATGAGCGGTGACTATTTTGATATTATTAAAATCGACAACAGATATGTTGTATTTGTCATTGCAGATGTCTCGGGCAAAGGGGTGTCAGCTGCCATGTATGCCAATATCACCCGGGTTCTTTTAAGGGACAAGGAAATATTACAACCCTCACCGGTCAAGCTGTTAACCTCTTTGAACCACAGCTTGAAAAAAGAATTTCATTCCAATCATTTTTTAACTATGAGTTATATGGTACTTGACCTGAAAAATTTTTTAATCACATATGCCAGTGCCGGGCATGAACCATTGATACTGATTCGTGAAAAGGAAGTCATCTTTTTAAAACCCAGGGGGTATCCATTTTCCGAACTTCATGCCAACCTTTTTGATGAAAGGATCTGCCAGGAAACAGCGAAGATTCAGGCCGGTGATCTCTTATTTCTTTATACGGATGGATTGACCGATGCAGAGAATGAAAAAGGAGAAATGTTTGGTGAAGATCGTTTATACCAAACCCTTCTGGACTTTCATCACCTGTCTGCCTCTGAAATCCATGAGCTAATAATTAATAAGGTTCAAGAATTCAGGGGAACGGCACAACAAAATGATGATATCACAATGATTATTTTAAAAAGAATATACCAACCTAAAAAAGGAGAATGAATACCATGCTATTGAAAAAAGAACTCGATGAATTAATGAAATTCATGAAAAATGAGGGAAAAGCACTGGGATTGTCCAAACAGAACACGGACAGCATTTTTCTTGAAACCGAGGCAAAGTTAAGCTTCACCTTTCCAAGCCATACATCCCAGCTGGAACTGATCCGGCTTATATCCACCAAGGTGGCGGCCTATGTTCCGGCATTTAGCGAAGAAAACCTGGATGATATCGGGCTTGCCATGGATGAGGCATGCACCAATGTCATCAGCCATTCCTACCTGAACGACCCAAAAGGGATGATCAAAGTGGAATACACCCTGGGTCTGGATAAAATCAGGATACAGATTATTGATGAAGGGGAAAAAGGCCAGTTATTCAACCCGGATGATCTATCACCCGTTGACAAGGAAGCCTACCTTCAAAACCTGTCAAGGGGAGGCCTGGGGGTCCATTTGATTAAAAAAATCATGGATGAGGTGGAGTACACGGTGTCGCCGGGTGTCCACAATTGTTTAAAAATGGTAAAATATGCAGGATGATTTGATAAATTTCAATATATAGTCCTTTTTTCGATAATCGTTTACAAAAAAAGAGAATATACCCCATGAAAACATTAAGCATAATAAAAAAAAAGAAAGACAAGGTAAACATCATCATTCTTGACGGTATACTGAATGCAGACACAGCATCTAAATTGGACGACCTTTTAAAGGAGCTTTCCGGATCAGACTGTCCCTGCCTGGTGCTGGATGTATCAAAACTCACTTATATCAGCAGTGCCGGGATTGGATGTTTCATCGGTATCATCAAACTTATCCGGTCAAAAGGAGGTGATATCCATTTTTATAACATGCTGCCAAAAGTGTGGCGTGTTTTCAAACTCCTTGACATGGATGGATTTTTTAAATTTTTCACAGATTTTGAAAAGGCTGTCACAAACTTTGATGATATGAATAAATAAAACCAAAAGGCGATATTATTTCATGAATGCTCTGAATCCTATAAAAACCGATCTTGATAAAAAAATCCACTTGTTGGAAACAATTTCCGAGTATGCCCGATCCCTGAGTACTGCCAGTTCATTTAAAAAAATCTGCGATGCTGTGATGCTTACCTCCATGGGCCAGGAGGGTATAGAAGTCACGGCTATCCTCATTGCCAAAAAGGATGAACCGTGCAGGTTTCAGGTCAAATCGACCCGGGGGTTAATGCAGGAGCAGAGCGGAAATACAGTCGAATTACCAAGAGAACTGATTGATAATATGATTGCACACCGGCATTACATGGTGAATCAAAAGGTTCCCAAGGAAAAAGACAGGTGTGTTGAGATCTTAAAAATATTGGATAGCAGGCTGTTATTGCCGATAATGTATCATTCAACACTTAACGGTATTCTTTCCTGCAGCGGGAAAATCTCAGGAAGAAACTTCCTTAAGGAAGATATAAGTTTCCTGCAGTTGATTACCACCCATGCAGGTATTGCCATAAATAATATCTGGATGCTTCAGAAACAAAAAGAAAACAAAAAAAGCCTGGAACGTAAAATTTTTGAACTCCAGGCCATGGATGAGGTCAACAATTCTCTTTCAGCTACGCTTGAGACTGAAGATGTGTGCAACCGGCTGCTTCTGACCGTCACAGGATATCTTACGGCCGAATCAGGAGCCATTTTTCTGAAAAACCGGGAAAAACCCGAATGGTTTGAACTTATTGCCCATACCGGGGTTGATTCATTCTCCACTATGAAAGATATCCGTATCAGATCTTATCTGTTGCCCTTGATCCTGAAAAGTGAAATGTTTCATAAACATCACCAGTCACCGGATGTTTTAGAAAGGATTTTTACGGATTACAAAATGTCAATCTGTTTTCCCGTCAAAGGGGAAAAACAGATCGCAGGCATTTGCTTTTTTGGAAATAAAGCCACGGGGCTGGTCTATAAACAACAAGAACTGGAACTGGCTGCCATGCTGGTTCAACAGGCCCTTTCCCCCATCAGGAAAAGCCTTTTGTACCATGAAGTCGAACAGCGTGTGATCGAACGAACAGCTGAGCTTGAAGCAGCCACCCGGGCAAAAAGCGAATTCCTTGCCAACATGAGCCATGAAATCAGGACACCCATGAACGGAATTATCACGGCTTCTGATCTTGCTCTGGGTGAACACCCGCAGGCCAAGGTCAAACATTATCTTAAGATTATCAATACTTCCGGTCACTCCCTCTTACGAATTATCAATGATATCCTTGATTTTTCAAAAATCGAGGCCGGAAAACTGGAGTTGGAGTCAGCCCCCTTCCGGCTGGATCTTTTTGTTGATAATATCGTGAATGCGTTTGTTTCAACTGCAAATGAAAAGGATATTGAACTTCTTGTGGATCTTGATCCTGAGGCACCGACTATGCTGATTGGAGATTCATTGAGAATCCAGCAGGTTATCAGCAACTTTTTGAGCAATGCATTAAAATTTACAGATAAAAACGGCTCAGTTCATCTTTCAATCCAGAATATCGAGGCCCTCCCGAATTTTGCCACCTTTGAGTTTAGTGTCAAAGATAATGGCATTGGGATGGAACCCGGAATACTGGATAAGCTTTTTAAGCCGTTCTCCCAGGCCGACACATCAACTACCAGGAAATTCGGCGGTACCGGGCTCGGCCTTACTATTTGCAAACAGCTTGTGGATAAAATGGGGGGTAAAATATGGGTGGAAAGCAGGCCAGGCAAGGGAAGCACTTTTTTCTTCACTCTGACCCTTGCTCGCCAGCCTGTATCCGATGGAAAAAAATATTTACTGCCGGATGATATCACAAGGCTTAAAGTCCTGATTGTTGATGATAATTCAGCCAGCCGGCTCATTATTGAAAAACTCCTTTCATCCTTCGGGTTTACAACAGAATCCGCTGAATCAGGGCAGGATGCCATTGCAAGACTCTCCTTGCCGCATTCAGGTAAAAATTTTAATCTTTTGATCATTGATTCGATTATGCCGGGGCTAAACGGGATACAGACGGCCCAAAAAATCCGGAAAGTTCTAAAGATAAAAACGCCTATCATTATGATGACAGCTTTTGGAAAAAGCAGACTAAGGCCGCTCGAACATGATAAAAATGTGAATGGCGTAGTGTATAAACCGATCAAGGCATCTTCCCTGTATGATGTTATCATGGATATGTTCGGCAAACAAAGATTTAAGAAAAAAATCATGGCAAAGGCGAAAACCTTCTCATACAGGGAGCGCATCAACGGGATCCATGTGCTTCTGGCAGAGGACAATTTAACCAACCAGGAAATTGCACGTGCTGTTCTGGACAGGGCCAAGGTCAATCTTGTCATTTGTAATAATGGAAAAGAAGCGGTTTCAGCAGTTGAAAAACAGGACTTTGATGCAGTGCTCATGGATATCCAGATGCCAGAAATGGATGGGTATGAAGCAACCGGAATCATCAGGGAAAAGCCAAAATTTGCTAAGCTGCCCATCATTGCCATGACAGCCCACGCCATGAAAGGAGATCAAGAGAAATGCCTTTCAGCCGGGATGAACGGATATATCACCAAACCCATCAACCAGGAGAGCCTGTTTCAAGCCCTGTGGGAATTTACAAGGGCCAAACCAGATGGAGCAGAATCTCAGGCAAAATTGGAGAGTCCCAAAGACCATTCTGTTATTGAAAATTCTGGGAGTGTTCTACCATCAGCGCTTCCAGGGTTGAATATTGATGATGCCCTAAAATTTATCGGCCTTCCAAAGCCTGTGTTTAAAAAAATTCTAATCAACTTTTTTCACAACCATAAAGAGACGTCACAGCAGTTTGAGATAAAGGCTCAGAAAGAAGACGTGGAAGGTCTTTTTCATCTTGCCCACAAGATAAAGGGCGCTTGTGCCAATATTGGGGCTCACCCCCTGCAGAAGGCCTGCCAGAAACTTGAATCTGCATGCATGGAATCGGATTTAAGCACTTTGGATAGTTCTTTGATAAAAAAACTTGTACCCGAGGTCATCCAGGAATTCGAACAGGTAATGGCATCCCTTTGCCTTATCGCAGGCGATAATACTGAAGAACTATGCACAGAAACCGGCAGGCAACTCGACAAAGCTTTATTCACAAGCCTGTTGCATCAATTTGTCAAGCTCCTGGAGACGTCATCCCCAGATGAGATCACAAAAAAATTTAATCAAATTCAACCATTGCTCCATCAGAAAGATGCAAACCGAATCGATGAAAAAATTAAAAATTATGATTATGATGAGGTATTGGATCTTGTAAAGCAAATGCTTGAAAGAAAGGACAGCCATGAATAATGATAAGCCCTTGATCTTAATTGCAGATGACAATGCGACCAATATTGATTTGCTCGTAAACACCCTGAACCAGGACTACCGGATCGGTGTCGCGAAAAACGGAATAAAAGTGCTTGAATTCATAAAAAAATATCGGCCTGACCTGATCCTTCTGGACATCCAGATGCCCGAAATGGATGGCTACCAGGTCTGTGGGCACCTGAAATCCAACCCGGAAACCAAAAATATACCTGTCATCTTTATAACCGCCATGATAGATGTGACCCATAAAACCAAAGGCTTTGAAATGGGTGCGGTTGACTATATCACGAAACCGTTTCATGCTGCTGAGGTGACAGCAAGGGTAAAAACCCATCTTACCGTAAAATTAATGAGAGAGACTCTCAATGCCCAGAACATCATTTTAGAACAGAAAGTAAAAGAAAAAACAGCCGTGATCCAGGAAATGTTAGGCGCCACCATACATGCCATGGCATTGACAGTTGAGAGCCGTGATCCGTATACAGCGGGCCACCAGGAAAGGGTTGCACAGTTTGCCTGCGATATTGCAAAAAACCTGCACCTGCCCCGGGAAAATATTGATGCCATCCGTTTTGCCGGCCTTCTTCACGATATAGGAAAAATCAGGATACCTGTGGCCATCCTTAACCGGCCGAAAAAGCTGCTGGATGTTGAATATAATATATTAAAGATCCATCCACAGATTGGTTATGATATTTTAAAAAATATCAAATCCCCATGGCCTTTTGCCGAGATTGCATATCAGCATCATGAAAGACTGGACGGGTCAGGGTATCCCCAGGGGCTTGAGAATAGCCAGATCCTGTTTGAAGCCAGAATCCTTGCCGCAGCAGACGTAATAGAAGCGATGAGTTCCCACAGGCCCTACAGGCCGGCTTTAGGCATAGATGCCGCCCTTGAGGAAATCAAAAAAAATAAAGGTATCCAGTTTGATCCGGAAGTGGTGGACGCATGCCTGGCACACTTCAAAGGGCTTTAAAAAAAGTAGAATCACGGAGTAACTGCAAAGGAAAAATTTATTATGTTTAAAAAAATCACCATCATCATTTCTTTTTTCATGATTTTTTGTTCAACTCCGGCTTTTCCAAACGATATTGACAAGCTCAATTTATTAACTGAAGAATATCCTCCCTATAATTACTCTGAAAATGGGGAAGCTAAGGGCATATTCGTTGATAGCCTGGATGAAATACTTAAAATGGCGGGATCAACTCTGACGAAAAAAGACGTACAGATCCTACCATGGGCAAGGGGATATAATTTGTGCCTGAAAAAAAAGAATATATTGCTGTTTTCAATGGTATTTACAAAAAAAAGAAAGCCTTTATTCAAGTGGGTAGGGCCTGTGATCCAGTCAAGAATTGTCCTTCATGCAAAAAAAAGCAGAAGAATAAAGGTTAATAATTCAGAAGATATGAAAAAATATAAAATCGGGGTTATCATTGATGATATAGGAGAACAGATCTTAACAGGACTGGGGATACCTGAATATACCATCCAGAGTGTATCCAGAGCAGATTCAAATGTAAAAAAACTGGTTGATGATCGAATTGATCTTTGGGCTTATGGAGAAGCAACTGGGCGCTGGTTTATAAAAAAGAGCGGATATAATGCAAAAGATTTTGAATCGGTCTTTGTATTAAAACGAGGAGAGATGTATTTTGCTTTTAATAAAAATGTTCCCGATAACGTCATTAAAAAACTCCAAGATGCTCTGGACAAATTAAAAGCAGAAGGTAGGCTTCAAGATATATTCAACAAATATATCAGATAAAAAAATTTGATTCCTTTATCAGTTCGATATATGGTAAATCCTCCAATCCTCCAATGGATATATGGGAGCCATTTTCCACATATTGTTCAATAGCCTGGCTTAAGGGGCATTACTTTGTTTAAGCTGTTTTTCATTGTCGATACCTTTATTGGTGGCTGGTGTAACAGGGTAAAGTTTCTGGAGCGCCACGGCTAGGATCAATGCAATAAAACCTGCAACATCAATCCAGTATTCCGGCCAGAAAAGACAAATGGCTGCCACCCAGAAAAGAAGGGTTTCAACAAGGGTGGTTTTTCGCAAAAAAAATCTTTCCAGGGCAGACGCAAAGGCAACCAGGCCAAGTGTCGTGGTTACCATGGTCACCATTACTTCCCAATGGAACAGCTCATAATTATTCCCCATACCTAAAAGCGGTCTGTATGCCATGATGATGGGGATAATGTAAAGTCCTTTTGCAAGTTTCCAGGATGTCAGTGCGGTTTTCATGGGATTGGCCTTTGCAATCCCTGCTCCGGCAAAACTGGCAAGACTGACAGGTGGCGTTACATTGGCATCCTGGGAGTACCAGAACACGATCATATGGGCGACCATGATGGGAACTCCCATATCAAGCAGGGCCGGTCCTGCCAATGTAGCCAGAACGATATAGCTTGCAGTGACAGGAAGTCCCATGCCAAGGACCAGAGAGGCACTGCCGATCAGGAGAATGGCAAGGACCTTTATACCGTAACTCAGATCAATAACAAGGCTTGAGAATTTAAGCCCCATACCGGTAAGACTTACCATTCCCACGATGATTCCGGCAGCTGCACATGCCACGGAGACCATGACGGCGTTTTTAGCGCCATTTTCAAGGGCTTTAATAATTAATTTGAATTGGTCTTTGCAAAATTTGGCCAGACTGGTTTTATTTTGACTTTTCATTATCCAGCGTAAAAATTTTTCAATGATACTGATCGAAAGCGTGCTGACTACGGCAACAAATCCGGCCATCATGGGGGAATAATTGGACACGAGGACATAGATCAGTATCAGGACCGGAATAATAAAATGCAACCCATGTTTAAGCACAGTCATGAATTTCGGCAGGTTTTCTTTTGGCTGACCTTTTAAACCGAATTTCTGGGCTTCATAATGAACAAATATCAATACGGTAAGATAGTACATAATAGCCGGTACCAGTGCCACTTTGATGATGGTCAGGTAGCTTGTGTTGGTAAATTCGGCCATTAAAAAAGCCCCAGCCCCCATAATGGGCGGCATAAGCTGCCCCCCGGTTGAGGCAGCGGCTTCAATGGCGCCTGCCACATGGGAGCGATACCCCACCTTTTTCATCATTGGTATGGTAAAAGAGCCTGTGGCAACCACATTACCGACAGCGGAACCGGAAACCGACCCCATAAATCCCGAAGCAACTACGGCGGCCTTTGCAGGTCCCCCTGAAAAACGGCCGGTAAGGGCATAGGCCATATCAATAAAAAATGCCCCGCCCCCCGTAGTTTCCAGGATAGCCCCGAAAAGAACGAAAACAAAAACAAAGGTGGCTGCCACACCAATGGGCAGGCCGAAAATCCCCTCGGTGGTCAGCCAGAGGGTGGTGGTAATCCGTTCAATGCTGTAACCTTTATGGATGATCAGTTCAGGCATGTAGGGCCCGTACATGGCATAGGCAATACTGACGGCGCAAATCCCGGTCATAATAAATCCGATGACCCTGCGGCAGGCTTCCAGCACCAGGAGTGTTCCGATAATACTGACGACCTTGTCCTGGATAAGCCAGTCTCCCTGACGTTCAAAAATGGCATTAAGATTGTTGCAGATATAAAAGGTGCAGTATACGGACAACCCGACCAGAATCCAGTCCAGAAACAGCCAGAAAGAAAATTTATCTTTTCTCAGCTTTGAAAAGGCAGGTTTAAGTAAAAAGGTGAGGGTGAGAATAGCCCCCAGATGGATGGACCGCTGGACCAGGGCTGTCAGTGCAGCAACGCCTGCCGTATAGAGCTGGTAAAGGCTCAGGCTCACGGCAACTGCCATGACAATCCATGCGGTTATCTTCATCAGGGTCTGGTTGGCATCTGCCAGACCAGAATATTCTGCACAATCCTTGCCTTGAACTGATGTAATATTTTCAACCATTGTGTTCCTCTGGATATATTTATTTGCATAACTTGGGGGCTGCTGTACTTGTCATAAATCTAAGGGATCGCCGCCATATTTTATAAAGCATGCTTACCGGTTTTCCGGAAAACTTAACGGCCTTGTGTGGAACCGTGTCTGAAAGATTATACCGCTGGTTCCTCCAGATAATGGTATGGTCTACTCCAGGGCTTCCCACCCTTAATATGAAATTACCAACAGGCATGTGCATATCTTCAATTGCCTCATAAATTCCTTTTTTCACCATCCGGCCCACACCGGGCATTTTACCCATGCCCGCACCGAATTTTTCATAGCGTTCCTCTTCAATATAGATTTTGCCTGCCACATCCATGCTGTGTTCTTCCCAGATAGGTGCATTCTCAACCGAGTGATAATAATGGATGGTAAACCTCTCTCCTGGTTCAAGGGGCAGAACAAGCAGGGGTTTTTTCTCTTTTACCAGGGTAAGTCGAAGTTCCAGACCGCCAGGGGTCAGCCAGGCGGTCAGAATCAGCGACAAAGCCAGACCAAGCACGCAGAATATAATAATTGAACCGGACCTGGTCATTTTGTCTGCCTCCTTAAGGAATCAGCCGTGCAGGTACGGTGATGCCTTTTTCTTTCAAATATTTGATGGTTCCCGGATGAAGAGGAATAGAGGAATATTTTACTGTGTTTTCAGGTGTTGTATAAGCGGCAGATGGATGAATTTTCATAAGATAGGCATTGTTTTCAAACAATGCTTTTACAAGCTTGTATACAAGATCCGTGTCAAGGGATTTCTGGCAGATCATCACGTTCCAGACGCCAATGGTCGGGACAGGCTTGTCAATTCCCCGGTATATTCCTCCGGCAAGTTCCACGCCGGCGTAGGTGGCTTTGGAAGCAAGGATTTTTTGGGTCTGTTCAGGCGTAAAAGGTAAAATATTGATATCATGGGTGGTGGACAGGTCAAGGATGGAGCTTGTGCCCGGTCCCACAGACCATATACCGACCTGGATGGTGCCGTCCCTTAAGGCATTTGCGCTCTCTGTAAATGACAGACGGCTGTCATTGAATGATGTAAGCGGGATATCAAGGGCCTTTAACACAGCTTCTGCCATGAAGTTTGTACCACTGCCCGGGCTTCCGGTACTGATATTTTTTCCCTTGACCTCTTCAATATTGGTGATACCGCTTTTTTTAAGGGTAACCACCTGGAGCAGGTTGGGGTACATGATGGCCATGGAAAGAATATTATACTTTTTACCTTTGAATTTTGAAAGACCGTTGTAACCGGCAACAGCAACATCTCCCATTACCTCGCCAATGACGGTTTCACCCTTGTGGGCAAGTTTGACGTTTTCAACACTGGCACCGGTGACTTCTGCAACAGCTTTTACGCCTTTAACGTGTTTAGACCATATTTCAGCCACGCCGCCGCCGTAAGGATAGTAAATACCACCGGTTCCACCGGTTCCGATACTGATAAAGGTTGTTTTTGCAAATGCTGTCCCTGTGAAAACCAGGACTAAAAACAGGATAGGCAGGATGATATGTGTTCGTTTCATTAGGCTAATCTCCTTATTGTAATTTGAAGTTATTTGCTCATTGTTTTAATGAAAAGATCAATTTTTCCGGGTGCGCCATTCATTCCCTTGACAGGATAGGTGAATTTTGCGACCTGCCCGGGTTTTATCAGGCCTTTTTTGGTTTTCCTGGGAAGAAGTCCACCCACAGCCTTGCCGTTTGCAAGAAAAATATTGACCTTGAATCGCTGGTCTTCATTACTGATGTTTTTAACCGCTACATTAAAATGAAGCGTATCTGCACCATCCCATTTTTTAATAACACATGAAAAATTTTCCAAAGAGGCTTCAGGCGCGATTGTCTTGGTTACATCGGAATCTTTGGTACAGGAAAAGACTTCTCCCGGCTCAGGCTTTGATATCATACATCCGGTCAGGACAAGTACCCCTGCTGCGAAAATAAGTAAAACCCATAAAAATTTGATTTTAGATTGATTCATAAGACCCTCCCTTTTAAAAATTGATGAATTTTAGTGAACCCTGCATTACACTACAGGATTTCTGCAATCATGGTGCCAAGCGGCATATATTTTTCTTTGTATTATTATTTCAATAAGTTAGGTATAGCCGGGAGGGAATTGGACAGGGCGGGGATAAGAAAAGTGTGCGGTTTCGCCCCATGCTTTTTGGGCGGAAACCGCACACTCTATCAGGTTCTATTCATCTTTCAAAGCGTCATCATCTGACAATCTGGTTGGCCATGACAAGAACGGACATGGGAATCTGGATATTGATTTTTCTGGCTGTTTTCATATTTACTGAAATATTATAGTAATCAAGGGCAGAAGAAGGGATATCCGAAGGGTTTTTCCCGTTTAAAATCAGTATGGCTTTTCTGGCTGCGAGCCTTCCCAGCTCATAATATTTGGGGACAAAGCCCAGCAGGACACAGTCCTCAGGAACCATGCTCCCGACCGAGGAGAGAGACGGGATCTTGTATTTGTTTACTATTTCCATGATCTTTTTCCCCAAAAACTTGATCATGGAATCTGCCGGGAGAAAAACAGCATCAACCTTGCCTTTCATTTGGGGCAGAATTTGTAAAATATCCTGTTCCCGGGAAATCCTGTATTCTTTGAGGGAAAAATTAAGCCTGTCTTCCAGCCTTTTTACATTGTTTCTCTGAATAACGGAATTCTGCTCTTTGGGGTTATAAATAATCCCTAACCTTTTATAATTAATGACTTTTTTTAAGGTCTTTAACTGGTTTATTGCCGATACCTTGTTGCTGGCGCCAGTGGCATTATTTTTAGAGCTCTCCCAGCTGGCAATGATTCCTGATCCAACTGGGCGGCTGACAATATTAAAAACAACAGGTGTATCCTTAATCCTCAATAAAACAGCCTTGGTAGCGGTCGTGCCGAAAACATAGATGATATCGACCGGGTTGTTTTGAATCCGTGTTATTATCTTTTGAAGTCGAAAATCGTCCTGACCTGCATTATATTTGGTCAATGCTATATCATGGATGCTGCTATCGAGTTCATCAATAAAACCCTTTTCCGCAATAGTTTCACCGCGCCATGTAATCATTGCAATGCAATACTCTTTTGCAAAGGCAGGGCAGGGAGAAATAATCAAAAAAAACAGACTTAAGACACATGGAATAAAGAAAAATAAACGGATCATTTATTTCGGCCTTTTGTTTTCCTTTTGTAATTTATTTATCCTGCGTATGAGGGAATACCGGCTGATATCAAGCATGCGGGCTGCCATGGTCTTGTTCCCTTTTGTCTGTTTCAAGACGTCATCAATGATTTGTTTTTCAACCTTTAACAATACCATATCAATGGGAGTATGGTTTTTCCCTCTGCCCTGAAATTTTAATTCCGGAACCCCAGGATTTTTATAATCGAGCATTTCCCGGGGCAGAAGATTTTTATCAACCGTATTTCCCTTGCAGAATATAACCGCCCGCTCAATGATGTTTCTCAACTCCCTGACATTTCCATACCAGGGGTAGGCATTAAAAATCTCTTCAACTTCAGGCAGCAGGGTTTTGGGTACCTTTCCCATATCCCTGGAAAATTCCTCCAGAAAATAATTGCTTAAAGCCAGGATGTCGTCTTTGCGTTCCCTTAAAGGGGGGGCGTGAATGGAAACAACATTCAAACGATAATAAAGGTCTTTTCTAAACTTTTTCTTTTCAATCGCCTTTACAAGATCCTGGTTTGTGGCGGCAATGATTCTGACATCGACTTTAATATTCTTACCGCTCCCGAGCCGTTTAAACTGCTTTTTTTCCAGGAATGTAAGCAGTTTGGCCTGAATGGACAGCGGCATTTCAGCGATCTCGTCAAGGAAAACCGTCCCGTTGTCGGCAATCTCCAATAATCCTTTTTTCTGCTGTTTTGCATCGGTGAATGCACCTTTTTCATACCCGAAAAGTTCGCTTTCAATTAAATTTTCCGGCAAAGAGGCACAATTGATTTCCATAAAAGGGGCTTTGTTTCTTTTACTCTTAAAATGGATCGCACTTGCAACAAGTTCCTTTCCGGTACCGCTTTCTCCCAGGACGAGCACAGTGGTATGATCTGTCTTGGAAAGGATTTCAATCTGTTTGTAGATCTCCATCATTTTATCACTTTGGCCCACAAGATCGCAGAACCGGTATATCTTGCGCTGCTGAAACCGAAGATATTCAACTTCCCTTTTTAACACCTGTCCTTTAATGGCCTGGCTGACCAATTTTTTTAATTCTTCCAGATCAAAGGGTTTATTGATAAAGTGAAAGGCCCCGCATTTGACCGCTTCAACCGTGATTTTTGTGTCGCCGAATGCCGTCATGATAATCACGCCAATCTCAGTGTCAAAGTCCAGGATTTTCTTTAAGACCTCAATTCCGTTTATTCCCGGCAGTCTCAAGTCCAAAAGCACAACAGCAGGATCAAAATCTGAGATATGCTTTAGTGCCTGTTCTCCGCTGTTTGAAATTTTAACTGTGTAGCCGTCTTCTTCAAAATCCATCTTTAATGACCGGCAAAGAACTTTTTCATCATCAACAATTAAAATTCTTTCTTGTGCCATGTTTTTACTTCCTTTCTCTTTTCAAAGGCTGTTCAGGCATCGGATTTTCGGAGTTATCAGCCACGGGGATAATCAGGGTGACATGACACCCTTTGCCTTCTTTGCTGTCAATAAAAATATAGGCGTTATTTTTTTCTAAAAGTTTATGGGCGATGGGAAGCCCCAAGCCCGTACCATTGGGATCGGTTGTAAAAAAAGGATTAAATACACGGGAGAGGTTTTCCTCTTTTATTCCCGAACCTGTATCTGTAAAAGAAACAGCCATATATTCATTTTCCCGGGTAATTTTTTCCTTTATCCTGTCCTGGTCCGTTACCCTCTTTATGGAAAGGGTCAGGGTGCCGCCCTTAGGCATGGCATTAACAGCATTGAGCATCAGGTTTAAAAATACCTGCTGAATCTGTTCCCTGTCAATATAGGCCATGGGAATCAGGTTATCATATTTTTGAACAATTTTAATATTCAATTTTTTTATTTTTTTCATTAAAAGGTCAAGGGTTTTTTTCAGCACAAGTTTTAGATCAACCGGCCCGGGAAAGGTGGGGGAAGGACCTGAAAATTTTAAAAGATCCGTAACAATTTTATTAAGGCGGTTTATTTCGCTTAAAACCCCTTCAATAAGAAGGTGCTGTGAAGGGCCGGTCAGCTTTTTTGCCAATACCTGGATACTTGTTTTCATCCCTGCAAGGGGGTTCCTGATCTCATGGGCAATCCCGGCAGACAATTCCCCTAAAGAGGCCAGTTTGTCAACCCTTACCATTAATTCTTCCATTCGCTTTCTAAGTGTAATATCCCGGATATCGGCAATGGCGCCGATGACTTTACCACCACTGTCATTGAGCAAAGAAGTGTTGATTTCAATGAAAACAGGCTCGCCTTGTTGATTTAAAAAATCTATTACCTGGTGTTCTATTTTTTCTTTTTTCCCAAGAGTCAGCATTAACAAAGCCAGGGCACTTTTTATCCCTGGAGGGATGTTTTCCAGGGCCTTGTTATCAATTTTGTGCCTGGACAATGAAAAGATTTTTTCCGCACTTTTGTTAATCGAGGTTAACTCTCCCTTGCGATTCACAGTCATAATACCGCTGGATACACTTCTGAAGATATCATCATTAAATGTTTTAAGTTCGACAATTTCCTGCATGCTTGTTTTTAACCTTGCGGCCATCTTGTTGAATTCTCTTGCAAGTCCCTGTAGTTCATCAGATGATTCCACCCGGATGGTCTGATCCAGATCCCCTCCTCCAATAGCCCTGGCACCGGTGATTAACTGGCTGATGGGCTGGGTCAGGCTTTTGACAAACAGGAGTGAAACAAAAATGATCAGGGCAATGATCAAGGCGCTGAATGTCACCATGCTCTGCCGAAGCTTAATAATATCAGCCATGAATTCTGACCGCTGGAGTGTAATTCCCACGCTCCAGTTTTTAATCCTGCACGGGGTGAACACCATATATTTTTTTCTTTTTTTAAAAAGGTATTCTCCAAACCCGCGTTCTCCTGACTTCATTTTTTTTATAAGAAGTGCAAGTTTTGCATCCCCGTCTTCAAGAAAGGTGTTTTTAAAATTCAAACTCTGGTCGGGATGATATATGAGGTACCCTTTGTTATTGAGCAAAAAAGAATACCCCTGGGTGCCGATCTTTAAACTTGAAACAAATAAGGTAAAGGAGGACAGCTTGATTTCAAAGACAAGAATCCCCACAGGTTTTGTCTTATCCTCAAAATCATATACTTTTTTTGCAAGGATCAAAAAGGAACCGTTAAATGGTTTATCCATGATGATGTCTGACAAAAATATTTCTTTTTCAAGAGCAGCATTGAACCAGTCAAGAGTATTGAACAATTCCGGATTTTCATTGCTGCCCCGGGGGACAGTTAATATGGACCTGCCCTGGAGATTGATCAGATGAATCCGTTTATAGTACTGGTTCTTTTTTCCATATTCTTCCACCAGTCTTTTGGCCGTATCCAGTCTCTGTCCAAATTCAAACTGGAGAAAAGCAAGCTGGATAAATGGGAAATTTGAGAGCAGATCAATATCTTTTTCAGCGACCTCGAAAAACGTATCAATCTGTTGGGCTGTTTTGTCCGCAAGATTGCCCAATTGTTCCCTGGTCTGCAATAAAAGCGCATTTGATGCACTCTTATAGGCAAAAAATCCCACAACAATCAGCGGCATCACGCCTAAAATGACAAAGATGGCAATAAACTTTGAACGGATACTGGAAAACAGGCGATCCGGCCAAAAAAAAATGCTTTTCAAATAACACCCCCATGATATTTTAAGCCTGCCAAGTGTGTTCGTTTCTAGTTTGGTTACTACCTGTCCCCGGGATAGTCAATTAAAATATTGGATCGGTCCGGCCGGTTAATACGGCATATAATAAAAATAAAAGCAGATAGATTTTTTTTGCTGTGCGGGTTTTAATCACATATGCGGGCGGGAACCGCACATTCTTTATCATGGCTTCCGGTAAAAATAATATTCAGATACTGTCCCAGAGATCCAGGGCATCATTGCCTGAACTTTGCACGAACATGGTTTCATTCCATGCATTAAAAGATCTCATTATTTTTTGGTATGACCAATATGTCATTTTGAAAAATACTACTTATCAAGAAGAAAATAAAATCGTTTGTATTTTGTTTGAAAGGCTGTTATAAAATATATTGAATTATTTCAGAGAGTTCAATTTTTTAAGATTGTTTTGTTTTTCAAGGTATGACCACCCTCTTTTTAATAAAAACAAAAGCGGCTTGATGGATTTAATAAATTGGTATTACCATAAACATATAGAAGGATCGCAATGAAACCGGCACTGTTAAAAGAATTGCAATATATTACGGGCAAAGAATACCTTTTCACTGATATTGAAGACAGGATGACTTATTCCTATGATGCCGCCGTCCTTGACCCCAAAATCCCCTGTGCAGTTGTCATGCCAGGAACTGATGAAGAACTTGGAAAGATAGTTCTCCTTTGCAATGAGAATAATATTCCTATTACTGTGAGGGGTTCAGGAACAAACCTGAGCGGCGGTACCATCCCGGAAGAAAAGGGGATTGTCCTGCTTACAAGAAGGCTGAACAACATTATCGAAATTAATGAGCAGGATATGTATGCCGTGGTCCAGCCTGGAGTTGTTACGGCAGCACTGGCAAAGGCTGTGGAAAAAATAGGGCTGTTCTACCCACCTGACCCCGGCAGCCAGGCCGTATCAACCCTTGGCGGTAATGTCGCAGAAAATGCCGGGGGGTTGCGGGGTCTCAAATACGGGGTTACCAAGGATTATATCATGGGAATCAATTTTTTTGATGCCACAGGCGAATATATAAAAAGCGGTTCTAAAACCGTCAAATGTGCAACCGGGTACAATATAGCAGGGCTGATGGCGGGATCAGAAGGCACCCTGGGGATTATCAGCGAGATCACCCTGAAATTGATCCCCTGTCCAACCTGCAGGACATCAATGGTTGCCGCGTACAACTCCATTGAAAAGGCATCGGAAACCGTTGCAGCCATCATAGCCGGCCGGATCGTACCCGCCACTCTTGAAATTCTGGACAACTTTACCATCAGGGCAGTTGAAGATTACAGCAGGGCAGGACTTCCCGTTGATGCCGCAGCACTTTTGCTTATTGAAGTGGACGGGCATCCTGCCGTTGTCGAAGAGGAAGGGGCAAGGGTTGTAACCTTATGCGAAACAATGGGAGCATCCAATATCAAGGTAGCAGCCAATGATCAGGAAAGAGACAGGATCTGGTCGGCCAGGCGAAGCGCACTATCTGCCCTTGCAAAACTGAAGCCCACTCTTGTTCTTGAAGATGCCACTGTTCCTCGAAGCCGAATCCCGGACATGGTTAAGGCCCTTCAACAGATCGCAAAAGATTTTCAGATCAGCATTGGCACCTTTGGCCATGCAGGGGATGGCAACCTGCATCCGACCATCCTGACAGACAAACGGGACAAGAAAGAATGGCACAGGGTTGAACTGGCTATTGAACAAATTTTTGACAAAGCCCTTGAGATGGGAGGAACGCTTTCAGGAGAGCACGGTATTGGAATTGCCAAAGTACCTTTTTTGAAAAAAGAAACCGGATTTTCATCCATTGAATTTTCAAAAAGGCTTCGCCGGGCTCTTGACCCTAATGGCATCCTCAACCCCGGGAAGATTACAGGAGTTTAAAAACGTGACAAATATGGATGAACTGGCAATATTTGTAAAAGAACTGGAAGAGCAACTGGTGATCTGTATCAGATGCGGCCTGTGTCAATCCGTTTGTCCCCTGTTTGAACAGACCGGGAAAGAAGCAGACGTGGCCAGGGGGAAACTTGCCCTTTTAAACGGTTTGATGACCCGGCTCTTTTCTGACCCGGACGGGGTCAATAAGCGGTTGAATAAATGCCTTTTATGCGGTTCCTGCGCTGCTAACTGTCCTTCCGGGGTCAATGTACTGGAAATATTTTTCAAAGCCCGGACAATTTTAACCGGATATAAAGGACTTTCACCTGTTAAAAAAATTATTTTCAAGCAGGCGCTCTCCAACCCAAAGACCTTTAACACCCTGATGGCCTGGGCCGGAAAATTTCAAAAGTTACTGGTCAAAAGCAATAAAACCATACAAGGCACATCCTGCGCACGGTTTGTTTCACCCCTGCTTTTTAGCCGGCACTTCATACCACTGGCAAATAAGCCGTTCCATAAATCCTTGACCGCCTTGAAACCAGGATCAACAGTTTCCGGAATCAGAGTTGCCTTATTCACAGGATGCCTGATTGACAAGATCCTGCCAAATATTGCCCATGCATCGGTTAAGGTTCTTCAGCACTGCAATGTGAACCTGATCATCCCTGAAACACAGGGTTGCTGCGGCATACCTGCCCTGGCATCCGGAGACAGAAAGACTTTTAACACGCTTTTAGCTCATCATGCCAAACTGCTTCAAAAACAAAAATTTGATTACCTGGTCACGGCCTGTGCCACCTGCACATCTACCATAAAAAAGCTGTGGCCCTCTCTCTATCAGGGCAATGAAAACAGTTTAAAAAAATACCTTGATAATCTTTCAAAAAAAACCATGGATATCAATCAATTTCTGGTCGATGTGATGCATATAGGCCCTTATAAGACGCATGAAGATGATAATTCTTCTGAAACTGTCACTTACCATGATCCCTGCCACCTTAAAAAATCTTTGGGCATCTGTGTACAGCCCAGACAGGTGATCACTGCTTCCGGAAAATATTTAAAAGAAATGGAGGATGCAGACAAATGCTGCGGCATGGGGGGAAGCTTTAACCTTTCCCATTATGATATTTCCACTAAAATCGGCAAATTGAAACAAAAAAGCATTGTTGAAACCAATTGTTCGACAGTGGCCAGCGGATGCCCGGCCTGCATCATGCAAATCAGTGACATGCTTTCAAAAACCGGTTCAAGTATTCAAGTAAAACACCCCATTGAACTCTATGCTGATTCTCTGCTTTGATCCTGGCCTGCAGGAATATTGACATTGTTAGGTTGTCAGGCAGGAAAACTGCTTAAAAAACTCTTGATATTCCCCTGTTTCTGATTAATACTGAAAATTCATATTATGGTGATTAAAAATTGATTTTAAAACAAAGGACTGCTGCTGACCCTGCCGGCAGCTTTTTAATTATATGACAATACCGATTAAACCGATTAAACCCAAACGTATTTCCGATCAGGTGTTTGATCAGATAAGAGAACTCATCTTCAGAGGTAAACTCAAGCCCGGTGAGAAACTGATGACCGAACGTGAGCTGGCACAGGCCATGGATGTCAGCCGGACTACCATCAGGGATGCCATCCAGAGACTTGCAGCCATGGGGCTGATTGTTCAAAAACAGGGCCAGGGAACCTTTGTAAAAACCTATGATCCGGGCCTTGAAAATCCTTTGGCTAAAGCCATTGAAGCCCAGAATGCATCTATTGAGGACCTTTTGGAAGTCAGGATGGGACTGGAATGCAATGCTGCATCACTGG